>NZ_CP061292.1:1276848-1915272 GCF_018687475.1 Polynucleobacter sp. MWH-UH24A
TGGTAAAGGGTACTTGAGTTGCCAAGAAATAGATTACTTGTGCCAACGCTAAAGTAATCATTGCAAAGTAAATTCCTTGGCGACGAATTGCCAAGGCCCCAAAGATATATCCCAAAGCAGTTGAGCAAAGCACTCCCATGATGAGGCCTAATTCAGGTGTAAAGCCCCACTCCTTCATCACGTACGCTGTAATGTAAGCACCCGTTCCAAAGAATGCCGCATGACCAAACGACAGGAGGCCCGCGTAACCCAGTAACAAATTAAGAGAAGCTGCAAAGATAGCAAAACAAAAGACTTTCATCATGAACAGATCGTAGACAATGCCCTGAAAAGGTACGATTGCCAAGAAAGCAATGATGACGATTGAAATCTTGTCGAGTGGGGATAGCGTTGGCTTCATGATTAATTCGACTTACCAAATAAGCCTGCGGGTTTTATTAAGAGCACAATGATCATGATGATGAAGATTGATACGGATGAAGCTTGGGGGTAGAAAACCTTTGTTAGTCCCTCCACAATCCCCAGACCAAGACCAGTCACAATGGCACCCGCAATCGAGCCCATACCGCCAATCACCACTACGGCAAAGACGACAATGATCAGATTCGATCCCATCACTGCGGTAACTTGATAAACCGGGGCTGCCATCACACCCGCAAATGCCGCTAAAGCGCAACCCGCCCCATAGGTAAGCGTCACGATCAGCGGTACGTTCACACCAAGCGCTTGCAAAAGACGTGGGTTTTCTGTGCCTGCTCGCAATAGGCTACCCAAGCTTGTACGTTCAATGAAATACCAAGTTGCAAAGCAAACGATTAAAGCTAAGAACACCACCCACAGTCGGTAATACGGCAAGAATAGTTCAGCCACCCGGATACCGCCTTTTAGGACATCAGGCACCGGATAACTATTTCCTAATACGCCGTACCAATGTCGAAATAAACCCTCAATGACCAAAGCCAAACCAAAGGTCAGTAAGAGCCCATACAAATGATCAAGGTGATAAAGACGCTTTAGCATCGTTTTTTCAATCACGATGCTAAAAAGTCCTACGATCAGTGGCGCCAGAATCAAAGCCACAAAATAATTAACCTCAAACTCTGGCATTCCAATCCACTGACCCACTTGAGTTAAGCCGATCCAAGTCAGCATGGCGCCCAACATATATTGAGCTCCATGGGTGAAATTAATCACATTGAGAAGTCCAAAGATGACTGCAAGACCTAGACTTAGTAATGCATAAAACGAACCATTGATTAAACCAATCAATAGTTGCGAGACTAAGGCTTGCGGTGTAATCCCAAGAAGCTCAAACATGAATCAATTCACCTTTGATTACTTAGTAACGTATTTGCACTTCGATTGAGCCAAGGGCAACGTTGCATCTTTTGCAGCAATTACTTTAACAACTTTTGCTACATCATTGGGTCCCTTCGACTCATTTGGCTTCTTCACTTCAAGCAAGTACATATCGTGTTCAAACTTACCATCAGCACGAATCCTGCCCTTGAATAAACCGTCGTTAATCTCAACCGACTTCATTTGCTTCATGACCGCATCCGAATTATCGGTTTTAGTGACTTCAATAGCTTTCAGATATTGCATCGTGGCTGAATAAACACCCGCTTGAACCGAGGTTGGTGCTTTGCCTTTGAACTCTTTCATGAAGCGCTCAGCAAACTTGCGATTGGAGTCATTAAAGTCCCAGTACCAGCCTACAGTAAAGTTCATGCCTTGGGTTGTTTTTAATCCCAACGCTTGAATATCACTAATAAACATGAGCAGGGGCACAACGGTTTGCTTCGAACCCATAATGCCTAGCTCAGCGGCTTGTTTAATCGATCCGATCGTGTCACCACCGGCATTGGCTAAACCAATCACTTCAGCCTTCGAGGATTGTGCCTGAGCCATGAATGATGAAAAATCTTGGGTATTAATTGGGTGCTTCACACTACCCAATACTTTTCCACCGTTGGCTAGTACCACCTCAGTTGTGTCACGCTCTAATGTATGTCCAAAGGCATAGTCGGCAGTAACAAAGAACCATGTCTTCTTTCCAGAGTCCACCACTGCCTTACCAGTACCGCGTGAGAGCGCATAGGTGTCATACACGTAGTGAATACTGTATGGCGTACATTTCTCATTGGTAATGGGCAATGAAGCCGCGCCAGTCACAATCGATACGCGTTTAAATTGCTCAGCTACCTCCATCGCAGCTAAGGCTGAAGCGGTCGAAACGTTACCGACGATCATGTCGACCTTATCTTTCTCAAACATCTCGCGGGCTTTTGAACCAGATAAATCAGCTTTGGACTGAGTATCTGCAGAGGTAATCACGATTTTGCGGCCCAATACTTGACCACCAAAGTCACGAGCAGCCATTTGAGCGGCAAGTACGGCGCCAGGTCCCTCAATCGCAGAATAGATACCAGAAAGGTCTGTTAATACCCCGATACGAATCTCGTTATCCGAGACGGTTTGTGCTTTTGCAGGAATAGCCGCTGTCAAAAAGGCAGCGGATACGAGCGCAGCGATTGCAGTTTTTTTCATTTGAACTTCTCCTTTTAAACTTTTACCACCTTTTCACAACTAAACACCCAACAGAATCTTGAGCTCCTCTTGACTAGCTTCGAGTTGATGTCTCTCCACCATTTTTACAACTTGCCCATGCTCAATCACATAGTTTCTATCAGCGAGCTTTGAGGCAAATCGAAAATTTTGTTCAACCAACACAATCGTAAATCCACGTTCTTTTAATACTTTTACAACCTCGCTTAGTTTCTGAATAATGACTGGCGCAAGACCTTCGGTAATCTCATCGAGAAGCAGTAAGTTAGCTCCCGTTCGCAAAATGCGGGCAATCGCCAGCATCTGTTGCTCGCCACCGGAGAGTTTGCCGCCAGGACTTGAGCGCCGCTCATAGAGGTTCGGAAACATCGCATAAATATCGTCAACGCTCATCGCCATACCCTTGCCAACTTTGGGCGGCAGCATTAAATTTTGCTCACAGGTCAAGCTAGTAAAAATACCGCGCTCTTCAGGGCAATAACCGATACCGAGCTTTGCCACGCGATAGGTTGGCATCCCGATCACCTCTTGCCCATTGACCTGGATCGAACCAGTGCGCTGACCAACAAGGCCCAAGATCGCCCTTAAAGTCGTCGTGCGGCCAGCGCCGTTGCGACCTAATAAACAAACCACCTCGCCAGGATGAACCGTTAGATTAATGCCATGCAAGACGTGGGACTCGCCATACCAAGCATTGAGATCATGAATTTCAAGTGCGGCGCTCATGGTATTTAGTGACCTTGCAACTCAGTATCGGCAGTACCCATGTATGCCTCCATGACCTGTGGATTTCTAGATACTTGCTCATAGGGGCCCTCCGCAATTACCTCACCACGTTGCAGTACGGAAATCGTATGTGCGATGTTCGCAACTACTTTCATGTTGTGCTCTACCATTAATACCGTCCGGCCTTTTGCAACCTGCTTAATTAACTCGGTGACCAAATTAACATCTTCATGACCCATTCCTTGAGTTGGCTCATCAAGCAACATGAGTTCGGGGTTCATGGCAACGGTTGCGGCAATTTCTAAAGCGCGCTTGCGGCCATACGGAAGATTGACCGCCAACTCATCAGCAAAGCGGTCGAGGCCCACTTGGCGTAATGCATCCATCGCACGATCGTTTAGAACATCCAATGAGCGTTCGCTTTTCCAAAAATAAAAAGAGGTGCCAAGCTGTTGCTGCAAACCAATACGCACATTTTCTAAGGCAGTCATATGGGGAAAGACTGCAGAGATTTGAAAGGAACGAATAATGCCGCGCTTCGCAATTTGCGCAGGTTTCTCTTTGGTAATGTCTTGACCATTAAACGTAATGCTGCCCTTAGTGGGTTCTAAGAATTTTGTTAGCAAATTAAAGCAGGTGGTCTTCCCCGCTCCATTCGGACCGATTAATGCATGAATGCTGCCGCGTTTCACATTCAAATTGACATCATGAACTGCAGTAAATCCAAAAAATGATTTGGTTAAGTGCGCTGTGGTCAAAATGAAACCATCTACATCCTGCATAAACGATCCTAGAAGCCTGAATTGACTAAGAATAGTGGATCAACGTATTGCCCTGTATAGCGAAAACCCTAATCAAGGCTGCTTTGTTTGGCAAAAATCAATGGGTTAGGCCAAATCGCTCGGATTACAATGGGTCATGTACTTTAATCTCACCCCTGAGTTCATTGCTCTTCGGGATAAAACCCGAGACTTTATTACTCAAAAAGTGATCCCTTTTGAGGGCGATGCCCGAGAAACGGCACATGGCCCCACCCCCGAGTTACGCCAAGAATTAATTGCATTAGCTAAAGCGGCTGGTCTACTAACTCCCCATGCGTCCATTAAGCATGGCGGCTTAGGTTTAAGTCATGTCGCTAAAGCCATTGTTTTTGAAGAGGCTGGCTACTCGCGCCTCGGACCTATTGCAATGAACATTCATGCACCCGACGAAGGCAACATTCATTTGATGGAACAGGTGGCCAGTCCCGCTCAACAAGCGCGGTGGTTGCTCCCTCAAGTGCAAGGAAAACTGCGCTCCTGCTTTGCCATGACCGAGCCTGCACCCGGAGCTGGCTCGGACCCATCCATGTTATTAACCACAGCGACTCGAGACGGCAATGACTATGTGATTAACGGACGTAAATGGTTTATTACCGGTGCTGATGGCTCGGATTACGTCATCATCATGGCGCGTACTGAAGATAATCAGGCAACCATGTTTTTATCCGATATGAATGCGCCCGGCATTGAGATTGAGCGCAATATGGAATCTATGGATCAATGCTTTGCTGGCGGTCATAGTGTTTTGCGCTTTACTAATTTGCGCATCCCCGCCGATCAGATCTTAGGTGAACTCGGTAAGGGATTTCGGTATGCCCAAGTTCGCTTAGCGCCTGCACGACTCACGCATTGCATGCGCTGGTTAGGTCAAGCCCGTCGTGCCCATGATATTGCTCTTGCCTATGCCCAAAAACGCCAAGCCTTTGGACAACGTTTAGGGGATCACGAAGGGGTTGGATTCATGTTGGCGGATAACGATATGGATTTACAAACTGCGCGCTTACATATTTTGCATACTGCTTGGCTATTGGATCAGGGACAAAAATGCAATTACGAATCCAGTCGGGCAAAAGTTGTTTGTTCTGAAGCGCAGTGGCGCGTAGTTGATCGTTGTGTGCAAATAATGGGCGGTCAAGGTGTAACTGGCGAGTCGGCCGTGATGCGAATCTTTACCGATATGCGTGCTTTTCGGATCTACGATGGTCCCAGTGAAGTTCACCGTTGGAGCATGGCTCGTAAATTACTTGATCAAACACGATGAGCTCATCGCCCACTGAACGTTTTCGTCTCGACGGACAAGTGGCCGTGGTGACGGGTGCATCAAGTGGCATTGGCCGACACTGCAGTCTTTTATTAGCAAACGCTGGTGCTAAAGTCGCTCTCGCCTCTCGCAATATAAAAGAGCTTGAATTATTGGCAAAGGAGATTGTCAGCGCTGGAGGTCATGCCAAAGCTTTTCACTTGGATGTGACCCAGCAGTCCAGTGTGACGCAATGCTTCACGCAAATCACTTCGTGGGCACGGCCAACCATCGTGATTAATAATGCAGGCGTTTCTGTCACCAAGAGTTTGTTAGAGCAAACTGAAGCGGATTGGGATAGGGTTGTGGATACCAACCTAAAAGGGGTCTGGCTAGTAGCTACTGAAGCGGCACGCACGATGGTAGCTACAAAGACTGCAGGCTCCATTATTAATATGGCATCCATTCTTGGGGAACGCCAAATTAATGGGGTTGCCCCATATGCCATCTCTAAAGCGGGGGTTATCCAAGTGACCAAAACGATGGCGCTTGAGCTCGCCCGTTATCAAATTCGGGTAAATGCCATCCTGCCAGGTTACGTGATCACCGATCTCAACCGAGAATTTTTGCAAAGTGAGTTGGGCGAGAAGCTACGCATGCGTATTCCTAGTCGACGCTTTAACGAACCAGAAGATTTGGATGGCCCTATTTTGCTT
Organism: Polynucleobacter sp. MWH-UH24A; assembly: GCF_018687475.1. Classification (NCBI taxonomy): domain Bacteria; kingdom Pseudomonadati; phylum Pseudomonadota; class Betaproteobacteria; order Burkholderiales; family Burkholderiaceae; genus Polynucleobacter; species Polynucleobacter sp. MWH-UH24A. Next base: position 1,282,920 of record NZ_CP061292.1, read on the forward strand.
CTTGCCTCAGCAGCTGGTCAGGGGATGTCAGGCAGCACCCTAGTTGTCGATGGAGCCCATTTAGTTAGCTCCTTGTAAGGTAGATTGTGGATCAGTCGATCAATCATCCTCGGTTGCGTACTTATCTTGGTCAACTTGGTTTAGATACCCGTTCGATCGAAATTGAATCACTTGTTGGCGGTCAATCCAACCCAACCTACAAAATTAGGTGTGGCTCCGACTGCGTGGTGCTGCGTAAAAAACCCTCTGGCAAGCTATTGCCCTCCGCCCACGCGATTGAACGGGAATACCGCGTCATGAGTGCCCTAGCATCAACCGCTGTACCAGTTCCCAAAATGCTCGCGCTGTGTGAGGATGAGTCACTGATTGGCACCCCTTTCTATTTAATGTCTTATCTAGCTGGGCAGGTATTTCATGATCAATCGCTTCCGCAAATGAGTTCTATCGAGCGGGGAGCGATCTACGACGAAATGAATCGAGTGCTGGCTGCGATTCATCAATTGGATTACCGCCAAATTGGTTTGGAGAGTTTTGGCAAACCCGGTAATTATTTTGCGAGGCAGGTAAGTCGTTGGTCAAAGCAAGTGCAGGAAACCACTATTCCAATACCAAGCGCCCTGGCACAACTCATTGAATGGCTTCCTCATCACATTCCGAGCGATGATGAAACCACCCTCGTACACGGTGACTTTCGTCTAGATAACCTCGTGTTCCATCCTAAGGATCACACGATCATGGGTGTGCTCGATTGGGAGCTCTCAACCTTGGGTCATCCGCTGGCAGACCTTTCCTATCAATGCATGGCCTGGAGAATCCCTCCCGCTTTATGGCGCGGCATTGGTGGCCTTGACCTGCAGTATCTTGGGATTCCGTCTGAAGAAGATTACATCAAAGCGTATGAAGTGCGTACCGGACGCAATGCTAATGCGGATTGGAACTTTTATATGGCATATAACTTTTTTCGGATTGCAGCCATCTTGCATGGCGTTGCGCAACGCGCCGTGGACGGTAATGCCAGCGCCCAAGATGCCGCTGAGAATGGTAAAAAAGCGGGGCTTTTAGCTGAAATTGGTTTACAGGGCTTAGGGATTCATTAAATCGGCCAAGCCATCGTTCATGGCTTTTGCAACATCAGCGCCAGCACAAATTGTTTGCACAAGCCCTGCGACGTGTGGCAACACTTCATGGGTATAAAAAATAGCACTCGCTTTTTTCTGGGATGCAAATCCATTTTGACCAGAATAACTTGGGCTATTCACGATTAAGGCTGATTTTGCTAAGAGCCAGCCACCACAAAGAATGCCAAACGAACGCAATAATGGGTACGCACCTGCCAAGGTGGCTTGCGGTTGATCATTGTGCGCAGTGAGCAGCCAATTTAGGGCCTTAGCGAGTGCTTGAGTCGCCTTATGCAATTCGTGGCCGATTAACTGGAGATCAGGATCGGTATGGTTTTGACACGCTTGTGCTTCAGCCTCAATCTCTGCAATTAGTTTTCGTGCCTCGACACCATCATCGCGAATAATTTTTCGTCCAAGCAAATCGCCAGCCTGAATGCCAGTTGTTCCCTCATAAATGGTAGTGATGCGCGCATCGCGTAAATGTTGAGCAGCACCCGTCTCTTCGATATAACCCATCCCACCATGCACTTGCACTCCCAAGGACGCAATTTCAATCGCTTGCTCCGTAGACCAGGCTTTAACAATGGGGGTTAAAAAATCAACACGACGTTGGCTACTTTGGCGAATCGCCTCATCAGGATGCTTTTGAGCAAAATCCACTTCAGCCGCCGCAATGTAGGCCAAGGCTCGCATGGCCTCGGTTTGGGTTTTCATCAGCATGAGCATCCGCTGGACGTCAGCATGATGCAAGATCGGTAATTTGCCGCTCTTTTGAGGGACCTTACCCTGTACGCGCTCTTTGGCATATTCGGCAGCCTGCTGATACGCACGCTCGGCAACTGCAACACCTTCAAGACCAACCGCTAGACGCGCATTGTTCATCATCGTGAACATATATTCCAAGCCACGGTTTTCCTCGCCCACCAAATAACCGATTGCTCCGCCAGCTTCCCCAAAAGACATTACTGCGGTGGGGCTTGCGTGTATCCCAAGCTTATGTTCAATCGAAGCACACTGCACATCATTGCGTGGACCCAAGCTACCATCGGCATTCACCAAGAACTTAGGTACGATAAATAGAGAAATTCCTTTTACGCCAGCCGGTGCATTTGGCAAACGTGCCAATACCAAATGCACGATATTTTCAGTAAGGTCATGCTCACCATAGGTAATAAAGATTTTGGTACCGGTAATTAAATAGTGATCGCCATTGGGGATCGCTTTGGTACTAACGGCTGACAAATCCGATCCGGCTGCTGGCTCGGTTAAGTTCATCGTACCCGCCCACTCACCCGAAATCAATTTTGGCAAATAAATTGATTGCTGATTTGCAGTTGCATGGTGCTCAATCGCCTCAATAGCACCCGCGGTCAGCATGGGGCATAGCATGAATGCCATATTGGCAGAGTGCCACATCTCATTGACGGGGGTAGCGAGCGATGCAGGCAAACCCTGCCCTCCAAAATTAGGATTTGCTGCTAAAGAAATCCATCCCGCTTCGATATATTGCTGATAGGCATCCTTAAACCCACTTGGAGTTTTCACAACGGCATGCTCCAAGATACAGCCCTCTTGATCGCCCGTCCAATTGATGGGGCTTAAGACCTGATTCGCAAACTTAGAGGCTTCCTCCAAAATCGTATTGACTAAATCATCATCCACTTCTTCATAGCCTGGTAAGGCCTGAATTCTGGAGAGCGGGATGAGCTGATGCACAATAAAGTGCATATCAGCCAGCGGGGCGCGATAGTCAACCGGCATAATTAAACATCAATGGCTGTGGCTGAACCGGCGCGCTTACGCAATTCAAATTTCTGAATCTTTCCAGTTGCTGTTTTAGGTATCTCACCAAAGACCACTGCACGAGGCACCTTAAAACCAGCGAGGTGTTTTTTGCAATGCTCCAGAATTTCTTCTGGGGTGGGATTCGCACCGGCCTTCAGTTCAATGAATGCGCATGGAGTCTCGCCCCACTTTGAATCCGGTTTTGCAACGACCGCTGCAGCTAAAACTGCAGGGTGCCGGTACAACACATCTTCAACCTCAATGCTGGAGATATTTTCTCCACCAGAAATGATGATGTCTTTACTACGGTCCTTAATTTTGATGTACCCATCGGGATACATGACGGCTAGGTCGCCCGAATGAAACCACCCTCCTGCAAACGCTTCTTGCGTTGCTTTTTCATTCTTCAGATAACCTTTCATCGCGATATTGCCCCGAAACATAATTTCGCCCATTGTCTCGCCATCGGCTGGGACGGGTTGCATCGTTTCGGGATCCATCACTAAAGCGGCATGTTGCAAGTGATACCGAACACCTTGTCGCGCATTTAATCGAGCGCGCTCTCCCACATCCACCGAGGTCCAATCATCATGCTTGACACACACTGAAGCGGGACCATAAGTCTCAGTTAAACCATATACATGGGTAATATCAAACCCCATCTTTTCCATGCCCTCAATCATGGCTGCTGGCGGTGCTGCACCGGCAACCATAGCGCTCACACGATGGGCAATCCTTTCTTTTAAATCATCGGGGGCATTAATGAGCATGTTATGAACAATCGGCGCACCACAATAATGGGTCACTTGGTGTTCGCGAATCGCATCAAATATCTGCTTCGCGTCGACTTTACGTAAGCAGACATTAATGCCTGCTCGTGCGGCAACAGTCCATGGAAAACACCAACCATTGCAATGAAATAATGGCAATACCCATAAATACACAGGATGGCGTGGCATGTCCCACTCCAAAATATTTGAGATCGCATTGGTATAGGCGCCCCGATGTGAGTACACCACACCTTTTGGATTGCCCGTTGTGCCAGAGGTGTAGTTCAGGCAGATGGAGTCCCATTCATCGCTTGGGAGTTGATATGAAAACTCTGGATCTCCCTTGGCAATAAATTGCTCATATTCAATCGAACCAATTGCTTTACCGGAACCCGAATACAAAGCATCACTTACATCGATGACATACGGTAATGGAAGCTTTTTCTCGTGAAGAATTACTAATGCGGCTTGCATCACTCCAGAAAATTCAGGGTCAATCAATACGACCTTGGCTTCGCCATGCTCAAGCATAAATGCAATAGCAGACGCATCCAAACGAGTATTGAGTGCGCATAGAACTGCGCCGGTCATCGGAATTGCAAAGTGCGCCTCAACCATCGCTGGAATATTTGGCAACATCACGGCGACGGTATCAAAACGTTGAATTCCGTGCTGAGTAAGCGCAGAAGCAAACCGACGGCAGCGCGCGTAGGTTTCTGACCAGGTGCGCGTCACACTCCCATGAATCACTGCTGGCCTTTGTGGGTAGACCAATGCAGCACGTTCAATAAAGGTCAGCGGAGACTGAGCAACGTAATTCGCAGGGTTTTTATCAAGCCCTTGGGTGAAGATGGAAGATTTCATCTCGGAATCCTCTTTCTGGGATTATCGAATGCAAACAAAGAACTCATTGGCGGAGAGGGCGGGATTCGAACCCGCGGTAGGCTATTAACCTACACACGCTTTCCAGGCGTGCGACTTAAACCGCTCATCCACCTCTCCGAAACCGTTCATTATACGGTTCGAAGAGTGTTGAATGATTTCTGTTGATTTTGCAAGCTTACAGTGACTTCTTTAATTGCTCTAAGATTGCCGGGTTCTCAAGCGTCGAGGTGTCCTGCGTAATATCCTCGCCCTTCGCAATCACGCGTAAGAGTCTGCGCATAATCTTTCCAGAGCGGGTCTTTGGCAAGTTATCACCAAAGCGCACATCCTTCGGTTTCGCAATCGGACCAATTTCTTTGCCCACCCAATTGCGTAATTCAGTCGCAATCTTCTTGGCCTCTTCCCCTTCGGGACGTTTACCCTTAAGAACCACAAAAGCGCAAATTGCTTCGCCAGTCATATCATCTGGGCGCCCTACAACAGCAGCTTCGGCGACTAGCGGATTGGCAACCAGGGTCGATTCAATCTCCATGGTGCCCATACGATGGCCTGACACGTTGAGAACGTCATCGATACGGCCAGTAATGGTGAAGTAGCCAGTATCTTTGTTCCGAATTGCACCATCACCTGCCAAGTAAAGTTTGCGACCAAACTCATCTGGGAAATACGCTTTCACAAAGCGATCGGGATCACCCCAAATTGTCCGAATCATCGATGGCCAAGGACGCTTCACCACCAAGATGCCACCCTGACCATTGGGCATATCGTTACCAGTCTCATCCACAATCGCGGCCATAATGCCTGGCAATGGCAAGGTGCAAGAACCGGGAACCATGGGAGTTGCGCCAGGCAATGGGCTAATCATATGACCACCGGTCTCGGTTTGCCAGAAGGTATCGGCAATCGGACAACGCGAGCCGCCGATGTTCTCGTAGTACCACATCCATGCCTCGGGATTAATTGGCTCACCCACCGATCCCAAGAGACGCAATGAACTGAGATCGTAATTTTTAGGATGAACGCTAGGGTCCGTATTCGATGCCTTAATCAAAGAACGAATTGCAGTCGGTGCCGTATAGAAAATCGTGGCTTTGTGTTTTTGAATCATCTCCCAAAAGCGGCCAGCATTCGGGAAGGTGGGCACACCTTCAAACACGATTTGTGTACCACCCACTGCCAATGGTCCATAGGCAATGTAGGAGTGTCCAGTGACCCAACCAATATCCGCCGTACACCAGAAGATATCGCTTGGCTTGATATCAAAGGTCCACTTCATCGTGAGGATGGCCCACAACAGATAACCGCCGGTGGAATGCTGCACACCTTTTGGCTTACCGGTTGATCCGGAGGTGTACAAAATAAATAAAGGATGCTCAGCGCTTACCCATTCTGGATCACAGGTTTTTGCTTCGCTCGCAGTCACTTCGTGCATCCATGAATCAAGGCCAGCCTTAAAGGGAATATTGCCGCCTGTGCGCTTGTAGATGATCACGTTTTTAATGATCTCGCAGCCGCCAAGCGCTAAGGCCTCATCGACAATCGTCTTCAGAGGCAATGCTTTACCTCCGCGCATTTGCTCATCGGCGGTGATTACTGCAACCGCACCCGCATCAATAATGCGCTCTTGCAAGGATTTTGCGGAGAAGCCTCCAAACACCACGGAGTGTGTGGCGCCAATGCGAGCACAGGCTTGCATGGCAATCACGCCCTCGACTGACATCGGCATATAAATGATGACGCGATCACCCTTTTTAATACCGCGTTTACGCAACGCGTTCGCTAATTGACAAACGCGATCGTGTAACTCTTGATACGTAACCTTTGTTACCTTACCGTCATCCGACTCAAAAATGATGGCGGTTTTATTGGCATTGCCATTTTGCAAATTACGATCAAGGCAGTTGTAGGAGGCATTCGTTGTGCCATCTTCAAACCATTTATAAAAAGGTGCCTTGGACTCATCAAGCACTTTCGTGAACACTTGCTTCCAATGGAGATTCTCTTTGGCTAGGCGCCCCCAAAATCCCTCGTAATCTTTTTCTGCTTCTGCGCATAACTTTTTGTAAGCATCCATTCCTGAAATGGCGGCGTTTTTTACAAAATCAGCGGGCGGATTAAAAATCCGGTTTTCTTGCATTAATGGTTCCATACGAATAACACCCTCTCTTCGAACTTATAGTGACAACACAACAAACAATCGGTCTATCGTTTCATATGACGATAAGTGAATTAAGTCCTGATTTGCCCTATGGCAAACCCTTAAAATGCTTATTTCATTCCACTTATTGAAATATTCCTATGCCTACGATACGCCAAGACGACCTGATTCAAAGCATTGCGGACGCTTTTCAGTTTATTTCCTACTACCATCCTCGGGATTTCATCCAAGCCATGGGACGTGCCTATGAGCTCGAACAAGGCCCGGCAGCAAAGGATGCGATTGCCCAAATTCTGACCAACAGCAAAATGTGTGCGGAGGGTAAACGACCGATCTGCCAGGACACCGGGATTGCGGTGGTCTTTCTCAAAGTGGGCATGAACATCAATTGGAGTGGTGCCACCATGAGTGTTGCGGATATGGTGAATGAGGGTGTGCGGCGTGCGTACATGAATCCCGACAATCCCCTGCGAGGTTCTGTATTACTTGACCCAGCAGGTAAACGCAAAAACTCGGGCGATAACACGCCTGCGGTCATTCATTATGAAATCGTTCCAGGCAATGATCTTGAGGTGATCTGTGCTGCCAAAGGTGGTGGCTCTGAAAATAAAGCAAAGATGGTGATGCTCAATCCATCGGACTCCATTGTGGATTGGGTGATGAAGACCGTCCCTACCATGGGTGCTGGGTGGTGCCCTCCCGGTATTCTTGGAATCGGAATCGGTGGCACGCCGGAGAAAGCTGCCTTGCTTGCTAAAGAATCGTTGATGGCACCGATTGATATTCAAGAGCTGATTGCGCGTGGCCCCAAAAATCGTATTGACGAGTTACGTCTTGAGATTTATGAAAAGGTCAACCAATTAGGGATCGGCGCTCAAGGTCTTGGTGGTCTTGCAACCGTACTCGATGTCAAGATCATGGACTACCCCACGCATGCCGCCTCATTACCAGTAGCGATGATTCCGAACTGTGCAGCCACACGACACCTCCACTTTCACCTTGATGGTAGCGGCCCGGCTCATTTTGATATTCCGTCGTTGAACGATTGGCCTGCCGTCGCATGGCAACCGGACACCAAACAATCCAAACGCATTGATGTCAATGCGTTGACACCCGAGGAAGTAGCTAGTTGGAAACCCGGTCAGACCTTATTACTCAATGGCAAGATCCTCACGGGTCGCGATGCAGCTCACAAACGCATTGCCGACATGCTGGCTAAAGGCGAGTCATTACCTGTGAGTTTTAAAAATCGCGTGATCTATTATGTTGGGCCCGTTGATCCAGTGCGTGGTGAAGCAGTTGGTCCAGCAGGCCCAACCACTGCGACCCGGATGGATAAATTTACTGAGACGATGTTAGGTCAAACTGGCTTAATTGCAATGATTGGTAAGGCCGAACGCGGCCCGGTGGCGATTGAGTCAATCAAGAAACATCGCTCCGCATATCTCATGGCAGTCGGCGGTGCAGCCTATCTCGTATCCAAAGCAATTGCTCATGCCAAAGTCGTTGCATTCCAAGATTTAGGCATGGAAGCGATTTACGAGTTTGATGTGGTCGACATGCCAGTCACTGTAGCAGTTGACTCAAAAGGAATCTCCATGCATGAGACTGGACCTAAAGAGTGGCAAATGAAGATTGGCAAAATTCCAGTGAGCGTCGCTTAACGGATCAAACTGGTAAGCAACGTTGGCAACGATCGGTGTATTTGATTCTGGGGTTGGTGGTCTATCCATTTTGGATGAGGCGCTAAAGCAATTGCCTTTGCATCACTACATTTATTTAGCCGATTCTGCCAACGCGCCCTACGGAGAAAAATCAGCCTCTTGGATTGCTAATCGAAGCTTGCACATGTGCCGCTACCTAGTCGAGCATGGTTGCGATGCGATTGTGGTGGCATGCAATACCGCAACTGCTGAAGCGATTGCCCAAATCCGCGCGGAGCTGCAGATACCCGTCATTGGCGTAGAGCCTGGTATCAAACCAGCGGCGATGCAATCCCAGAATGGCGTTGTGGGTGTGCTCGCTACTGAAGCAACCCTCAATAGCGATAAGTTCAATGCACTCTTGGCGACATTACCAAGTCAATGCCGTTTTATTAAGCAAGCCGGCGCCGGCCTAGTACCACTTATTGAAAATGGAGAAATCGAATCTCCAGCAATGCGCACTTTATTGCAAACGCATCTGCAAGGTATCGTGGAGGCACAGGCAGATACCCTGGTTCTGGGTTGCACGCATTACCCTTTTCTGAAAAATCATATTAGGGAGCTCATTGGCGCATCAATCACCATCGTGGATACAAGCGATGCCGTGGTTCGTCAACTGGGTCGGCAGCTTGAGCAGCATGGCCTAGCCAATGAGGCAGAGATCATGTCATTAAACTTGCTGAGCACTGCGAATGGGGATACATTACAGGCGATGGCAGAGCGCTTATTGCAAACTCCCCTGTCACTCCGCAGCATCAACAACCAATCATTGATGATTTGAGCATGGTCCTTGCTAGTTCCAGACAATGGCGCCTCCCCTTCTCCCGGGATGAGGGCATCATCATCGCGCTGGTGGTTCTTGCGCATTTATCCTTAATTATTCCCTTTCAATTTGGTTTAAGCCCAAAGCCACCGGATTATCAAAATGATGAACGGGTGATGGCAAATCTCGTGGCCCCAGAGGCTCCGCAGGCGCCAACGAAGGCGGCGACGCCCCCCGCCCCAAAGCCGGCAGTTGAAGCACCCAGACCAACACCCAAACCTGAACCTAAAAAACCAGAAAAATCCGTTGCTCCCGCTCCAAATCCAACGCCAGCACAAAAGACTGCAGCCCCGACAGAAACTGCGGCCGCCAAACCCAGCGAAAGTAACCAAAATGCAAGTGTTGCCCCGCCTACTGGTGGAGGTGGAATTAGTGGCACCCCCATCCAAACGGATATTGGGAAATTAGTAGTGGTCTACCAGCCTGACGCAGATCCGTATTACCCTTCATTCTCAAAGCGCGCGGGCGAACAAGGTGAAGTGGTGGTCAGGCTCATCATTAGCGAGTCTGGTGAAGTGGAGGAAGCGCGATTATTACAGTCGAGTTCCTACCCAAGGCTTGATCGGGCGGCGATGGAAATTGGGAAGCGGTATCGATTTAAACCCTACACCATCAACGGTAGTCCCACTAAAATCTCAACTAATCTATTAATTAAATTCAACCTAAAGAGTCCCTAATATGAACAATGCATTTGGCCTTCACCACCTTTGGACCCAGGGGGACTTCGTCACTCACTTTGTTGCTCTTTTACTTTTGTTGATGTCGATTGTGACCTGGGTGATTTTGATCAGTCGCTTATGGGGCTTACGCAATATCAAACACCTTAAAAGTGAACTGGATTCTTTTTGGCGAGCCCGCTCTTTTGATGAGGGACTCAGTCACTTAAGCAATCAAGCAATGAATCCCTTTTTTATGGTTGCAAGGACTGGTCATGAAGCTTCGGCTCATCATCAGAACCAAAGCGCTAGCCATCGCGAACTCTTTCAAACGCTCAACTACTCCGAATGGATGGCGCGTAGTTTAAAAAATGGGGTCGACTCCTCAACCGCTCAATTGCAAAAAGGATTAACGTTTTTAGCGTCGACTGGTGCAACTGCACCATTTATCGGTTTATTCGGTACGGTCTGGGGGATCTATCACGCCCTGATTGCAATTAGTAGCTCTGGTAGTGCACAGATTGATCAAGTCGCCGGACCCATTGGTGAGGCACTGATCATGACCGCGTTTGGTCTCGCTGTTGCGATTCCAGCCGTGCTTGGCTATAACACCATTAATCGCTCGAATCGCTTAGTGGTTGCAGACCTCAATCGCTTTGCCAATGATCTCTTGGCCTACTTTGTGACTGGCGCACGCGTTGCCCAGAAAGATTAATCATGTCCTTTAGTAATCCCTCAAACGATCACCACGAAGATGGCCTGATGGCCGAGATCAACATGACCCCGATGGTGGATGTCATGTTAGTTTTGCTGATTATTTTTATGATCACCCTGCCCGTGGTCCAGCAAGCAGTGAAGGTCGAACTGCCCAAAGCCAATAGCGTTCGCAATGAGATAAAACCTGAATCGGTTCAATTAACGATTGATGGCAAGGGCCAAATCTTTTGGAATAGCACACCGATCGATTTAGCTACCTTCTCGGCATATGCAGATAAAGCGGCCAAGAAAGATCCACAGCCTGAGATTAACTTGCGGGCTGATAAATCCGTGCGCTACGATGCCGTAGCTCAAGTGCTCGCCGCATCACGGCGCGCGGGCTTAACGAAATTGGGATTTGTGACCGAGCCCGATTAATTAGGTTTGGCTGTCTTTCGCTCTGGTGGCGTAGTAATTGGGTAACTGCGCTCCCAATGCGAGATGAAGTTTTTGTAATACTGCTGCGCTAGTGGTGTTGAGCGCAAAATAATCATATTCTCCGCATTGCTTTTCTCAGCACTATTGGTGAAGTTATAACTTCCAGTCACCACAATATCGCCATCAATGATCATCACCTTATGATGAAAAATACGATGCGCTTTATTGCCCCGGACCGAGACGCCGCCTTTTAATAAAACTGGGATCACGTCAAAATTATTCGCAGCCGTTGGCCCATCCTGAATCACCTGCACATCCACGCCCCGTTTGGCTGCCCTAGCAAGCGCATCAGCGATCTCAAGATAAGTAAAACTATAGGCCATCACCTGAATACTTTTCTTGGCGCCATCTAGATAACGAATTAACCCGCGCGCCGCCCCGGTCGGAGGCGTAAAAAAGACCGCAAGCACCTCCGCAGTCATAGGCGCATCGCCTTTTGCTATCTCTCGGTTAGTTTTAGATGGCTCAGGATTAGCCAAAACGCTTTGCGCTAAGAAGAACGTGCTAACAAGAAAAAGAATGGATTTATTCATGGGCCGGGTTGCACGTTAATTTCACTGTGCAAAAGAATTGAAATTCAGCAAAAATGATTGTTAATCAAAATCTAGGTTAACAAACTTATATGAATATTCTCACAATTAGCAAAATTTGCATATTTTCACTCCTGACCTTTAGTTTTCATCTACAAGCTCAGTCAGTGAAATCAACCATTCCCAGCCTTGAGGTGCACGGTGTTCTTTGGGATCAATATGAGATGACGATTGGCGAAGTCAAACGGTATGCCGCTGCGACTGGATTTCAAAGTGCGGCGGAGAAGGCTGGGGGTGGCACCTCCTATGAATTAGGTTTTGTGAAAAAACCTGGGTGGACCTGGCGAACGCCATACGGGGTAGCAGCTGGAGATAATGAACCAGCCGTTCACCTCAATGCCTTTGAGGCTCAATCGATCTGCGAATTCTTTGGAAAACGCTTGCCCACCGATAAAGAATGGGTTGAGGCAGCATTCGTAGAGCAACGCAAATCCCCGCCGGCAGGTTTTCAGCGAGGGCAACGCTATCCCTACCCAAACGGTAGCACCCCCAAAGCTTCCCATTGTTTAAGTTCAGCATGCGGAAACTACAAAGGCTTGGCTCCGGCAGGAAGTTTGCTGCGTGGCGATGGCCATGTGGCCGCCGGCACTACCCAGCCAGGGGTCAATGGGCTCTTTGATATGGGTGGCAATGTATGGGAATGGACGTCAACTAAAGTTAACAGTGAGCGCATTACCCGAGGGGCATCGTGGTGGTATGGTCCTGAGCAACAAATGGAGGGTAATGTGGCCACTAAGCCAGAAAATACTGTGGTGGTCTACATCGGATTTCGCTGCGTACGCAATCCATAACTGGTGCCCGAGGCCGGAATCGAACCGGCACGCCCTTTTTATGAGCGGCAGATTTTAAATCTGCTGTGTCTACCGATTTCACCACTCGGGCAAACGCAATCCAACATTGTATTAAAAATGTTACGCACGCTGATGCGTTGCAACAATGATAGCTAGATGAAATCGTATCACGAGCGGCTTGAAGACCCTTTCCGAACACCCTTTTTAAATAACCATGAAGCCATGCAAACAAAGGGTTTACCCGATATCTCATTCCCGCCAATAATCCTACAATTTCCTTCTGCTTTACACGCAGTATTAAATTGATATTAACCAGGAGATATGAATGTCCGAAACCAAAAAACAAGCACCACGTCGTAAATTTTTGAAAGGTGCAGCAGTCGGTAGCGCTGGAGCAGCTGCTCTTAGCTTCCCAATGATTTCTCAAGGTCAGGCAGCGCCACAAACATTGCGCTTCCAGTCCACATGGCCAGCGAAGGATATCTTCCACGAGTACGCACTCGACTTCGCAAAGAAAGTGAACGACATGACTGGTGGCGAACTCCGAATTGAAGTTCTGCCTGCTGGTGCAGTGGTTCCTGCTTTTGGTCTCTTAGATGCTGTTTCTAAAGGCACTTTGGACGGCGGTCATGGTGTGGTTGTTTATCACTACGGAAAGAATGCTGCGCTTGCCCTATGGGGATCAGGTCCATCCTTCGGTATGGATGCCAACATGCTCCTTTCATGGCACAAATACGGCGGCGGCAAAGAGCTACTCGATGAGCTCTACAAAGTAGTTGGCGCCAACGTCAAATCCTATGTATACGGCCCAATGCCTACCCAGCCTCTAGGCTGGTTCAAGAAGCCTGTTACCAAGATTGAGGACATGAAAGGTCTCAAGTACCGTACCGTTGGTATTTCGATTGACATGTTCACAGCCATGGGTGTGTCAGTCAATGCGCTTCCTGGCGGGGAAATTATTCCTGCGATGGATCGTGGTCTTCTTGATGCAGCGGAGTTCAACAATGCATCTTCCGATCGCCAGTTGGGCTTCCCAGACGTTTCTAAGGTCTGCATGTTGCAAAGCTATCACCAAAATGCTGAGCAGTTTGAGATCCTCTTTAACGGCACCAAGTACAACGCGATGCCTGCCAAGCTCCGTAACATCCTTGACTATGCCGTAGAAGCTTCTTCTGCTGATATGTCTTGGAAAGCAGTAGATCGCTACTCCTCGGCCTACGAAGAAATGCAAGCCAAGCAAGGTGTCAAGTTCTTCAAGACCCCTGACTCGGTGTTGCGTGCTCAGTTGAAGGTGTTTGACGAGGTGGTAGCCAAGAAATCAGCAGAGAACGCACTCTTTAAGAAGATTGTTGACTCGCAGCGTGCATTTGCTAAGCGTGCCGTGAAGTGGGATCTGGACACCAACGTCCAGCGCCGCATGGCGTATGACCACTACTTTGGTCAGCCAGCAGCTCCTGCAAAAAAGGCCTAAGCTAGCAACAACTTAGCCGGTTTTTGTTAGAATACCGGTTTGCTGTAACCCAATGGGATGGTTAGCAAATAACCATCCCATTTTTTATATCTAAATCGTAGGTGTAGCCATGCAAAACCTTTTTTTAACCGTTGATAAAGTTTCGACATTTATCGGCCATTGTTTCTCTTGGTTGGTGGTTGGGCTTACTGCTCTCATCGGCTTTGAGGTGTTTTCACGATATGTGCTCAATAGTCCGCATGCCTGGGCTTTTGATGCTCAAATCATGATGTACGGCACCATGTTCATGATGGCAGGTGCGTACACCCTGGCAAAAAATGGTCATGTACGTGGTGACATCTTGTATGGCTTTTTAAAGCCCCGTACCCAAGCGATTTTTGATCTCATTCTCTATATTGTTTTCTTCATTCCCGGAGTGATTGCGCTTGCCTACGCTGGCTATGGGTATGCCGCTGACTCTTGGCGAATTTTGGAGCACTCTTCGATCACGGCCGACGGCCCTCCGCTTTACCCCTTTAAAACGATTATTCCGATTGCCGGAGTGGTTCTTTTAATGCAAGGTATCGTTGAGATTTTGCGTTGCGTGGTTTGCATCCGCGAGGGTGAATGGCCCTCCCGCGAACAAGACGTTGAGGAAGTTGACGTCGACGCCCTTAAGGCGATGGTTGGCAAGGATAAGGAATAATCATTATGCGTAAAGAACTCTTATTTGGTTTTTCCATCATGGCATTGGTGGTCTTATTGACCATCGTTTTAATGCCGTGGGGCAATATTCAGAGTGGGCATATTGGCCTGCTAATGCTCTCCCTTGTCGTGGTTGCCATCATGCTTGGCTTCCCCACCGCCTTTACCTTAATGGGTATGGGTATGATCTTCACGTTTTTTGCATACAGCTTTCAAAATCCTGATTTAGCACTGCAAAACACTTTATCCCTCATGGTGCAGCGTGCCTACGCGGTCATGACCAATGACGTGTTGATCTCAATTCCCCTATTCGTGTTCATGGGTTATTTAGTTGAGCGCGCCAATCTCATTGAAAAGCTGTTTAGATCACTTCACTTGGCTTTGGTTCGTGTACCAGGTTCCTTGGCAGTTGCAACCATTTTTACCTGCGCTGTATTTGCAACGGCAACCGGCATTGTGGGTGCCGTGGTGACCTTAATGGGTCTTTTGGCATTGCCTGCCATGTTGAAAGCGGGGTATGACACCCGTGTCTCAGCAGGATGTATTACCGCTGGTGGCTGCCTCGGTATTTTGATTCCACCCTCGGTACTCTTGATTGTCTATGGCGCAACCGCTGGCGTATCGGTGGTGCAGTTGTATGCAGGCGCTTTTTTCCCAGGAATCATGTTGGCCAGTTTGTACATTGGCTATGTGATCATTTTGGCTAAACTCAAACCAAATCTCATGCCGCCTTTGTCTGAGTCTGAGCGCAAAGTGCCTCTGCCGATGAGCTATACCGAGCTTGGCGAGAAGATTAGTCAAAAAGTATTACCTGCTTTATTGGTTGGCCTTAAAGGTAAACGCAATATCAATGTCAGTGGTAAAGAGATGTTGAAATCGCTGTTCATTGCTCTGATCCCACTGATCGTATTTGTTGCTTTCACTGCCACGATGTACCAAGTAGCCACTAAGCCAGTCGAAGTGATTAGCATGGATGTGGTTCCGATGGGCGAAGCGGGTAGTGGTAGTGATTACTCAAGTAGCTCAAGTTCAACCGGCCTTAGCGAACCTCCTGGCGCTGAAAAAGATAGTGGCGGAACTGGTCTGGCCCTGCCACCAGGCGCTGAAGATGAAAAGCCAGTAGCAAAGACCTCGGGCCCTGCAGAGCCAGCAGCGGCTGCTGAACCACCAAAACCCGTCGATGCACCGCTGTGGTTCTGGATCATGAGCGGTATTCTCGGCGCCATTTTGGTGATTTACTATGCCCTCCTCACTTGGGTGCGTCTTGAAATCTTCAAGATGCTCTTGAGCTCTTTCTTCCCGCTTGCGGTTTTAATCTTATTTGTATTAGGCTCCATCGTCTTTGGTTTGGCAACGCCTACCGAAGCAGCGGCAGTCGGCGCCATTGGTGGATTTATATTAGCGGCTGCCTACAAGCAGCTCAATATGACGGTGATTAAAGAGTCGGTCTTCCTAACGGCGAAGACGGGTGCGATGGTCTGTTGGCTCTTTGTGGGTTCGTCCATTTTCTCGGCAGCCTTTGCATTACTTGGCGGCCAAGACTTGGTTGAAAAATGGGTTCTATCTTTAGGACTTAGCCCATTGCAGTTCTTGATTCTGTCACAAGTCATTATTTTCTTATTGGGTTGGCCTTTGGAATGGACTGAGATTATTGTGATCTTTATGCCAATCTTTGTACCCTTACTTGATGACTTTGGAATCAATCCGCTGTTCTTTGGTCTATTGGTTGCCCTGAACCTACAAACTGCATTCCTATCGCCCCCCGTTGCGATGTCTGCGTTTTATTTAAAGGGTGTTGCACCTCCCCACGTCACCTTAAATCAGATCTTCATGGGGATGATGCCGTTTATGGGCATTCAGGTCATTGCGCTTGTTTTGCTGTATGTATTCCCAGAAATTGGCTTGTGGTTACCGCAAGTTCTCTACAAGTGAGGTTTAAAACCAATCAACCCCGCTACGGCGGGGTTTTTTTGTAATCGTTTGCCGTTGATATGAGAACCCTAAAGCGCAAATCCAGTCTCACGAAGTTCCTGCGTTACTTGATCGTTGCACTAATCCTTTTATTCATCTGCCTAGTCATCCTTGCTGTAAGTTATTGGGTAAGTGCTAAATCAAATCTTTCTGGAACAATCATTAGTGCCGGTCTGGGTCAAACCGTTCAGATTCAATTTGATGAGAACGATGTGCCGCACGTTAAGGCAAAATCCCAGCGTGATGCGTATTACACCTTAGGATTTTTGCATGCGACTGAACGCTCTTGGCAACTGGAGATTAGTCGTCGCTTGGCTTCAGGGAGACTCTCCGAGATTTTGGGTGAGCGCACCGTCTCACTTGATCGCTTTATTCGTACCCTAGGGATTAAACAAGCGGCTGAGAAACAGTTTGAGCGCTATCCAGCAGAAATCAAGCAATTGGTTCAAGCCTATGCCGATGGCGTCAATGCTGGTAATCGAGCACTCGGTTGGGCCTTACCGATCGAGTATTTTTTGACGGGTTCCAAGCCCGGTTATTGGTCTGCCGCAGATAGTGTTGCATGGTCTTTAATGATGGCGTTAGATTTGGGCGATAACTGGCAAAAAGAATTGTTTAGCTTAGAGCTTTCTCAATATCTCAGCACAGCTGATATATGGCAGGTGATGCCACCCTATCCCGGCACCAATCCAGTTACCAACGTCGATTTTGCCAAGCTATATCGCGAACATCAGGTATTTAGGCCCACTCAATCCAAGGTTCAAGCATCTCGTGATGGAGAGCCTTACTTACTAAAACATGCCGATACGGTGGGATGGCTAAGTGATCAACAAGAAGGCTTGGGCTCTAACAATTGGGTGCTTACGGGTAAAAAAACGAGTTCAGGCAAACCCTTGCTCGCCAACGATCCGCATTTGGGATTAAGTGCTCCATCGACATGGTACTTTGCACACCTCGAAGCTCCAGGCTTAAATGTAATCGGGGCCACCCTGCCAGGCATACCAGCCGTTGTTTTGGGTAGGACCGACAAAATTGCCTGGGGATTTACCAATACCGGACCAGATGTGCAAGATCTCTATCTTGAAAAAATTGATCCTGATAATCCGAATCAATACATCGGTCCTGACGGTCCGCTCTCCTTTTTAGCTCGCGAGGAGATTATTCAGATTAAAGATAAACCGCCCTTGCGGTTTGTCGTCAAACAAAGTCGCCATGGTCCTATTATTTCCGATAGCCATGCCCGTGCCAAAAAGGTAATTGATACGCAGCGTTATGCCCTAGCCCTACGCTGGACCGCTTTGGATGTTGAGAATCAAACCTTGATGGGCGGCATCCTCATGAATCGGGCCGATTCGATTGACTCTTTCAAAAATGCTTTGCGTCATCATTACGCTCCGATGCAAACCGTTGCGATTGCAGATGTTCAAGGTAATATTGCCTTGCAAGTTGCTGGGGTTGCGCCACGCCGGCAATTGCATCAAGGCTTGTATGGCGTCGCTCCTGCTCTCGGATGGGAGCGCCAATTTGATTGGACAGCCTACCTACCATTTGAGCAACTTCCCAGCTTTTTTAATCCAACAGCGGAGTGGCTAGCGAGCGCCAATCAGGAAATTATTTCTGCAAGCAATCCCAATCCACTAACCGGAGACTGGGACTTGCCCTTTCGTTATGACCGTATTGCAGCCATGATTGGAGAGAAAGATCAGCATGATCGCACTTCGATGCAGGCTATGCAGGGCGATGTTCTCTCCCTTGGAGCGCAAGCACTCTTACCTCTGTTTAAAAATGCGCAATCAGGCCATACTTTGCAGCCAGGGATTCAGTCGGTGATCGATCGCTTCGATGGAAGCATGAGTATTGATTCCACCGCTGCCCTTATCTTTAATACCTGGGTCGATCAATTAACGCGGATCCTATTCTCGCGTTTGGGTGATTCGTTTACTGAGGAATATGGCAGACGCTCGTTTCGGAGGGCGGTCAATCATCAAATCAGTAATCCCGACAGCCCCTGGTGCGATGTGCACACTACCGCAGAACGAGAAAATTGCCAAGGTGCCGCCAATCTCGCTCTGCAACGAGCGCTCAATGATTTGAGCCAACGCTACGGAAAATCGAGTACTGATTGGCGTTGGGGAACAGCGCATCATGCTGTGTCTGAACATCGCCCCTTCAAAAACATTCCCCTCTTAGCGGAGTTCTTCAATGTCAACATTCCATTTCCAGGGGATGCCTTTACGGTCAATGTGGGTCGTCCAGTTCTGAACAATCCAAAAGCGCCATTCCAGGCTAATCATGCACCAAGTCTGAGGGCGATCTATGACCTCAATGATCCAGAACAATCGGCTTTTATGCTTCCTACCGGTCAGTCGGGTTGGGTTCAAAGTCATCGCTATCGTAATTTGAGCGCCTCATGGGCAACGAATCAATTAATTCCATTGGCGATGAAGCCTAAGCAGGTTCAGCGTGAATTGGTCTTAAAAGCTAAGTCGTTTTGAGTTGTCGCATTGACCCATTACAATCGGTAGAACTGTATAGGATCATGATGAAAACACGTCTTAAACTTCTAATTACTTGCATCTTCACCCTAAGCTCCAGTTTTGCCTTCGGCGCTTGGGATGAACTGGGAAGCAATGAGTTCATAACCGTCTTGATTGATAAATCCAGCATCAAGAAGTCAGGCGATAAGGTCCAAGTTCTTTCGATGCTCGATCTTAAGAAACCGGGAGTTGAGCCAAAAACTAAATCACCAGTGAACTCCATCATTGGTCTAAATGAATACCACTGCGGACAGGTTCAATACCGACCACTAGAGGTTAAATTTATGTCAGGTAAACGGGGTACTGGCAAGGTGGTTGAAGATATCAAGACGCCCGATAGCAGCTTTGAGGCAATCGCGAGTGGTGATTGGCCAGCTGGAGTCTATAACCTTGCGTGTCGACCTAACTAGTTCAATCAAGCCTTCAACTACCCATCAAGGGTCGGTCTCCCTTCTCTACATTTTCATTGCACTTCTTAGTATTCTTAGTATTTCAGGTTTACAAGGCTGCGCCGCACCCATCATGGCAGCAGCAAGTAGCGCGGGTACTGCTGCAGGATCGGCGGTAGCTGCAAGCCCCATGACCGCGGTAAGTGTTACATCAACAGTCACCACAGGGCGCTCTCCCCTCGAACACGCGACATCTGCAGCAACCAAAAAAGATTGCAGTTTCTTTAACGTCTTTAGTTCTAAACCAATTTGTGAAGAAATTGTGATACCGACCGTTCAAGACCGCAGTGAACGAATAATCGGGGAGGCAGATCGCAATACAGCGATTATCGAAGTGATTGACGTAAGGCCAAGTCAGTAGCTAAATGGGGTGAACGACGGGACTCGAACCCGCGACAACCAGAATCACAATCTGGGACTCTACCAACTGAGCTACGTCCACCATTGCTACTTAAGTATTATAACGACTATGCCCTCGAACCGATTGATGGGGGCTCAAATAGCGCCCAATCACCCAACTCCATACTGGCCTCCAAAAAGAAGGTTTCGATGGCATCCTGTGTTTTAACCCGTGCCAAAGCATGATGATCCGATAGATGTTGACGCCAACGGCGCGACCCCGCACGACCGTGAGCAAGACCCATGATGTGCCGAGTAATCGCTCCCAAATAGAAGTCTTTACGATGCGCATTGCACTGGGCTAACCATGCTTGACTGTATTCAACCAAACCAATTTGAATACGGTGCCAGTCTGCCTCACTAAAGAGATAACCTACTGCATTGCCATCACTTTCGACGAGATCATCCCAGCCCAATAGCATCGCCGGAAAATGATAAGCAGCACGGCCGATCATAAAACCATCAAAATCATTCCAATATTGTGCAACCTGCTCATTGGATTCTAGGCCACCGTTAAGTAGTACACGAAGATTTGGATAGTGCTTTTGTGTATCACGACGTATTTGCTTCGCAACCTCATAGTGCAATGGGGGCTTACTACGATTCTCTTTCGGGGATAAGCCTTTTAAGACCGCATTACGCGCATGAATCGTTACCTGGGTTGCTCCTGCGGCCGCGACTGCCAGTACAAAATCCAATACAAATTGATAGTCACGCGGCGACTGGGCCGCATCCATTTGATCAAGACCCAAGCGATGCTTCACCGAAATTGGTAGATCGCAGACGGCACGCATCGCACTCACACACTGGGCAACGAGCTCAGGCTCGGCCATCAAGCATGCCCCAAATGCACCCTTTTGCACGCGCTCTGAGGGGCAACCGCAGTTGAGATCGATCTCGTCATAGCCCCATTGTTGGGCAAGCGCTGCACATTGAGCGAGCTCAGCCGGATCGCTGCCGCCAAGTTGTAAAACGATCGGGTGCTCTTCCTGACTAAAATCCAAATGCCGTGGCTGGTCACCGTGCAAAAGCGCCCCCGTGGTGACCATCTCGGTATAGAGCACGGCTCGCTTAGTTAGCATTCGATGAAATGATCGGCAATGACGATCGGTCCACTCCATCATGGGAGCGACAGCTAAACGCTTGATGCTCATGCAATCAGTCCCAAGGATTGATCAACTTCAATTTAGTTGGATCAAAATCACCAGTATTACGCGTCACCAAAGTCAAGCGGTGCTCTATCGCTGTCGCTGCAATCATGGCATCTCGCTCAGAAGATGGATTAGGAACATGGAGATCTGCGCAACGCAATGCAATTGGAACATCAATTGGAATAATCCGATCAGCAAATACCGGGAGAATCATTTGCATCAGCCATTTTTTTAATAACTGGCCCTGCTTTTTATCTCGGCGCATTACGGACAGAATGCCTTGTTCGATTTCTAGAATGCTAATCACCGAGAGAAATAAACGGGTTGGGGCAATTGATTGTGCCCAATCATGAACCTGTGGATTCATTTTGGAAGTACCGGCTTTTCGGAGCTCCGAGATGACATTGGTGTCGAGAAGATACATTAGGAAAGATCGCTTGGCTTCGTAAAGCGTTTTATTTTCGCAGGCTCAAATTCAATCTCAGCCAATCCAGGCATACCCACAAGATCAAGAATGGTTTTTTGTTGACCAATCACACGTTGGTAATCTTCGTATCGCATCAGCACGTGCGAAGGCTTGCCTCGATCGGTGATGAAGACTGGGCCTGATTGACAGGCCTTCTTGGCACCACTGGTGTCTTGATTAAATTCGCGGCTAGATAAGGTCTTGGGCATTTCATTCCCCACAATCCAGTAAATGTAGCAATGTTACTACATTTTTCCAAAGGGGAGAAAGGATTACACTTCCTCGCGCGAGGCCTTTTTACGCTCATGCTCTTTCAGAAAGCGCTTGCGTAAGCGGATGCTCTTGGGGGTCACCTCAACCAACTCGTCATCGGCAATGAATTCCACGGCGTATTCCAAGGTGAGTTGTACCGGTGGTACGAGGCGTACCGCTTCATCCGTACCAGAGGCCCGCACGTTGGTGAGTTGCTTTCCTTTGATGGGATTCACCACCAAATCATTGTCTCGACTATGAATCCCAATAATCATGCCTTCGTAGAGAGGATCGCCCGGTGAGACAAACATGCGGCCACGATCTTGCAGTTTCCACAGTGCATAAGCAACTGCGTCACCATCATCTTGGCTAATCAATACACCATTGTGGCGCTCACCCAAGATACCCTCTTTTACAGGACCATAGGAATCAAAGTTATGGCTCATGAGTCCGTTACCACGGGTGAGGGTCATAAACTCACCCTGAAAACCAATTAAACCTCGGGCTGGAACCCGATACTCAAGACGGGTACGGCCCTTACCATCGCTCACCATATCCAGCAGTTCAGCTTTGCGCTTACCCAACTCTTCCATGACCCCACCCTGCGTCGTATCCTCCACATCCACCGTGAGGTTCTCGTAGGGCTCTAACTTCACCCCATCCTCCTCATGAAACACCACACGGGGTCGTGATACAGCTAACTCATACCCTTCGCGTCGCATGTTCTCAACCAAAATGGTGAGGTGGAGCTCGCCCCGACCTGATACCTCAAAGATGGTGTCGTCATCGGTATCGCGGACCCGCAATGCCATATTGGATTTGAGCTCACGATCTAAACGCTCCCGAATTTGTCGGCTTGTAACAAACTTACCCTCGCGCCCAGCAAGAGGACTCGTGTTCACCATGAAGTTCATGGTGAGGGTTGGCTCATCAATCTTGAGCATCGGTAAAGCATCAACCTGATCGGGTGCACAGATCGTGGTCCCAATTGCTAAATCTTCAATGCCATTTACTAAGACAATATCGCCGGCAATGGCCTCATCAACCACTTCACGCTCGAGCCCTTTGAACTTCAGCACTTGATTGATGCGCCCCTTAAAGGGGGTTCCATCCGGTCCATTAACACACACCACATCAGTACCGGGTTTAATTTTGCCGCGCCGAATCCGGCCCACACCAATTTTGCCGACATAGTTGCTGTAATCAATTGATGAAATCTGCAACTGCAACGGGGCGTCGATTTCATCATCGCGTACTGGCACATGCGTGAGAACCGCGTTAAATAGCGGGCGCATATCGCCAGAACGCACATTCTCGTCAGTACCGGCATAGCCATTTAAGCCCGAGGCATAAATCACAGGAAAATCCAACTGCTCCTCGGTTGCACCCAATTTATCAAAGAGCTCAAAGGTTGCATTAATCACGTAATCACATCGGGCTCCAGGGCGGTCCACCTTATTAATGACAACAATGGGCTTTAAACCCAAGGCAAGCGCTTTCTTGGTCACAAATCGGGTTTGGGGCATCGGGCCCTCAACCGCATCCACTAGCAACAATACGCCATCGACCATTGACAGAACGCGCTCAACCTCGCCACCAAAATCAGCGTGACCCGGGGTATCCACAATATTAATATGCGTACCCTCATACTCCACCGCGCAGTTTTTAGCCAAGATGGTGATACCGCGCTCTTTCTCGAGATCATTGGAATCCATAATGCGCTCAGAGATCTTTTCGTTGGAGCGAAAAGTTCCGGATTGCCGTAAAAGTTGATCAACAAGAGTCGTTTTGCCATGGTCAACGTGGGCGATGATGGCAATATTACGAAGTGCGCGTTTGGTCATGAGTTGCTTTACAAAAAGATAAATTAGTTTTGATTCAAAAGTCGTTGGGCAATAAAGCGTCTGGGGTGTAAAACACCACTACGCCAATCCGCAGTGCCAATAAAGTTTTGCGGCAAGGCTTGGCTGCGATAAATCCGAAATAAAGAATTAGCCCACTGGCTCGCACGATTGAGTGCGCAAGGCACGCGCTGACCCATTTCTAAACGCTTGGCCTGTTGGTCATCGACCGTCAACTCAGGTAGGGTTTGCAATAAGGCGTCCACCGGAAGTAATACCTTGGGGGTATTTTCAAGGGTCTCTAGAGTACAGCCCTGCTCCAGACTGAGGTGGCCAACCTTGGTACGCCGCAATGCGCTCAAATGCGCACCACAGCCTAGTGAATTGCCAATATCTTGCGCCAAGACTCGGATATATGTTCCCTTACTGCAATGAACTTCGATCTCTACGTGGGGCCAATGGATAGCGACTAGACGAATCGAGTAAATGGTTATTTTTCGGGGTTCACGTTCAATCTCCACACCCGAGCGCGCATATTCATAGAGCGGTTTGCCATCGCGTTTTAATGCGGAGTACATCGGTGGAATTTGCTCAATTTCACCAATGAACTTAGGCAAAATGGCTTCCAATAATGTCTTAGCCATCAAATTATCAACCACTTCAGCAGTCGATCGCTCGCTTAACACTTGGCCTTCGGCATCACCGGTATCGGTTTCGATGCCAAACCGTACAGTTGCAATATAAGTCTTATCCGCATCCAAAAGATCTTGTGAGTACTTAGTAGCCTCACCCAAACAGATGGGTAATAAACCGGTCGCCATGGGGTCCAAAGTGCCAGTGTGCCCAGCTTTTTCTGCCTGAAAATGACGCTTGACGGCAGTCACCGCACTTTGCGAGCTCATTCCATTGGGCTTATCAAGCAAAACTACCCCATCAATTCGTTGCGCCATCACAATTAATTAGGCTTTGAGCCCAATGCCTGATCAATTAATCGTGACATCTCTGCGCCCCGCTCAATCGAGGTATCAAATACAAAATGCAAGGTGGGGACTGTATGAGTGTGCATCCGTTTAAAGAGTAAGGAATGCAAATAACCCGCTTTTTCTTGTAACGATCCCAACGCATACTGTGGGTCGCCACCTAAAACTGTGAAGTACACCTTTACATGCGCAAGGTCAGGCGAGAGCTCTACCGCCTGAATCGTAATCAAACCATTTAAAGGGTCACGTAACTCTCGAGGAATCAATTCGGCTAAGTCGCGCTGGATTTGATCCGCAAGACGCTGGTGACGATGAGGGCTTGTTTTATGCATGATGATTAAAGGGTTCGAGCCACTTCAGTCACTTCAAAGATCTCGAGTTGATCACCCTCTTGAATGTCGTTGTTATTCTTCAAGGAGAGACCGCACTCAAAGCCGCCTTTCACTTCTTTCACATCGTCTTTAAACCGCTTTAAGGAATCGAGCTCACCAGTCCATACCACGACGTTGTCACGCAATAAGCGAACCCTTGAGTTACGCCGCACAACTCCATCGAGCACCATACAACCTGCGATCGCACCAACCTTGGAGACAAGGAAGACCTGACGAATTTCAACCAAGCCAGTAATTTCTTCCTTCTTATCTGGGGTCAACATGCCGCTAAGAGCCGCTTTTACTTCATCGACCGCGTCATAAATAATGTTGTGATACCGAATATCAACGCCGTTACTCTCGGCGAGCTTGCGAGCCACTGCATCGGCTCTCGCGTTAAAGCCAATAATGACACCCTTAGAAGCAATCGCGAGATTGACATCGGTTTCGGTAATCCCACCAACGGCAGCATGCACAATCTGAACCTTGACCTCATCAGTCGAAAGTTTTTGTAGCGATTGAGCCAGCGCCTCTTGAGAACCTTGTACATCAGCTTTAATGATGATTGGCAAGACCTTCGCTTCAATAGCGCCTTCGCCCATGTTTTCCATCATGTTCTCTAACTTGACCGCCTGTTGTTTAGCCAACTTGACGTCTCGGAACTTACCTTGGCGGAACAGTGCAATCTCACGAGCCTTACGCTCATCAGCCACCACCTGGAACGACTCCCCAGCATCGGGTACCTCAGACAAACCTTGAATCTCGACCGGTATGGATGGTCCTGCTTCATTGCTAGATTTGCCGTTCTCATCCAACATCGCCCGGATACGCCCGTAGGACTGACCCGCTAACAACATATCGCCGCGCTTTAAGGTGCCCGATTGAACCAAGACCGTAGCGACCGGTCCACGGCCTTTATCCAAACGAGCTTCAATCACGATGCCCTGCGCAGGCGCGTCTTTAGGGGCTTTCAGCTCCAATACCTCCGCTTGCAGCAAAACGTTTTCCAATAGAGTATCAATGCCTTCGCCAGTCTTTGCGGATACTCCAATAAATGGTGAATCACCGCCATATTCCTCAGGCACCACTTCTTCGCTCACCAGCTCAGTTTTAACGCGATCGGGGTTTGCTTCAGGCTTATCGATCTTATTGATTGCAACCACTAAGGGGACATTCGCTGCTTTTGCATGATGAATGGCTTCACGCGTTTGCGGCATCACGCCGTCATCGGCAGCGACCACTAAAATCACGATATCCGTTGCCTTTGCACCGCGAGCACGCATCGCGGTAAATGCTTCGTGACCAGGCGTATCAAGGAAAGTAATAACGCCACGTGGAGTATCCACGTGATAAGCACCAATGTGCTGGGTAATACCCCCCGCTTCACCAGCCGCCACTTTTGCAACCCGGATCTTATCGAGGAGCGAGGTTTTGCCATGATCAACGTGGCCCATCACAGTCACAACAGGAGGTCTTGGCATTAGTGGCGCATCTTCTGCGGCTGCTCCAAGATCAATCTCCGGATCATCCAATTTAGCAGCATGGGCTTTATGACCCATCTCCTCAACAATGATCATTGCGGTGTCTTGATCCAAGACTTGGTTAATGGTCACCATCTGACCCATGCCCATGAGTAACTTAATAACCTCGGCACCTTTAACTGACATCTTATGAGCGAGATCTGCAACCGTGATGGTCTCGGGAATGTGCACATCGCGCACAATCGGCTCAGTAGGAACCTGGAAATTACTGGCTGGACTATCTTCTTGATGCTGTTGCTTCTTACGACCGCCACCTGTTCGCCATCCGCCACCTAAGCCACCGGTCAGATCACCGCGTGTTTTTAAGCCAACCTTACGCTTGGCCCCTTCTTCTTGCCAAGTGGAGGATGTCTCCGATGATTTAATCAGTTTGCCACCAACCTTGGTGGGCTTTTTCTTATCCTCGCCACCATCGGCTTTGACGGGCTTATGTAAGGTACCTTTTTTGGCTTCCTCACTGGCGATCTCACTCGGAGCTTTAAGCACGCGTGCCGGGGTGCTCATCATGTCACGAATCGCTGATACCTCACGTTCAGCTGCCGCACGGCGCGTTTGTAGCTCAGCTAGCTCTTTTTTAGCCTGCTCCTTACTAGCGGCCTCTTTCTCAGAATCGACTTTGCTCGGTTTTTGCTCGGTCTCCGCTTTTTTCTGCTTGGCCTCACTCGCCGCTTTCATCTCCGCTTCTTGCCGTGCTAAGAGTTCAGCTTGACGCGCAGCCTCGGCGGCACGCTTTTCCAACTCCTCATCCGACAAAATAGGCTTGGTCTCAACTGCTACCACTGGTTTTGCCTCGGTTGGCTCATCAACGTTTGCGGCTTCATCACGTTTTACCAAGACACGCTTTTTGCGCACCTCAACTTGGACGGTACGGGTTCTTCCTGCTGAATCGGCTTGACGGATTTCACTGGTCTCACGCTTGGTCAGTGTGATCTTTTTCCGAGTGCCAGTCTCGGCACTACCGTGTGCTTTTTGAAGATAAGCAAGTAACGCGGTCTTGTCTTTATCAGTGATCTTGTCAGCC
Organism: Polynucleobacter sp. MWH-UH24A; assembly: GCF_018687475.1. NCBI lineage: Bacteria > Pseudomonadati > Pseudomonadota > Betaproteobacteria > Burkholderiales > Burkholderiaceae > Polynucleobacter > Polynucleobacter sp. MWH-UH24A. The sequence continues at coordinate 1,310,530 of NZ_CP061292.1, forward strand.
TCCGACTCTTTGTCGATTCCAGCGGCTTTCAGTTGCACCAATAAATCAGCAGAACTTCGTTTAAGCTCCTCGGCTAATGCTTTTACAGTTGTTGTCGCCATGCGCTTCCCCTCATGCATTAAACCAATGTTCGCGCGCCTTCATAATGAGCGTTTTGGCTGCTGTTTCATCCATACCCGTCATCTCAACGAGCTCATCTACAGCTAATCCAGCTAGATCATCGCGTGTATGCACTTGGTTCTCAGCCAAAGTTGCAATATATTCTGTGGAAAGACCTTCAAGCGATCGCAAATCTTGAGAAACCTCTTCAAGACGCTCCTCTTTCGCTAATTCCATAGTTAGCAAGGAGTCGCGTGCACGTGTGCGCAGTTCATTAACCGTATCTTCGTCAAATGCTTCGATCTCGAGCATCTCAGAAAGCGGTACATAGGCAACTTCTTCGAGCGAATTAAAGCCCTCATCGATCAAAATATCAGCGACCTCTTGATCAACATCCAACTTATCCATAAAGAGTCGGCGAACGGCGACGGATTCTTTCTCAGACTTCTCAGCAGACTCTTCTGGGGTCATGATGTTAATTTGCCAGCCAGTTAACTCGCTGGCTAAACGAACGTTCTGGCCACTGCGACCAATCGCAATCGCCAAGTTTTCTTCATCAACCACCACATCCATGGCATGACGCTCTTCGTCCACCACAATCGATGACACTTGTGCCGGTGCTAATGCGCCAATCACAAATTGCGCAGGATCTTCAGACCATAGAACGATATCAACGGCCTCACCCGCGACTTCGTTACGCACTGCAGTCACACGAGTACCCCGTACACCAACGCAGGTACCGATCGGATCAATGCGCTTGTCATGGGTCACGACCGCAATCTTGGCTCGGATTCCAGGATCACGAGCAGCGCCCTTAATTTCCAGTAAACGTTGCTCGATCTCAGGCACCTCATTCTCAAACAACTTAATCAAGAAGTCAGGGCATGTTCTCGACAGTTCAATTTGAGGTCCACGTGCCTCACGATCCACTTTCAGAATATAGGCACGCACACGATCACCAGAGCGTAAGTTCTCCTTAGGGATCATTTGATCGCGACGCAGCAACGCCTCGACTCGACCTGATTCGACGATTAGTCCATTTTTGTCAGCCCGTTTGACGGTGCCGGTCATAATCTTTTCGCCGCGCTCAAGATAATCGTTCAAGATTTGCTCACGCTCGGCATCGCGAATGCGTTGCAAGATCACTTGCTTCGCGGCTTGTGCGCCAATGCGACCAAAGGCTAGGGATTCAATTTGTTCTTCGATGTAATCACCTGTCTCGATATCCGAAATTTGCTCTTTGGCCTCAAATTGCAAAATTTCCTTATCGGGCTCTTGTAAACCAGCCTCATCAGGCACCACTAACCAACGACGGAAAGTTTCATACTCACCACTAGTGCGGTCAATCGAAACCCGAATATCAACGTCTTCGGTGTACCGTTTCTTCGTTGCCGAGGCAAGTGCCATCTCAAGTGCTTCAAACACGATCTCACGATCAACATTTTTTTCACGGGCCAGGGCTTCTGCCAACATGAGAACTTCACGACTCATGATTTTCTTCCTTTGAAATCAATAACAGGGACCAAACGAGCTTTTTCCACTTCAGACAAACTAAATTCCAGTTCGGCTGGAGATCCATCACTCGCCTCAAATAACAAACTAAACTTTGCATCCGGAGTGTTGACAATTCCAGACCTCAGGCCTTGCAACACCCCTTTGAAATTCTTTCGATTACCCACTGCAATTCGCAACTTCAGCTCAATCTCTAAACCGGCGAACCGAACAAAATCATCACCCGACTTAATCGGTCGATCCAACCCTGGTGAAGACACCTCGAGTCGCTCGTATGGCACGTTTTCAACTGCAAAGGTGTAAGTCAACTGATGACTCACCTTCTCACAATCCTCAACGGTAATCATGCGTTCATAATCGGGGTTCTCAATCGTGACTCGCAATAAACCACGACCTTCCCGCTCAATATCCACGAGCGAGTACCCCAAATTGCGCACCTCGGCAGAAATAATCTGCTGTTCTTTCACATCTTCCCCACAAATCAACCGCTGTTACAAAGCCGCTTTTACAAAGCGTTTGGCAAAAAAAAATGGGCTTACAAGCCCATATTCCTCATTACCAGAACAGGCCGGCTTACGTTGATGTCAACATCAGCCGGTGTATGTAATGAATTATACCTGAATCAGAAAAATGACTGAGAAATCAGAAACTTTCGCCCGGGTTGCGTGGCTTACGGGGTCCTTTGAACGGCTTACCTTTACTGGGTCGCCGTTGACCTCCTGGATTATTGCCCGATGGGGCACTAAAGCCACTCGCATGATGGACCTTTTGGCCCTTAGAGCGGGGTGAGCCCGATTTACCACCCTTTGAGTGAGACGGTTTTTGCCCAAAGCCGCCACGCCCTCCGCCACCATTGGTTCGCCCCTGGCCGGGTAAATGCGATACCCCGTGTCCGTGGTGAGTTGCGAGCGTGAGCGCCTCCTTCGACCCCCAGTACGACACCGAGGTTTGCATGGGATCAGGCTGAAAGTTTGGATCACTGGCTGGATCCAGCCGCGATGATCGGCCTTGAGTCTGACCTTTTTCTTTTGCCATATTTTGGGGCAACTTCAGACCCGCCATGCGCATGAGTTGTGCCACGCTGTCCATCGGCACCTCTTCCCACTTACCACGACGCAAACGCGGTGGCAGCATGAAGATGCCATAACGGGTTCGAATCAAACGCGACACCACATGCCCGGTCGCCTCAAACATGCGACGTACTTCACGATTCCGCCCTTCGGTCAACGCAACCGAGTACCAGCGATTCGCACCATCACCACCGCCTTGGCTCAAACGCAGAAACCGTGCTTGCCCATCATCAAGCGTAATACCTGTTTTTAATTGTTCAGTAGACTCAGCCGATAACTCACCCAGAATACGCACCGCGTATTCACGCTCAACGCCGTAGCGTGGGTGCATCAATCGATTTGCCAGTTCACCAGAGGTCGTGAAGAGCAATAGTCCCTCAGTGTTGAAATCCAAACGACCCACAGCAATCCAGCGGCCTTGGCGAGGTTTTGGTAAGCGATCAAATACGCTGGGGCGTCCCTCGGGATCAGCTTGACTGACGATTTCTCCGGCGGGTTTGTGATACAGAATCACACGAGGGGGCTTTGTCGGAATCTTACGATGCACAACCTTGCCATTGATGCGAACAATATCGCTCGGGCCAACGCGCTGACCAATGTGGGCAGGCATGCTGTTGACAGAAACACGACCTTGAATAATGAGATCTTCCATCTCTCGACGTGATCCCATTCCAGCATCGGCCAAGACCTTATGGAGCTTAACCGTATCCTCATCATCTGCGTCATCATCTAAACCATCCAAATCAGACCAAACTTCATCGCGCAAACTCAGTGGTAGCTCATCGACGCTCGCAAATTGCAAACGCTCCAGATCACTTAAAGACTCCGACTCTTCGGAATCTTCCTCCCCCGCCTTGCTCGCACGACGCTCGACGCCAGCCTCATGAGAGATCTGTGCTGGATCATCACTAACTGCCTGCAAGACAGGCTCAGGCGCTTCGAGAGCAGCGTCAAACTCACCGGAAACCACCGATGCAAATAATGCTTCGGTCTCAGCAATTAGTTCAGGAGAAACTGGAGCAGGTGCTGTTGGATTTTCATTCGAGGATCCTCCTGAATGACGCTTATTTTTATTGAACTTACCCGGGCGGGATTTGTTATTGAACTTATTAAAACGCCTTGGGCCTCGGTCTTTACGCTGTTCGCCACCCTCATCGCGGGAGGCAGCGCCATCGACTGGGTCTAGGCTCGTATGAACGATAGACGAATCGTTTTCAGGATTTGTCATTCTCAGCACTCTCAGGGGACGACTCCAGCGGAATCACGGTTTCCACCGTTGCATCGGCATCAAACTCAATCACAGCCTGCCCCAAGGCTTCCGCAGAGATAGAGCCATCTTCAAGCATCGGCAAACTTTGTAAATCTTTTAAACCCAAATCATCTAAAAATTGTTTGGTGGTGGCATAAAGGCCTGGGCGACCAATGGTCTCCTTATGACCAACCACTTCCACCCAGCCACGATCTTCCAACTGACGCATCACATTACTGCTAACTACCACGCCACGAACCTCCTCAATCTCACCACGAGTAACCGGCTGGCGATAAGCAATGATTGCCAGGGTCTCTAAAACTGCTCGTGAATACTTTGGAGGCTTTTCTGGAGTGAGGCGATCCAAATACTCGCGCAGGTGAAGACGGCTTTGAAAACGCCAGCCCGTTGCGATGCTGACAAGTTCCATTCCTTTGTCTTGCCACTCTTTCTGAATCTCGAGCAGAATAGTTTGCAACTCCGCAGACGCTAAGGGTGGGTCCACGAAGAGTCGGCCCAACTCATGAACTGTTAATGGCTCTTGGGCGCAAATTAAGGCGGTCTCAATGACCCGCTTGTAGTGATCGGTATCCATATGTTGTATCAAACAGCGAGGCTGTTTAGAGGCTTATTCACAATCGTCAAAAAAGGTTGGGGTGTTATCTGGACTGCGCGGGCAACTCACATCAATTCTTATTCGGGGGAGAGGCCAGCCATCCAAGGAGGTCAAGTCGCTTACGAGGCAATTTACACCTATCCTCCCATTATAGGGGAGGCTCAATACAATAGCCAAATGTCGCTATTTTCTCCAAATCGTCGCGGATTTTTGCAAGGCTTAGGTCTTGCAGGAATTAGCACCCTCCCCGCATGTGGCTTATTTCGTGAAAGTCCTAAGCCACCGGTCATTGCCCTGGTTCTTGGCTCCGGAGCTGCACGTGGCTTTGCGCATATTGGGGTGATTAAGGCTCTCGAAGCTCAAGGAATTCGTCCCAATCTCGTGGTGGGATCAAGCGCGGGGAGTGTCATTGCAGCACTCTATGCCTCTGGTTATAGCGGCCTTGAACTCAATCGGATTGGACTTAATCTAGATGAGGCAGCTCTTGCAGACTGGGCCTATCCATTTGCTGGACGCTTTGGCGGATTGATTAAAGGTGATGCCTTACAAAGCATGGTGAATCGCGAGGTCCAGAATAAGACGATCGAGCAAATGGCCATGCCCCTCGGAATTGTTGCCACTGAATTGCAAACGGGTAAAGGGGTTCTTTTTCGTCGAGGCGATACTGGTTTAGCAGTTCGTGCATCCTGCGCCGTTCCCGGTGTCTTTCAGCCAGCAGTCATTCAAGGTCGTGAATACGTCGATGGCGGATTGGTTGCTCCCGTTCCAGTCCGTTACGCATACGAGATGGGCGCCACTTTTGTAATAGCCGTCAATATCTCTTCCGATGCTAGCGCATTTAATGCGACGGGCACACTGGGTTTGTTACAACAAACGATTAGCATCATGCAACAGAGTATTAATCAATATGAGTTAGCAAAAGCAGATGTCGTCATTACACCCCAACTCAAGCAAATGGGTAGCGCCGACTTCAGGGCGCGGAACGCCGCAATCCTTGCTGGCGAGCTTGCCACTCAAGAAAAAGTAGTGGAGATCAAAGAGAGACTAAAGAAGGTTTAATGCGATTAAAGATTACGTGCTTGAGTCCGTAATTTTTTTGCTTCTTGAATTAAGGCATTGCGCTCCGCATTGCTTAACTCATCGGTCCCATCTAAACGTCTAGCGCCATCAAAGCGCTTATCCCAGTAGGTGCTCGCCAAATCATCGACGCGCACTGCTGAACCTTTGGATGGGGAGTGAATAAATTTGTTATCGCCCACGTAAATACCAACGTGCGAGAAGGTGAGGCGCATGGTGTTGAAGAACACCAAATCACCCGGCTCCAACTCATCACGAGAAATGGGCTTACCCACTTTACTCATTTGCGAGGACTTTGGTGGGAGTAAAAATCCTAACTTGTCTCTGAACACAAATCGCACAAAACCACTGGCATCCAATCCCGATTGCGGCAGATCGCCATTCCAGCGATACCGTACCCCAATCAGTTGCATCGCTTCATTAATCAAAGCTTCTGTTTTTGTTGAAACAGAATCCACCACTTGATAAGTAAAACGTGCAAAGTAAGATGAGTTGTTCTCAATTCGAACTTCCGGCTTTGGGGCCTCTTTTGCTACTGCGTCAGCACCGGTGTTAGCACTCGCAGTCAACACAAAACCACCCAAAACCATGGCGGTCAGGAACTGAAAAGGCAAAAGGATCATGTGCTTACGAATAGGCATGGATTGGATTCTAGCAAAGCCTTGGTAAAAGTGAAAGCGGGTTAACCCTTCACTCTAATCAGTAACCAACTGTTTTATATCGATTTTTTATTGCTAGGTTAGCTCAGCAGCACTAAACAAGGCCTTGGTATATCCCTCTTTAGGGTCACGAACCATGGCCTCGGTCTCACCATACTCCACCACCTCCCCGGCTCGCAGAACCATGAGTTCGTGGGACATTGCCCGAATGACAGCCAGATCATGACTAATGATGAGATAGGCCAGGTTGTACTTTTTTTGAAGCTCGCTGAGCAACTTTAAAACCTGTTTTTGGATCGAAACATCCAAGGCCGAGGTGGGCTCGTCCAATACCAATATTTGTGGTTTGAGGATTAATGCACGAGCGATAGCGATACGTTGACGTTGGCCACCAGAGAACTCATGGGGATAGCGTTGCAGCGCAGAGCGGTCTAAACCCACTTCACGCAAGATCTCCACCACCCGACTCTCGCGTTCATCATGCGACAAATGCGGTTGATGAACATCCAAACCCTCCGACACAATTTGAAAGATAGTCATGCGTGGCGACAAGGAACCAAAGGGATCCTGAAAAATCACCTGCAAATGGGCGCGCATCGCACGACGCTCGATCGGTCTCAAGGATAGCCACGGTTGATCCAAGACCGAGACATCACCTTCCACTTTGCCCGTTGTCTCTCCGAGCAATCCCAAGATGGCCATCGCTAATGTTGTTTTTCCTGAACCAGACTCACCAATCACACCAATCGTTTGCCCTTGTTTCAGTTCAAGACTCAAGGGCTTGAGAACTTGATGGCGCTTCCCCTTTGAAAACCAATTTCGCCATCGCATAGAGCCGTTAGCAAAATTAGATTGTGGATAGGACACACTCAATTGGTTGACGGTCAACAAAACAGGAGCTAATGGCACTAAAGGAAGTAGTTCACGCACAGGCTGGCTGTTCACCAATTGCTCAGTGTATGGATTGGTGGGGTGCGAGAAAACCTCATGGGTTGGCCCACACTCCACCAAGCACCCCTGATTTAGAACCCCTACCCGACTTGCAAAATGCTTCACCAAGTTGAGGTCATGGGTGATTAATAAAATCGCCATGCCGCCACGCTCTTTCGCTTCCTCTTGCAGGTCCTTTAATAAATCCAATATTTGCAGCCGTAAACTCACGTCTAAGGCAGTGGTGGGCTCATCGGCAATCAGTAGGCGTGGTTTGCATGCTAGCGCCATTGCAATCATGGCGCGTTGACGTTGCCCACCCGATAGTTGATGGGGATAGGCATAAAAACGTTCTTCTGGTTGCGGGATCCCCGTTTTCTTAAGAAGTGCAATCGCAGTATGGCGGCACTCCTCCATCGGCATCAAAGGTTCATGGACTTGCACCGCTTCAACAATTTGATTGCCAATCGTGAATAAAGGGTTAAGTGCGGTCATCGGCTCTTGAAAGATCATCGCGATCTCACGCCCCCGAATCTCCCGAATTCGTTCAATCGATAAGTCCAAGAGATTTTCTTCCTTGCCATCCTCACGCTGCCAAAGAATACGGCCCTGTAAACGCGCGCCCTCTGGAGTAAGGCGCAATGGCGCAAGCGCAGAGAGTGTTTTGCCTGAGCCAGATTCACCAACTAAGGCAATCCGCTCACCTGGCTGAATACTGAGATCCAAATCGCGAACGGCAAACTTTTCGCGTCGGCCTGCGCCAAACGAGATAGAGAGTTGCTCATAGCGAAGCAAACTCATGCTCGCGCTCCGGTTAGCGGATTACTCTTGCGTGCATCAAACGCATCTCGCAGCGCTTCACCCATAAACGTTAATAAAAGTAAGGTACCCCCGAGCACAAAGAAGGTTGATAGCGAAATCCACCACGCATCGAGGTTTGCCTTTCCCTGCGATAGCAACTCGCCTAAGCTAGGCGTTCCGGGTGGTACTCCTAAACCCAAGAAATCCAAACTGGTGAGCGACAAAATCGCTGCACTCATCCGAAATGGCAAAAAGGTAATAACGGGGGTTAAGCTGTTTGGCAAGATATGCCGTCGCATAATTTGGGCATTCGTCAGCCCTAAGGCTTTAGCTGCTCGCACATACTCGAGGGCCCGATTGCGAAAAAACTCGGCGCGCACATAATCAGATAAACCCATCCACCCAAATGCAGCCAACAAAATAATTAACAAAAGAACGCTGGGATTAAAGATCGAAGCAAAAATAATCAGTAGATACAACTCAGGCATCGCTGACCAAATCTCAATGATGCGCTGGGTGATGAGGTCAAAGCGTCCTCCAAAAAATCCCATGAGCGCACCGGTGATCACTCCAATCACCACACCCACCACAGTCAACGCAATACCAAACAGTATCGATAAACGAAATCCATAAATGAGACGCGCCAATACATCACGCCCACGATCGTCCGTACCCAACCAGTTCTCTGCGGATGGTGCCGCGGGATTTGGCTCTTTAGCAAAGTAATTGAGGGTCTCATAGCTGTACGGAATGATGGGGTATATCGCCCAGTTCGCGCCATCGGTAATGTTCTTCTTGATATCCGGATCCAAATAATCAGTGCGCGTCGCAAAGTCGCCACCAAACACAGTCTCTGGATAATTTTTTACCAATGGGAAATAGAATTTGCCCTCGTAGCGCACTACCAAGGGCTTATCGTTCGCAATCAGCTCCGCGCATAGACTCAAGCCGAAGAGGATCGAAAAAATCCACAAGCTGATATAGCCTAAGCGATTGGCTTTGAAGCGCAGCCATTTGCTCACGATCCACCCCCAGAGCCAAATTGGATGCGGGGGTCCACCAGCACATAGCAAAGATCTGAGATTAATTTGGTAACAAGACCAATCAAGGTAAATAAATAGAGTGTGCCAAAGACTACGGGATAATCCCTGCGCATCACCGCTTCATACGAAAGCAAACCTAAGCCATCTAAAGAGAATAGGGTTTCAATCAAGAGTGAGCCTGCAAAGAAGGCTCCAATAAATGCCGCGGGGAATCCAGTAATTAGCGGGATTAGAGCATTCCGAAAGACATGCTTCCACAAAACCTTGTTTTCACTCACGCCTTTTGCCCGTGCAGTGAGTACATACTGCTTTCGAATCTCTTCTAAAAAAGAATTTTTTGTGAGCATCGTGATTACTGCAAAGCTACCGAGTACGGATGCTGTAATCGGCAAGACCAAATGCCAGAGATAATCCAATACTTTGCCAATCAGACTGAGCTCGCTCCAGTTGTCGGAGGTTAGGCCACGCAGAGGAAAAATTTGCAGAAAACTGCCACCACCAAAAAGTACCAATAGCAATACACCCAAAACAAACCCTGGGATCGCATAGCCCACCAAAATCATTGTGCTGGTGACGCGATCAAAGCGCGTGCCATCTCGAACCGCCTTAGCAATTCCCAAGGGAATGGACACTAAATAACTAATAAAGAAAGTCCAAAGACCAATGCTGATGGAGACAGGAAGCTTCGAGATCACCAAATCCCAAACACTTTTGTGTTGGTAATAACTCTGTCCTAGATCAAATTGCGCAAAGCGTTTGAGCATCATGAAATACCGCTCAAGCGGGGGTTTATCAAAGCCATATAAGGCTTTAACTTGCTCAAGCCGCTCTGCATCCACCCCTTGACGACCTCGGTAGGTAACTCCCCCTCCCGAGGACTCACCACCCACCGCTGCATCGCCCTTACCTTTTAGTTCGAGCATCAGTTGCTCTACTGGCCCACCAGGAACAAACTGCACCACCGCGAAGGTCAAGGTCAAAACCCCGAGTAAGGTGGGGATCATCAGTAGGATCCGTTTGATGATGTAGATCAGGATTTCGGAGTTCATTGACGCGCCCCTTGCCGCCACCATAAGGACAAGATCCACGACTCGGCAGAAAAATACAGTGGAGGATTGGGATAACCCATTTCTTTACGGTACGCAATCCGATGAGTTGGACTATACCAATGGGGTACCACATAGTAACTATTCCAAAGGACGCGATCGAGCGAGCGCGTTGCTGCTTGCAACTGTTCTCTGGTTTCTGCTCGAACAATCGCATCAATGAGCGCATCCACAACGGGGGATTGCACACCAATCACATTGTCGGAGCCCTTCTCTTTTGCTGCTGCACTTCCATAGCGGTCGTAGAGCTCATTGCCAGGGCTTTGGGTGTCAGGAAAGCGAATGGTGGTCATATCAAAATCATAGTCATCCATCCGTTTTTGATGTAGTGCAAAGTCGCTGGTACGAATATCAACTTTGATCCCTAACTTTTCAAGATTTCGTACATAGGCGGTCAAGATACGCAAAAAGAATGGGCCATCCTCCACAATCTCAAATCGGAACACTTCGCCCTTCGCATTACGTAATGCGCCATCGCGGTACGTCCACCCAGCTTCGGCCAGCAACTCCTTTGCTTTACGAAGGTTGGTGCGTAAACTACTTGGTGGCGCAGTGCTCGGCGCTGACGGCATCGCCCCAAAGACTGCCTCGGGTACAAATTGGGGATACTTCTCTTGCAAGGGTTTTAAGAGTTTGAGTTCTGCGGCAGTAGGAACGGTCTCGCCGTTGTAATTTGCACTCAGATCGCTATTTTGAAAGTAACTGTTAATGCGGCTGTATTGATCATAAAAAAGTTGGCGATTTAGCCATTCGAAATCCAGTGCATACCCGAGTGCTTTACGAACTCGTGCATCTTGAAAAATGGGGCGCCGCAAGTTCATCGCAAAACCTTGCATTCCCGCGCCATTGTGATTGGGGAAAGCTTTCTTAATTAAAGTGCCATTATTAAATTTGGGGCCCACATAACTCTTTGCCCAATTTTTGGCACGGTACTCCACGAGCGCATCAAATTCTCCTGCTTTAAACGCCTCTAAGCGCACCGCATCGTCGCTATAGAGTTTGTAGACAATTCGATCAAAATTAAAGAAACCCACTCGTACATTAACTTTATTTCCCCAATAGTTTGGGTTGCGTTTGTAGATCATCGATTTACCAGCGCGGTACGACTCAATCACATAAGGACCGCTGCCAATCGGATGTTCAAAAGTAATCTTGTCAAAAGGGGTGTGGCTACCATCGGCTTTTTTGCCCCAGTGTTTAGAAAAGATCGGTAAGCCACCAACCATGAGAGGTAGCTCGCTATTGCGAACCTTAAAGTCAAAACGAATCACCCGCTCCGATACGACGACGGCTTGCTTCACATCTGCGTAGATGGTGCGGTACTGTGGATTGGCGAGTTTACTGATGAGCGTATCAAAACTGTGTTTGACATCGTCTGCCAAAATTGGACTGCCATCCGAGAACTGTGCCTCAGGTCGAAGCCGAAAGGTTACCGACATCTGGTCTGCGGCCACCTTAATGTCTTCAGCAATCAAACCGTACACACTAGACACCTCATCGGCACTTCCCACCGCCAATGACTCAAACATTAAAGCGCCAATCCCCGGGGCGGTCACACCCCGCAAGGTAAAGGGGTTGAACTTATCAAAACTCGTACGACGATCCGGATTGGGGAGCGTGAGTGTTCCACCCCGCGGCGCATTTGGATTGACATAGTCAAAATGGGCAAAACCATCGGCATATTTGGGCTTGCCATATTGCGCAATACCCTGTGCGGCCCCAGCGCTCGATGGGCAAATCAGTATCCAACACAGGATTGCAATGCCCAAAGGACGCCAATGAGCCCAAAACTGGCAAGGCAGTAATCGCAGGGGTAATTGGCTTAGCATATGCAACAATTGTAGATAGCAAATCAATTTTGAAGTAAAGGACTCATCATGGCTTATTTAAGCGGTAAACGCATCCTAATTACTGGGCTTCTCTCCAACCGCTCAATTGCCTATGGAATTGCCAAGGCCTGCCACCGGGAGGGTGCCGAACTTGCATTTACCTATGTGGGTGAACGCTTTAAAGACCGGATCACTGAATTTGCAAAGGAGTTCAATAGCTCACTCATTTTTGATTGCGATGTGGGTAGTGATGAACAAATCCATGCACTGTTTGAGGAGCTTGGCAAATCGTGGCCCCAATTTGATGGCTTTGTCCATTCCATTGGATTTGCACCCCGTGAGGCTATTGCTGGTGATTTTCTGGAGGGCTTAAGTCGCGAGGCATTCAAGATTGCCCACGATATCTCAGCATACAGCTTTCCGGCAATGGCCAAAGAGGCTCTGCCCATGCTAAGTCCCAATGCGGCCCTTCTTACCCTGACCTATTTGGGGTCATTACGTAATGTTCCCAACTACAACACCATGGGATTAGCCAAAGCTTCCCTTGAAGCATCTGTCCGTTATTTGGCAGGCTCACTTGGACCCAAGGGAATTCGAGTCAATGGTATTTCAGCAGGTCCGATCAAAACCTTAGCCGCCTCCGGAATTAAAGGGTTTGGAAAAATTCTGGATGCCGTTGAAAAAACAGCCCCGCTACGACGCAATGTGACCGTCGATGATGTTGGAAATGCTGCCTCATTCTTACTATCCGATTTAGCAAGCGGCATCACCGCTGAAATCATCTATGTGGATAACGGCTTTAGCCAAGTGGTCGGTGGGATGGACGAGGTTTAAAAATCGATTCTTCGAATCAAACCCAAGCACAAATACCGCTTCGAGAGGCGCTAGCCTACTGGCTCAAACTCGGATTTATTAGTTTTGGCGGACCAACCGCTCAGATTGCCATGATGCATGATGAGTTGGTTGAGAAAAAACGCTGGATCTCCGAGCGTCGTTTTTTACACGCTCTCAATTACTGCATGTTGCTTCCCGGCCCAGAAGCACAGCAATTAGCCACCTACTTAGGTTGGCTCATGCATCGAACTTGGGGTGGCATCTTGGCTGGCACTTTATTTATTCTGCCTTCGCTCTTGATCCTGATTGCGCTCTCTTGGATTTATTTAGAGTTCGGACAAACACCTTTAATCGCTGCACTGTTTGAAGGAATTAAGCCGGCGGTGACCGCAATCGTCATTGTGGCGGTCATTCGGATCGCAAAACGTAGTATTCGTCACGCCATCCTGGCATGGCTTGCGTTTTTTTCTTTTATTGCCATCTTTATTTTTAACGTACCGTTCCCACTAATTATTGTGAGCGCTGGACTCATTGGATTTTTTTTAGGCCAATACCGCCCAACCCTATTTACGCAACAGGCCCATACCCCATCGCATCACAGTGACTCCTCGATCAAAGCGCTCATCGATGATCACACCCCCACCCCAGAACATGCTCGCTATGATGCAACACGCCTTTATCGGCAGTTGAGCATTGGGGTTTTGTTGTGGCTTATTCCGATCGTGGCTTTGATTCTGATTGAGGGTTGGAAATCCCTCTACCCACAGATAGCATGGTTTTTTACTAAAGCGGCATTCCTGACCTTTGGGGGCGCATATGCTGTTTTGCCTTATGTCTTTCAGGGCGCTGTCGAACACTACCAGTGGTTAACGGCCTCACAAATGATGGACGGCTTGGCCTTGGGTGAAACCAAACCGGGACCCCTCATCATGGTGGTTGCCTTTGTGGGTTTCTTGGCTGGATTTGCCAATGACACGATTCTCGGTGGTTTGGGATTTTGGGGTGGTGCGCTTGGAGCCCTCGTGGCAACGTGGTTTACTTTTTTGCCATCATTCTTATTTATTTTTCTGGGCGCCCCTTTAATTGAATCGACCCACGGCAATGTGCGATTTACTGCGCCCCTCACGGCGATTAGCGCAGCAGTAGTTGGCGTGATTGCCAACCTTGGGATGTTCTTTGCGTATCAGGTATTTTTTCCGAAGGGCTTCTCCCAAGGCTTATCGATATTTGCACTTCTCATTTGTTTAGCCTCATTGCTTCTCATGTTACGGCTCCAGTGGGGCGTGATTCGCACCCTCGGTCTAGCGGGACTTTTAGGCATTCTTTTTGCGCAGAGCGGCCTGCTGTTTTCGTAGGTATTGATCGATGAGCCTGATGCCAAACTTGGCATAATGGCGTCATGAGAATCGACGAAGCCACACTATCCCATCTTCAAGAGTGGATTGGTAAATCCGAGCGTTATCCAGATCAAGTGACTGCCGCTCCTTACCGTGCTCTTTCTGCAACCCTTGATCGCAATGACCCTGAGCCCAATCCGGGAGTCTTTCTTCCTGAGTTATGGCACTGGTTGTATTTCTTGCCACATCCCCAGCAGTCAGAAATCGGTCCTGATGGTCATGCAAAACGAGGTGGCTTCTTGCCGCCCGTCCCACTTCCGCGCCGCATGTGGGCTGGTGGCCGACTGCGTTGGGTGGGTGAGTTGCAAATTGGCGATACGATCGAACGCGTATCAACAATCAAGTCCGTCACACACAAATCAGGCCGCACGGGTGATTTGCTATTCGTCTTAGTTGAGCATCAAATCTCCAATCAAAAAGGTCTTGTTCTAACTGAAGAGCATGACATTGTCTATCGCGCAGCCCCAAGTCCTGATGAGAAACCCCCTGCCCCAACGCCCGCCCCACAGAATGGGCAGTGGACTAAATTGATTAACCCTGATCCGGTTCTTTTATTTCGCTACTCGGCGCTCACCTTTAATGGACACCGGATTCATTACGACCGCAGTTACGTCACCCAAGAGGAAGGGTATCCTGGTCTCATCGTGCATGGCCCCTTGATCGCTACGCTCCTTGTGGATTTAGTGAGAGAACATCATCCCGGCAGAAAACTGCAGTCCTTTGAGTTCAGAGCAATTCGTCCAACCTTTGATATCCATCGCATGAAAGTCAACGCCGCCTTAGATGGTGATGATCCAAGCGGTCAAACCTTGCGGGTTTGGTCAGAAGATCATGAGGGCTGGCTCACCATGCAAGCCAAAGCAGTCTTGAGTCCATGACGACGGGTCCTCATTACTCCGCAGAGCTTGCGCGCTTTGCAAGCCAATTGCAATTTGAGGATATTCCGAAAGATGTTATTTCACGGGCCGAAGATTTATTAGTGGATTGGTTTGCCTCGACCGTTGGTGGCAAAGGATCGAAACCGGTTGAGATCATCACGCAATTTGCCCAAGCGATGGGACCGGTATCGCAACCTGCAATTGCCGGGTCTGCTGAAATCATTGTGTCGCGCTCCTTATCGAGTCCATTTCTTGCTTGCTTAGCCAATGCAGCCGCATCGCACGTGGTTGAACAAGATGATGTTCATAATGGTTCAGTGTTTCACCCAGGAACAATCGTATTTCCTGCGGCATTAGCGCTTGCTCAGGCCAAACAACTCAGTGGTCACGAGTTCTTAACAGCGGCGGTGGTTGGCTATGAAGTCGGTATTCGTGTTGGTGAGTTCTTGGGTCGCTCCCACTACAAAATTTTTCATACCACCGGTACCGCGGGTACATTAGCTGCCGCCGCAACCGTCGGTCGCTTACTCAAACTCAATCCCCAGCAGATGCTTCATGCCTTCGGCTCTGCGGGTACCCAATCAGCGGGTCTATGGGAATTTCTTCGCGACGCTGCCGATTCCAAACAACTGCACACTGCGCATGCCAGCGCCACTGGCCTAATGTCCGCCTATTTGGCACAGGCCGGATTTACTGGCGCTCAGAAAATACTGGAGGGCGTGCAAGGTCTTGCGGCAGGAACATCGACCGATGCCAACCCAGAAAAATTAATTGATCGCTTAGGTTCACGTTGGTGCCTAGCAGAGACTTCGTTTAAATATCACGCCTCATGTCGCCACACCCATCCAGCAGCCGATGCGCTATTGCAGGTCATCCAAAAACACGCAGTCAAAATGGCTTACATTGACCGCATTGAGACCTTGGTGCACCAAGGAGCCATCGATGTTCTTGGTCCCGCTAGTGATGCGACGACCCTGCATCAATCCAAGTTTTCCATGGGCACGGTTCTTGCGCTCATCTGCAAGTTTCAGTTTGCAGGCCTTGATGAGTTTGCTAAACACTTTAACGATCCTGAGATTTGCGCGCTACGCAATCGAGTCAGTATGATTTTAGATCCCGAAGTTGATAAGGCTTACCCGCAGAGATGGATTGGTAAGGTGAAGGTGTACCTAAAGAATGGTCAGGTTTATGAAGGCCGCGTCGATGAGCCTAAAGGTGATCCAGGTAATACACTGACCCGAGCGGAAATTAAAGAGAAGGCTTTGCGTCTAGCTGCATTTAGTGGCGGCGCCACTGAATCCGAGATGCACGATGCGATTGCATTGCTATTTGATATTCGCCGGGTAAATACTGTCCCTTTTATTCTTTCCAAATAAGGATTGCTGCTATGAACCTTCCCCACTTACTGCTAAGTGATGCGTGTTGCTTCTTATTTGTTCCAGCGAATCAACCGGAGCGTTACAGCAAAGCATTAGCCAGTGGAGCGCAAGGTGTCATTATTGATTTAGAAGATGCGGTTGGTCTAGACGACAAGCCCAAAGCACGTGATCTACTCAAACAACATTGGTCAGCGATTTCAGAGACGGATAAAGAGCGTATTGTGGTCCGCTGCAACGCTCCAGGCTCACCCTTTTATGCAGCCGATTTAGTATTGCTTAAAGAATTGCAAGTGCCATGCCTCATGATCCCAAAAACAGAAACGCGCGATCACATCAATGGTGCTGCGAGAGAACTACCGAACACTGCATTCATCCCAATGATCGAAACCCCACTTGGTTTGCACCATTTAAATGAGATTGCGAGCTCGTCACAGGTTTTACGACTTGCGCTAGGTAACTTTGATATGCAAGTGGAACTGGGTATTAGCTGCGATGAGAATGAAACCGAACTGGATACCGCCAGATTCATGATGACCCTGGCATCAAAATTGGTCAGTATTGCCCCGCCAATTGATGGGGTTACTCAGTCCACAAGCGATGTCGACCTCATTTTTGCACATGCACATAAAGCCAGACGTTTTGGTTTTGGTGCCAAGTTGTGCATACATCCAAAGCAAATACCCGTTGTGAAACAAGCTTTTACCCCTACTCCTCAAGAGGTCGACTGGGCCCAACGGGTGATTGCAGCAGATAAGGCCTCTGGGGGGCAAGCCGCCAAAGTGGATGGGAAGATGATCGATCGGCCGGTCGTCATGCTGGCGCGCCGAATCCTAAGCTTGGCTGGTAATCCCTAGGTTTTTCGCTAAAAATCCATGGCAAAATGGCGTTTGCTTTATCCCTTACGGAGACTTTTGAATGAAATTAAATAAACCTTTAAATGCATTACTTGCTGCGGTGATGAGTGCTGGTCTGTTATTGACCGGAACAGCGAACGCGCAAAAATACCCTGATAAGCCAATTAGCTTAGTGGTACCGTTTGCAGCTGGTGGTCCAACCGATACGATTGCCCGCTTACTCGCAACCAATATGAGTAAAACACTTGGTCAAACCGTTGTGGTTGAAAACGTCGCTGGTGCCGGTGGTACCGTTGCTTCTGCCAAGGTTGCCAAATCCAAACCCGATGGTTACACCATCTATATCCACCACATGGGTATGGCCACTGCTCAAGCGCTGTATGACAAGTTGCCCTACGATCCCCTCAAAGATTTTGAGTACATCGGTCAAGTTGCAGATGTACCAATGGTGCTTTTGGGCAGCAAAAACTTCCCACCGAATAACTTCAAAGAGCTTGAGGCATACATCCGCGCCAATAAAGACAAGGTAACGATGGCCAATGCCGGTCCAGGTGCCGTGTCCCAACTGTGCGGATTGATTTTCCAAAGCCGTTTAGGTGTGCGTGTGACAACCGTTCCTTATAAAGGTACTGGTCCAGCATTGACCGACTTAGTTGGCGGTCAAGTGAACATTTTGTGTGACCAAACTACCCAAACTATTCCGTTCATCAAAGACGGCAAGGTTAAGGTCTATGGCGTAACTACTCCCAAGCGTCTTTCTGCCCTCCCCAATGTTCCAACCTTGGATGAGCAAGGCATGAAAGGCTTTGACGTGAAGGTGTGGCATGGTATTTATGCTCCGCTTGGCACACCAAAACCTGTTCTCGAGAAACTCAATGCTGCCCTCAAGAAGGCATTGACCGATCCTGATCTGAAGGCTCGCTTAGATTCCTCAAACA
Organism: Polynucleobacter sp. MWH-UH24A; assembly: GCF_018687475.1. NCBI lineage: Bacteria > Pseudomonadati > Pseudomonadota > Betaproteobacteria > Burkholderiales > Burkholderiaceae > Polynucleobacter > Polynucleobacter sp. MWH-UH24A. Next base: position 1,328,801 of record NZ_CP061292.1, read on the forward strand.
TTGATATCGTTCCTGTTTCGAAGCAAAACGGTGAGGCGCTCAAAGCTCACTTAGATGCTGAGATCAATCGTTGGGGTCCAATCATTCGTAAAGCCAACATTCCTGATTAATTCGTTGCGCTTTCAATGATTACGAGGCCGGTGCAAACCGGCCTTTTTATTTGGGTGTTAGCCAAACATCCGACCGCGCTTACGGCGCGACATCAGACTTGCATCCATGCCCCATTCATTGGCATCATCGGGCTGAGGTCTTCCCCAAATTACCCATCGGATACTAAGCCCAATTGCCCAGACTGCGAGAAATGGATCTAATAAGTAATCCCATAAATTAATCGACTCATGCCAATGAATCGACCAGGCAATCACGGTAATGGAGATCATGAACGCTTCCCAAGAGTGCTTGGCAAAGAAATAAATTGCAGCAACTAACAAAACGGTTCCCACGAAAATACTGGAATGATAGCCCCACGCATAGGGATCAAACATGGTGAATCCCAAAGCAAAGGGATAAAACAAAATAGCTACTACTGCAATTAGGATTGGAGTAATGCTTGCAATACGAAACGCATTCATTCCACTCCATGTACAAATAATTAGCATTAGACTCAAAATACTCAAATCACCGGTTACTCCCCGAATATAGGCAGCAAACGGCAAACTCCATGGTGCGCCAATGGCTCCGAACGGGGCAAGTAAAACGAGTGATGCAATACTCACCAAGAGAAGTCCTGGAATAAGCCCATAGCCGATATTCAGAGTGGCTCGAATCAGATGCAAAAAAATAATGCTAGTAATGAGACTAATCTCAATCAGCGGTAGTTGATGAATCAAGGTGGAAAGCGTCATTGCGACCTATCCGTTTCTGATTTGATATGTTGTAAATACGACTGTAGATAACCAGCGTCCCAAAGGATTGACTTGATTCGTTTGCGATTCCAGGTATAGACCAGTAAGACTTGCCCTTGTTGGTTCAGGCTCATATAGGGATAAGAGAACTCTTCTTTTGGATTCGTCGTTGAGGCGGTCTCATCCTCAAGCACCGCAATTGTCTTCCAGGGCGAGTAATTACTCTTTGCCGACTGACTACTATCTGCTTTGGCTGGATTAGGCCACGCTGCTGCAAGTACGAGGCGATGACGCCCGTGTTCTAAATCATTAAAGACCATCAAACGGGTTCGATCCGATAACTCCACTCCAGTGATGGCTGCATTGGGGTTGGCTAGCCCTAAATCGGGAGCTAACTCCCAACGCTCACCAGCACTTGCAGTATGGCTTACAGGAATTTGCTTGGGGCCCGTGCGACGGGCTTGACGAAAATACGCACTTGCATGCTTAGCATCATCGATAAAGACGATGGGTTGCAAGGTACCACGGCCCGAGGACATCCGTCGTTTATCCAGCATTTGACCAGTCGGATCAAGTCGTATGAGCTCACCATATTTACCAATCCACTCGTGATAAACCGGGATTCCCATCGTGCCGTCTGCAAACAAAAACCCAGAACCCTTCACTAGGGTGCTGAGATTGAGTAAAGGCGTGGTGATTAGGCGCTTTGGTCCAGACCAAGTGACTCCATCATCATCGGAGTGCATCACACTGATTGAGCTACCTGCCCAACCACCAATCGAGACTGCCACCACATAAAGCTGCAGTTGGCCGTTGATATTGCGCATCGGTACAGGGTTACCCAGCTTGGCAATGTAGCGTCCAAGACCTGCTTGCGCACCCTCTCGATCCAAAACCACACTCGCGGGTCCCCATTGCTTAATCACTGAATCCCAGGTTGCACTCAAAATGACTACATCGGCCGCACCTTCTCGTGAACCGGCAAACCAAAAAGCCCGCCAGTTTCCATCCTTTAGGGGAATAACGCTCGCAGCATGTACCGACGGTCTTGTTGTGTCAGGCAACCACTCCGTCAATCCTTGCAATGTCGGTGGATTAACGATGGGCTTCGTTTTAGAAGAAGTAGGAGTACTTGATGGGGTTAGTTCGGCAGTGGATTGCTCAACCGGAACCTGAAAATCCGCCCAGGCCGGATGATCATGTAACTGAAAATACGCCATTGCGATTGCCACGATTAGGAATACAAATGCCAGTACCCGCATCATCGGCATGCATCTTTCTCGGGGGCTGCATCCTTACCGATATTAAATGGGGCAAATACGATGTACTCTTTCACGAAGAGATTGTCGCTTACTTGGCCCAGTAGCATCGCCTTAATCTCGTCAGATGAATGCCGAGCACGCATCTCTAGGCGCTCACCGATCACCTCACAATCGGGGCATGGAGTAAATTTCGTATTGACGGGAGCCTGAACTGCGAATAAGGAGTATTGATTCGCTAACTGCGTAAGATTTTTTGCTTCACTCGCTGGGTAACCTTTGATATTCGCGCCCGGGATCAAAAACCGATACTCCTCATCCTTGGCCCGAAAGTCACAAGGGAACCACACCGTCTTACCTTGAAGTGCGGCAATGGTTTTCGCATCAAAGCGCCCTGCAGCTCCATCGAGCGGCATGATGCTGCTACTTAAAGATAGAACAGTGAGAAAACAAGCAAGCAGCGTTGCTGTTTTGGTAAAGCGAGCCTGAAATAGCCCAATCAAAACGATGGCAATTGCGCCGATGAGTAAAAACCAATGCCATATTGGATACGACCAAAGATTGATATTCCAAGAGAGCCATGCCAAGGCTATTAAAACAATACCCTGCAATACCAAGCCAAGCCAAAAGGTCCAGCGACTAAGTTGCTGCCAATGCATGGCCAATAAGATGGCAATCGCTGGCATGATGGGCAACAAATATCGGCCCGAACGCTGGCTAGGTAGGGAAAAGATGATAAAAAACACCGCAATCCAAATCCACAGTAATTTCTCTTCCGTGCTCATCGATTTGCGATCACGAATCGCCAGATAAAAGAGGTTAAATACTACGAATGCTAAAAATCCGGCATTTGCTACCCCAGTCACTAAAAGCATGCCCACACTATCTCCACCCCAGACAAAGTCTTTCAGATAGCTCGTATTCCTGGCAGCAAACTTACCCGCATTCTCACCAATCACGAATTCATTCCAGATCGCCATAGGATCGGGATCGAAGACAAACCACAGCGCGAATAAACCTAATGCAATCAGGCCGATCGAGATCACTTTGAAAAGATCGCGTTGAATGCATTCCACCACCCGACAATCGCGCCATTGCCAATACCAAAGAGTTAATACTAGGCAGGCAGGAACGATGTAGGCTACCGACTTGTACAGCAATGCAAAGCCAAAAGCGCTACCCGTGATCAGAGGAAATACCAATTTAGACTCGATGAGCCGTTTACCAACAATCAGTAACAGAAAAAATGGGAGAGAAAGCCAAAAAATCTCTGGGGGTTCGGCTAGATACGGACGTCCATAACGATAGGTATTATAGAAGGCAAGCCAAATAACCCCTGCCAATACGCCAGCCGAGAGATTTTTACTGATTGCGACTGCACTCAACACAATCAGAAGAGTAGTGAGCGCGGTGTACACCAAACTTGGCCAGCGTAGATTAAAGAGTGACCATGCGTTGCCATGATCGGTTGAGAGCATGCCCTGCCAAAACAACAATGGTGGTTTGGTATTTTTGATACCAACCATTTCTGACTGCAACGGTAACCATGCATCCGCGGCATTGGTCATACGGACAATATGGGTATATGGGTATTCATCGCCATTCTTCGGAGCAAAGCGACTATCGACGCCATAAAAATAGGTAACGCATGCCAAAACGAGCCCAAACAGAATCGAAGGAATGGAGATGGGCGCTTGCATAATCAATAGTTTATTAGCCTAGCGTTTAAGGCTCTTTATTTACTGGAAGTATTTCCATAAAACCTAGGGAAAACCTTAATCCTAAGCAATCGTTCGGGTTATATGATTATGACTATTAAGTATTGAAACCATGGGATATTTCCTTCGATATTGCCCATCAATCAATTAATATCACGGATGCTTTTGTTGTTTGAATTAAAACCAATGGAGATTATCAAAATGCACTTTCCATCTGTCCATCAGCTCAAGGTCATGGGGCTTAGTATCGGCACTGTAGGTCTACTATCCTTTAGTGGCCTTGCGGTTGCGCAAACTAGTCCTGCCAATATCAATCAAATGTCCTTGGCAGCTACTTGTGCGAATTGCCATGGCACGAATGGTGTTGGTGTTCCAAATGCGGGCATGCCTCAAATTAATCATTTATCGCCCGATGCCATGTTGACTCAACTCAAAGCGTTTAAGAGCGGTGCACGCACTGGAACCATCATGCATCAATTAGCTAAAGGCTATACCGATGAGCAACTCCAAACCATTGCCAATGTGCTTGGCAAAAAATAATTGAGGATAAAAAAAATGGATCGTCGTCACTTTTTAGGAGTTAGTTCCGCAGCATCGTTAGGTGTATTGGCTGGTTGTGCTAGCCCTCCCGTCAATATTAGTAAAGCTAATGTAGTCGTCGTCGGGGGTGGGTACGGTGGCGCTACCGCCGCGAAGTATGTGCGGATGTTTTCGAACAACACTGCTCAAGTTACTTTAATTGAACCGAATGCAGAATTTATCTCCTGCCCAATGTCGAACCTAGTTGTTGGTGGTCACACCACCATCGCCAATATCTCGACTCCCTATGACAACTTGACCAAGCGCCATGGCATTAAGGTTGTGAAGGATATGGTGGCTTCCATTGACGCGAAGCAAAAGACCATTCGCTTGGCCTCGGGTGGCTCAATGAAATACGACAAGCTCATCCTGTCGCCTGGTATTGGTCTGATGATGGATACCATCAAAGGCTTAGATAAGGCTAACCAAGAAGGTGTGACGGTCCAAGCATGGAAAGCTGGCCCTGAAACTGTTTTACTTCGCAAGCAACTCGAGTCCATGAAAGATGGCGGCGTCTACGCAATATCCATTCCAATGGCACCGTATCGCTGCCCTCCCGGACCTTATGAGCGTGCCTGCCAAGTCGCCAGTTACTTTAAGCAATTTAAGCCCAAGTCGAAGGTATTAATCCTTGATGCCAATGACGATGTGGTTTCGAAAGGTGGTCTCTTCAAAAAGGCTTGGGCCTCCATGTATGCCGGCATGATTGAATACCGTCCGAAACACAATGTAGTTGAGGTTGATAGCAAAACCAAGACGCTCAAATTTGATGTGCAAAATGACGTCAAAGCTGATGTATTGAATGTTTTGCCCCTCATGCGCGCTGGCGACATCGCAGTACGCACCGGTATTGCGAATTCGAATGCCCGGTGGGTGAATGTCAACTACATCAATTTTGAATCGACTGCCGCCAAAGACATCCACGTTCTTGGTGATTCGATTCAGATTGCTCCACTAATGCCCAAATCAGGCCATATGGCCAACTCGCATGCCAAAGTTGCGGCAGCAGCGATCGTTGCTGAACTTGGTGGTTTTGAAGTCAATCAAAATCCAGTTCTCACCAACACCTGCTACAGCTTTGTAAGTGCGGATGAGGTGGTTCACGTTGCCAGCGTCCATCAGTACGATGCCAAAGATAAGACCTTCAAGACCGTTCCAGGCTCAGGTGGCCTATCCGCTGAAGCCAGTAAGTTGGAAGGGGTTTACGCTTGGGGTTGGGCTCGTAACATTTGGGCAGACAGCCTGGGTTAATCAACTACTTGCCTTAGGAAAAGCCAAGCGCTCTGCTTGGCTTTTTTATTAGCCCCGACCAAATGGGCCGTTTAATTGAATCGTGGTCCAGTTAAGCAACATGGCCACCGATACCCAAGCGAGGTATGGCAGCATCAAGAAGCTTGAGATGGGTGAATACGAACGCGTAGCGAGTACGATCGCTAATACCGAGAGCCATAATCCAACCGCCTCAATCAGCGCCCAGTCGGGTCTTTGCATCCGAAAATACAAAACGCTCCAAATGAAATTAAATAAACCATTCACAATGAAGAGAATGACCAACATCCGGATGGTTTCTTGATTGGGGGCTCGATGGTAAGCCATTACAAAAGCAACGCCCGCAAGAATAAAGATGACTGTCCACATTGGCCCAAACACCCAATCGGGTGGTTTCCAGGGGGGTTGTTGCAGACTCTTGTACCACTCACCAATATCGGTGGCCCATGCTCCAGCCAGTGCGAGCACTAAACCCCAAACAACAGCAAAAATAATTGGCTTATAGTGCGCAAACCACTCCGCACTCATACCTTGGCCATGCCCAAAAGGTGAGCCATATCTTTAAAGAAAATTTTAATATGAGCCATCGGATCTTTACGAACTAATTTCTTATGCATGTACGATTCAAAGGTTAAACGTTGTACATCTTTATCTTCGCACATTTTGACAAAACGCTCGCGACGCTTATCGTTTCCATACCAAAAGCGTTGCATGATCCCCAGAACCAGAAATACTGTACCGTGCTCTTTCATGAAGCGCTTGCGTGCTTGGGCTAAGGCCTTGACATTTCCGGTTACTAATAACTCATGCACCGACTCAGCCGCTAATCGACCCCCCACCATCGCGTAATAAATCCCCTCGCCCGAAGCGGGAGCAACGACCCCGGCAGCATCCCCCGCCAAAATGACATCCCGATTGTTATCCCATTTTTTAAGTGGCTTCATTGGTAATGGTGCGCCTTCGTGGCGTAGCAACTCGGTATTTTCTAAATTAGTTAGTTTCTTGAGTTGGCCTACGGCGCTACGCAATGAAAATCCTTTATCTGCACTACCCGTTCCAATACTCATGGTATTGCCATGCGGAAAGATCCAACCGTAGAAATCGGGCGATAGTGTACCTTGATAAAACACATCACAACGCGAGCCATCATAACCTTGTGGCGGTGCCTCGGGAACCCGAACAATCTCGTGATAAGCAAATACGTAATCGACATCTTTGGCCCCAGGGATTGCCTGGCGCCCTACACCCGATTTGGCGCCATCAGCACCAATAATGGTCTTCGCACGAACCGCCCCAGTCTTCTCCGGCTCTGATCGATTGGCGGAGTGAACTCGATAGTGAACAATGGCCGTACCATCAGTGTCGCGTGTGATCTTCTCAAAAATACCGGTGCGACGTGTGGCGCCATCATTGGCTGCACGAACACGAAGCCATTCATCAAACTGATCACGATCGACCATTCCCACAAAACCACCATCAATTGGGATGTCGACTTGATTATTTTTAGGTGAGATCATACGGGCTGAACGGGCTTTAGCGACCAATAGCTCGTCGGGGATCCCAAAGTCTTTAATCAGACGGGGTGGAATTGCACCGCCACAGGGTTTAATGCGGCCCGCGCGATCGAGCAATAAAACGGTATGTCCCATTTTGGCAAGATCACCAGCTGCGGTTGCCCCTGCGGGCCCGCCGCCAACGACCACTGCATCAAAGGTTTCTAGGGTACTCATGATGATCCTCCATGGGAAATAAACGGGCGAGGGATTGATGACTCAACCGGTTGGGTTTTGGTAATACGTTCATTGGGTCGGATATAAAACGACAGAATGGCAGCAGCCATAAATAAAATGGCCTCAACAAAGAAGACGCTTGCATAAGCGGTTACTGGGTCACCTAATATATAACGCGCGAGATCGCTCGCCCCCGTTCCTAAAATACCACCCAGTCCAAAAGCAATTGCTTGGGCTGCTCCCCAAACGCCCATACGGACACCTTCGCGACGCTCCTTGCCCATACCAGCAAATTGCATCATCGAACCAATCGCTGCGATCGAAAACGCGCCGTTCGATACTCCTAATATAAATACGGTACTAAAGAATGGCCAACCAGGACCCACCAATCCAGACATCACCAAACTCAGCATGGCGAGTGATGAGGCAATACAGCCTCCAACCGTCCATATCCGCAGTGACGATAAATTTGGATTCTTACTTCTGCTCGTGATAAACCCACACAGCAGCATGCCGCAAAGTACTCCAGCATGTTGAAGGCCAGATAGGCTCGTTGTCTCTCCAGGGGTTAAACCAAACGCAGTACCTGCAAAAGGTTCCAAGATTAGATCTTGTGAGCTATACGCCAACATCGAGATAAAGACGAACACGGTAAAACGCTGTACACGTGACTCTTGCCATACTTCGGCTAAGGCTTCTTTAAATCGCAATTTGGGCTCATTGGCGTTCTGTGCGGTTTGTGCAAGGGATTTAGGTTCAAGTCCATGCAGTGCAATAAAGCTAATCGCAAGTGCGATGCACGACACACCCAGTGAGACCATGATGAGGCGCTCAAAGGAAAATGGGTCGAGTAGTTTTCCGCTAATACCCGCTGTCATCGCAAAGCCAAAGATCATCATGAGCCAGACGCAACTTGCAGCGGCGGCCTTACGCTTTTCATCTACGCGTTTTGCTAGGAGCACTAGTAAAGCCGTACCACTTGCGCTCACTCCTAAACCAATCATCATGAAAGCAATAAAAGCGAGGCCGATACCCGAGCTTACATCGCGACTCATCAAAGCCACCGCACCCGCTGCCAACACGCCACCACTGGCCAGAACTAACATTCCACCCTGAATCCAGGGCGTTGAACGGCCACTGCGATCCGATCCAAAGCCCATCCGGGGTCGAATAAATTGCACTAAATAATGCATCGCTACCAATAAACCGGGTAGTAATGCAGGAAGTGCAAGCTCAATCACCATCACGCGATTCAAAACCGATGTGGTCAGTACCACGACTGCACCTAAGGAGGCTTGTACAAGTCCTAAACGAGCAATCCCAAACCAATTGAGGGTAGTGAAATGTTGAGTCATGCTGATCGACCCACAGCAAAGGCACTAATCATCATGCCACTTACAAATAATGGGACACCAAAACCACTTAGGAATAATGCGCGCTTTACCGGGTCCTCTAGGAAGTACTTCATCATCAATAATTGCGCAATGATTAAGACCAGAATCGCTAATGCATGAAATGAGCTGCCATGCCAGTACAAGAATCCAACAACAAGGTATTGCGGAACAATCATCATCAAGCAGGCATTCCAAGCCGCTCCGTTAATACCCAATTGCACGGGTAATGAACGCACGCCCATTTGGCGATCGCCCTCAATTGCTTTAAAGTCGTTCAAGGTCATAATGCCGTGCGCACCAATGCTATAGAGTAAAGCCAAGATGATGGATGCCACCGACGGAAATGCATCCCCTAGCATCACAGCGGAACCAGTAAACCAAGCAAGACCTTCATACGATAATCCGCAAGCTGCATTCCCCCACCAGCCATTTTGTTTGAGGCGTAACGGTGGTGCGCTATATGCCCAGGCTAGGAATAGACCAATCAAGGTTGCAACAAATGCCCAGGGGCTAATCCACCAACCCACGAGCAGCGATAAACCGGTCCAAAGAATGGCAATGTATAGGCCCCAGCGTCCCGGCATGCGCCCTGACGGAATCGGACGATTGGGCTCATTAATCGCATCGACATGCCGATCAAACCAGTCATTAATTGCCTGACTGGTTGCGCACACCATCGGCCCAGCTAACAGCACGCCCGCCAATAAAACTTGCCAACGCTCGGTGATCGCAATACCGGTTGCAATGACACCACAAGCAAATGCCCACATGGGAGGAAACCATGTGATGGGCTTGAGCAACTCCAGGATTACCAATGGAGTTGGCCAGGACCGTTGAGAAGATTGGTTTAAGACCGAAGTCCCCATTTCCATAATCCGTCCGTTGAAAATGGTAAGACCATCATGATGTGCTCGAGAATCGCAAGCGATAGTAAAGTCGCCAAAATGGTCGACGACGCAATTTGATACGCATTGGCATTCGCAGCAAATGCGTGCTGCCAAAGAGGCAATGCCGCCAAACACGCCAAAAGAATCGAAATCGGTAACAAGGGGTTCATCGCTCGCTTGGTGAAGTAACTATGCATGTATTGAAGATGCACGGGCAAGAACTTCTCATTGAGATTCAAGACTCCCAAGAACACATTGAGTTTGGCGCTTTGCCGCATCGCCCAGAGGATGAGAAAGGTCCATAACCCAACTAAATTACTACCACCCCAGGTTGCAATTGCTACAGCAATTCCGAGAACGATCAGGGCTAATTCGTGATGAAAAATCGTTTGAAAGGCATAAAACGCTTTACGCACACCCCTGCAATCCGGGGGGCATGGAGTGCGACGCGAACCTGTTACATACCCCAATAGAAATCCAATTTCTTGCCAAGCCCAGACTAATAAAGCACAAGTAAATCCGCAATATGCTCCAGCGACCGTATTTAAATTAGCGCTGGTTTTTAACCCAACCAAGGCAAACAGTAAAACCATACCGCTCATCCAAAAAGTTGCCTGATGGGTCGAGCGTGGGCGTTGGTTGAGTAGCAAAATAATGCCAGTCCCAAACCACCATAAAAAGATGGTGTACAGCATGGGAAAGAGAAAGCTACTTACGCTCATCGTTCATTACCAGCTAGGAACCAAGCGAACATTACGGGGTAACTCATGATTGTGTACGGGTAAGAAATAAGCGCGCGCAAAGACCAAACCAGCACGAATGCCCAGGAGTGGCACCATGACTTTTGCTAAAAGCCCTCCACGTGCCTTATAAACATCCATTTTTTGGAATAAGGCCAACATTTGGTTCATGCACTCGTAAAACCGAGGGTCATCCAAGTTCAAGGTGATGGGGAATACCTGTTTGGTAATCTCATTGGTAATTCGCAAGACTTTTTTGTCATAGTCGGTCGGTGAGATCTGCATGGCTTTATACAACTGTGGTCTTGAATGATCACGAACATACATCGTGCTATAGACCGCTAAGCAGAAGAACCGAATCCAGTATTTATTAAGCCCCGTTAATAAATGGGGATTTGCACGCATGATTAATGCAAAGGCTTCGCCGTGACGAAACTCATCATTGCACCACCTCTCAAACCACAAGAAGATCGGATGAAAACGCAGCTCTGGTTTTTTCTCAAGCTCACGAAAGATCGTGATGTACCTAGCGTATCCAATTTTCTCGGAGAGATAGGTTGCATAGTAAATAAATTTTGGCTTGAAATACGTGTATTTTTTTGCCTTTGCCAAAAATCCGAGATCAATCCCAATATCAAAATCCTTGAGCCACTGATTAATAAAGCCCGCATGGCGCGACTCGTCACGAGCCATATAGCCATAGAGCAACTTCATATCCTCATTTTTGACCTTGCGCTTGATTTCAGCATACAAAATACATCCTGAAAACTCTGATGTAATTGAGCTAATCAAGAAATCAACAAACTCGTCATAGAGTTCGGGATCCACATTGGAATAGTTCTTACTCATATCGGCGGGTCGCTGAAAATGATCCGAATTAATATCTGCTGCAAACTCAGCCATCAGAACATTCCATTCCGAGCGCAATGCATCAATGTTGGTGCGATCCACTTCGGTAAAGTCAGTGGTGTAAAACCGCGGACTCAACATCGCATCTTGCAATGCCTTCTTGGTTGAATCATTAATTTGCGGGGCCACCGGAATTTGATCTCGTAATAGGCTTTCTGCGGACTCCATGTATTTCTCCAATATCAACGTTGTTGGATTTGATTTGCATCCGTCCGAAGAAGGCGTGCAAAATGCTGCGAATTAATAACCCCAAAGGACTCCAAATCAATCATGCGTCCTGTACTGGGATCGGCAAGGGTCAAGCGCCCATCTTGACGGGCAATTAGCTCAAAAGGAGGCTCGCTTCCGATTTCGCGACGCTTGCGCTCTTGCGCTAGGGTTCTTAAAGCCCCGCGCACAAAGCCTGCCTCTCCAGTAATCACATCGACTTGCTGCTTCGTTTGATAATCAACGACCGCAATCGACCCATCAGTACGATCTTCAAACCGCAATTGTTTGATGAGTGCTGCGGGCGCATCGGGATACCGCACCATCTGTTTGGACTGCTGCGTTACCCAAGTAGCGAATACAACAAGCGCTCCAAGTGCGAGTGCGAGAACACTTGTTTTAGTCATTAAGGGCGATGGTGAACGGTTCATGAGCGTGATTGAGAAACCTTTGCAATAGCCATACCCTGCCCATAGGCGCTAATTGGTGACTCGGACTGACCGATGGGCTGAGAGCGAAGTTCAACCTGATTCATCGTCGCCCAAGTATCTGCAAATAACTTAGCTACCTTAGCGCCGTCTGGCACGCATCGCAACATTGGCTCGGGGTGGGCCAACTTCCAAGCGCGGGCATGTGGCCACAGATGCAAGAACGGGATTTTGTCATCGGCATTGAGCTTGATGGGGATATCCGCACTACCGTCAGGATAAATATGAACACCCGCTTGTGCTAAACGTTTGAGGGGTAAATTAAATGTAATCGTCAGCACAATCCCAATGCGCATGACCAAACGCCGATTGGTTAAGGTATACATCGTTGCATTCACGGACCAATAGGTCAGTAAGGCCAACATCACCAACGCGCAAAGTGATAATCCCAAAGCCCAAGCAAAGCCTGGCCATTCCTCAACCCAGCCGCCTGCAGATCGGCTAATGGCAATTGCCTTTAGAACAACCATGGCAGAAAAGTACAGTGCGAACCATTGCAAATGCGCTGCATGAAGTGCAAACGATTTGAGGTCTGGCTTTCCTTGCCACAGAATGCGCTCGTTCTGAGGCAAAGGCTCAGGCAATCCGGGCTGTGCCTCGAACTCGTGCTCTGGGGATTGGTAGATCGTACTCATTGCAATTACACCAATGGCTCACTGCGCTCAGGAGTGGCATATAAAGTGCCCGCCCCAAAGTACGCCATGATTTTTTCCTCTTCGAGCAAGGTAATTTGCTCCATGCTCTTCGTCGCCGGAACTTTTGCAAAATGTTTGCCCAATACCGCTTTCACAGAAACCTGATTACGACCTACACGGGCAAAGTTCATGGGCAACAGCACGCGACGAGCGCCTGCTTCTGGCGTGGTCTCGAGCTCCAAATACCGAATCATCATCTCGAGGCGATCGACCCAAATCTCTTTAATGGTTCCACCGCGCACCCCATCGGCACCCACCACATTAAGGCCACGAGGATCAATGTCTTGTCTGGCTACACTAAAGTCACTCAATAAGCGCATTGGAACAATACGCGGGCCACCTTCTGGCATATGATCGGGTACATCGGCACGATTGGCATACGCACCAGGACCAATACCATCGAGCATTGGATTGCCAGTTGGCTCAATCGGTGCACCATTCATCCCATTCGCTGGTCGCGCAGCCAAACGCTCTAAGGGCTCATCACGGGGCACCGTAACATCGCCACCGAATTGGGTTTTGAAGGTTTTTGGCTTAGGCATTGCAGCAATGCCCTCAGCACGACGCACCTTGCCCGCTTGATCGTATTCCAGAGGAAATCCCTCGCGTTTACTCTCAATGGTGAGGTAATAAATGAGGATGGCAAAGAAAACCCAAAATGCATACAAGGCTAGTTGCGCGACATCCACGTATTGTGTAATTGCTCCAGTTCCCATAACGTACTCCCCTCTTTAACAATGAATTAGCTTGGAAACTCCGCTAATCCAAACTTCGAATCCGACTGCGTTGGCTTTGGATGCTTCATCATGACCAAAGGACCAATCGCAACCAAGGTTGCAAACAACAAAAACAATTCAATGTGATAGACAAAGCTATATCCCGTTCCTGGTGAAACCAAAACGGATCCAAGCGATCCCGATACGGCTAAGCTGGAAACCACATCCCGAATCACTCCACCAAGTCCAATAGCCAATCCAGCTGCGCTCGCACTCACCGCACCCCAGGCACCGATCACGAGACCATTCATTCCTAAGGAATCAAAACTCATCGCAGTTGCTAAGGTGCTAACAGCAAACAATCCGCCACCAAAACCAATCAAGAATGCGCCGACTCGGAATAAATTAGGTGCGAGCAATGGCTCTGAAAAGATCACACAGGTAAAGGCGAAGATCCCACACAGAGCCCCGACCGCAGCTAAGCGATGCGAATCAATTTGACGATTTAGGACCTTAGCCGCCAACATAAATGCCAATAAGGCTCCGATTGAGGTCAAGCCGGTTAACAAGGTTGTAGCACTGACCGACAAGTGAAGCACCTCGGCCCCATAAGGCTCCAAAATGATGTCTTGCATGCTAAAGGCTGCAGTTCCCATCCCTAAAGCAATCAAGAAACGAATAACCTTGTCTTGCTTGGCAAATTGATTCCAAGATTCTTTAAAGCGAGTGATTGGCTCTTGACTGAGTTGCTCCTTCGTCTTCGGTTGGCGCGCCTCTTGTTTCCAGAGTGCCATCAGATTTAGCACCATCGTCAGCGCAGCAGCGCCCTGCACCACCTGAATCAAACGCAGTGGTGAGAAGTTACTAAGCAATAGTCCAAATAAAACGCTACTGAAGACCATACCGATCAGGAACATCACATACATAAGAGCCACAACCCGTGGGCGGGATGCTGGGGTTGCCAAATCCGATGCGAGAGCCAAGCCCGCAGTTTGGGTAATTTGCATACCCGCACCAACCAATAGGAATGCCAGTGCTGCAGCAATATAACTAAACCAGTGAGGCCAGTTGGAATCACCAGACAATAAAATTAGAGAGAATGGCATGATGGCAAGACCACCAAACTGCAACCAACTCCCCAACCAAATATATGGAACACGCTTCCAACCCAAAAACGAGCGGTGGTGATCACTTTTAAATCCCACCAGTGCACGAAATGGTGAAAACAATAACGGGAGCGCTACCATTAGCGCGACGAGACTTGCGGGCACTCCCATCTCAACGATCATCACGCGATTGAGGGTGCCAATCAGCATTACCGTCGCCATCCCAACGGATACTTGGAACAATGCCAAACGTAACCATTTACTTAAAGGCAGGTCTTTCGTTGCCACATCAGAAAATGGCATGAGCCGTGGCGAGATCCGACGCCAGGCTGAGAAAAGATTAAGGTTCATCGTGCGCATCATCGGGTTAGCACCATCGCTTGCGAAATATAAAAACCGCGCGCAATTTTTTGGGTCGCATCAATTTTCCAAGCACTTAAATCGGTTTCTTGGCTGATCATCTTTGCCAGGGTTTGTTCAGCAACCGGTTCAATAAAGGGTGCCCGATCACCGCGAGGAAATAAACGTCCTACGGTAATCATGGTGGATAAAAATGGGTTCTTCGGTGCAAAAGTAAATGCGATTCGTTGACTAGTTCGCTGCGCTAAACCAGCAAGCGCCTTGGTAATATCGCGGCGGTGGTAATGAATCATCGAGTCCATACAAACCACGTGATCAAAATTACCCAAAGAGGGGTCTAACATGTCCCCAGCAAAGAACTCAATTGACCCCCGACCCAAGTCGGTCGGTAAGCGTTCGCGTGCCAAGTCAATCAAGGTCGGTGAAATATCGGTGGCCATCACCTGCGCACCGCGCTTAGCCAATTCGACAGCTAGCGCACCCGTACCACAACCCGCATCCAAAACCCGCTGTCCATGCAAGTCGGCTGGTAAATAACTAAGTAGGACTTTACGCATCTCATCACGCCCCGCCCGCACCGTTTTGCGAATCCCGCTTACTGGTGCGGTCGAGGTTAATTTTGCCCAGGCATCAAACGCAGTCCGATCAAAGTACTGCTGCAACTGACTACGTTTTTCGAGATACGAATGCTCTTGCATACCAATACCCTAATTAATCAAATCCCAAGAGATCAAAAATGTCACGGTCTTTCATGGGAACTGCTGGCAGAGGGTCTGCGCCAGCCCAGAGGGCTGCTGCTAGACGCAGATACTCTTGCTGCACTTTGTCGAGCTCTGGCGATTGCTCCATCTCAAAGAGCGTTGATTTCTTTAAGCGGCTGCGACGGATCACATCCAAATCTGGAAAATGCGCCATCGTTTTGAGGCCTACTTTTTCATTGAACTTGTCAATTTGATCCGTAGCAGCACTGCGATTGGCAATCACGCCGCCTAAGCGCACGTTATAGTTTTTAGCTTTGGCACCAATCGCTTGCACAATGCGATTCATCGCAAAGATCGAATCAAAATCATTAGCCGTAACGATGAGTGCGCGATCCGCATGCTGTAAGGGTGCTGCAAAGCCACCGCATACTACATCACCCAAGACATCAAAAATCACGACATCAGTATCGTCAAGCAAGTGATGTTCTTTGAGTAATTTCACAGTTTGACCAACAACATAGCCGCCACAACCTGTTCCTGCAGGAGGGCCGCCGGCTTCAACACACATAACCCCGTTATAGCCTTCGTAGACAAAGTCCTCGACGCGCAATTCTTCTGAATGAAAATCAACCTTCTCCAAAACATCAATCACAGTCGGCATCAATTTTTTGGTGAGCGTGAAGGTGGAATCATGCTTTGGATCGCAGCCAATCTGAATCACGCGCTTTCCTAACTTAGAGAACGCTACCGAGAGATTTGAGGAGGTGGTGCTCTTACCAATTCCGCCCTTGCCATAAACCGCAAAGACTTTTGCCTTCCCAATCTTTAAATTGGGGTCAAGTTGGACTTGAACACTGCCCTCTCCGTCCGCTCGCCGTGGTTTCATCTCACTTACGGGAATATTGACTACGTTCATAACATGGCTCCAGTGCGCTTAGCGTCCAAAATGGGCTTTTGCGTCGTACAAAGTTTCTAAAGAAATCGTTGGTAAACCGCGCTCAATCGCAAAGCGCTCGGTATTGCGTTTTGCCTTACCGCGTACAAAAAATGGGATCTTATTCAGCTCTTTTTGTGCCTCTGGCTCCCACACACTCTCTGTTACTGGGGCGCCGTTGGCGACTGCAATCTCAGCAATCGGTGTTGGCTCAGCGGCGACACTAGCCTCATTGGCTGAAGTGCGTTGATGCCCATGACCTAAGTGTGAGGGCACTGCACCATCATGAAACTCAAAGTCTTCACGGAACATACCGATCAAGTGCTCTTCTAAGCCCATCATCAATGGATGAACCCAGGTATCAAAGAGAACATTGGCTCCCTCAAACCCCATTTGTGGCGAGTAACGCGCAGGGAAGTCTTGCACATGGATTGGTGCTGAGATCACAGCACACGGAATCTTGAGACGTTTGGCAATATGGCGCTCCATCTGACTACCCAGGATCAACTCAGGCTGTAGTTCGGTAATACGCTGCTCAACCTCGAGGTAATCGTCCGTGATTAAAGCCTCTACACCATACTGAGTGGCTGCTTCTCTCACTTCCCTAGCCAACTCTCGGCTATAAGTACCAAGGCCGACTACCTGAAAACCCATTTCTTGCGATGCAACTTTTGCAGCTGCAATTGCATGGGTTGCATCACCAAAGATAAAGACGCGTTTGTTGGTTAAATAGGTTGAATCGACCGATAAGGCATACCAGCGAGCACGCGAACGTTTAGTAAGCTCTTCGATATCACAATGGATTTGTGCAAGCGTACATACTTCCTCAATGAAAGCTCGTGTTGCATTAAATCCGATTGGGATAGTTTTAGTACTGGGTTGCCCAAAGTTTTTACTTAACCACTGGGCTGCACTATTGGCCACTTCGGGATAGAGCACCACGTTAAAGTCTGCCTCATGCAAGCGTGAAATATCTTCAGGTTTAGCACCCAAGGGTGCGACAACATTGACTCGCACACCAATCTGTCGCAGCAGCTTCCGAATTTCCACCAAATCATCGCGATGCCGAAATCCCAAGGCGGTTGGTCCTAAGATATTGCAACTTGGTGGCAATCCAGCGGGTCGTGGTTTGCGTATTTCTCCTGGAGGTAAAACATAATCTTTACCCAATAAACGCACCATTTGATAGAAAGTTTCTGCTGCTCCCCAATTCTCTTTCTTTTGATAGGCGGGTAATTCCAAAGGCAATACCGGAACCGATAACTGCAACGCTGCTGCTAATCCACCTGGATCATCCTGAATCAGTTCAGCGGTACACGATGCACCAACCATGAGTAGGTCTGGCTTAAAGCGTGCATAAGCAGAACGCGCCGCATCCTTAAATAACTCTGCTGTATCGCCACCAAGATCGCGTGCCTGAAATGTCGTGTAGGTCACCGGTGGGCGTTTGTTCATACGCTCAATCATGGTAAAGAGCAAGTCCGCATAGGTATCACCTTGCGGTGCATGCAAGACGTAATGCACTCCCTCCATCGCAGTAGCAATGCGCATCGCGCCAATGTGCGGAGGTCCTTCGTAAGTCCACAGTGTTAATTTCATGACCTCTCCTAAGCTGCCAATTTGGTTCTGCGCACCAATGGCCGCGCAAAGAGTTCAGCCAAATCAGCCGCCTGATCAAACCCTTGAATCGGTGTGAATACCAATTCAATTGACCATTTGGTTGTCATTCCCTCAGCTTCAAGGGGATTTGCTAAACCCAAGCCACAAACCACCATATCGGGGCGGTAACTGCGACAGCGATCCAATTGCTTCTCCACATCCTGCCCTTCGGATAAGCTCACTTCGGTTGGTAGTAAGGCCAGTTCCTCTGCTAGATGTTGCCGATGGATATAAGGCATCCCGATTTCAGTCAACTGCATCCCCAGTTCGCGGTGCAAGAATCGAGCTAGCGGAATTTCTAATTGCGAGTCTGGAAAGAAAAAGATTGAACGTCCGTTGAGCACTTGGCGTTGGCGCTCGAGCGCTAGGTTTGCACGCTGACGCTTCGGTGCAATGACTGTCTCAACACGATTTGGATCAATTCCAAATACTTTGGCTGCAGCAGCAAACCACGCCTCTGTCCCTTCAACACCGAGTGGGAATGGCGCTGGAATTCGTTTGGCGCCCATATCATCAAGAACACGAGCGGTATCCGTTAAAAAGGGTTGTACCAGCAAGTACCGGGTATTCGGACCAAGGCGCGGAATATCACCCGATCGTCTTGGTGGAAAGAATGCATACGACTCAATCCCCAGCTCATTAAAGATTCGGGAGAACTGATCCTCAACAATATCGGCCAAGCAACCAACAATCAAGAGGTCTACTTCCCTTTCTGTCGAATGCAGCTTTGCATGCTGCGGAATCTCTTTGGCAAGCGCCGCTAGGCAAGCATCCTCACCTTGAGTGAAGGTCGTTTCAATCCCACTACCCGAGTAGTTAAGGATTCGTACGCGTGGTGTGTATGTTTTGCTTAATCGCTCAGCAGCGCGTGAGAGATCCAATTTGATGACCTCGGATGGGCATGAGCCAACCAAGAAGAGCATCTTGATATCGGGTCTGCGAGTGAGGAGCTGATCGACCACCCGATCGAGTTCCTCATTGGCATCAGCTAAGCCTGCCAAATCATGATCATCAATAATGGCCGTAGCAAAACGAGGCTCTGCAAAAATCATCACACCTGCCGCAGATTGCACCAAGTGTGCGCAGGTGCGCGAACCAACCACTAAGAAAAAAGCATCCTGGATTTTGCGATGCAGCCAAATGATGCCGGTCAGGCCACAAAACACCTCGCGTTGACCACGCTCTTTGAGGATTGCACGGTCTGCCGAATCGCAACCATCACTGGTGGGTTGCAAAGGAATGACGCGATTCATGCCATCACCTGTTCTGTTCGTTGGCTTGACTCTTGCAAGCGTGCCTGACGCAGCTTCCACAAAAACTGGGCAGCATTAATCACATACGCCAAGTAGGCTGACAAGGCCAGAGCCATTAAAGCGCGTGCTTCCAAAATTCCGAATGCGAGGGCAAATAAGTAAGCGGTGTGCAATGCTAAAACCAGCATGCTAAATACGTCTTCCCAGTAAAAAGCGGGGGCAAAAAGGTACTTGCCGAACACCTCTTTTTCCCAAATGCTACCCGTGATCATGATTGTGTAAAGAATTAAGGTCTTGATCACAATCGAGACATTGGCGGCAAACTCGCCCTGGCCCGTGATTAAAAATCGAATCACGAAATACAGACTCACTAAGAAAATGACAAATTGCACTGGCGCCAAGATTCCCTGAACCAATGTCCATTTCGAGCGATCACGTCGGATTCGTTCTTCGGGTGTATAAAGGGGGTGAATTTGACTTGCCATGTGCTTTTTTCCTTACGCAGCCTGGCTCCTATATAAATATGTAAACTCAAGTTTACGCTTTTTTATGTAGACAAATCTAGGAATAAACCCTTATAAGTGTCAAATTATTTTGACAGTTTAGCCTCCTAGTGGTAAACCTTATGGAAACGGGTCAAAAAAGGAAGGTTTTTGGCCCAAATTAGCCTTTGTTTTAAGTACTTTCTGAAGAGAAATCACTGAAAAAAGGTGCATTTAGTGCAATAAATATTGCATCGCAACATTAGCAAACGGCTTAGGGGTAAACAGTGGATCAACTTAATCTACCGAGAGACGGTAATCAATCACAAGAAGGCAAGGAACGCCGATCATGGCCCAAGAATTCATACTCCAGCACCCCAATTTCCAAAAAAGTTCATGCGCCGACGTCCCATGAACTCTCCAATTTGCTTCATAAAACCATAGAGGCACAAATTATTCCCCGCCTCCTCATGCAGCATGGTCAAAATCGTCCCGAGATCGATTCGGGCCATCGAGGAACGACAATCTCTAGCGATGAGGTAAAACACTTCGCTGAACTACTCATCCATAGCACCAACGATATTTGCCTTGGTTATATTCAAGCATTGCGCCTCGAGGGGCGAAATTTAAATGAAATTTATCTCGACTTAATTGCCCCTGCCGCTAGGCGCTTAGGCTGTTATTGGGAACTGGATGAGCAAAGCTTTACAACAGTGACCCTTGCCCTTGGTCGAGTCCAGCGACTCATGCAAGAACTCAGTCCCGATTTTCGTAATATCGAAAATCAGCACAAAACCCTCTCAGGAAAAGCGTTGTTGTTTGCAATGCCCCACTCCCAACACACTATGGGGGTTTTGATGCTAAGTGAATTCTTTATTCAAGCAGGCTGGAATGTCACAACGGTAGCCAACCCCTCCAGCGAAGAAATCCTCTCGCTATGCCGTGAGCAAGCATTTGATATTGTCGGAATCTCGATTTCATATGAGCTGCAATGGGATGCTATGCAGGAATTAGTCAAAGCAATCCGTCAATGTTCGGCCAACTCGCAAATCGGGATTATGGCCGGAGGTGCACTCTTTAATGCCAAGCCGGATTTAATGAATCAGTGCAACGCTGATATCTGCACCTTGAGCGCCCCAGATGCCGTGATTGCCGCAGAGAATATCTTAAAATCGCGTGTTTAAGAAAAATCAATAAAAGATTAAGCCCGTGACCAATATTGCCAGCACCGCCCACACTTTTGGGCAGTTAAACCCCGATGAGATTGCGAATCTCGTCGAGGCCTCGGCAGACATCTCACTAACGCTCAATTCAGCGGGTGTGATTCAGAGTATTGCCTTTGGTAATCCGGATCTACGAAGTCCCAATTTAGAAAACTGGGTTGGTAAATCCTGGATTGATATGGTCACGGTAGAGAGCCGTCCGAAGATTCAGGCGCTTTTAACAGATGCCAATGAATCATCGCTCTCACGCTTTCGGCAAATTAATGTTCCAATGCCGGGGGCGAGTGATTTACCCCTACTCTGCGCAACACTAAAAATCGGCAGTTCAGGTCAAATCATTGCGCTCGCTAGGGATTTGCGCGAGATCTCTCTTTTACAACAACGCTTAGTCGATGCTCAGCAAGCGATTGAGCGGGATTACACCCGCTTACGCCAACTCGAAACCCGTTATCGGGTTTTATTTGAAATGGCCTCGGAGGCCGTACTTGTTCTTGATGCGAACACCTTCAAAATCGTTGAAGCTAATCCACGTGCTGCTGATTTATTAAGTGAGTCCATCAAGAAACTAAATGGCCGCTCCCTGATTGATTATTTCGCCAAGGGTGATCGGATTCAGGCGCAATCTTTATTGAGTAAGGTTGCCTATACCAGCACCGCCGCTGATTTAAATACCAAATTACTCAATGGTCAAGAAGCATTTTTATCTGCTGCGCCATTTCGTAATGAAAATCAATCCCTACTATTAATCACAATTAAGCGCTCTGGTGAATTTGTTGATCGTCAAGATGCTGGAGCCCAGTCGCTAGTCATTCAAGCCCTCGAAAATGCACCCGATGGATTTATTGTGACGAATTCGGCAGGAAAAATATTAACGGCCAATCAAGCGTTCTTACGCTTGGTCATGGCGGATAAGCTCGATCAAATCTTAAATGAGCCCCTCGAGCGCTGGCTCGAACGCTCGAGTGTTGATTTGCGTGTCATGCTCTCTAATCTTCAAGAAAAAGGGTCGATTAAATTATTTGCGACATCGATTCGCGATTCCTTTGGTACCCTGCATCCGGTTGAGATCTCCGCTGTATCAGTCTCTTACCCGCATTCCTGTTTAGGATTTACGATTCGCGAGGTAGGTTCACGCATTCGCTCGAAAATTCAACCTGATGAATCCATTACCCGTTCGAGCGAGGAACTCACGCAACTGGTTGGGCGTTTACCCCTAAAAGAAATTATTAATGAGACCACTGATCTGATTGAGCAGCTTTGCATTAAAGCTGCGCTCGATCTGACGCGTGGTAATCGCGTCTCGGCCTCTGAGATGTTGGGCTTGTCACGGCAAAGTCTCTACATCAAATTACGCAAATACAATCTGAGCGATCAAAGCAAAGATAGCGACATCGAGGAATAAGATGTCATCACAGGTGGCGGTCATGAGCTTGGTTAGCATCCAACCGCAAGCCAAACTCGCTGGTATTACCCGGCTCATGTTTAATCGATTTAGTACTTATCGACCCAAAGGCTTAGTCTTACAAAAGCACATGGGGTCTGGCAAAAATGCGGGGTTCTCTGTGAGCCCGAGTGGGACTCATCAAGGTCTATTTAGTCTCTTTGATTCTTTAGAGCATGCAAATGCATTTATTTGCGAGTCCCCTTTACTCAAGTGGTATCAAAGACATGCTCTTGAACTATTTACTGTCAAACTTCGTGCCTACTCCGTCAAAGGTCGATGGTCTGGACATCAATTAAGTGAATCCATTGCGCCACCAAGCTCGGGACCCATTGCTTCGCTCACGCGCGCATCGATTAAACCCTCAAAAGCGGTCTCGTTTTGGACCAAGGCGCCCCCTGCCGAAGTCGATTTATTGCATACCGATGGCTGCTTAATTTCTGCAGGTGTGGGTGAGGCGCCAATCCTTCGACAGGCCACATTTACGATCTGGGAATCGCAAGCCGCCATGGATGCGTATGCTCGCTCTGGTGCTCATTTGGCAGCGATCAAATCAGCAATGCAAGGGCAATACTTTTCTGAATCGATGTTTGTCCGTTTTCAACCATTTGATGCAACCGGGACGTGGAAAGGAAGAGGACTTGCCTAAATCCCTTGGCAATCAACCGGTTGTAGTAATCGGTGGGGGCATCGGTGGCCTAGTAAGCGCTCTTGAGCTTGCTTGTGCAGGTCTTGAGGTCATCGTGGTTGAGAAAGAACAAAACCTTGGGGGCAAGATCCGGCAAATCAACTGCGCTGGTCATGGGGTTGATTCTGGACCAACGGTATTTACCATGCGTTGGGTCTTTGATGGCATCTTTGCCAACGCAGGCTCACGACTTGACGATGTGTTGAAGATTGAACCTTTAAAAATATTAGCTCGTCATGCATGGAGTAAATCCGAGCGCTTGGATCTTTTTGCCAATCGCGATGAATCTGCTAAAGCGATTGAGGATTTTGCCGGTGCTGCGGAAGCTAGACGCTTTATTGAGTTTTGCGAACAAACGCGCAAACTCTATCGTGCCTTAGAGAAGCCATACATGTTATCGCAACGCCCCTCCATGATGGGGATGATGAGCGATTTGGGACCGACTGGCTCGAAAGCGCTTTATGAGATTGGTTTATTCAATGATCTTTGGAAGAGTTTAGGTCGTTACTTTAAAGACCCCCGCTTGCATCAGCTCTTTGGTCGCTATGCCACCTACTGTGGCTCCTCACCTTTTCAGGCGCCTGCAACCTTGATGCTGATCGCCGATGTGGAAATGCAAGGAGTGTGGGCTGTGCAAGGTGGCATGATTGCCATTACGCAGGCACTCACTGATCTAGCGCGCGCCAAAGGTGTGCGCTTTATTTGTGGAGTGAACTGTGATGAGATCACACAACATAATCGCAAGGTCTCGGGAGTGCGCTTGAGTAGTGGTGAGACCATTCAAACGCAAGCGGTCATCTTTAATGGTGATGCGATGGCTCTGCAAACTGGCTTGTTGGGTGAAGCCAATCGTCACGCTTCCCCAATTACCCAAAATACTCGGTCGCTCTCTGCGATTACCTGGTCAATGTACGCAAAGCCACACGGTTTTCCTTTAATTCGGCACAACGTATTCTTTGACTCAGACTACGATAGTGAGTTCACGGATATTTTCTACCGCAGGCGTTTGCCACAAAAGCCAACGGTCTATATTTGCGCCCAAGATCAAACCGATACCCACATTTCGCATCCTGATGGAGAGCGACTCTTGTGTTTAGTCAACGCGCCAGCCACTGGTGATCATCAACAACCTACTTTATCTGAGATTGAATCATGTCAAGAAAAATCCCTTTCCCTGGTCGAACATTGTGGCCTCAATCTCTCCTTAGCGGATGCAACGGTGACGCGCACGACGCCACAGGACTTTCATCGCCTCTTTCCAGCAACGGGTGGGGCTCTTTATGGCCAAGCCAATCACGGCTGGATGGATACCTTTCGTCGGCCAGCAGCTCAAACAGCAATACCGGGTCTTTATCTAGCGGGGGGCAGCGCACATCCGGGAGCGGGAGTACCCATGGCAGCTCTATCGGGTCGTATGGCGGCCGCAACCCTGATGGGTCACCTCGGTTTGACCAAGCGGTCGGGTCGGGTGCTTATCTCTGGTGGTACGTCGATGCCTTAAGTGATGATGGCCAGCATGGTCTGGTCATGATTGCGTTTGTAGGGAGCGTGTTCTCTCCCTACTATGCTTTAGCGCGCCGTCGCCATGCCCATGTCAACCCAGAGAACCACTGTGCGATTAATTTAGCAATCTATAGTCCTGGTAATAAACGTTGGACCATGACCGAACGAAGTGCAGCGAGTATTTCTCGTAATCAAACTGAGTTTGTCATTGGGCCTAGTAGTTTGCATTGGAATGGTGATCATCTACGGGTTGATTTTGTGGAGCGGGCCGTTCCCTTTGGTCAGCGTGTCGTTGGCCACTTTAAGTTATACCCAAAGCAATTATTTAATATCTCGACCCATCTGGATGATCAACACAAGCATCGTTGGGGACCCTTAGCTCCTGCTGCGCGCATCGAAGTTGAGCTAGAGTCTCCCAAAATCAAGTGGCAGGGGAATGCGTATTTTGATTCCAATGAGGGGGATGAGCCGATTGCGATTCCCTTTAAAGATTGGGACTGGTCGCGCGCGCAATTAAGTGGTGAACGTACCGCTGTCATTTACGATGTGCGCCAAAAGAATGGAGTGGAGCGGGTGCTGGGGCTTATTTTTACTCCCGATGGTCGCATTGAGTACTTTGAACCCCCTCCTCGTCAAGCTCTCCCCAAAACTGGTTGGCGGATTCAGAGACAAATGCGCAACCCCAAGGATGCTCAACTAAAAATACTGGAAACCCTGGAAGACACTCCATTTTATGCACGCTCGGTTCTTAGCAGCGAACTACTCGGTGAGCGCGTCACCTCATTTCATGAGACGCTAGACGTTCCAAGACTCTCATCCTGGGCCGTACAGTTTATGTTGCCGTGGCGGATGCCGAGGGTGAGGTAATTAATTCGTGGTTAACGAAGTGGTTGAATAAAACGATCTGCAACGGTCATTTCTGCCTCTCGCTTTCGCTCCTCAACGCGCTCGAGCAGGTCAACAACCCATGTAAGTCTCTCGTGGATCGTTCCACCGTAATGACGGATGTGCGGAGTTTTATTCACTGCCTCAATTAAGAACTGAACCGATGGATGCGCTTTTGGGTTAAAGCGTCGGATCGAGAACTTCGCAATGATGGCCGATGTTGCATGGGTTAATAAGACGAGTTTGCGCTGCTTCGAAACTACGGCCCGAACTGATACAGAATCCAGGTTTAGACGCTCGACCTCACGACCAATCTCCGCATAAATGAGACGTGCTGCAGCAATCGCTGGGCGGCAGTCCCACGGCAAGTCACTGATTCCAATCTCTGCTTGGGTATAGAGTTTGTCAGCTGCTTTGAGTAGCCTCGCCACGACGCGAGAAATTGCTTCACTAAATTGTGGGTTTGCTAACCACTCATCGGGATCGAGCCCCTCTTCCCGCATCCACTCAATCGGTAAATAGATCCGGCCGTTCATCGCATCTTCACCGACATCACGAGCAATGTTGGTTAATTGCATAGCGAGTCCCAGCTCACAGGCGCGCGCGACAGTCTCTGGCTCACGTTTTCCCATAATCAAACACATCATGGCGCCAACCGTGCCTGCAACTCGTGAGCAGTAATCGAGTAACTCATCAAAAGTCTCGTAAGTTCGGTATTGCGTATCCCAGGCATACCCCTCAATCAATGCGAGTGGTAACTCTTTTGGAATATCAAAGGCACGCACGACTTCTGCCAAAGCCCGATCTGCCGCTTCATCCATGGGTTGACCTAGATAAATGGCATCTAATCGCTCTTGAAGCGTAATGATGGATTGCTCAGTTGCGTCTGCGGCATCAGCAATATCATCGGTGATCCGGCAAAACGCGTAGAGAGCTGTAGCGGGATCGCGCACACGACTCGGTAATACGCGTGAGGCAGCAAAGAAGGATTTTGAGCCATCACGCATGGTTTCTACGCATTCATTGAGATCCTCATCAAAGCGCTTGGAGCTACGATTCATTGTGCATACCCTTTAGCCACATTAATCGGATGCGGAACCACCGACATTAATGCCTTAGCTGATGAGAGAACCCCAGGTATTCCGGCGCCGGGATGGGTACCTGCGCCAACCATATAAAGTCCTTTGACATCCTCACTCCGGTTATGGGGTCTAAACCAAGCGCTTTGTAATAAGAGTGGTTCAAAACCAAAGGCTGCACCCTTGACCGACAACAGTCGATCCTGAAAATCCTGCGGTGTGGTGCAAAACGAGGTAGTGACATGCTTTTCAAGACCGGGCAATACCGATTGATCCAGATACTCTGCAATCGCTTGTCGATAAGGCTCGGCAGTCTCTTGCCAGTTAGTACCACTATCTAAATTCGGCACAGGTGAGAGCACATAAAATGTATCGTGACCAACTGGCGCAAGACTCGGGTCGGTCGCGGTTGGTCGGTGCAGATATAGACTGAAATCCTTTGCCAGCACCTTACGCTTGAAGATATCTTCCAGCAACTCGCGATAGCGCTTACCTAATAAGATCATGTGATGAGGCACATCCGGGTATTGCTGCTTGGTCCCAAAGTACCAAACAAATAAACTCATCGAATATTTACTCCGCGCCACCTTTTGATCGGTCCAGACTTTGCGATGCTGTGGTTCAATTAGTTTCTGATAGGTCCAGGCAGCATCCGCATTGGAGACCACGATATCCGCGGGCACAAAATTACCATCTGCCAACGTAATGCCAACGGCTTTGCCATCACGTACTTCGATGCGCTTCACTTCCTGATTGCATTGCACATCCACCCCCACATCAGCCAATAAGCGAACCAATCCCCTAATTAAGGATCCTGTGCCTCCCATGGCCGAGAACACGCCATGTTTACGCTCCAAGGAGTTAATAAGCGAGTACACCGCAGTTACCGAGAATGGGTTTCCCCCAATTAATAATGGATGAAAACTCATCACCTGGCGTAACTTGTCATTCTTTAAATGCCGTGCAACCAGTGTGTAGATACTCTCCCAGGCTTTCATTTTCACCATGGATGGAAAGGCCTCGAATAAATCGCTTAGAGAGTCAAAGGCGACATTGCTAAGTTCCTTAAAACCCAATTGGTAGCATTTCTCAGCCTCCGCTAGAAAGCGATCGTAACCAGGTAAATCCGCCGGACTGAATTTAGCAACTTCATCACGCATACGCTTAAGATCACCGGTGTAATCAAAATGACTGCCATCGTCAAACCGAATTCGATAAAACGGATCCATAAGTCGCAGATCCACATCGGTTTCGAGTTTCTCACCACACAACTCCCATAACTCCTCGAGTAAAAAAGGAGCGGTAATGATGGTCGGTCCGGCATCAAAGGTATAACCATCGCGCTCATGCACATAGGCTCGACCACCCGGCTTATCAAGCTTCTCGAATACCTTAACCCGATACCCTTTGTTAGAAAGCCGAATGGCTGCGGCTAAGCCACCAAAACCACTCCCAATCACCACCGCAATCGGGCGGTCATCACTGGGTAGGTAGGTTCGTTTGAGCATGGCTTCCTAATTTAGAAAAAAATGGCGCCACGAAGGACGCCATAAGTACCGGTTACATCATTCCTTACTTCATCGCGACAGTATTGCTCTTCTCAGCAGGCTTTGGAGCGACGCGTGGTGCTGGCGTGCCTGTCAAGAATGGATAATCTTTAAGCATTGAAACTCCATAAAGAGGTTTATAAGCTCCCTGATGGCAGGTTGCGCAATTCGCTTTCGCTACATCCCCTTCAGGCCCCAATCGATGGGCCGGAAATACATTGGTGATGGGCACCATGTAATTGTTATTGATATCACGTGCCATGCGAATGCCATACCAAGCTGTCATACGCTGCGGAGGGCTTTGTGACCACTCGGGCATCGAGCGGGTATTGTGGCAATAAGCGCAGTTCACTCCCAACGAGGTCGACATATGCACCATCAAGCCAAATACCTTTTCGGTATCCTGAATACTGTTCTTATTGCCTGTCGGTAAAGCGGTGGGCCCATTCATACGAATGTTCTCCGCTTTTAATAAGTATGGGGTAAATGGGTCATAGGGTAAATCGCTCCCACCAACCGATGCGGAAGGCGTATTTTGACCATTCTTACCGCTTAAGAATCCACTGCCCTGCGGCTTGGCTGGATCGGTAAACCAAACGTTTTGTGGAATATTGTTACCGCGGTGGCAGGTATAACAGGTCACTCCAGTCTCTGCGACGTGTGATTTCCATTCAACGTTAATGCGTTGGGTCATCTGGATCATCTTGCGCGAGACAATTTTTGTGTAATTGGCGTCCTCTGCAAAATTCGCGACGTTATGGCAGTAAGCGCAGCCCTGCTCAGGCGCAACCCAACTGGTCATTGCCACCATAAAATTCGTAAATTGCGCAACGCTCAGGTTTCCTAAAACCTTGACGTTCTTATAAACGGCTCCTGCTTTGGGGCCATTAGGGTCAGCAGGAATTCCTGCAGGGACCGCATTCTTTTCGGCCTGCGCATCTAAGGTACGAGGGTTGTAAACCATCGCCATACCGGTGCCCCGAAATCCATTCTGTACCGATTCGATGGGTGGGCGCTCACACGCCGTCAGAACGAACGTACTGCCGATGAGAGCAGCGATGCTCAATATGCGTTGAATTGAGTTCATGATTGCTCCTTATTTGGCGACGGGTGGAGGTGGCACGAATGTCGCTGCTGGATCAACTGTGGGGATGCTATACACATCAGGGTATGCTGGTGCAACCCCATGCTTGACTGCCCACAAGTACCAGTTATCAACCACAGTACCCGTTAATAAAATTCCGATTCCACCTGTCAGTGGTACCAATACGGCAAACCACCAGGCCCAACGGTGAATGGACTCCATCGTGGCATTAAAGCCCATGGTCCATCTCCAAAATAGTCCGGCACGCTCCGATGCAGTTCCGCGATCGACAATTTGTTCAATCTCGCGCTCACCACCATATCGACCAACCGCTAAGATGGTTGCGCCATGCATTGCAAATAACAGCGCTGATCCATAAAGGAAGGCAATCGAGAGCATATGGAATGGGTTGTAAAACAAATTACCGTAACGCAAAGAGAATGCAGCGGTCCAATCGAGGTGCGAGAAGATACCAAACGGTACGCCCTCACTCCAACTTCCAACTAATAATGGTCGAAAGAATCCCAAGACCAGGAACAACCAAATTGCAGAGAGGAAGGCCCATGCGATATGCGTACCCATGCCAAGCGCAACTGCGCGTCGGTAGGTGCGCCACCACCACAACAAGACCGATGCGGTTAAGAATGCACCAGCCATCATCCACCAACCACCCTCAGCGAGTGGCATATTTAAACTCAAGCCATGCTTGGGTAACGGTGGATCGAGCGATAACCAAAACAGTTGGCGCACAAACTGGATGGGATCCCAGTTCACCGAGGCTAACATGTTCCAGCCAATAATCTGAAAGCCAATCATGCCAAAGAATAAGGATGCAATCCCAATCGTTCCTAAATAAATAGGACCAATCTGCGCATTGCCTAAACGTCCAAATAAATGGACTAAAAATGGTTTGCCAATACGCTCACGCTCATCCTTTCTGGGATTAAGTGGTGAGCCATGATGCGGTTCAGCGACAACCTGAACCTGAGTGAATAAATTTTGATAGTCCATATCGTTATCCCTCGATTTTTCTTATGACCAAATGGGGAGGTTTAACCACCAACCCCACCACTCTGGCCAACCACGAGTCCAAAATGGTCCACTAATGACAATGCAAACTGCGCTCCAAAATACTGCAGCTAAGGCTAAGAACAAGCCGAGTCGGTGAATACCCAAAGTGCCGACGGAGTAGCCAATCAAATCCCGAAAGAAGGTGTCTTCATGTTCGGGGGTTTTAACAAACTCGCCCTTTTGCGGATTCGTTGACGACAACACAAGGGCGCCATGCATGGCAAGCGCGAGAGTTGTCGTGAAAAATAAGGTGATCGCAATCATGTGCGCGGGGTTGTAATGAAAATGTAGGTATTGATAGCCAACGTTTGAGACCCAATCAAGGTGACTCAAGATGCCGTATGGGAACCCATGACCCCAAGCGCCCATTAAAACGGGGCGAATCACAACCAATGTGAAATAACCAAAGATCGCAACGGAGAAGGCAAACGGTACATGAAAGCCCATACCTAATTTGCGACAGATCTCCACTTCACGCAGTGCCCAAGACCCAAATGCGCCTAAGGCACAAATTGTGATCAACTGCCATAGTCCACCTTCCATCAGTGGTGCAGGTGCCAAGCCATACTTTAAATCGGGTGGGGCAATATTAATTTGCCACAAGTTCCATGTGGGTCCTTGCGATGCGCCCCACAAAATGAGTGCAGTGCCTAAAAAGGCAAAGAAGATCGTGGTGATACCAAAAAATCCGACATAAAAAGGGCCTACCCAAAAGTCGAATAAATCTCCGCCAACCAGGGTTCCCCCTCGTACTCGGTACTTTCGTTCAAAGCTGAGCATGGCCATTTTTTAGTCCTTCCTTAAATTGGTAGATAAGACTCGATGCGTGGTCAAGTCTTATCCACCACGGTTTTCATGATGCGTACTACTTTGCTGCTGGTGCTGCTGGTGGGGTTGCAGAACCCGTACCTGTTTTTGCTTTGTACTGGGTTTGACTTAAACCATCTAACCAGTTAAAGCGCACGGTGCTTAGCAGAATCAAGTGAATCATTGCTGCTAAACCGAACAGGAAGATTCCTTGAATAGCCATAGCCCGTAATGGGTCATATAGTTTCCAAATTCTCCACATGGTATTTCTCCTAAGTTAAATACGACATAAAGCTATAAACCGCAGACCTTACGCCGTCGATCATTGACTTCTCTTCGGACCCTGGTAACCAGGATCTCCACTGACCTGGTAGGAACACAGTAAAGAGCGCGAGTACAAAACACACCACAAAACACAAGACAAAAATCGTCTTGAACGTGATTGAATCGTTCTTCACGATCTCTTGTACCGAGTGGTTTAAATGGATATCTTTCATATCGTTACCTTTACGTTGTTACTTCCGATTTCAGTAGAACCAAGGACGCCAAGCCCACACGAGAATGTGAGCAATGACCGCTATTGCAGTAAACCCGACCAAACCTTGGACATAAAACTGGTGAAATTCTTTCGCCTCGTCGTCGGTAAGACCAGAAATAGAGCCTCTGTGATCACTCATTCGAGATCCCTCCTTCAAAATTAGCCTTTCGGCTAGCACCGCGCAAAGCCCGCGCGACAAGGGCATATGGCAGTGAACTGCCACATTGGGGATGGATGAAAGTAGCCATGCTCATACTTTCTCCGATATCGGGTTAGGTACCTTCTCTTGCACAATCTCTGGACAGGAAAGACGAACGCGCTCTGCGGTTACGCGCGCCTCTCCAAAGGATTCGGTATCGCGCTCGACGCGATCACGCAATTGCTTAGCAGCCGAGATTTGTACCAGTACAGGTTGCTTCTGAACATAATTGGCGACCATGGTTTGGGCATCGCTATCCCACAAGAAAGCATTGGCCGCTTGACCGCGTGCTAGGGTGGAGTCGACTTTATCCATCTCCGTACCCAAGGGCAAGATATGGAATAAAGCATCAAAGAGTCCATTACAAAACTCTTGGATTAAATAGGTTGCGCCGGCGTATCCCATAAATGGAGTACCGGTATGGCGTCGAATGATTGCCCCAGGAAACGATGCGGGGATATACATTCCCTTGCCACCCGCTTCAGCTAAATACATGCGTTCGTTGTAGCTTCCGAAAAGTACTAAGGGTGCTTTCTCTTTGACTAATTGACGAATCGCTTCACTATCGGTTTTCTGACCAGGCTTGCGAGAAATAGCGAAGCTGCACGGCAATCCCATCTCTTCGCTTAAGAAATGCGAGACTCCACGCGTGTAGGTCTCGTTTGCAATGATCGCAAAGTTTGCTGTACCAAAAAAGTCTTGGGTCACCGAGCGCCATAGATCCCAAATCGGTTTAATCGTGGTGTGCTTCTCGCGCTCAATAAATGGTTCTGGATCAAGATCCAATAACTCACCCAATTTACGCAAGAACTTAGTCGTGCTATGCAGACCAATGGGCGCCTGTAAATAAGGGCGATCTAGGGCTTCGCAGAGCATGCGACCAAACTCGCGATACATGCAAATGTTGACATCGGCTTCGACCAAGCGGGATACATCGGCTAAGTGGCTACCGAGTGGAAACACCATATTGATCTCGGCACCTATTCCTTGAACTAGGCGGCGGATCTCTGCCAAATCGCTTGGCATATTAAACGTGCCATATGCAGGGCCAATAATATTGACGCGGGGCTTCTCCCCTTCTTTACGGGGTTTACGTGCCGGCACATTCTTAATGCCATACTCCGACCATAACCAATACATGGCGCGGTTAGCGCACTGCCATTGGTCTTCATCAATCGTGCGCGGTAAGAAGCGAGCAATCGCAGTCCCTTCTGGAGTAACTCCGCCGCCAATCATCTCAGCAATTGATCCGGTCACAACCACCGCTGGCAAATCAGGATCCAATGTAGCGTGCGCGCGTTTCATCGAACCTTCGGTGCCCTCACGACCTAATTGCTCTTCAGCCAATCCAGTAACCACGATCGGTAACTCATGCGGTGGCAGAGCATCGGTGTAATGCAACACCGAGGTAACGGGTAAATTCTCACAGCCCACCGGACCATCGATCACCACTTGCAATCCTTTGATGGCCGTAAATACATATACGGCTCCCCAATAGCCGCCAGCACGATCGTGATCAATGACGTACATCAGATCATCTCCTCGGCTTTGCGTTTCTTAATCGCTTTTTCCAACTTGCGACGGGTCTCGGCTTTGAACTCAGGACGATCTTTAGGCACCGCTTCCCAAACGCCCGCATTGTGATTCGCACCCACTTCACCAAAGAAGGCTTTCATCTCATCAAAGCGTGCTTGATTTCCAATGGCTGCATTAATCACCTGCGCGAGCGATCCTGCTCCAGCCGGACCCATCAAAGGACGTGCTGAAATTAAATTAGTGAAATAGAGACTGGGAATCGATGCTTGCTTCGCAGCTTGTACCACTGGCGTTGTGCCGATCGCCAAATCGGGTTGGTACTCGGCCATCGCTGCCAAGTCCTGTTCGAGTGATGCACGAAACTGCACTTGGACACCCTTCGCTTCCAACCACTCCCGATCGGCATCGCTCCAGGTGGTGCGCGGACATGCAGATCCAACATAACGAACATCTGCACCGCTCTCAATCAGTAAGCGCGCTACTAAAAGTTCGGACCCCTCGTAACCGCTTAAGGTAATGCGACCTTTAATCGGGGTTGCGCCAAGAACGGCTTTAATTGCTGGCAAGATTTTATGTTTGGCCGCATTGATTCGGTCTTGCGGAGTATTGGTTGCTTTGCCAATGGCTTCTAACCATGCGGCGGTACCTTCATATCCAACGGGGGCAGATCCAACAATCGGGCGACCTGCGGCTTCAAACTCCCGAATACTCGCTGTGTAAAACGGATGAATCGCTGCCACTGCTTTGCAATCGAGCGCTTGATATAGCTCGCGCCATTCACGAGTTGGTACTGTGGCGCCTACCGCAAGATCCATCGGCTCCAACATCGCACCAATCACTGCAGGATCGGCTGGGAACATCTCACCCAAAAGTGTGATGGTGGGCTTAGTTTGCACACCAGTCCGCGGTGCTTGTACGGGACCCGCCATGATTTCGTGGCGAGCGTATTGCAACATGGCCCCGGCTAATACATCTTTAGCCTCAGCATGGGTTGGTACACCAAATCCAGGTACATCGATACCGATAATGCGTACGCCATTAATTTCTTTTGGAAGTAATTGCAGTGGCACACCACTGGCAGTCGGCACGCATAAATTAATGATGACAATCGCATCGTACTTATTGGGGTCGGCTTGTTCATGCACCGAGTCCCGAATATCTTCAAATAATTTTCCAGTAACCAAGGTCTCGGAATTAAATGGCACATAACCCACGCTGCGTCGTGCACCATAAAAATGCGATGTGAACGTAAGACCGTATACGCAGCAGGCAGAGCCTGACAAAATCGTAGCGGTGCGGCGCATGCGCAAACCAACACGCAATGAACCAAAGGCTGGGCACATACTCTGTGGTTGATCGTGCGGACCCTTGGGATAGTCTTGCGCGTAGCGTTGCAACACCTCCCCCTTGCCCGATGATTTCGCCGCATCCATCATTTGCTTTTCGCCCGCATGGCATCCCAATCCATCGCCTTTGGACGGATCGTTGACCAACTGCTCAGGCACGATCGGAATGATGGGCTTACTCATGAACTTAAACCTTGTCGTACACCACTTCAAGGGTTTTCTTCACAACTGCGTCTTTACCCATCATGTCAACATCGGTAGCAGGCTCAAGAACGTAGTCGCGACCGGTAATGTCTGATGAGAAGAGTCCTAAGAGATCATCTTGGCTCAGTGGCTTTGGTCGCACCGGTGGTGCGCTCGCGACATTGGTCGCCAACTCTTCAAAGAGTGGGCCCCATTGCGTGCCTGGACGACCGATGATTTCATAGCTAGCACTTTTGCGACGAATATCTTCGTGTGCAGGAATCGCAGCCAAGACTGGAATACCAACTTTTTCTGCAAAGGCTTGGGCTTCGCCGGTGCTGTCATCTTTATTGATGACCATCCCTGCGACACCGACATTACCGCCCAACTTACGGAAATATTCCACTGCGGAGCAAACATTGTTCGCTACATAGAGGGATTGCAAATCATTGCTACCCACCACAATCACTTTTTGGCACATGTCACGGGCAATGGGCAAACCAAAACCACCACACACCACATCGCCTAAGAAATCCAACAAGACGTAATCAAAACCCCAATCATGAAAACCCAACTTCTCCAGGGTCTCAAAGCCGTGGATGATGCCGCGCCCACCGCAACCGCGTCCTACTTCGGGGCCACCAAGCTCCATCGCAAATACGCCATCGCGTTTGAAACAGACATCACCAATCGAAACCGCATCCCCCGATAATTTTTTCTTCGAGGAGGTTTCAATAATCGTCGGGCATGCTTTTCCACCAAATAATAAGGAGGTGGTATCGCTCTTTGGATCGCAACCAATCAACAATACCTTCTTACCTTGTTGCGCCATCATGTATGAAAGATTAGCGAGGGTAAAACTTTTCCCAATTCCGCCCTTGCCATAAATGGCGATGATTTGGGTTTCTTTGGTGACGGGTCCTTTGTGGACTGGATCCGGTTCCATGTCAGCCTCTTTTTTGAGATTGACAAATTGCACCGTTGCTTCGGCTGGCACACCTTCTAATTTTGCGGTTGCTGGACTCATTGCAAGGTTCTCCAATCAAGGACCATCTTTAAACAATCTTTATCGCTAAACGCTTGGCGATAGGCTTTATCCGCATGTGCTGGTGAGGCATGATGCGTAATCAATCCATCTAACGAGAGTCGTCCCGACTCAGCTAAATGTTTCACCGCTAATAAATCTTTAGGCTGCCACTGCGCTGCCACCCGAATGCGAGCCTCGCGCATAAATGCCTGAGGGAATGAGAAGGTCATTGGGGCGTCATAAAAGCCCGCCAGAACGATTTCACCGCCGGGCGCTAAACACGAAATCAAGGTATCGAGTAGCGCTGCGTCACCACTCACATCGACAATCGTTTTGTAATAGCGCTTTTGATCTGCTTTTGGGTCAATCACTTCGTATCCAATCGCACCTTTGCGACGATCGGTATCGGTTTCCCAAACCACTGGTGATTTGCCAGCAAGCACCGCAATGCGCGCAATGAGACGACCTAACACACCGTGACCAATAATCAAATCAGGCTGTTGACTCCCTTCAGCGGATGTGACGTGATGCGCTGTCGCTGCTAAGGCAAACAAAACGGCTTCTGCGCCTAACTTGTTGTCCACGCCAATCACTCGACTTGCTGGCACAACTACGCGTGATGCAGCGCCACCAAAGAGGCCTTTCACATCACCGAAGCACCGCGCCCCAGGGACAAATACACGCTGACCGGGCTGATACCCAGACCGAATTCCTGCTTGATAAATTTTGCCGACCGACTCATAGCCCGGTACCAGCGGATAACCCATGCCCGGGAAGTGAGGCATGCGCCCACTCCAGAGAAGTTTTTCGGTGCCCGTACTGATACCGCTCCATTCAATATCAACCACCACATCGGTTTCGGTAACGGGTGATAACTTCAACTCACTCAAGACAACGCTCTCGGGCTTCTCGAGCACGATGGCCTTTGCTTGATAGATTGTGTTCATAGTGTCATTTCTTATTTACATATATTATGTGTAAATATTTATTTACATTACTTATTCTTCACCACTTTGGGGATAATTTATCTAGGGGTTTTTACTGATGACCCCCAGTATTTACAAGGCTTTTTGGGTGAAAAATAGCTTTTAGACTCTAAGCTACTGAAATCATTGGTTTTTTACAATGCAAGATCTGCGCATTCAAAGGGATAGCCGATGGTAGGAGCCGAACGGCCTCAAAACCGGCCTCCACCAGCATTTGGGTAATTTCTGCCTTGGAACGCGGTCTTCCCCGCCCCATTGCCAGTAAATAGAAGCCAAAATACGCATCGCCCATTGCCTCTTGACCCGGGGTATCTGCCATGGGCTCCGCCAAGATTAAGCTTGCACCCGGCTCTAAGGCATTGAAAACATTACGTAATAGGGTGTTGACCCGAGAGTCATCGTGATCAAAAATGACTCGGATGAGCGTAGCCACATCCGCGCCCTTGGGTAACGCCCCATCAAAAAAATTCCCCCCAATCGCCTCGATCCGATTGGATAAATGGGTTTGACTAATGTGAGCTCTTGCTAACTCAGCCACGCCCGGGAGATCAAAAATCGTGCACTTCAGATTTGGATAACGATTTGCAAGTTGAGTGGCAAATGCCCCCTGCCCGCCACCAATATCCAGTAAATGGCGATGCTTGGCAAACGAATAAGCATCGATCACTTCAGCAGTAACCAAAGGTTGGGTGTGCGCCATCAACTTTGAATAGTTCGCAACGCGCTCAGCCGATAGGGATTCTGGTTTGGGATCGTGGGCGTGATTGATATAGGGCCAATACTCGGCCATCGCCGCTTTCCCAGAAATATCACCGCGTAACAGTGCTAACGGATCATGTAAGTCGCGATAGAAATCGCCGTGGTGCACGATCATATCGACGAGAGCTCGGTTACCAACTAATGGTGCACCCAACATGCCAAGTGCATAGTGTTCATTCTCTCGTTTGGTAAGCAGACGAATCGCAACTGCGGCATCGAGCAAACGATTTACCCCCGCGGGCGGTAGTGCAATGCGCTCTTGCAATTGTGTTTTGGATAAGGCTCCGTTTGCAAGTAGCTCAAAGAGATTGACTTTCACACACGCCAACAAGATTTGGGAATACACAAAACCTGCCATCACATCAAAAAGTGCAGAAGCCTGACGCCGCACAATCCAACGTGTCAATGGAAAGCGTGCAGCCCAGCGCTGAAATCGTGCTGACGCAATAACACTATTTCGCCAGTCGGCGAATACTTCACCTAGAGTTCGTTGACGGGTCTGCGTGTCGTTGGACACATGCTCAGATAGTGGCATGGTGATGCAGCGGTCGACTCGTATTCATAAACCATGCTTCTGGAATCAAGCGCTCGGCTTCTTTCGCTACTAAGGCGCGTAGCATCTTC
Source organism: Polynucleobacter sp. MWH-UH24A (assembly GCF_018687475.1). Taxonomy (NCBI): domain Bacteria; kingdom Pseudomonadati; phylum Pseudomonadota; class Betaproteobacteria; order Burkholderiales; family Burkholderiaceae; genus Polynucleobacter; species Polynucleobacter sp. MWH-UH24A. Next base: position 1,367,258 of record NZ_CP061292.1, read on the forward strand.
TCGCCTTTGCAGCTTGGAATTGAATGAATTGCTTTGTAAACTAACTCATCAAAATGCTGAACCGCACCCACCAATCCCAAGTCTCGCGCAGAACTGGGTCGATCATGGGCTAGGTCTTGACCTTGTGGTTTACCCATCATCGCTTGGTCAGCCAATACATCCCGAATATCATCGGCCACTTGATAGGCCTCGCCCAACCACTCCCCTAATGGTTTCCAAGTATCGGCATCCGCTCCTGCGGCTTGTGCGCCCGCTGCGGTTGCAGCTTCAAAGAGTGAGCCTGTTTTTTCTTTTTGGTATTGCGACAGTTGTACTTTTGATTCGCATTCCCAGGCTTGGCCGGATACGATGCCATGCGGTGCCCCCACTGAAGCAGCGATCGTTTTTAGAAGTGGTGCAAGACGCAATGGGGAGCGCATACTGCACGAGGCAATGTACTGAAATGCCAACACAATCAGTGCATCGCCAGCAAGTACGGCAACACGTTCACCAAATGCCGCATGCACTGATGGCTGGCCACGACGCACCATAGCATTATCAAAACAGGGTAAGTCATCGTGCACTAGTGATGCGCAATGCAAAAGTTCAATCGCGCCTGCGGCCGCAATCGATAAATCTGGGTCATCATCCCCGCAAGCTGCAGCAACCGCCAAACACAGCTGTGGCCGAATGCGCGCACCACCTGGGAAAACCGCATGGTGCAAGGCCCTTTGTAAATTTTGCGGGGCTGTCTTAGACTCTGCGATGGCAAGAGCTTGATGCAAGCCCGTTTCAATGCGCTGTTGCATTACGTGACTGGGGCTAATTTTTGAACTCATGACCGGCTTTCAGAGTTAATCGGGTCGTAATACGGGTGTAAAAAGTGTAAATATTTTTTTACACTTATTATGATGATGAATATAGACAGCTAATGCAACAGGGTCAATCAAACAAATCTAGGGAAAACCCTAATGAGCGCCATTAATCGCATTCCCTACGACTGGCCCAATCGCCAGATTAGCCGTTCAATCACCGTGGGTGATCTCACCTGGCATGTGCAAATCTCCGGTAAAGGGCCGGTGATTTTGTTATTGCACGGCACCGGCTCCTCGACACACTCCTGGGGGGAGCTCACTCCCTTACTCAATCAAGAAGCGCAAGTACTAAGCGTCGATTTACCCGGGCACGCCTTTACATTGGGGGCTTCGGTAGACTCTTTGCGACTTGAGCAGATTGCAAGCAATTTAATTGCGCTCATTAGCGAACTCAAAATGCCATGGCCGACTATGGTCGTTGGTCATTCCGCTGGCGCTCCCTTGGCGCTGGCCTTTGCCAACCAAGCACCCACCAAACCTCAGATCATTATTGGTCTTAATCCCTCGTTGATCCCGCCGCCGCCAAGCTATACCCAATTTTTTGGACCAATGCTTGGGCCGGTTACCAAATCGGCAACCCTCGCATCGATCCTGGCTAAGATTGCGCCGCTCTCAGGCATGACTGATCGTTTATTGGATTCCACCAACACCAATTTGCCAGAGACCAATCGCAACTACTATCGTCGCTTGTTTCAATCGCCTGAGCATGTCCGCGGCGCGATGAACTTTATGGCCTCGGCCAATATCGATCAAGTACTCAAAGCAGGTTCTGCCTTACCAAGTCAATTAATTTGGGTGATTGGTGAGAGTGACCAGTGGGTTCCTGAGATCGGTCTCAAGAAAATCATCAGTCAATACTTTCCTAAATCAACGGTGATCTATTGGCCAGGCGGCCACATCATGCACGAGGTCGAAACCGCAAAGACCGCTGATTTAATCTTAAGCGAACTGCGAACCATCAAGAAGTAATTGGTTTAGGTGTGCAGGACACCTAAGACTGCTTGCGAAAGCTCTTGAGCACGCGCATGCGGTAGCGGCAAATAGAACGAGCCAATCAGCTGTGCAATTTGTTGTCCCTCCTCACGCGCTTGCGGGGAAGTGTCAATCCATAAACTTCGCACCTTCACTTGAGATGCTAGTTTTGCAGATTGCTCCGCATCGGCTTGCGCTTGGGTGCGCCCTGGCGTACCATCACGCGCGATATTAGCTCGGCCATCGGTCAAAAACACTAAAGTGGGAGTCATCCCTTTTTTGAGCGACCCTTTTGCCAGTGCAAAGGCCGTGTCAATCGCTTTGGCTAGTGGGGTCCCACCACCGCCGGGTAGCGATGCTAAAGAACGTTTCGCTCTCACCAAGGAACGCGTTGGGCTTAACAACAGTTCTGCTTCGCTTCCCCGAAAACTAATGAGTGCCACCTGATCGCGTCGTACATAGCACTCGGCAAGCAGTAACTCTACTGCGCCTTTTGCTTCAGCTAAGCGATTGATCGCTGCAGAGCCAGAGGCATCAACCACAAAGGTTGTGAGTGTTTGATTGCGTTGTCGGTAGCGTTTAACCCGCAGATCATCCTTGCGAATGAGGATTTTTGGTTGCGACTGATTTTTACTACTCTTAAATTGAAGTTGCCGAATCCGTTGCCATGGCACGGCGGCTCGCAGGGTATCAATCAAACTCAGTCGTTGATGACCAGAGGGCATACCAGGCTTTGAGCCCATTGGACGACCACGCTGATTACTCAACTGACTCGCACCCGCCTTTCCAACGGAATGATTTTTTTGACGAACCAGCGCAAGCTGTGTCAGTCGATCAAGCAACTCGCGCGGAATTGCTGCTTGTGCTGCCTCTAATACTTGATCTTCTAAAACATCGGTCTCGTGATTCGGGGATTGGGTCTCCTCTGAATTAGCTTCCTCGTTTTGTTCAGGAGTTGGTTCATCCTCAGCTTGAGTCTCATCGGCCATATCAGGTATTTGTGTTGCTCTGGGTAGCAATACCAAGGTCACCGCGCGCTCAAGATGCTCTTGACTGGGCTCATCCTGCTGCCAATCAAAATCAATTGCAGCCAAGTACCGTGCAGTACGCACCGTAAATTGCACAGCGCGTAAGGACTCAATACCCAACTGCGCTGCTATTCCAATCAGTGCCGCATATTGCTCATCACGGAGGGTAATTTGCTCAACCCGCTCTTTAATCCCGACCGGATCCAAATCCAGAAACTCTGCGTCGAGTTTGGTATCGGGTAGGTCACGCCAAGCCAGCGAGTCTAAATCAAGATAAAAGGCGCAGCGCTCCATTAATTTTGGATTGACAACTTCATCCTCTTCAATGCTTTCGTCAAGCGCGATCACCCCCATCGCGCATGCAATCCGCTCTCCATGGCCATCACGCTCAACCTGTATGCTGCCATGATCTAAAGCGGCAGCAATCCGTGCTACCGTCCCCGCTTCCAAACGTTCGGCCATCGGCAGAATCACAAGATTGTGATCGCAATGACTTAAGAGTCCTGGTCGAAAGACCGGCTTACCCGAGATGATGGTGGCCTCAATATCCAAACCACCAAGTAGGTTCTCATCGGTAATGCCACTGGGAATCTTACGCAATGGTGTTACTAAACCGTGATGACGCACAAGCTGTTCGAGCGCTTGCATCCAACGTTCACGGACAGGCCCAGACCGTGCATGGACAATTACTCCACCAAACTCATGGGGAGCGAGTGCAATGAGCTGTGCAACGTGGAGACACGTTAACCAGTAAGTGGGCATACCCTAGGTAAATAACTCGTCAAGTGCGCGTTGTACACGGGTCGCTGAACTCGATTCATCGAGTGGGTTACGACGCAAACGATGCTGTAGGGCTGGCACCGCGATCCGTCTGAGATGATCGCGCGTTACTTTATTTTTTCCATCAAGTGCAGCAACTGCCCGCGAGGCTCGTAAAAGCGTAAGTTCACCACGCAGACCGTCGGTACCAAGGTGAGCGCAAAGCGTACTCGCATCACGAAGTAATTTGTCATCAACTTTGACGCTTGCGAGTTTCTTACGAGCACTTGCCATCGTCTCCCGAATCTTTGCGTCCTCCTTGTCCCAAATCTTCATGAATGCATCGGGATTACGCTCAAATGCGTCACGGCGTTTGATGATTTCAATACGACTTGTCATATCGGTCGGCGTTTTCACTTCCACGGCAAGACCAAAACGATCCAAAAGTTGTGGGCGTAACTCACCCTCCTCGGGGTTACCGCTACCTACCAATACAAAACGGGCTGGATGGCGCACACTCAACCCCTCACGTTCGACCACATTCTGTCCCGATGCAGCGACATCAATTAATAAATCAACGAGATGATCATCCAAAAGATTAACCTCATCGATATACAAAAACCCGCGGTTGGCTTTGGCCAATAAGCCGGGTTCAAAGGCCTTCTCGCCAAGCGTTAAGGCTTTTTCAATATCCAAGGCCCCAAGTACGCGATCCTCGGTTGCCCCCAAGGGTAGATCAACTACGGGTACGGGGCGAAGCTCAGTCTTGACTTTAGTTTTAGCTCCTAAACTGCAAATGGCACACAAGCTCGCCATAGCTTTGGGATCACATCCATACGCACAGTCTTTTACAACGGTCATGCTTGGCAAGAGCGCTGCTAAACCACGAACTGCGGTTGACTTACCCGTACCGCGATCCCCCATCACCAAGACCCCACCGATGCTGGGCTCTAATGCGGCCGCCAAAATGGCCAGTTTCATATCATCTTGGCCCACTATGGCTGAAAAGGGGTAATTACGGGTCATGCAACCGCTCCTTGAATGAACTTTATCGGTTTGTCGCTAATTTAAGGTTAAATATAAGGCATCTAACGGGCAATTAGCCCAATTGAGGAAAAACGATGAACGACACCAACCCAAAAGAGATAAAAAACATTGAGCATCGGATTGAGTCCTGGCTTATTCCGACTGGTAATCTCTTTGTTTCCTTATTTCATCGAATTGCCCTGTTTGCGATCGGAGCGGCTACGGTTTGGGCAGCCGGGATGAGTTTCTTTGAAATGATGCAAAAGCCCTACGCTTCGGTCCAAGATTTACTTCTTCTCTTTATTTATTTAGAAATTGGTGCAATGGTCGGAATTTACTTTAAGACCAATCACATGCCTGTACGTTTCTTAATCTACATTGCCATCACTGCGGTGACCCGTCTCATCATTGATCTGGTCGGCACGAAGCATGAAGCGGATATGGGGATCTTGCTTATGGGCCTAACCATTTTGGTCTTAGCGCTCGCTAATGCACTGGTTCGCTATGCGTCCAATAAGTTTCCGAGTAAGCCCGATCAACACGGCGGAGAATAAATGTGAGTCCTGCCGAGCAGCAAACGCGAATTGATTTAGCGGCCTGCTACCGCTTATGTGCGTTTGAAGCTTGGGATGATCTCATTTATACGCATATCTCAGCGACCGTTCCGGGGGAACCCAATCATTACCTCATCAATCCTTTTGGCTATCAGTTTAATGAAATCACCGCATCCAATTTAGTGAAGGTCAATACCAAGGGTGAAATTGTGGATTCCAACTCACCCTACCGCGTCAATCCCACCGGCTTTGCGATTCATGGGGCAGTGCATCGCGCCCGCCCTGATGCGAACTGCGTCATGCATCTGCATAACACTGCTGGGATTGCGGTATCCGCTCAAGAAAATGGATTATTGCCGCTCTCGCAACATGCCATGCGCTTTATGGGGCATTTGGCGTATCACGATTATGAAGGTGTTGCATTGACCGAGTCCGAAGGAAAGCGTTTGACCGAATCCCTTGGTAAGCACCCTGCCATGCTTTTACGCAATCACGGCACACTCACTGTGGGTCGTACCATCGGTGAAGCGTATGTGGTCATGGCCACTTTGATTAAAGCCTGCGAAATCCAAATTGCGGCGCTCTCAAGCGATCAACTGCATCTACCCAAGCAGAGTGTGATCCAGAAAGCAGCAGATGAATTGCATGATCAAGGCGCTGAAGAAGGATTGTTGGAGTGGCCAGCTCTACTGCGTATGCTAGACCGCTTTGATGAGAGCTATAAAGATTAACGACTTAATAACCAATCAAGGAGCATCGATGCCAACATTCAATGTACAACTGTTTGAGGGACGAACCGTTGAACAAAAACGGAAATTTGTTGCCGAGGTAACCCGGGTCACCTGTGAGACCTTAGGATGCAGCCCCGGATCGGTCGACATCATCATCACCGATGTCAAGAAGGAAGACTGGGCTACCGGCGGGAAGTTATGGTGTGATGCGGATTAGGGATGAACTGCAATACGTAAACCAAGCGCTTGTACAACTCGATATACCGTATCGAATCGTGGCTTAGAGCGAGGACGAAGAGTTTTAATTACTTTTAGAACTTTTACCTAGTGGTGTTGATTTTTGTCTAGGAAGAACTCCGCTTGCGCAAGCGCTTCTTCCGCATCGAGTCCTACAATGTCGGCTGCAATCCCTTCTCTTAGTTCAGGGCGGGCGATGAATATTGGACCGCCAGCCATTACACCAATCTTTGGATTTAATGATTCTTCTTTCAGCAATTGAATGAATCGTTTAAGTGCAGGTATCTGATCTTCGGTGCTTACCGATAAACCAACCAGGTCAAAGAATTGGGTTTTGATCGCCACAATAATTTCACCTTCACTCGCAGCTAATTCGCCCCACACCTTCCAGCCGCCTCGCCTGAAAAACTCAGAAACAATAAATAATCCAAGCGTGTGCTGCGATCCGGGTAACGGAACCAGCATTGCATGCGGCGCCTTCTCATCGGTTCTAGCAAATTCCTGAAACAGTGGGCTGAAGTCATAAATTAATTGTTTGATGCGCCACATTGCGGTTGTGACTTGTGTAAATGTAGCGCGATCCTCTTCCCACATCACGCCTAAACGTCTTGCGACTGGTGCGAGTAAGCGAAGATAGATTTCATCAAGTGGCACGCCCTGCTCGTAGAGATCCTGCACGAACTTAGCTGCTTTACTAGCATCATCACGCAATACCATTTGTGTTAGCTCATGAACGCGGCTCTCGTCATTGAGCCGAATGCTCATCACCGGGGAACGATTGGCTTCTGGCGAGTGCGAGTGGCTAACGAGTAGGCGTGGAATGACATTGGTCTCAATCGTTTGCATGAGCCAATCCAAATGCTCATCGGGACCTGCATTGATACGCAGTGGTCGGTTGCCAATATCACTGGCGATTTTAGAAATGCGCAAGGAGTTCTCGTCGTGATCCTCTTGGACACAACTCTCCCACTCGGAACCCTTAGGTCTCTTTCTTTGATTGCCCTCATCGCCTGAAAATAACTTTTCTTTGATGAGACTGGCATAACGCCATAAAGCCATGCACACTCCGATTTTCTTCTGTGGCGCTTCAGGCTTGCCCTGCTGTACTAAAAATCAGGCCTACTTTTGCGTCGATTGGTTGTGTGTCATTTATAGATCGTTCAGCCATTTATCTCCATGAATGATTACTTTTAAGGGTTAACCCTAGTTTTAATCACTAATACAGGTATAAGTGTCAATAAAAGTTGACACATTTAGCACAATTCAATATAAAAAGAGGAGTCCCACCCGAGTTAGGCAGCTATGGCCGTTCAATCCAAGTCCAAGAAGGAAGCCGTTCCCATTCGTTTGGTATTGGTGACCATGGACACGCACTTAAATAGTGCGGCAAGACGCGCCCAATTTCAGTTGCAACGGGTCATCCCTGGTTTGTCATTGCAAATCCATGCCGCGAGTGAATTTACTGGCAATCCAGAACTCATTGAGAAGGCGGTGCAGGATATTGCCCGGGGCGACATTGTGCTGGCGACGATGTTGTTTATGGAGGACCATTACCTTCCAGTGTTTGAAGCCTTAAAAGCCAAGCGTGATCATTGCGATGCGATGGTGTGCGCAATGTCAGCCGGTGACGTGGTTAAGCTCACCAAAATTGGTAAGCTCGATATGAGTAAGCCAGCCAGCGGGCCAATGGCGATCCTCAAAAAACTGCGCCCCAAACCCAAGACCGAGGGTGAGAAACAAACCAGTTCGGGCGCAAAACAAATGAAAGTGTTGCGACTCATTCCACAAATCTTGCGATGGATTCCGGGAACAGCGCAGGATGTGCGGGTGTACTTCTTAACTTTGCAATATTGGTTAGGCGGTTCCGAAGAAAATTTATTTAATCTATTTAGCTATCTCATTAATCGTTATGCAGCGGGTCCGCGCGAAGCCTTACAGGGTTTAGCGAAACCAACCGAGCCAGTGGAGTATCCCGATCTCGGTGTCTACCACCCGCGCATGAAAAATCGCTTGAGTGAAAAGCTCTCGGATCTACCAAAGGTAATTCCGGATAGTAAGCGCCGGGGTCGCGTTGGTCTCTTATTGTTGCGCTCCTACTTGGTCTCAGGCAATAGCGGTCACTATGATCCCGTCATTGCCGCACTCGAGGCCCATGGTTTACAAGTGGTGCCAGCCTTTGCAGCAGGACTTGATGCGCGACCCGCAATTGATACTTACTTCATTAAAAATAATGAGGTTACCGTTGATGCAGTGATTTCGCTGACCGGCTTCTCATTGGTTGGCGGCCCTGCATATAACGATGCCAAAGCAGCTGAAGAGGTACTCGCCAAGCTCGATGTACCTTATATTGCTGCACACCCAGTTGAGTTTCAGACACTGACGCAGTGGGGTGGTTCCGATCGTGGTTTGATGCCAGTCGAAAGTACCATCATGGTAGCAATCCCTGAACTCGATGGTGCGACCCAACCCATGGTGTATGGCGGTCGGCCTGGAGCTGCAGGTACGACGTGCACGGGTTGCCATCAACGGTGCACCTTTACCGAAGACCACAACCCGCAAGACATGTTCACGTGCGTCGAGCGCACTGCAATGCTGGCTTCGCGTACCGCTAAGTTGGTGGATCTACGGAACTCCGATAAAGCCAATCGCAAAGTGGGTCTGGTGATTTTTAATTTCCCACCCAATGCCGGCCACACCGGCACTGCCGCCTACCTTAACGTCTTTGAATCATTGCACCAAACCATGTTAGGACTCAAGGCCGATGGTTACACTCTGACCGTACCAGACACTCCTGAGACCTTACGTAAAGAAATTATTGAAGGCAATGCCCAACAATATGGAGCGGAAGCCAATGTGCACACCATCATTAGTGCTGACGAACATGTAAAGCGTGAGCGTTGGTTAAGTGAGATCGAAGCGCAATGGGGCCCAGCTCCAGGAAAGCAATGGAGCAATGGCTCGGATATTTTTATTTTGGGCAAGCAATACGGCAACGTCTTGGTGACCGTGCAACCCGGATTTGGATTTGAGGGCGATCCGATGCGCCTCCTCTTTGAAAAAGGCTTTGCTCCTACACACGCGTTCTCAGCGTTTTATCGCTACTTGCGTGAAGATTTTGCCGCCAATGCGGTGTTGCATTTTGGTACCCACGGCGCCCTTGAGTTTATGCCCGGTAAGCAAGCAGGCATGAGCGGCTCATGCTGGCCTGATCGCTTAATTAGCGATCTACCCAACTTTTATCTCTATGCATCCAATAATCCTTCAGAAGGTGCGCTTGCCAAACGGCGCGCGGGTGCAACGCTGATCAGTTACCTTACGCCACCCGTCACGCAAGCGGGGATTTATGCGGGACTGGCCGATCTTAAAACCTCGATTGAGCGCTGGCGTGGTCTCTCGCCCGAGCAACGTGGCGAAGAGGAAGATCATGATTTAGCGGCCCTGATTCAAGCGCAAGCCGCACAGATGGATTTATGTAAGGCAGAACCCTTGTGGGATGTGCACGATGCAGACGATATTCAACAGCGCGTTACCAAACTGTATGAGCAGATTTTAGAATTAGAGTACACCTTAATTCCGCATGGGATGCATGTCGTTGGCTCTACTCCCAGTGAGTCCGAGCGAGTGGATTTACTCAGTGCAATGGCGATTGGTTCCTTTAGTCAAACCTTACCCAATTCAGCCATTACGCAATTGGTGCAAGGTAAATCGATCCAAACAATCGTTAATAAAAATGTGGATTTGCAAGAATTTGCTCGAGAAGAAGCGATTGCGATTTTGGAGAAACTTCAACACTGGGATCAGCAAATTCAGGAAGAAACGGAGATCCCCAGTATTTTGAAGGCGCTTGATGGTCGCTTTATTCGCCCTGCACCCGGTGGCGATGTCATGCGTAACCCGGAGGTCTTGCCCTCTGGTCGCAATCTGCATGGTTTTGATCCCTTCCGAATTCCGAGTGCGTTTGCAGTAAAGGATGGGGCTAAGCAAGCACAGAAGATTTTGCAGCGGCACATCGACGATGCCAAAGCCCTTCCCGAGTCGATTGCTCTCGTTTTATGGGGGAGCGATAACCTCAAATCCGAAGGTGGGCAAATTGGTCAAGCGCTTGCGCTTTTAGGCGCACTACCGCGCTTTGATGGCTACGGACGACTTGCGGGCGCCACTCTGATACCACTTGCAGAACTCGGGCGCCCACGCATTGATGTAGTAATCACGCTTTCCGGGATCTTTCGTGATTTGATGCCCCTGCAAATTAAACTTCTTGCTGAAGCGGCGTACCTTGCTGCTGCTGCCGATGAGCCCGTCGAGCAAAACTTTGTTCGCAAACATGCGCTCGCTTATATAAATGAGCATGGTTGTGATCTCGAGACGGCGGCATTGCGAGTCTATGGCAATGCCGATGGCACCTACGGTGCTAACGTCAATCATTTGGTCGAGCACAGCGTTTGGGATGAGGACGATGAACTTGCGGAGACCTATATGCGCCGTAAGGGTTTTGCGTATGGCAAATCGGGTAAACCGGTTTGCAATAACGCGCTCTTAAAAAGTGTCCTTGCCGACGTCAGTATGAGTTATCAGAACTTAGAGTCGATGGAACTTGGGGTGACTACCATCGATAACTACTTTGATACCTTAGGCGGTATTACCAAGGCTGTGAAACGTGCCAAGGGTGGTGAAGAAATTCCGGTGTACATCGGCGATCAAACTCAAGGCGAAGGTGTGGTGCGCACTCTCTCAGAACAAGTGTCACTCGAGACTCGGACGCGCATGCTCAATCCCAAGTGGTTTGAGGGAATGTTAAAACACGGTTACGAGGGTGTAAGACAGATTGAGGTTCATATCACCAACACCATGGGCTGGTCAGCAACAACCGGGCAAGTGCAGCCCTGGGTCTATAAACAACTCACGCAGACCTTTATTTTGGATCCAAAGATGCGAGAGCGCTTAGCACAATTGAATCCCACCGCTTCTGCACGTATGGCGAACCGTCTCATGGAAGCCTCAAATCGGAACTATTGGCAACCCGATGATGAAATGCGCGCCGCCATGAAACAAGCCAGTGAAGAACTTGAAGATCGTCTCGAGGGAGTCTTTGAAAACCCTGCCATGCAGCGCGCTGGTTAGGTAAATCCCAAAAATATTGCTAGTGCACGATTAATTGCTAGCATTTCTTCATCAGAAGCACGCCCAATTTCTCCGCCAATCTTATCAACTGGAATGGTCTGAATTTTATCGATCATCACCTCTGAACGTTTCTCTAAACCATTCATTCAGGTAATCATATTAAATAATATGCAATGGGGTCTTTTTAAGTGGGGGAGGGAAAGCCCGATCAAGCTCCTCCAAAATGCGAGCATCCAAAAGGATTTCACTCGCTTCTAAGTTTTCCTCCAAACGATCTGCATGGATCGTCTTCGGAATAGCGACGGCAATAGGTTGACGCAAGACCCAAGCGAGCGCAACTTGCGCTGGCGTCAAACCAGCCTGTTTGGCAAGCGCGACAAGCTGGGAGTTGCGCATCAAGCTCCCAGCACCCAAAGGCGAATAGGCCATCAATGCCATACCCTTTTCCTTCATGAGTGGGAGTAAATCGTACTCAATCCCGCGCGCATTAAGAGCGTAATAGACCTGATTACATATGGTTGCATAGGGACTACCCACATTCCTCTCAGCAGCGAGCCAAGCGTTTACATCCGAAGCGTCAAAATTACTAATGCCATAACTACGAATCAGTCCTCGCTCTTGAAGCATGATCATTCCCTCTAGGGTAGATTCATAAGAATGAGAGCCTTGCCAATGCAAGAGGTAGCAATCGAGATAGTCACAGCCCATCCGTTTGATTGAGCGCTCGCAAGCAGCGATCGTGCCTTTGGTACTAGCATTGCTGGGCAAGACCTTGCTCACAATTTGTAAATGGTCACGCGCACTTTTACCCGCATGTTTTAGCGCCTTACCAATGAGCGTTTCAGCCTGGCCGGATCCATACATCTCGGCGGTATCAATCAGCCGATAGCCCATGGCGATGGCTGATGCAATTGCAGTAAGCTCCTCGACTTCAGAGCGCATACTCTCACCCATTTGCCAGGTTCCTAGGCCAAGACGTGATTGAAAAGAGAGAGTCGTCATTAATCCATCCCTTATGAATCTGAACGCTGCAATAAAAACTCCCAACGACTCATTGATAGCTCAAGTTGATTCGTCGTCACGATTAATTTTTCTTTTAGGGAAATCATCAATTGCGGATCGTTTTTATAAATTTCTGGATCAGATAGTCGCTGATGAATCAATAGTTGTTCTTGTTCTAATTCATCAATTTTTACTGGTAATTGCTCAAGTTCAATTTTTTCTTTACTACTCAGTTTTGATTTGGTTGCACTACGATTAGAAACGGGCTTCACAGGGGCTTTGACCTCAGCCGGTTTTGGATCATGATCAGAAATGATGACAGCCGATCGTTGTTTCTGTACTTTGTAATCCTCATAACCACCCTCGTACTCACGCCACAATCCATCGCCTTCATAGGCAATCATGCTAGTGACTACATTATCTAAGAAAGTGCGGTCGTGACTCACCAGAAAAACAGTGCCCTGATAGTCTTGTAAGAGTTGCTCAAGAAGATCTAAGGTATCAATATCCAGATCATTGGTGGGCTCATCAAGCACAAGAACATTTGCGGGTCGTGCAAAGAGTCTAGCGAGTAACAAGCGATTGCGTTCACCCCCTGAGAGGGTCAGCACTGGTGAGTTGGTGCGCTCGGGTGCAAACAGAAAATCCCCCAAATAACTCTTGACGTGCTTACGTTGATTACCAATTTCTACCCACTCGCTACCAGGACTGATAAAGTCCTCGAGAGTGGCCTCTAAATTTAAACTCTCACGCATTTGATCAAAGTATGCGACCTCGATGCGAGTTCCGAGTTTGACAATCCCACTATCGGGTGCAAGCTCGCCCAGAATTAATTTCAGCAGTGTGGTTTTACCAACCCCGTTGGGGCCCAAAATACCAACCTTATCGCCACGCAAGATCGTTGCCGTGAAATTTTTCACAATCGGCTTTTGGTAAGACTTAGAGATATTGTCCAAGTCAGCAACGATCTTACCGCTTCGCTCACCGGCAGCAATCGAGAGCTTTACTTGGCCCATGGCATTGCGTCGCTCAGCGCGCATGGCACGGAGCTTTTCTAGACGCGCCACACGTCCAACACTGCGGGTTCGTCGGGCTTCAACACCCTTGCGCACCCATACTTCCTCTTGGGCCAGCAACTTATCGGCTCGGGCATTTGCTAAGGCTTCGGCATTGAGCTCTTCCTCTTTCACAAACTCGTAGCGGCTGTAATTTCCAGGATAACTGCGCAATAGCCCGCGATCGAGCTCCATAATTCGTGTAGCGACTTGATCTAGAAAGCTACGGTCATGGGTTATGAAAACAATCGATCCCAAATACTCATTGAGAAGACCTTCTAACCAAGTAATCGAATCCAAGTCCAAGTGATTGGTTGGCTCATCGAGCAATAGCACATCAGGTTGAGTGACGAGAGCTTGCGCGAGCGCTACTCGTTTTTTGGTTCCGCCCGAAAGCGTTCCGATGATTTGATCGCTGTGTAAATGCAAGCGATTTAGGATTTCGGATACGCGCTGTTCCCAGTTCCAACCGTGACTCGCATCGAGTTGCGATTGCAATTGATCCAAACGCTCCTGATTGGCCTCATTCCAGTCTGCTTGCGCGAGCGTCTCGTATTCCGTTCGGAGGTACTTGATATTTGCTATCCCCTCAGAGGCTGCTTCAAAAATGGTATTTTTTGAATCCAAGATTGGTTCTTGAGCGACATATGCAATGCGTAGTCCTTGTTGGATCTGCAAAAGACCATCATCGAGTTTTTCAATTCCTGCCAAGATTTTAAGGAGCGATGATTTCCCAGTGCCATTTCGACCGATGAGACCGACACGCTCACCGTCCTCGAGGGCAAGGTTGGTTTGATCTAATAATGAGTGATGACCAAACGCGAGTTTGGCATTGGTGAGTGCAATAAGCGCCATAACCCATCATTATCAACGGTTTAATGGGTCTGAGCACCTTATAATGGTGGTTTTCCTGAGGTATATCTATTAACTCCCCCGATACATCATCCGCACTTTCTACTCAGGATGAGGTTGCCCGTCGTAGAAGCTTTGCCATCATCTCGCACCCAGATGCGGGCAAGACTACGCTTACTGAAAAACTACTCCTCTACGCTGGTGCCATTCAAATTGCAGGGAGTGTAAAAGCCCGCAAAGCAAGCCGCCATGCCACTTCGGATTGGATGGAGATTGAGAAGCAACGCGGTATCTCGGTCGCCAGTTCGGTGATGCAAATGGAATACCGTCATGCGATCATTAACCTTCTCGACACACCAGGACACCAAGACTTTTCGGAAGATACCTATCGGGTTTTAACCGCAGTGGATTCAGCTCTGATGGTCATTGATGCGGCAAATGGTGTGGAGCCCCAAACCAGACGCTTGATTGACGTGTGTCGTGCACGGCATACGCCCTTGGTCACTTTTATTAATAAGCTTGATCGCGAGGTGAAGAAACCACTCGATCTGATGGATGAGATTGAAGCGGCCTTGGGTATGGCGGTAGTACCGTTTACATGGCCAGTAGGGATGGGTAAATCCTTTGCTGGCGTGATTGACATCGTCAATCACCAAATGCGCTTATTTAAAGCCGGTGAAGATCGCGTTACTGACGACTCCAATGTAGTCGTATCTTTGGATGATCCAATGCTAGCTGAGCGTTTTGGTAGCGAATTAGAGGAGGCCTTAGCCGAAGTTGATCTTGTCAAAAATGCGATGCCAGCTTTTGATCGTGAGGCTTTCTTAGCAGGTGAGCAATCCCCAGTCTTCTTTGGCTCTGCGATTAATAATTTTGGCGTACGCGAGATTTTGAACACCTTGGTTGATCTCGCTCCAGGGCCTGGATCACGCAAGGCTGTACAACGCCAGGTTGAGCCTCAGGAGAAAAAATTTACTGCCGTGGTATTTAAGATCCAAGCCAATATGGATCCAGCACACCGCGATCGGGTGGCATTTTTACGAATTTGCTCAGGCCACTTTGAGCGGGGCATGAAACTCAAGATCGTGCGTAATGGTAAAGAGATCAGAACAAATAATGCACTTTCCTTTTTATCGCAACGGCGTGACATCTTGGATGAGGCTTTTCCTGGGGACATTATTGGCTTACCCAATCACGGTCTCTTACACTTAGGTGACACCCTCACTGAAGGTGAGGAATTGCAATTTACTGGTCTGCCTTTTTTCGCGCCCGAGATCTTTCGGATGGTTGAGGCAGCCGATCCAATGCGAAATAAGCAACTTCGCACCGGTCTCATGCAACTTGGTGAGGAAGGAGCAATTCAAGTCTTTCGACCTATGAGTGGCGGCACGATGCTATTGGGTGCGTTTGGGCAGCTGCAGTTTGAAGTCGTTGCCCACCGTCTGCAATCCGAGTACGGCGCAGAAGTACGCCTCTTACCAGCACGCTACACCATGGCGCGATGGGTTACTTCTGAAGATCCAGTCGCTATCAAAAAGTTCATGACAGAAAACAATCACCGCATGGCCGAAGATGTAGTTGGCGCATCGGTCTTTTTAGCAGCACATAAATCGGAGCTCGATGTCGCACAACAACGATGGGAGCAAATCGAGTTTCATGCGCTACGTGAGCACGCGGGTCTTATTTATCAAACCGAGATGTAATCAAGCACTCAAGCAGCTTAATTTTTACTGATTATTTAATACTTATAGGTTATAATTAAATTATTATAATTAACTTATAGGTTAATAAATGACCAGCCGATTTGAAAAACTTCAAATATATCAATTAGATAGTAGCTTAATGCCTTGGCAATCAATTCGGGGGGTGGCAAGGCCTCACCTTGGCTGGGCAAAGGCAATTCGCCAAGGCCTTGGCATGACTGCGGCCGCTCTGGCTAAGCGACTGGGGATTAGCCAAGCGGGCGTGGCCAAACTGGAGAAAGCAGAAATAGAGGACCGCATTACCTTGGCAAGCCTTCGAAAACTAGCCGATGCACTCAATTGCGAAGTGCATTACGCCTTGGTACCTCGTGAACCAATTGAGGCGATGATTAAACATCGAGCATACGATTTAGCCAGAGAAAAGCTCGCAACAGTTTCTCACTCGATGGCACTAGAAGGACAACAGGTTGATCATCCAAACCAGGAAAAGCAACTGGAATTTCTTGCTCAAGAACTTTTGGCTGGACCACGACGGGATCTTTGGTGATTCAGTTTGAGTATCCGTTTGGGTCTACCCCCTTGGACCCTGATGAGGCTATTGATTTATTTCCGAGTCACATTAGGAATCAGGCAGATCTCAATCTGTGGGAGGAGGCGAATATTACGCAGGCTGAGTTCTGGGTAAATAAACGTCAACGTCAATTCCATATGAGTACCGTACTGACTGAAGGCTTTGTTCGTGAACTTCATCGCCAGATGTTTAATAGAACCTGGCGCTGGTCAGGAACCTTTAGGAAAAGTAACAAAAATATCGGAGTGGACTGGACTCAGATATCAGTAAAGCTCAATGATTTATTACTTAATACCATGTATCAACTTGACCACTCCGCTGATGCAATTGATGAGATAGCTACTCGCTTTCATCATCAATTGGTCTGGATTCATGCATTCCCAAATGGAAATGGACGCCATGCACGATTGATGACTGATTGTCTATTAATGACAAAGGACATGAAACGCTTTAGCTGGGGAGCAAATTACTCCTCAATTAGTACGGATTTACTTCGTACAAAATATATTGATGCTCTGCGTAAGGCTGACCGATCCGATTACTCTGAATTACTTTCTTTTGTAAGAGCCTAATATGCAAGCCCAACATCAAACTCGTATTTGCTTTGTGCGCCATGGGGAAACGGATTGGAATGTCGAGAAGCGGATGCAGGGGCATACTGATATCCCGCTCAATGCCCATGGCGTCATGCAAGCCGATCGCTTAGCGAAAGCATTACTAAAAACCGGACAACACTTTGATTGCATCTACTCCAGTGATTTAGAGCGAGCTTTTCATACTGCAAAGACCATTGCGATTCCCCAGTCTTTGGATGTCCTTATCCATCCTGATTTGCGTGAGCGCCATGTGGGTAAATTGCAAGGATTGCTTTTGGCGGATGCACCGCGGGTAGAGCCGGAACTATGGCAGCGTCACCTCGCTCGAGAGTTAGACTTTGACCTCGGTGGTGGCGAAAGTATTGTGCAGTTTCATGCACGAATGCAACGCATGCTCAATCATTTTTTAGTGAAGCATGCTGGCAAACAGATCTTAGCGGTAAGCCATGGGGGCGCACTCGATATGATCTACCGTATCGTCACTCAACAAGCTTTAAATGCCGAGCGCGTCGCGGTTGTACCGAATACATCGTTAAATTGGATTACTCATGATGGGAATACTTGGGCAATTGAACGCTGGGGTGATACAAGTCACCTTACGGATTCTGTGCTCGACAATATTGAGATCTAATTAGGCACTCGTAAGATCTAGTGCAATCGCTTCAGCCACTTTGATGCCGTCAATCCCTGCCGACATAATTCCTCCGGCATACCCTGCCCCCTCACCGGCTGGATAAAGTCCTTTGGTGTTAATACTTTGATAGTCTGGTCCTCGTTTAATTTGCAGAGGAGATGAGGTTCGGGTCTCAACGCCGGTCAGAACTGCATCGGGCATCGCAAAGCCTTTAATCTTTTTCTCGAAAGCAGGAATGGCCTCTCGTATTGCCTCAATCGCATAGCCTGGCAGACTCGTTGCAAGATCGGTGAGATGCACACCGGGCTTATAGGACGGCACAACCCCACCAAATTCAGTGGACGGCTTACCTTGTAAAAAATCACCGACCAGCTGTCCGGGTGCCTGGTAATTCGAGCCCCCCAAGATAAATGCCCTTGATTCCAATTCGCGTTGAAAGGCAACGCCTGCCAATGGTCCGCCTGGGTAGTCGCTCGGATCGATCCCCACCACAATCCCCGCATTAGCATTGCGCTCATTACGCGAATACTGGCTCATGCCGTTCGTAACTACTCGATTCGGCTCTGACGTGGCGGCTACCACGGTGCCCCCTGGGCACATGCAAAAGCTGTAGACCGAACGACCATTCTTGGCATGGTGCACTAACTTATAGTCAGCCGCCCCAATCAATGGGTGACCCGCATGCGGTCCCAAGCGTGCACGGTCAATTAGTGACTGAGGATGCTCGATTCGAAAGCCAACGGAAAAGGGTTTGGCTTCCATATACACGCCCGCATCAAGAAGCTTTTCAAAGGTATCGCGCGCACTATGCCCCAGCGCTAACACCACATGATCGGCGCGTAGATACTCGCCACTTTCCATTTGCAAACCTTGTAGCACGTGATTGTCAACATCAAAGCCAATGACCTTTTGACCAAAGCGTACCTCACCACCCAGATTAATAATTTCTTGGCGGATCTTTTCTACCATTCCCACCAACCGAAAGGTACCAATGTGCGGTTTAGAAACGTACAGAATTTCCTCAGGTGCGCCTGCTTTGACAAACTCATGCAAAACTTTGCGGCCATAAAACTTGGGATCTTTCACTTGACTCCATAACTTGCCATCCGAAAACGTGCCCGCCCCGCCTTCACCAAACTGGACATTGGATTCTGGGTTCAAAATCTTTTTTCGCCATAAGGCCCATGTATCTTGGGTACGCTCGCGTACCGCCTTACCGCGCTCGAGAACAATGGGCTTCAGTCCCATTTGCGCCAAGAGCAGTGCAGCAAAAATTCCGCAGGGGCCAAAACCAATCACCACTGGTCGTAAATCGGATTTTGCCAACCGGTGATCGCCGGACATGGCAACGAAGTGATACGACGTATCGGGACTCGGTCGGACATGGGGATCATGCATGTGTTTTTTGAGAACACTTGCTTCATCACGGACCGACACATCGAGGGTATAAATAAAGGTAAGGGTACTGTTCTTACGAGCGTCGTAACTGCGCTTAAAGACCTCAAATCGAACAAGATCCTTTGAGGCAATACCAAGCTGAGTCAGAATCGCTGCTTCCAATGCTTGTGGGGCATGATCAATGGGTAAGCGAAGCTCAGTAATCCGAATCATAGGCCATAACAATAGCAGTTTATGATTTATCCATGCAAGAAATCCGAATCATGAACTGGGAGGACGCAAAGTCCCTAGCCTACCCGATTCGACTTACCGTATTTGTAGAGGAACAAAAGGTACCCAAAGCGCTCGAGCTCGATGCCGATGATCCACTGGCTTGGCATGCCATTGTTTTTGAAAATGGGAGGGCAATCGCTACAGGCCGACTAATGAGGGACGGCAAGATTGGTCGTCTTGCAGTTCTCAAGCAGCATCGAGGCCAAGGATTTGGAAGTAAATTATTGAGAGCCCTTGTGGACCACGGCAAGAATCTGGACATCCTTGATTTTTACTTACACGCCCAAACTTCAGCCATCGGCTTTTATGAGCGACTTGGGTTTAAGCCGATTGATTCTGAATTTAATGAGGCTGGGATTGCGCACATCAAGATGGTGCTAGAACACCGTTAAAAGTATTTCTTCACCTCATCGTCATCTTTTGAACGAAACCATGCTTGACAAAATAGAATCAGAAAACCAATTGCAAAATAAATCACATTACCTGTATTAATAAAGGCAACGATTCCGCCAATGGTTGAGAAAATTCCCAATAAACTCCAAAAAATGCTCATTTGTACTCCAAATAATGTTTTAAGATTTAGATCTAATTACTTTATGCCATTTTACAATTTTTGAATCATGAAAAAATTTTTTCTACTTTCAATCCTTTTGCTTTTAGCGGCGCAGCCTGCTTTTGCTAAGTGGGTTTTTATTTCAAAAGATGGTCAAGGTAATTCTTATTTTTATGAAGATACCAAAGTGGTGAAAGACCCCGCGTCAGACCTGGTGAGTTCATGGCAAATGATTAGCTATGTTGAGCAAATGACTGCACCGAATGGTCAGGCAGTCTATTCAGTTCTTCAGGACATTTCGTATTTTTGTCGGCCCGGCTATGAAAGCTACAAGCAGTTTTATATTGGCTACTATTCAGGAATTGATGGTGGTGGAGTTCCCGTTGAAAGTGAAGATACCCGAAACTCCAACTGGGAACGAGTCATTCCCGATACCATGAGTGAATTGTTATTCGACTTTTTCTGTAAAAAAATTTAGTTTTTGGATGGCTCGGGATTATTCGCTGGCTTTGTAAAGTAATCAGCCGGGAATACCATTTCAACCCCAGAAGACTTTCGCAACCAAATCTGGTTGTTGTAGCGAACATAACACGCGCGGGTAACATTTCCAAACGAGCTCTCAAAATAGGCAAACAACCAATTTGGCTCCTCCCTACCGTTTTCCCATTTGCATGTCTCCGAAGTAATGACCAAGCGCTCTCCGTAAGCTGGCATAAACCCAACAATATCGGCACGGGCATAGAAAGAGAAAAACGCTCCAACACCTAAAATCACCAGAATTAGATAGACGCTTATTTTTTGATAGGACTTTAATTTTTTTTGTCCACCAGTCTCTTGGGTGGCAAGCAGTATCTGATCAAAATTTTCTTTAGCGATTGTTTGGTGCAACTGACTTATCGACTGTGCAGAATCTTTTTTATGATCTGGCCGTTGCTTAGGCACGTCATCGGCATCGGCATAAATCAAACACTCCTCTTCGGATAGACCTAATATCTTTGCTATTTTTTTTGTGGCAATTAATTTAATCGCCGGAGAGTAGAAAGCGCTCGTCTCTCCATTTTCGATTTGTTTAACCTGACTCTCCGTCAATGAAGCCATCTTGGCAAGATCCAAATATGACAGCTGAACATGCTCCCTCGCTCGGGTAAACACGTCCCCCTGAATTTTAGGAAGATTGGCTTGATTGGTCATAAAACAGCATTAATCTCTATTTTTGATGAATGATAACAATATGTGGGGCAGACGAGAAGGCATTAATTTTCTATAATAATCAACATCTTATCTATTTATTTGCATTAAAAAAGGGTAAAGAATCACGGTTTTTCATTTAAAATGATGCACATTCTGACAAAAGGTCAATTCCATGCAGCTAATTTGGATTTCCGGAGCCACCTCAAAGGTTCAAAAATTCAATATCACCCCCAAAGGTTTAATGAAAATTGGGTCAGTGATTGGCGTTTTTTTCCTATTGTGCGGCATGGGAGTTCACTTTATCGGCTTTAAGGTGGCCTTACAGGTTCGCCCTGATTTTGCCCGCTCACTCAGCGGTGTCGTAACGTTTGAAGAGCTCGATGCACTCGATGCGTCCTACAAAGAGCAGTTGGTTCAATTGCAAGAGCAACTTTCAAAATCCCTTGAAAAAATTACTGAGCTCAAAACCCTCAAAGACCGGTTTGCAGATCTTGCCACTCCAGCGCCGGTGAAAAGTAAATTCAATGAGCCAAGTTCTGGTGCCCGTGGTGGCCCATTAAAACCATTTGCCTTTAAAGTGGATGCCAATAAGTCAATCGATAAAAATTTTTCCGAGACAGTACAAAGCTCAAAAGACTTAAATCAAATTCTGACTAAGTTTAAAAATGACTGGTCTCAACAGTATGATTGGTTAAACCAATTGCCGATTGGTATCCCTGTGGCAGCCCAATTTGGCTCCATGAGTAGTAATTACGGAATGCGAGTTGATCCATTTACGAAGAACTTGGCATTTCATTCCGGTATTGATTTCCAGGCAAGTCCAGGCACCGGAATTGTCGCTAGTGGCTACGGCACGATTAGCAAAGTCGGTACTGATGCGGTGTATGGCCGTTACGTTGAAATTAGTCACTCGGACGGATTTGTCAGTAAATATGCGCATGCTCAAAAAGTATTTGTTAAACAAGGCGAACAAGTATCCAAGGGTCAATTGATTGCTGAAGTGGGTTCGACAGGACGTTCGACAGGACCCCATTTGCACTACGAAATTATTCGCAATGGTAGCAATCTCAATCCAGCACAAGTTTTGCTAATGCCTAGACAAAATAGCCTTGCCACTAGCCCCAAATCTGGAACCGCAGTTGCCAGTCAGTGATATTTCACTGTTGTATTGATTGAATTAACTGTTGTCGTCTTCGCGATTAAATTGCTCAAAGATTTCCATTGCCTCTGCGGAGATCTCTTGAGGCTCGTCAGGATCAATCCGAGACATCGTGCCGGTTAGTTTGGCACCCTGCTCAACCCCAATTTGGCCATAAATGACCTCCCCATGAATATCAGCTCCATCATGAAGCTCGGCGCGCTCTGAGGCGTAGATATTACCTTCAACTCGACCTGCAATGAGTGCTCGATAAGTATTTATATTGCCCTCCACCATGGCGGTTTTACCAAGCGCCACCGTAATATTACTTCCCGGGGGTGATTCGATATTACCGATGACCTTGCCATCAATACGAATACTTTCAAAAGCAGCAATGTTGCCCCGAAAGACTGTTCTGGGGCCAACAATTGTCTCAAAGGATTCGACGGTTGGATCCAAAAAGCGGATTGCAGGATTTTTTTTCTTAGCCATGGGTATCGTGATACTAATTCAATTAGAAAAACTGCGCTAGATATTTACCAAGCCGATGCTTGGGCCAAGCTCCATTGTTTTCCTAATCCATGCATTTGACTGTCTAGAATTTGCTCAGCTTGCGCAGTGAGCAAAGCGCCTACCGGAATCTTCATCAACTGGTCCCCTAACGGAGTCAGCTTAGTTTGCGTATCCCGCCGCAAAATTAAATCTTCAGTAATCGCTTCATGATCACGTATTCCCGCTGCTGCACACATCTCTGCAAAGGCAAATAAGGTTTCATGATGAAAACGGTAGACGCGTTCACTTTTATCCATGGGATTTAAGGCACCCTGACGCAAACGATCTTGGGTAGCAACCCCGGTAGGGCAATGATCGGTATGGCATGAGCGCGATTGAATACAACCAATCGCAAACATAAAGCCGCGTGCTGAATTACACCAATCAGCACCAATGGCTAAGGCACGCATCATGTCAAACGCACTCACAATTTTTCCAGCTACCCCAATTCGAATCTGATCGCGCAACCCAACGCCTATTAGAGAGCTATGAACTAATCGGAGCCCATCTCGCATGGGCATCCCAATGTTGTCTACAAACTCTACGGGCGCTGCACCAGTACCCCCTTCGCTGCCATCAACCACAATAAAATCCGGGTAGATTTTGGTTTCAAGCATTGCCTTAACAATCGCAAACCAATCTGCAATATTTCCGATGCAAAGCTTAAATCCAACGGGCTTACCATTTGACAATTGGCGCAGTTCTTGAATAAACAAACACAATTCTTTAGGGGTATGAAAAGCGGAGTGGTTTGCTGGGGAGACGCAGTCTTCACCCATGGGAACGCCACGCGCCTGTGCAATTTCGGGGGTAATCTTAGAAGCTGGCAAGACCCCGCCGTGTCCAGGTTTGGCTCCCTGCGAGAGCTTAATCTCAATCATTTTGATTTGCGGATCTAATGCGGTAGCCTTAAAGCGTTCAGGATCAAATTGCCCGCTGCTGTTGCGGCAACCAAAATAACCCGATCCGATTTCCCAAATCAAATCACCGCCATATTTTCGGTGGTAGACGGAAACGGATCCCTCACCCGTATCATGCGCAAAGCCACCCTTTTGAGCGCCACGATTTAAGGCCATGATGGCGTTGGCCGATAAAGCACCAAAACTCATGGCAGAAATGTTAAATAAAGAAATGAAATAGGGTTGCGTACACTGTGCGCCCCCGACTCGCACCCGTAAAGATTCCACACTAGGGGGGCTAATTGGGTTTCCTCTTTGCAACAAAATTTCTGCGCTCGGCTTATAGACGTCTACTAGCGTTCCAAATGGTCTTTTGTCTGAAGCGCCCTTGGCACGCTGATACACCAGCGCGCGCTGAGCTCTCGAAAAAGGGATTTCTTCGTTATCCGACTCTAAAAAGTATTGCCGAATCTCGGGGCGAATGAATTCAAAGAAAAAACGTAGATGCCCGATTAGGGGATAGTTACGCAAAATCGCATGATGACTTTGCATGAGATCCATGAAACCAACGATGGAAAAACCAACAAAGATCGCGCACAAGAGCCAAACATGATGGCCACCTGGGCCAACAATGCAATACAAACCGCTCAGAATTGCTATGAGAATACTAAGTATCCAGGGAATAAATCGGGCGGGCACCTAATCCCTTTCGCTTGAGAATAGTCGATCAGCTCAGCAACAATTAAACTGCCTTTAATTTGGCTACGGACTCAGATTTGGGGGTTGCTTGCAAAGACTCAGCATCATCCAATAAGCAGTGCAATTGGCCGTTGACACGAGCATCCGCATGAATAAATATTTGACCGTAATCAATATCACCGTTCACGATAGCGCTTGGATAAATTTCGAGCCGATTTTCAACCCGCAAATTTCCCTCAACACGACCAATCACAATTGCGTTTTTACACGTAATATCACCACGCATTACGCCATTCAGATCGACTACGGCAGTATCTTCGGTTGCTAGATCAAATTTTAGGTTGCCAATGCATTCGCCCGAAATGAGCAAGTGCCCCTTAATAATCTGATCACCTTGAATAAATGATCCTGCGCCAATGATGTTGTTAAACACCAAATTCGTAGGCGTCGCAGGATGTTTTGCTTGAACATTAAACATGGTTGTCTCCATAACTGCTATTTCAAATCATTCTAAGCTGAAATAAACCAATTTTTGTTACGGTCCAAGCAAAATGATTAGGGTTAATACTAATCATTGCTTTGGTCGATTTCAAAACCCCTTGAATTCTTTGGAGATATCCTAAAATCAGATCATGATTCAGAAAATTCATTTTTTTCGCCTGCAGTGCTTATTCATCCCTATTTTTTCAGCCCTGATTATTTCGGGCTGCGGTAAAGGCGAAGTTGAGAAAAGCAAACCGACCGCATGGCTACCAGATACCAAAGCTGAACAGCTACCCATTATGGGCTATCAAGGGATCAATTTTTCAGGCTCCAAAGAGCAGATTAAGAATCAATTTAATTGCACCGAATACGAACTAACCTTAAGTTGCAAAATTAAGGTGAATGGCAATGAAGACCACGTCTGGGCAATCTATAACGAATCAGGACGAATGATCTTGATTAAAAAAGAGCTTGGCTACTTCAATAAGGAGCAAGCTCAACAAATCATCGAACGGTTCACTCTAAAGTATGGCTTGGATCACGAGCCTACCGAGGGTCAATTAAGCGCTTTTAATGCAGGCCTTCGCAAAACCAAGACCTATTTATTTGGTAAAGGGCAAGTCGCCTTTCAGGTGGGCAGAAGCCTAAACAATCGTAACGAACTGATGCTGGTCTACTATTTTCCAGAGGACGTCGGCGCTGCTTTTGCCAACAGCATTCAAAACTAAATTAGAGCTCTACCAGGTTTTAGTACATCTGGTTTGAAACTAATTTCAGGTAAATCTTTATTCATGCCGGTATCTTTTACCTCATAAGCCCATGCTAAGACCATGGCAATCGCTTCAAATAATGGGGCGGGTATCGACTCGCCAATATCCAATTGATTAAATAAATAACGTGCGAGAGCGGGTATTTGTGCAATTGGAACTTCGTGCTCCTTGGCAACCTCACGAATTCGTAAGGCAACTTCGTCTGCACCCTTAGCCAAAATAATCGGAGCAGACATTCTTTGGGGATCATAGCGAATCGCTACGGAGTAGTGCTCAGGGTTTGCCAAGACCACATCGGCTCGTTCAATTGCCGCCATCATTCGGGAAGAAGCAATCTGACGCTGCCTTTGCCGCTGTCGTGCGCGCAGTTCCGGAGAGCCTTCGGTCTCTTTCAGTTCCTGTTTCATTTCTTCCGGACTCATCTTGATTTGTTTGCGAAAGTTAAACCATTGCAATACCGCATCACCAATGGCAATCGCCAATAAGGGAATCATCAATAAGATAAATCCGTTAAAGATGAATACGGTGGTATTTTCAAGCGCAAGATCAAAATCAAGATCAACGATCGAGCGAATAAAAGCAAACAATCCGTATAAATACGCAAAACTAATTCCTAAAATCAAAATGGTCTTAAAGATATTCTTAACAACCTCCAGTAAAACCATTACCGAGAACATTCTGGCAAATCCAGCAAAGACATCGAGTCGCTCCAAATTGAACTGCAGAGCAAAGTAAGCTTTGAAATTAACCAGAAATAAAGGTGCGAAGATGGAGATGATCCAAATCACTAACAGCACAACCGCGCAGATAAATAGAACAATCAAAAAGGCTCCGGATGCCCATTCTGAAATTCGATCGATCAAGCTAATTGGTTTAGAAAATTGCAGTCCGGATTGCATCATGATGACAAGCTGACGCATCAACATAGGGCCAGCCGTGATCAGAAAAATAATGAAGCCCAGTAACAAAGCAAAAGTCGTAATGTCTCGCGATTGGGGAAGCTGCCCCTGCTCCCGCGCCCGCTGAATTCGTCGCTCGGTCGGTTCTAGTTCGCGGTCTTGCGAGTCGTTTTGATTTTCGGCCAAATGAGCTCCAGGCAATCAATTTAGGAACTGCTGATCTATTTCTATTATCCCCAATGCCTTCTGATTTAGGGCAAAACCCTGATATTGGTCTTTTTTGTGCGGTAATAAAGCCAATAAATCAAAAAATACTTGTTTCAAATCAATAATTTATATAGTATTTACCTTCAGTTCTTCAATGGCGTGAAGGTGTCTGCTTATGGAAACCATCAAAATTCTTGTAACCAACCAAAAAGGTGGGGTTGGTAAAAGTACCATTTCAGCAAATTTGGCTGCTTACTTAGCAATTCAGGCGGGGAAGAAGGTTTCTTTAATCGACTTTGATAAGCAATCGTCTGCTTCGCGCTGGGCAAGCAAAGCGCCGGATATTGGTATCGATATTCATCAAGCCAAGCTGGACTATAAAAATAGTGGTTTGACACTCCTCGATGCCCGAGCGATGTTACGTAACTACTCAATCAATTCGGATATTTGCATTTCCGATCTAACTTGGACCCATGCAATTCCCTACGAATTCTTGCTTGATTTTGATATTTTGTTAGTGCCAAGCTCCACGTCGAAGTTTGAAATGGCAAGCACCGAGATCTTTATTCTGGAGTATGCGCAACTCTATCTTTCGCGCTTTTCAAATAACAAACAACTGATTTTGATTGCGCCTAGCAAAGTCAATCATGACTTCTCGCCTGCAACAGCGTTCACAAATCTTGAGTTTCTGAATAATTGCATCATCGCGCCACCAATCTATTCGGCGCCTGATATTGATCAATATGTCTATCACGACTTCCTGTTCTTATCACAGGATCAGGCGGTCGCCGATAACTTTCTACGCTTTGGTGAATACGTCCACGAAAAAATTATCGCTTGCTCGGTTGAAAAATCACGCTCTTCGAATACGAATAAATATATGGGCCTCACAGGTAAAAAATTGAGCATCTTGGATGATTACCGCTTAGGTCGACTGCGCGCCCGCAATGGTGAAGCAGGTGATCAAGAGAGGAAAGAGGTGATTTCTAAAAAGGTGGGTGAAATGACCAGCAATTTCATTCCCCAATTCTTAAGAAAAGATGAAGGTAGTAGCTAGTTTGCTGCGATCAGTTTTGCTGCGGATGAATCGTATTTAAGATAGCAATCATTTGTAAATACTTAGGGGGCATTCCAAAGGATGCGGCATTTTCTACCCCCGTTGTCTTGGTTTTTGAGATTGCTTTGAGAATCTCCCCATCGAGCTCAATCTTTTTTGGAATCTCATCAAGTTCATAGCCGCCATCGGCTTTTGCAACCACGATTTTTTGGACACTGGGGAGATCATTTTTGATCAGCACAATCCATGTATCCGTTAACAATGTGCTATTTCGATACAGACCCCACCGCCCCCAGTAGGTATCTTTATCAATAAAGTAGGAATCTTCTTCATACACCTTTAAATCACTTCCGCTGTATTGATAATGCGAGACCGCATTCTCATAGAGATCGGCTACAAAGAAATGAATTCGCTCATCCTGAGAGATCTCAATTTGCATCAAATTAGGTAGCATTGCCTCATAAGCCTTTAGATCCAACATGCACTGCGCAACGCGTGTTTCCGGGTTGGGGTGGGTTGCGCCATGCATAAAATCAGACTCTTTGGCTTTTGTGCCATCGGGTAGGTATTCATCGGCAAGCCGCTTAATCGCTGCAAAAAGAGCAATTGAACGGTTCGATAACCCATATTTACTAATCCAATACTTCTCAATTTCGAGAGTGGTCTGAGATAACTGCTTAAGCAGCGACTCGTCTTTTTTGAAGTGCGCGCTGTAGTTATAAAAAACTTGATTTAGACGCTCCTCCGCACCACTCTCCGTAGGAACTTTTGCGTGCCAAAAGTCATTGAAATCTTGGTAGTTCGCTCGGGAACAATACGGTAAAAATGCAACCACGTTGAAAAGCGCCTGACACATATGGTCAGCACCCGTTTTACCGCCTAGAACGGCATCAAAGAGACCCACGTCTATTCCTTATCGCCCGTTAGCCCAAGAATGGGCTAGGGTGTAACAGCGTCTTTCTTAAGACGCATGAGTTGTTCAGCTTGCTCTTTTCGACGCTGTATCTTGCGATTGCGCTCATCAATTTCATAGTTGTAGAGGAGGCGCTCGTACAAGCGCTTACGCAACAACTCGGAGAGTAAGGCAATCAAAAATAGGTTAAAAAACATCCACCACCGATCCGCCACGAGGAGGATGTCGGCAATTCCAAGGCAAAGTACGCTAGTAAGGCGCAGCCAATTGGTTTCAGCAAACTCGACAACGTTCATAATTAACAGCTGGATTTATAGCAGGAACATCTTTATATCAAAAAATGTAAGGATTTGCCATTTTGATCATCCCCAAGTTTCTGCAAAGTTGGGGGGTGCTACTCAGAATTTTAGCAGTTTTAAAACACCGCTATTTTTATAACTATTTGATTTATATATATTTTTAAGAATTTGGATCGGCATTGAGTTGCTTGAGCATCGCGTCACACTCGGCTTGAACCTGTGGGTTAAATTTAGCTTTGTAAGCCTCAGCTTCAGCCTTGGCGATTGGATTTCCAGTTTGAGCGGAGAGCATTAACCATGAATATGCCCTTGGTGGATCCTGGGGCACTCCACGGCCATCCATATACATTTTGGCTAAGTTATAGCGCCCCACTGAGTTACCGGCTAAGGCCGCCTTCTTAAACCAGTACACGGCTTTGGTTTCATCTTTATCTAGATCAACCCCATACTCATGGCGACCTCCTAATTCCACCATGGCCAACTGGTTACCATGGTCAGCAGCCTTACGCATCCAATACCATGCTTGGTTCAGATCCTGCTTTGTACCGATGCCTTGCAAGTACATTAATGACAAATCGTATTCAGCCCGAATATCGCCAGCTTCAGACATCTTCTTAAATAGCTCAAATGCTTTTGGATAATTTCCGCCCTCATAGGCAGAGCGTGCCCGTTGATAGTCCGAGCAAGCCAAGAGACTTAGGCTTGCAAGCACGATGATCAGTAGGCGGGTCATGCGCATCTAAAAATGCCTAAATGATTAAATCTTGGCCGGAGCTTTGGTCGGAGGGGGGGCTGGGGCTTTCGGTTTTTCGGGAGGAAGATCCTTGAGATCATCATCCTCTTCTGGGCTGTCAGCGGGTTTTGGAGCAAGAGCAGGTAATTTAGGTTCAACGCGGTAACTCGCGCCGAGATCACCACCTACCATCCGAGCAAAGCCGCCAATATAACGACGCCCTAAATCGGGGTAATACGGCTCACTGGCTAAATACCCTTTACTCCGAATACAGGCGGGCGTATTAACACTACCCTCACAGCTTGCAACCGCTGATAAACGCCCTACTTCGTATTGCTCACCCAAGAAGAACAGGAACACCACAAATGCCAATGGCGCCACTAACCAAATCAGTAACTTCTTTAATAACTTAAACACTAAATCGACTTTTGGATTCATGATGAACGCTCTCCCTATTGCCGATTGATTTTACTTTGTTCTAGGTCGACCTGAGTCGTTTGGCTGGATGATTTACGCCAATTTGTTGCTACTGGATCGTTGTGCAAGCGGGCGTAGATTTCAATGGTTCGCGGATCATTATGAAGGGCAGTATTTTTCATGGCGTTATACATATCGGCCGCCGCATTTTTCTTACCCTGATCCAAATAAGCCATCGCGGCACAATAGTAATAGTCAGTCGCTTTATCTTTATTTTTAAGCCCCAAGTATCCTTTATCGGCAATATCACCTAGATACTTACAAGCATCAGGATTCTTAAGCGCCGCATTAATCGTTAGATTCTTCTCAGCAATCCGAAATTGATCAAGCGAATGTCTTCGAAACACCGTTGCCGACAGAATAAAATCCGGATCAGTAATTAGCATGGCTCGACCCACATAATATCGGCCGCGCTCATAGGCGATCAATCCTCGATAGTAGGATGCATCTAAATCTTTTTGCTTGACCAAATCGTCGAGTCGATCCGTAATGCGAACTAGGGCTGAGCTGTATTTATATACCTCGTCTTCAGGCTCAATGCATTTTGGGTTCTGAACACAGGCAATCGCAAGCACCATTTTTCCGTGCAGTCGCACATAGCGTTGGTATAGCTTCTCCGCTTCACTCGCAGGTGCTGCGCTCGCTTTTTTGGTGGAAGTCGCGGCGCTCGGATCAGTAGCGGTCTGTGGCGATTTCTCTTTAGCAGACCAAGCCAATCCGCTCAATGCCAAAGTAAGCAGCGTGATGATGATCCGAAGGGTCATGGTAGCTACCTATTCTCGGACTTTTGGTTTGGTTTAGCCGGCAACTCGAGCTGCGGATTTCGAGGGGATTTTTTCTCATCCTCTTTTGGCATAAATTGAGCGGGCGCCCGTAAATTCGGCGGAATCTCTTGGGTACCGGGTTTTACGTTATCTGGTAATTTTTCAGCCTTCGCTTTCTCATATGACACTTTGTCCGCATTATTAATTGGCTTTTTATTGAGGATCGTAATTGAGATTCGACGATTGAGCGGATCCTTCGGATCTTGCGTATTCAATGGAATGGTGTCGGCAAAGCCAATCACCTGAGAAACCTTTGCCTCATTCAAACCGCCCGCAACCATTTCCCGGCGTGCTGATAATGCGCGCTCGGTTGAGAGTTCCCAGTTACTGTATGCCGCATTGGCGCTATAGCGCGTGTTATCCGTGTGGCCCTCGATGCGAATCGGTTTGGGTTCATTCTTAAGGGCGCTGCCAATAATGCGTAATAGGCGTTTAGCTGTGGGTGTCGGTGTAGCGCTGCCAGTCGCAAAGAGGGGTCTATTTTTCTCATCCACCACCTGAATTCGTAAGCCTTCGGCCGAGATATCCATAAAGATTTGACCTTTGGCATTGCGCAACTCGGGGTCAATATCGATCTTACTATTGATTTCATCGCGCACCATCTCATTGCGGGTCCGATCCTTACGGGCATTTTCTACGTCAGTCACCGAAGAATCACTCATGCGGCGCTGTTCGGTATCTGCGTCGGCACGATTTTCTTCGCCAACGACCTTAGAAATATTGTCACCACCGCCCTTGATAATTCGGGTGGCATCCCCTGAGCCTTGGCCACCGGATAGAGAAACCCGCAGAGGATTTTGGAAGTACGCTGAGATACCTGCTAGGTCACCTGCGGTTGTGGATCCCAATACCCACATTAGCAGGAAGAAGGCCATCATGGCCGTTACGAAGTCTGCGTAAGCAATCTTCCAAGCGCCGCCGTGATGTCCATGTCCGCCTTTTTTAACGCGCTTGATGACAATTGGCGGCGCGTCATTTTTGGCCATGGTTATTTACCTTTAACGGCTTTAGTGCCCTCATCCAACTCTGTAAAGGTTGGACGCTGGTATGTGAACAGTACTTTGCGACCAAACTCAACGGCTGCAGCAGGTGGAAAATTATTAAGACTTGCAATCAAAATGGCTTTGACTGCCATATAGGAACGGGTTTCAGCTTCCAAGTTTTGCTCCATCACCTTAGCTACGGGCGAAACGAAAGCATAGGCTAACAAAATACCCAGGAAGGTTCCAACCAGTGCAGCACCAATCAACTTACCGAGTTCGGCAGGTGGCAAGCCAATCGATCCCATGGTGTGAACTACCCCCATCACCGCAGCCACAATACCGAAGGCGGGCAAACCGTCGGCAACGTTAGTAACCGAGGACACTGGAATATGGGCTTCTTGATGATGAACGTCGAGCTCTTGCTCCATCAAACTTTCAATTTGGATTACATCCAATGATCCACCTAGCATCATCCGCAAATAGTCGGTAATGAAATCAACCAAATGATGATCTTTGGTCACTGAAGGATATTTTTCAAATAATGGGCTTGATTCGGGTTCCTCGATATCGCCTTCGAGAGACATCAAGCCATCGCGCTTAATCTTTTGCAAAATCTCGAACATGAGGCAAAGCAAATCCAAGTGCATTTGCTTCACAGCACTTTTTGTCTTAAAAGCACCACCCAAAGCCGCAAAGGTCTTTTTAAGGTTGGTGATGTTGTTGGAGGCAATCATCGTGCCAACCGCTGCACCCACAATGGTGAGAACTTCGGTAGGTTGCCACAAAACCAGGATGTTTCCGCCGTGGAGCGCGTAGCCTCCAAGGGCACAACCTAGTGCGATGATCCAACCGATTGGAATATTCATGCGTTTATATCGTTAACACTACAGTTTTGAGAACAGGGAACTTTGTTGCAGCCGGGCAAACATCGCTTGCGCAGCATTTAACAAGGTTTGAGACCGTGTATAGGCAGCGGTAGCCGCAGCTAAATCCGTATCGAGCAAGGCTGATGCCGTTGCTGCCATTTCAGTACCAATTGTCCCCATAGCCTCTTTCGAAATATCGACTTGCGCAGCAATCCCGCCACTTCGTTGCTGGGCTGTAGTGATTCTATCAAAAATAGCATCTAGGCCGCTTTCAATCGCACCTGCCGTCTTAGTAAGGCTTGAGCCTGATGCTCGTTCGTCCAAATAGGTGACAAAATCGTTGATTTTTTGATACAAGTCAGAACTTGTCTCATCAACCCCACCGTCGGTAAACGTTGACTTCACGCTGCCAGAGACCGCTGAAATAGTCGTTGCGGCATCTCCTGGGCTAACTTTTCCAGACCCAGCAGTAGTGGCCACTAAAGTAAGAACGCCCGAACTAGCGCTAGCTGTACCCGTCCAATTTGCAATCGAAGTACCTGAACCAGTATTGGCAAAAGCACCAGAGGTTCCCGCTGTTCCTGAGTTGAGATAAGCAACAAATTGGCTGGCAAGTGAACTGCCGGTGGTGGCACCGCTTGCTGTAAAGGTGACTGTGCCAATTCTGACCGTATCACCGCTCGCTAAGGTAAGTGCTGAGAAGTCAAACTGATCGGTTGCCGATGAATTTAGATAGTTTCCACTCAGATCAGAGAACTGAACGCCCGACTTAACGGTTAAATTAGGTTCAATCTGAACGTTGTAGATCGTTTCTGGAAAAATCGCATTACCCGTGGCATCCTTAGCAACCGACTGGGCTTTGATCGTATCTCGAATTTGCTCTGCTTGGATTTTGAGTGCTCTAAAGTTATTACTATTTAGCGCACCGTTTTGTGACTGCACAAATGCTTGTTTGAGCACGGTAATCTCATCAATGATTGTGCTCATTTGCGTTTGTGCAATGGCATGCGAACTCGCCACATAGTTCTGATTGGTCTTGTACATTTCCAATCGAGCAACATCAAACTCTAAACGTACCCCACGGGATACTGCGTATGGGTTATCCGATGCTTTACTGTAATTCTTCCCTGTACTGATTTTCTTTTGCCAAGCCATTGCATCGGCGAGACTACTCTCCATCGACTTAACGCCGGCTTCAAGAATTTGATTGGAGGAAACTCGCATGATTATTCCGTTTCTAGTTCATGATCGCTAAAAGCGTATTGAACATTTGATTTCCGGTTTGTAGGATTTTGGTGGATGCGCTATAGAGCTGTTGATACTTCAATAGGTTTGCAGCCTCTTCATCCAAATTCACACCAGATAATTGATCCCGTTGATCTTTCAAATTAGCCAATACGGTGTCATTGGCTTTTTGTGTATTTTTCCAGGTTGCAACTTGAACGCCGACATCGGTGACCAAATCAGCAACCACATTTCCAAATAGGGAACTTTTTAATTGGGCTGTATTTGCATTAGCAGAGCTAATTTTGGGATTGAGTAAATTTCCACCGTTGTAGTACATCAAGGGGTCGGTAGGTGCAATCGAGAGGAAATTTTCAGCAATCAATTGGTTGGATATAAAGACTGAATTGCCGGTGTATCCCTCTTTCCACGTTGATATCGTTGGAGTGACACCGGTGCCACTCGCACTTAAGTTGGTGACATTTTGATTAGACGATGTGCTTGTAAATGCGACGTACTCACTTGAGGGTCCACCTGTTGACCAGCCAGCTAGAGTTCCGCTCGTAAAAGTACCTCCGGCCGAGGCACCTAAACTCTTTCGAGTATTGATTGTGCCAGCAGCATCCCCAACTGCTAGGCTGGCAAATGCGTTTGCCACCTGTACCGCTGATGCGCCATTACTTCCAGCTGTAAATTCAAGACCGCCAATAATGACCGTTTGACCAGCTGTCAATGCTTTAAAGGTTACGGTGGCCGTCTCAGTTTGCGCAGCAGAGCCTAAACTATCGTATAGATTTTTGACATCCACTTCGGTACTAACATTAAACGATGGGACACTGACCGTTAAGCGGCTGTCATTGAAATCCGAATACGTATTGGATCCGACCTTAAATCCAAAGATGCGGATTGGTGCAGACGTGCTATCGGTATCAACAATTGTTTCATTCGCAACTTTTACCAGTCCAATGGCTGCAGTATTTAAGCGCTGTTCCAGCTTAGGGATAAACTCATTTTTAAGAGTTAGTAGCGCGCCAGCTTGTCCACCATCAACCCCCTGAATGGTTTGGGTGGCGGTGATATTGCCATTCGATTGCTTAAAACTGACGGATAAACTTTTGCCATCGCCATTGATGCCGATCGTATTAGCCAATCCTCGCTCCACCAAAGGAAGTCCGCCAACCAATTGTGTAGCTGTACCATCACTATTAATAAGCGACTGGCCACCAATTAATTTTTGTAAATTGGCCAAGATTCGATCACGCTCATCGAGCAAATCTGCCGATGGTGCGCTATTACCTGGACTGTTGGCTTCAACGATTTGTTGATTGACCGCGGCCAAGGCGGGTAAGAAGGTATTAATTTGACGAACCGTATCGGTTAAGCCAGTACTACTATCACTTTTTAGCTGACTAACCAAGGTTGTAATGCCGGTCATTCGCTGCGCTACCACATTGGCTGATCCGGTAATCGCGGTTGCTAAAGCCTTGTTAGTTGGGTCTGCAGCGTACTTACCCATGGTATTGAAAAATTCTGTGATTGCAGAGCTCAATCCAGCTGACTTATCCGCAATGACGCTGTCGATCGTTGAGACATACTGCACCAATGTCTCGGAGTTTGATGACTTCGCTTGTTGATTCAGTAATTGGGCACCAATTAATGAGGAGTATTCGCGGGTAAATCCTTCAACAGCAAAGCTACTGCCATTGAGCATTAATGAATTGGGTGCTAAGGCGTCCATAATGGTCGACGCACTACGTCTGGAGTACCCCTCAACCGAGGTTCCAGCAACGTTTTGCGAGGTCACCAAGATGCCCGCTTGGGCAATCTTTAGCGCCGCACTGGCCGATTCATTAATCGAATAAATTCCCATGATTTCGTTCTAAAGCCTTAATTTTTAAATGGAAGCGGGTTGGGACGCATGTACTTATTGAGCACGGGCGAAGCCACTTCATCCTTACTGTTTACGGCCTTTTTCTCATTAGCGATTAATTGCTTAATATTGGACTGCTCAAGAAGCTGTTCGGCCATCTTGTCGCCAAATCCAATCTTTTTAGACTTCGATAGCAGATCAGCTAAACGATCATCCATCATTTGCAGGTAAGCCATCGAGGTTGAGCTTTTGGGTTCAGGGCTATTGATATTGGTGCTTCTGGCAACGCTTAGCAATTGACGCAGCAAGGTGCGCTCAAAACCTTCGGCTGCCTCCCGAATCTTTTTCTCCGATTTGGTAATTTCGTCAGGCTTTTTCGCTTTATCCGACTTATTAACTAATCGTGCAGAAGATGAATCAATTGTGGTTAAAGAAAATAAGGGGCTCATTAGATGACCTCCAACTCCGCACGTAATGCGCCTGCTGCACGCAGTGCTTGCAATATGGAAATCAGGTCTTGCGGGGTTGCGCCCAACATATTTAGGGCTTTCACAACCTGATCTAAATTTGCACCACTATCCACTCGAATTAAGCTATTTTCTTTACCATTGTCAGTAATCGATGCGGTATCTTGCGTCGTTACGGTGGTTTGTCCACGACTAAATGGCAATGGTTGGCTCGTGGTTGGTGTTTGTTCGATGCGAACGGTCAAGCTGCCATGGGCTACAGCAGCAGGCGATAACTGCACCGCTTGATTAATCACCACCGATCCTGTTCTCGAGTTGAGAACCACTTTAGCGGGTCCACTCACTGCAGGAACATCAAGATCTTGCAATGCTGCCATGAAGGCCGTGCGGCGCAACGGATCCGTCGGTACTCGTACATTGAGAGCCCGCGCATCAATGGGGATTGCGGTTCCCAAACCAAAACGTCGTCCAATCGCTTCTGCGGTTCGTTGCATTAAGCTAAAGTCAGCGCGACGCAGATCCAACTGCACGAACTCATCGACTAAGAGTGCTGGGACTGCGCGTTCAATAATGGCACCCGATGGGATACGTCCAGCCGATAAGTGATTTACCGATGTTTGGGCACCACCCGCTGCGGCTCTTGCGCCACCAATCACCAAGTTTCCTTGTGCTTGCGCATAAACTTGACCATCGGCCGCTTTAAGCGGGGTCATTACCAAGGTTCCACCTTTTAAGCTCGTTGCGTTACCAAGCGATGAGACCGTGACATCAATTTGCTGTCCTGGCTTTGATAATGGTGGAAACTCAGCAGTAACCATCACCGCGGCAGTATTACGTAGCTGCGCTTGAGTACCAGTCAATGGTAGCGTCACGCCCAAGACTCCGATCATTTGCAATACGCTTTGGAGGGTAAAGGGTGTTTGGGTGGTTTGGTCACCGGTTCCATCTAAACCCACTACCAATCCATAACCAACAAGTTGATTAGGACGCTGTCCAGCAATATCTGCAAAATCTTTAATCCGATCTGCAAAAGCCGTATTCGAGATCACGCTCATACACAATACGAGCGTGATGGTTCTAATTTTTTGGATAGAAAGGCGCATGATGATTAGAATGGGGCTATCTTCAATAATAGGCGTGTAAACCAACCAACGCCCTGGGTATCATCGGTTGCGCCACGTCCCCGATACTCAATACGGGCATCAGCAACCTCTTGCGATGAGACTCGATTAAATACCAATGTATTTGGATTTACTACGCCACCAAACCGAATAATCTCTTCCTCATTACTAATGGCGACTTGTTTCTCACCAGCAACAACCAGATTGCCGTTAGATAGCACCTCAATCACAGTAACCGTAATTGTTCCGGCGAATGTATTATTTGCTGCGCTAGTTCCAGAGCCTTCACTCTTAATCTCACCAGTCCCATCAAAATTTGCAATTGCCTTAACACTGGTATAGGGTCCAAATGGCATCCCAGTTACACCTGGCGTAAATTCACTATTGACATTACCCTTTCGTTGCGCAGCCATATTTGAATTCTTCGCTGCACTCGTGGTCTCATTCAAAACCACGGTTAGGGTATCGCCTACATTTCTGGCACGCCGATCTTCAAACAAAGGGCGATGGCTTACCATTGAGACATAGGGCCCACCCGCATTGGCTGGGTAGAGGCTGCCCATATTGGCAGATGTTTCTTGTATGGGTTTTGGTCGGGCGCTTGTCGGTGTTTGCAATAAAGTCGGACGATCAGCACTTGCGCAAGCGCCGAGGATTCCGACACAAATCGTACTGAGTGTGAGGTATGCGATCGTACGCTTATAGAGTTTCATACTTATTGCCCTAAGTTACTAACGCGTTGCAAGATTTGATCGGATGCGGTCACAGCGCGGGTGTTAATTTCATACGCTCTCTGGGCCGCAATCAGATTCACTAATTCTTCAGCCACGTTTACGTTCGATTGTTCGACGTAATATTGCTGTATGGTTCCCATACCATTCGTTCCGGCAATTTGATTTTGTGCCGTACCAGATGCGGGTGAAGGAATAAAATTATTTCCACCAATGGCGACTAATCCCGCAGGATTAGCAAAATTAGCCATCGTAATTTGACCCGCTTGGGTTAAGGTGCTTGATCCTTGGGTGGAGTATTGCACGAGGCCAGCCTGACTAATCGTAATACTCGTTGCAGTACTCGGAATCACACCGGCACCCGCAACCACATTACCCGCTTGGGTCACAATTTGTCCCGTCGCACTTAAGCTAAATTGTCCTTGACGGGTGTAAGCCAAGGTACCATCAGCTAGCTGAATTTGGAAAAAGCCATTGCCATTAATCGCAACGTCGAGTTGATTGCCGGTTTGTAACATCGATCCTTGAATCATGATGCGCTCAGTCGATGTCACTGCTGATCCAGCGCCCACTTGCAATCCGGTGGGCAGTAAGTTTTGGGCATTACTTGATGATCCTGCGGCACGGAGTGTTGTGTACAACAGATCTTGGAACATCGGTTGAACACGTTTAAATGCAGTGGTTGATGAATTGGCGAGATTATTAGTAATCACGTCCAGATTCATCTGCTGGGCATCCATCCCCGTTTTCGATATCCATAGTGAGCGTAGCATCGATTTCTCTTTCTTTTAATTAACCACGTGATAAGGAAACTAGGCCTATCGCTGCCCTAGCATTTTGGTCAGCGGTTTGAACAGCACGAAAGTTCAGATCAAATAGACGGCTTTGATCAATCATCTGCACCATCGCCAAAGTGGGGTTGACGTTACTTCCCTCAAATGCACCTTGGGCAACTCGTACTGTTCCATCCGGTGGCGCCTGGGTTCCGGGAAGATCAAAAAATCCGTCTTCAGCACGTTGCAAACTATTTGGATTGGGGTTAACCAGCTTTAATTTTCCTGCTTGGTTCAGAAACTGTGTTCCTGGTAATTGAGTAAATACGCCACCATCTTCAGCAATCTGAATTGTGGCATTCGGTGGAATCGTAATTAAGCCCCCGGTACCAATCACTGGAATGTCACGTCCTACTTTGAGGGTGCCATTTTCATCCACCATAAACTTACCATTGCGTGTGTAGGTTTCTTGACCATCTGGACGACGCACAGCAAAGAATCCATCGCCCTTGATTACAACATCCAATGGGTTGCCGGTAGTTTGCACCGATCCTGCCGTGAAATTACTTCCTGGCGTCGTATCAATTGCAAAGACTCGGGTATCGGCTCCGTTCCCCTGAAATGGCTCGCCGTCACCACGCAGAGGTACTGCCCGAAACGCACTAATGACTTCCTTAAAGCCAGGAGTCAAACCATTGGCCAAATTATTACTAGTCACCGCCAACTGCTCGGTTGAGGCTTTTGCCCCAGTCATCGAGACGTATGCGAAGCGGTTAATCATGGCCTAGTTCCTGATTCCCTAATTGGTTTATTGGCCAATCCGTAAGGTGTCATCAACCAGCGTTGCTACTTGCACTTTGGTTGCCTGTGATGCGGCTGAGTAAGCGCGTTGCAAAACCATGAGTTTGACCAATTGCTGAGTTAAATCAACGTTAGACTCCTCAACGGCCTGTGCTCGAATCGCACCCATTTGAGAGCCGTTTGGAGTGTCTTCGAGTGGATCACCAGATACGGCAGAGGCTTGGAATCCGTTACCGCCAACTGGTACTAATCCTTCAAAGTTATTGAAGGTTGCTAGGATCAACTGGCCCTTAACAATCGATTTACCATTGTCATACTGAGCAACCAGCTTCCCATAAGAATCAAATGAGTAAGCGGTTAATTGAGCGGTTGGCGAACCGTCCTGAGTATTAGTATAGGTTTGAGCAAATGATGAGTAACCGGTAGTATCTGTGCTACTTAAAGTGAAGCCAATCGTACCGCCATTTGCTGTCTTACCCCATGTATTTCCTATACTGGGCCCAGCAGTAATTGTTAATTTTGTATTGAATTGTGGCTTATCGTATGCATCGCGAGACAATGAATCTAAATTTTTACCCGCGACAAATGCCATTGTTCCCAGTGAAGTTTGTTCACTATTAGTAACTCCAGATAACTTAACCGATGTCTTACCAGTTCCAGTAATATCGGAACCAACAGGAATGCCATCAATTGTTGCAAATACTGCGTAGCGATCTGCTTGAACAACGTATGTTGAATCAGATGTACCACTAAAGTTAGATTGTTTAACAGTTAATATTGTTCCATCACTTAA
The DNA here is from genome assembly GCF_018687475.1 of Polynucleobacter sp. MWH-UH24A. NCBI lineage: Bacteria > Pseudomonadati > Pseudomonadota > Betaproteobacteria > Burkholderiales > Burkholderiaceae > Polynucleobacter > Polynucleobacter sp. MWH-UH24A. Next base: position 1,407,947 of record NZ_CP061292.1, read on the forward strand.
TTTAAGGTCATAAATTGATCCCAGCTTGCCACTTCCTGAAGCGGCTGCTGTTCTTGCGCTAACCGTTAAAGATATTGTTGCCCCATCAACAGTTGCAGATAATGAATCAGATCCGCCATAATCTTTACCTGTTTCTGTTATGACAGCGCTTGTTACACTTCCTCCAGATACAGTGAAAGTAGCTTTTGCTCCGCTTCCAAATCCACCTGACAAAGATAAATCTTTATAAATTCCGTCCTTTAGTCCGGAACCTGCACCCGAAATTGTTAAGGTTTTAACTCCATTAAGACCTTCTAAACCGCCACTGAGATAGGTTAACTTTGCATTACTAAGAGTTTGAGTAGAGCCGGTAACCGTAGAAGGTACAGCTGTTGTAGCTATTTTATCAGTCTGCTCTCCGTTTTGAGTTGTGCCAAGTGACTGCTTAACATCAAATGTAAATTTTGTTCCGGTTGATGCACTATCTGTCAGCGTGAGATCAGAGGAATTTACCTTTTTGTAATACAAGGACAATATATGCGATTTACCAAGACTATCGTATACAGTTTGTGATGTCGATTGACTGTAACTAGCGGGATCTAATGGATCAAATAATCTACCTGAAAGTGTATCTGCTCGGTTATCAATATTGATATTGATCGTTGACTCTCGAGTTGGAACTTGAGATAAGGGCTCATCATCCAGCTTTAATGTTGACTTAGTATTTGTGATGATATTACCCTTGCTATCGGCGGCATAACCAACCAAAAATAATCCGTTCTCATTCACGATCCGCTTATTCGCATCAACAGCAAACTGGCCATTACGGGTGTACTGAAATTTCTGTGGGTTCTCTGTTGGGGTTGTTCCGTCTACTTGTTTTGCCAGGATGAACATTCCAGGACCGGCAATTGCGAGATCCAACGGATTTTGTGTTCCTGAGATCGTTCCATAAGTATTGGCACGACGAATGATCATTCGCGACGTTCCCATACCAGCGCGGTCACGGCTTTGCGGGTTTTGGGCTTTGAAGAACTGGTCAGCAAACACGTACTCGGCAGATTTATAACCGACCGTTTGTCCGTTTGCGATGTTATTACTGGTAACGTCAATCGCCTCGGAGAATGCATTTAAGGCTGATAGACCGATTCCGTACTGTGCCATAGTGCCACCCTTCTTTCTTCAAAAATATTTAGTTAACCCACTGCGTAACTTCTGAGGCTTTAATGCTGCGACCATCCGCGAGCTTTAATAAAGCTTGACCTGAACTGCCATCCTTCAAAATCGAGACCACGGGTGATCCAACATAAGCAGTTGGCGTCTCATTCGCACCAGCACTGTTTTTGCCAGTAATCTCAACCCGATAAATTCCGTTTGGCATGGTTGCGCCGCTAGCATCAATGCCATCAAATGCAAAATTGGTCATGCCGCTATTGAGATTTCCAAGGTCAGCTGTACCCACCACATTGCCGCTCGCATCCTTAATGGTGGCAACCACACCTTGCAAGGGGTTAGCCAAATTGGCTCCTAGTATTACTTCGCCACCCATGAAATTGATCGTGTTACCAGCAACCATCGGGCTATGACCAATTAGGGTTGCTTGGTTTAGGAAATTGGCACTTTGCATCTGAGCCAACATGGCTTGCATCGAGGTGTTCATCGTGCCCATGCTGCTCACCATATTGAGCTGGGACATTTGCGCGGTCATCGTCGATGCATCCATCGGACTCATTGGATCTTGGTTCTTAATCTGCGCAATGAGCAGTTTCAAAAAGTTTTGAGTTTGATCCGCAGCGCTCATTCCGGTATTGGGATCGGTATCCCGTGGCCGATTTGCCGCTGCCGGATCATAGGTACGAATACCACTCATTGGGGATGTTGCCATAGCGACCTCTATTTACCTAAATCCAATGTTTTAAGCATCAATTGCCGTGAAACGTTCATGGCTTCGATGTTCATTTGATACGAGCGTTGTGCCGAGATCATGTTCACCATTTCTTCGACGGGGTTTACGTTGGGCATATCCACGTAACCAGCGGCATCGGCTTTGGGGTGACCAGGGCGATACTCACGACGAAACGGCTCACGACTTTCCCGAATCTCGGTGACTGCCACGCCTGACCCTGCTGAATTGGTACTTGGCAAAGCCGAGAAAACCACTTGACGGGCTCGGTATGCGCGCCCATCAGGTCCAGAAACGCTGTCCACGTTTGCGATGTTGGACGAGATCACATTCAAGCGCATCGCTTGAGCAGTTAAACCCGTCGCACCGATATCAAAGGATCCTAGAAGGCTCATGAGGCTTGTCCAGTAATTGCAGATAAGCGGCTACGAATGGTGCCGCCTAAGAAGGTCAATGCGGCCTCGGTAAATACCGAGTTTTTCGTAAATTGACTGAGCTCGATATCGCCATCGACCGTATTGCCATCCATCGATGGTTGATTGGGGACGCGATAGAGCAAACCGGGATCTTCCATCGGGGGCTTAATCGCAATATGTGCCTGATGGGTCAGTGCTAGAGGGATTGAATTTGGAAAACGGCTTTTGCCAGCTAACTCGTTCTCTAGGGTTTTGGCAAAGTCGATATCCCGAGCCTTGTAGCCAGGGGTATCGGAGTTGGCTAGATTGTTGGCCAAAATCTCCTGACGCCGCGTACGCAATTTAAGCGCAGCTTCGTGAAAAACCAGCGAGTCGTATTTTGGTACAGCGTTCATCAAGCTTTCCTTCAATCTCACCTTTGGCAATGGCCAAAAGTCCAATAGTCAGTGAGATATAAGCAAAAGCTATGCCAATATAGCTAAGATATTGTTTTAATTACTTATTTACGCTTGAATTTGAGCTGGAATTAGGTCATCAAGCCGGAATTGTTGGCCCAACAATCCCTTCCTGAATCAATCGCGGTAAATTTTGCCGGTTTGGCGTTTAACGCGACTCTTTAATCACCCGATCGCCCCGCATTTGTAGGGGTCGAGCGTTATTGGAATAAATCTGACCAAAACTATGAACCTGCTGGGCAGATACCAATACTGGGTTTTTCATGACAATCCAGGTCACTCCCTCGGTACATGGCGGTTCGGTCAAGGAACCGATGTAAGTGAAATAGCTCCTATTTTCTGGGAGGAACTGGTTGGGGTTAATGGCCACATTGGGTGGTGACACCACCTGATTCTTGACTAGGGGAACATTATTAAGAACGATCTGAAAAACGGCACTCTCCTTAGGCGGGGTGTCCCAGCGCGATTTTTTGGCCGCTTCGAATAATTTTGGGGAGGAGCTAAGCATCACGGCCACAATCACTTGGCTACCATCAAAATGTTGATGGACAAGATGGACCGACATCTCAAAGCGCTCGCCATTAAACGCTTCTTCGCTCGGCTTATGAAAATCCAAGCTCATGAGACGGTACTGTTTCTCGTTAAAGAAGATGGTATTGCCTTCAGCGCCAATGATCTCAACGGTCCGTCCATTATCCATAATGGATAAGAAGAAGGGGCGATACTCAAAGACCACCGGAGTCAAATCAGCCTTCACCGCATTATCAAAATTAATATTGATGGGCGACTGCATCTTGCCTTTAGAGCACAAGAGGTTTTCTTTCTTTAGATTTGCCCAATTCTCTGGGCCGCCAGGACCGTCGGCATAGGTCCATGGGATCTCGGGCGCTGGAGGCGGTGGAGTTACTACCGGTTTAGCCGCTGTAGTTGGCTTTGCTTCAGTTTTGGTTTCTGGTTTGGCAGCAACCTTTTGTTCAGGTTTTACCTCAGGCTTGGGTGGATACGGGGCAGGCAAATCGCTGCTTCGCAAGACAATATCTCCAGAGCCCTTATTAATCTTCTGAATCAGCGCTTCAGCCATATCCTGATCGGTGGGCGGTCCACTTTTTGGAGTCGCCGCGGTGCTCGATTTAGCTACGCTTGGAGCGGTGGGTGCGACCGGTTTAGCAACAACAGGCGGAGTTGGGGCGGCGGGTTGGGCAATTGCTGCTGGCTGAGGCTGAGATTGGGGCTGAGCCTTGGGTGCAGCTTTATCGTCAGCGGCCAAGGGGTGCGATGCACAAAAAATGATGGCGCTGAGACCACAAAGCGCTTTTGTGGTGGGGTGAGCGGTGCGATTTAAGTGTCTATTCATAATGGTACTTACGGTTTTTATTCCAAAACAGTTAAATAAGTTAGTGGTTACTGCTAGTTAGAGCTCTTCTTGGCTGGGGGTTTAGCCGTTTTCGGGTTAGTGGGTGGAGTTGAGCTGGGTGGCGGAGCTAAGCTTGGCAATGGATCAATTTGTGGCGTTTTGCTAGTCGCAAACATCCACTCGCATTTCATGAGACCGGCGACGTTTTCTTGGCTATTAAGCGGAGTTGATTGCTTGATGGCCGCCTCTAGCGCCGCATCACTGGGCGGTGGGGTGTAATCGTTAATGTTCATCCAACGGATAAATCGGGTGTAAAGGCCACCTAATTTGGGCGCCTTGCCAGGATCAGCATAAAAGTTAGCGCTGCAAATTTGTAAGCGGCGCTCAATCTCACTTCCAGGAATGTAATAGCCATCAATCAACAGCCTGGCGATCTTCTCATTGCAACGCGCCCAGTTGGCCAGTTCTGTTTTGGCCCCCGTGGTGGCAAAGACATCCGAGCGATCGTTGATTAACTTATCAATTTCGCACTGCATGCGTTGGCCCCGAACCTCTAAGCGTTTACAGATAATGGCGCCATCCTCCGCATAAGGGTTGGATGCTTTTCGCGATGCGGGCATCGGAAATTTTTGCTCACAATCAGTGGGGCCTGCCTGACCCTCGCCCAACGCTGGATCCGGTTTGGGTGCCGCGGGAGTCTCCTCATTTTGAGGGGGGATTGGCTCTGACCGAATAATGATTTTGGGTTCACTGGGGTCTGGACTGGGGCTCTGCGCTTGTGCCCCTATTGCGAGACTACTGAAAAGGCATGCGCATAGCGCATTAGTTACGTAGCGTGCGATCGAGGACGATTGACTACGGACCATTTTTTACTCCTAAACCTTGCCGAATCAGTTGCATCGGCTCCTCTAGCGAACGCTTTAAAACATCGGGTAAGTCAGGGAGCACGATCACCAAGACCAAGAATGCCAAGGGGATGCTAATCGCAAAGCCGACCGAGAATAAATTCATTTGCGGGCTGGTTCTTCCTAAAAACGCTTGGGTCATATTAAACATGATGTAAACCAATAATACGGGCATCGCCAAAATTAAACCCAATCGAAAGGAGCTCGTCAATATATCAATCACCCCTTGAATACTCCACTGACTTGGCCATACTCCAAAAGGGAGCGTTTTAAAACTAGAGAGCACAAGATCAAGAACGAGTAAATGAATGTTCAGGGCAAAACACAGGGCAATCATGATGAGCCCCAGAAACTGCCCGACTAATCCCGAGTCCAGCATCGGATCATTAAAGAAGGTGGATGCAAAACTAAATCCTGCCTGAAACGACAGCACTTCCGCAGCCACGTCGACCGCCATCAAGCCCAAACGAATCATGAAGCCGATAAACGCTCCGGTGGCCAGTTCAATCATGACAAAGAAAAAGTTAATGCTGCCCCCGGGCGTTGGAAAATTTTCAGTACCGACAAAAGGGAAAACATAAAAAGCCAACAATAGAGTTAGTAGAACCCTAAACTGCATCGGCAATGCGCGAAATGCAAACATGGGTGCCGTCAGAAAAAGGCCAAAGATACGAACCGAAGCCAGCATCAACACCAACATGTACTGCTCAATTTGCACGCCGGTGATGGTGATCATGATGAACTGTGAGCTAACTAATCAAACCAGGAATGCGGCCGAGTAATTCTTTGATGTAATCAACAAATAAGGCAAGGGTTACTGGGCCTGCTAGTAAAACAACCAAACCAAAGACAACCAATTTGGGAACAAAGGCCACGGTTGATTCATTAATTGAGGTAGCAGCTTGCAAAATACCAAGGACCAATCCCACCACCAAGAGTGCTAACAAGGTCGGGCCTGCCAAGAATGCGGCCATGCGCAATGCTTGGAACACGAGATCGATGATTTGTCCGCTTTCCATGGCTAATTAAAATAACTTTGCACCAGTGATAAGGACAACAAGGTCCAACCGTCAGCTAAGGCAAACACTATTAGCTTGAGCGGAAGTGAAAACATCATGGGCGAGACCATCACCATTCCGAGCGAGGTCAAAATACTGGCCACGGCAAAGTCAATCGCTAAAAACGGTAAATAAATGACAAAGCCAATCAAAAATCCGGTTTTAATTTCTGAGATTGCAAACGCTGGAATTAAAACGGTCATCGGCACATCTTCACGGTTATCAATGGGCTTGCCATACATTTTGGCAAACAAATTGAGATCATCGCGACGCGTTTGTTTCAACATGAACTCTTTTAACGGTACCGAGCCAATATCAACCGCTTGGGCAAAGTTAATTTTGCCTGCGGTATACGGTTGATATGCTTTTTGATAAATGCTCTCAAACACAGGGTTCATGATGAAGAGTGTCAAAAAGAAAGACAGTCCGATCAATACAATATTTGGCGGCATGGTCGTTAGTCCCAGCGCCTGACGCAATAATGAAAACACAATCAAGATGCGAGTAAAACTCGTTAACAGAATTAACGCGGCAGGCAAAAAACTCAGCGCCGTCAGGGCTAGTACCGTCTCCACCGGGACGGCATAGACCGTACTGCCTCCTGCTGCTTTCGTGGTCACCAAAGGTAAGGATTGCGCCCATGCCAGCTCAGGAGCCAAAAGGATTGCAAACGGACTAACTGAGAGCCAGAGCGCAAAACGCCTCACGACACTTTCCTTTTAACAAACCGCTTAAGGTTGATTGAGAAATCCAAAGAATTATTTTGCTGGGTTAGGTTCGCCAAATCTTCTGGCGCTAATTCCATTAGTAAATTAATTTGATTGGGTGAATGTCCAAGCACTAATATTCGGCCAAGGACATTTACCACCAAAATACGTTCGCGCGGGCCGATGGCCTGTTGAGCGAGGATCTTAACGTTTGGATTCGATGCCTTCGTCGCGGCATCCCGCTTAACAATGTATGCGACTACCCAAATTAAACCGGCGGCTAGGGCAAGCCAAAAGAAGGAAAACCAAAGCATGCCTCCAAGCGAGGGGTTCATGCTCGACTCAACGGTTAATTTTGCGTAAACGCTCTGCCGGAGTAACGATATCGGTAAGGCGAATACCGTAACGATCGTTCACAATCACGACTTCTCCTTGAGCAACGAGGCAACCATTGACAACGACCTCAAGGGGCTCGCCAGCCAGAATATCAAGCTCAATTACCGAACCATAGGTCAAGTTCAATAAATTCCGAATTTGCATCTTGGCGCGCCCAAGTTCTACAGTCACCTGAACGGGCACATCCATGACCAGATCAATTTCGTTGAAGTCCGCGCCCACTTTTGCACCATCTTCCAAATTGGAAAAATTGGCTTTTCGTAGGGAACCTGCTAAATCTTTACTCGTTAGGGACTTAGCTAAATCATTATCATTTTCAGCCATTTGTATCCCCTTTTTGATTTCCCTCGGTTGAACTGGTTTCGTCTTTTGCCACCAAAGTATCGGCAAGTGAATTAATTGTATCGCTTACCGCCGGTTTCGCTAAATCTGCAGGATTTACCGTTTGCACCTCGGCGCCATTGGCTAAGGGTGCTGTGCCATCCTGAAACTGTTCATACAACTCACCCTGCTCGGCTCCGCGCATCATGCTTGGCCCCAAGCGAGCGCTCTCGAGAGGGCTCTTTAAAAACTCGGCGGGATGCTGAATCGTTTGAATCTTGACCGAATACCGGCCATTTTTGACCCCGTACTGGCCTCGAATCACCGGCAGACCATCAACGAAGACCGTGACCGGATCCATGATCTCAATTGGGATAATCTCGCCCACCGCTAATGAGGCGACCTCGCCAAGCAACATTTGTTTTCTGGCAAGAACTGCGACAGCCGTTACAGGAGCCTCATGCACTTGATCAGACAGCAAATTAGCCCAGTGCTCGTCAGGCTCGCTCGCAAATCCTTGCATGTTGTTATAGAGAATCGACTTAACGGGTTCTAAAACCCAAAACGGAATGCACAGATCAACATCCCCAGGGCGGCCATTAATCTCAATTGTAAATTTGGAGTGCAAAACCATCTCGCTTGGCGAGGTAATTTTGGCAAAGCCAAAGTTGGTTTCTTGGCGCATGAAATCGAACTTGATTTCGTAGACGGCTTTCCACGCCTTTTCATATTCGCTTAGCAACGCATCGACTAGGCGACGGATGATACGCAACTCGGTTGCGGTATATTCACGCAAACTCAAGCGCGGCGGCAACCGTCCTTCGCCACCAAACATGTTATCAATGGCGATATAGACCACGCCCGGATCCACAATCCAGCAACCCACACCACGCAATGGCCGAATCCCAACGATATTGATATTGGTGCGCTCAGGAAACTCATTAACGAAGTTCTCGTAGCTCTTGACCACCGGCAAATGCATTTGCACCTCAATCGGTGCGCGGATCATATTGAATAGCGTCAGGCGAACAGCGCGGCTAAAGCGCTCATGAATGAGCTCCAGCGTAGGCATCCGCCGACGCGCAATGATCTTGGATTTGTCGAACATCTCACGCTGATCAACAGCGTTGATGTTCATTTCAAAGTTAACGTCCTGATCTGCCATTTTTTTCCTGTGGAGTACTCCAGCAGATGAAGGTCATTACTGCATCACAAAAGAGCTAAACAAAACGGCTTGAACCGGTAAATCCATTTCGGTGACATTCCAAAACTCGGCTGCTGCACGAGCGGCCTCATTAGTAATCTTCTTACCCGTTGAGGTTTCTTTTGGAATTGCACCAATGCGTTCCAAGTTTTGCAAATCAGCAGTGTTCGGTTGCTGCTGCAAGATGTAAATCGCTGTTAACTGCGGTGCAATGATGGAATTAATCACCAGTGCAACCTCGCGCGCCATCATGGTTTTACCCTCGACGGTTGCCAACTCTTGCATTTGCCGTGAAGACAATACAGTAATGATCTTATCGCGGATCACCGGCATGAACTGCTTTACTTTTCCCTCGGTTGAGGGGTCAGCGGTGCGCAGAACAATTTTGGTTTGCAAATAATGCTCACCACCGCGTCCCGGTAAGTTCACAATCATTTCATCCAAGGGGATGTAAATGGGTGGCGCATTTTGCTTGCGCTCAGTCAGCTGCTTTTTAAGAATATTCTCGGGCTTATTGGCCTCGGCTTCGGCCGCTTTCTTGTCGGCTTCTGCTTTTTGCATGTACATATAGCCACCAGCACCGCCACCAATTAGAACAACTAACGCTCCAATAATGATGAAGAGTTTTTTCTTACTTTTGGGAGGTGGGGGTGCTTCGTCAGTAGCAGAAGCAGGTGCGGCAGCCGGTGCGGGGTTTGCGCCCGCTTCTAGCGTAGGTTCAACTTTATCTTCTTCAGCCATTGCCGATCCTCATTCATAACTGTATTAAGCATACAGATTTATACCTGAACTGCCCCCCGAAGCATCGCCAAACCAGCGAGAACTAACGGAATTTTCAGATAATAAACCAATCCCCTGTGAGGATCTATCGGTGGAATAACTAGGCTGATTGAATGCGGTTTGATTGGACCCAAATTGCTGGTTTTGAGCAAAGCGCCCTTCACCCTGGCGCAGATCCAAAGTCAGGTTTAGGCCCATTTGGGCAAATTCCTGCTTGAGTTGCTGGCCACCTTGGTCCAATCGGGCTTTGGCAGCATCATTGGCGCCCTCGACGATCAGATGGGCCCGGCCGGATTGGTCGATGCGCAGATCAATACGGATCGTGCCCTGCTCAGGCGGGGTCAATTCCAGCTGAATTCTGCCACCGCCGGCTTTCGCAGCGGTCAAGATTTCCTGATGAAGGGGTCCACGCACCATCGATGCGTCTTGCATACTCAATGCAATTTGCGTTGGGGTTGCAATCGGGGCTGATGCCTGAGCGGTTTGGGCTGCTAAGAGGAAGTTTCCGGATGCATCATCGACTGGTAGCAAATCAAGGTCTTTACTGGGCTTAGCGCTAGCGCCATGGATGAGATTGAAATCTTTGAGAGCATGCTCATCCAAAGTGCTCTGGGCTGCAATTAATTCGCTAAGGCTACTTGCCTGCTCTACATTTTGCTCACCGAGCGCACGCGCCCCTTGGCCCAAGGTAAATTTCTGATCAAGGTCCATCAACTGTTTGATTTTGAGCTCTTGAGCAAGGCTTGGCTCAACAGCGAGCACACGAACCACATCACCCGCCTCCACCGGTAACTCGGGGTTTGCCAAGGTGACGTTTGCAACCGCTGCGCCCTGAGGAGTGCTTTGCAGAGCAGTGTTAGAGTCGCGTTGAGCAATTAGAGCCATAAGCGCTTTGGCATCAAGCTGACTTTGTAAACCCGCCGGCATCACAGAACCGTCATTGGTTTGCGGGTTCAGGGTCGTAAGCTTTGCTAATAAACTTTGCGCCAAACGCTCTTCCATCGCTGCAATTTCTTGAGCGTTACCAGATGCCTTAGCGGTCTCTAAGCGATTTAAGAGCGCATCAAAACCGAGGTTTTGCAGCTTAGCGCGCAAGCCTTCAAGATCGAGGCCATTCATCATGCTAATTGCTTGATTGGAACCAAGGGTTTCGGCTTGGGTTCCCCACTGGCTCAAAAGAGTATTGGTTTGGTTGGGGTTTTGAAGTTGCAGTTGCTGCAAAGCGGCCAATAGATTGGCACGGGCCGTTTCCGAGTCAGCCTCACCTTGAACGGCAATATTTGCAGGATTTGGCTGCGTGCCATCCGGTTTTTGCAAAATTTGCAGTTCTGGATTGGGTTTTGATTCTTTGGTCTCGGGATTTTTCTTGATCTTGACGCGACCCTCTTGGGCGGCATCGTCTTGGATTCGCAGGCGCAGATTGGTCGCCTGATTTAATTCATTAATAAAGTCCTCAAGCCCGCCAGGATTGGCTCTGGGCTCGTTTTTTGGCATGAGCGGTCCCTGCCCGCTTTGCAGCTGGCTTAGGCTATGCTTAGTAGGTACCGCGTTTGCAAAAGACATACGTTCTCCATAAAGGATGTCCTTTAATAAGCATTTTCCGTGCCAGAGTTGCGATTAAAGCGTGCCATATAGCCATCCTCAAGCTGGGCAAGCTCTGCCCGGGCTAGCTTCTTACGGGCCTCGAGGTGGGCTTTGGCAACCAGCTTGCCAAGCCCCTGGGAGCGGAGTTTGGCCTGCATGGCGACTTTGAGGGCTTGTTCGGAGTTTACGGATAAGCCTTTGATTTGATTGCTAATTTCGGCAGAACTAAGGAGTAATTTTTCCCGAAACGCATTGGCATCCTGAATAAAAGCAACGGATGTACCGGTTTTTGCGCCTTCCATAATCTGATTTTCATAGTCCTTGGCATAGTCCAAAACTTGGCGTTGAAAGCCTTGGGCTTGATTAACCTGCCCAGTCGCCCGTCTGGCATTGGCCATGGCCTGATCCTCCCGAATCTTGGCTAGTCGCAAAAGAAGTTCAAGGGTGTTCATACGCGGCGGATGTTTTGAAGGGCAGGGCTCGAATTGGGGTTGGCCGCTGGATCCACTTGGCTAGGTGCAATCGCTTCGAGTTCGACGAGGGTTTCGGGCATGGGCACACGATCATCCATATCTTGTTGCAAAAATTGCTTAATCTTGGGCCACATTTGCAATGCGGCATCGAGCTCTGGATCACTGCCCGCCACATAGGCGCCCATGGAGACCAAGTCCCGGCCACGCATATACCGGCTATAGAGTTGTTTAACACGACGAGCGCTCATTAAGTGTTCACGCGAAGACACCTTGGGCATCACTCGGGAAATTGATTTCTCAATATCAATGGCTGGGTAGTGTCCGCTATCGGCTAGTTCTCTGGATAAGAAGAAATGGCCATCCAAGATTCCACGTGCGGTATCGGCCACTGGATCGTTAGTGTCATCTCCTTCAAGGAGCACTGTATAGAAGGCAGTGATGGAGCCATCGGGATTGGCGCCATTGCCGACGCGCTCAACGAGCTCTGGCATGCGGGCAAAGACACTTGGTGGGTAACCCCTTGCAACTGGCGCTTCGCCCAAACTCAAACCAATTTCACGCAACGCCATGGCATACCGCGTCAATGAATCCACAATTAGCACAACGTGCTTGCCTTGATCCCGAAACCAGGTTGCCACATCGGTGGAATACGATCCACCTTTAGATCGGGCCAGTGGCGAGGCATCAGCGGGTGCTGCGACTACAACTGCACGACTAAAGGACTCTGGGCCAAGCGTCTCTTCACAAAACTCACGAACCTCACGACCACGCTCTCCCACAAGACCAATCACAATCACATCGGCCACGCAGTTACGGGCTAGCATTCCAAGCAATACACTTTTCCCCACGCCCGAACCAGCAAAAATGCCAACGCGTTGACCGCGACCGACCGTAAGCAACCCATTCACCGCCCGAATTCCGGTATCGAGGGGTTCATGAATGGGAGTTCGATCGAGCGGATTTAGGATGGTTCGGGCTTGCCTTGTCATTTTTTGCGAAGCATCACCTTTGCCATCAATCGGTCGGCCCAAGCCATCGACGACCCGACCCAATAATGCTTCGCCAATTGGTAGTGGTTTGGTCGCGACTTTGGTGGTGTAGCCACCCCCATAATCGACCGGAGTACTCGCTGGATAAACCAAGGCACCTGGGGCAATGCCTTCGACTTGGTCAAGCGGCATCAAATAGGTAATACCCCCATTAAAGCCAATGCACTCGGCATCAAAACTGAGATCCCCTGCCTGCGAAACAATCGTCGCGCTGGATCCAATACTTAATGGCAAGCCCTCCACCTCTAACACGATTCCGGAGACCCGTTTTAATTTGCCTTCCCGAATCGAGCGTGGAGTGACTGCTAAGTGCTCCCGCACATCGCTTAACTGCTCGGCAAATTCAAGAAGTTGATTGGTCATCGACGTTTGTATTTTGTTCAGTTGAGTTCGATGAGTTTGGCACGCTAGGTAATTCCGCGGTGGGTGATGGGGCATCTGCTAATCCGAGGGCGGCGCTCACTAAGGCCTTTCGTGCTTCCTGACCAACATCGATTCGTGCGCCAGCGACTTCCACATAGGCATGACCAAACTGCACATCCGCATCAGGCAAGATCGAGCAGGTAAATGGCAAGCCGGGATCATCCACAATTTTTTTCCAGGTCGCAATTTCTTCGGGTCGAATGCGCAAGAACAAACTCTCACCGGGGCGAGGCAAACGCATCAATGCCTCTTGCACGGCAGCCACAAAAGGGGCTCGTTCCATGGACTCGTTGGCAGATAAGCGTGCGCCGATCTCAAAGGCCAACTGGGTTAGAGGTTGCGCCATCGCCTCAGGAAATCCGTCTAAGGTTTGGAGTAGCTCTTTGAGTGCATCGTGTAAGCGATTGGTCTCGCCATGGGCATCGAGGTAGCCTTTTTGATAACCCTCCTCATAGCCTTTGGCCTGACCTTCTTTGTATCCGCTCTCACGGCCTTCAATAAACCCCTGATTGGATCCGAGCTCATACGCTTCGTGATATGCACTGGCTCGAATTGCTTCAACTTCTTCGACCGTGGGGTATTGAACCGGAGGATTTTTAGGTGGCTTAGGGGGTTTAGGAGGATCAAACGAGGGAACCTCCCACCGAAAAGGGATGGAATCCGGATCAGAGGAAGGCATCGCCTTGCTTACCTCGTTCCATGATCATGCGACCCTCTTCAGCAAGTGCACGGGCCACGCGGATGATTTCTTTTTGCATCTCTTCGACTTCCTGAATCTTCACAGGTGGTCGTGTCTCAAGGTCTTCACGCACGCCATCGGCAGCGCGCTTGGCCATATTCTTAAAGAGCTTCTCACGCAATTTGGGGCTGGCACCTTTGAGTGCGATCACCAAAGTATCTTGGGGAACCTCGAGTAACAAGGTTTGTAAAGAGCGGTCTTCGATTTCCAAGAAATCTTCGAACACAAACATTTTTTCTTGGATCGCATCCGCCAACTCTGCGTCGTAGTTACGAACGGTATCTAGCGCCATCTTATCGAGCCCGCCAGAGAGCATGTTTAAGATCTCGGCGGTTGGCACAATGCCGCCCACTGTGCTGCGACGGAAATCCGAATCAGGGCCAGCAGAGCGTGACATCACCTCGTTTAACTCCTTCAATGCAGCAGGTTGAACTTTCTCAAGAAGCGCCACGCGCAAAATCAATTCGTTGCGCAACTCGTCTGGGAACAATTTTAAGACCGATGCGGCTTGCGCAGAATCCAAGAACACCATCACCGTGGCAATAATCTGCGGGTGTTCGTTCTTGATCATCTCATACAAAACGTCGGATTCCATCCGCTTGAGTGTTTCAATACCCGACATATCCAGGGTCGACTCCAAGCGACCCAAGAGATCCGAGGCTCCTTCAGCACCCATGGCTTTGGTCAGCATGTTTTGCATGAAGGAGTCGGTATCAAACGCCACTTGCGCATTGTTGGCCGTGACATCTTTAAACTCGCGCAGTACCTGCAATACCAAATCACGACTGAGTGATTTCACAACGGCCATCTTGCCTGAGAGGCGTTGCACTTCAAACGGTGTCATTTGACGTAAAACGTTAGCTGCCGATTCAGCACCAACTGCAAGCAAAATCACGGCGGCTTTGGAAGCACCATCAAGATCGCTAAAGGTGATCGTGCCCGATTGCGACGCGCCTTTGACGCCCTCCTTGAGAGCATCGGCAATCGATAGTGTCTTCGGGGCTTCTACGTTCTCTTCTGGCATAGGACTCTACCGATTACGCTGCGCCGCCAGCAGCGGCATTGGCTTCATTGGTTTTAGCGGCATCTTGTGCCAGCCATTCTTTAAAGATGCCGGAGACCACTTTGGGGTTACTCTCGACAAACTCAATGGCATAGGCCAAAAGTTCATCGTACTCGGCTTTCTTCTCTTCCTCAATGCGTTTGCGAGAGTCTTCTTCGGCTTTCTTCTCGGCCTCGATTCGCATGCGCTCTTCCTCTTCCTGAATGCGTCGACGCTCACGCTCAAGCTCAACCTCCATACGGCGCTTCTCACGCGCAGCAGGCGACATGGTTTCCATCTCGGCTTTGATCTTCTCGTCAAACTCTTCTTCAATACGCTGTTCTTCCAAGGCTTGGTCGATTTTCGGTGGGAACAAGAGTGGCCTCACAACACCAAAGAAGAGGATGCCCAGGGAACCCACAATAATGAGGAACTTAAAGAGCTCTTTACTAAGTTCGATAACCCCAGGTTGTTTGTAAAACGGTGGCTCATCACTCGCCTCAGTCCGAAACAAAATATTGGCAACACTAACACTATCGCCTCTTTTTTCGTTAAAGCCAATCGCATCTTTCACTAAATTATTAATTTGCTCGAGTTCACGGGCCGTATACGCCACCGGCTTTTGGGGTTTGCCATCCTTATCGACCCCGCCAGGTTTGAAGTTCACAACAACGCCTGCCGATACACGACGCACTTTGCCTTTTTCACCCTTGATCCGCTGAATTGCACGATCAAGTTCGTAGTTAATAACATTGTCATTGCGAGTATTGGTCACACCACTACCGGTATTACCAGGCGGTGCATTGAGATTTTGTGGATTATTGTTACCAGCGGCTTGGGTATTGAGCGGTGCCTGCCCAGGTCCTGGGGGCTGATTGGTAAGTGCGCCAGGCACCCCAGAAGCGCCGGTGCTACCGCTTGAGCCTTGATTACTTTGCTGACTACGAATCGACGCTTGATTGGGCGGGGTATTGCGCCCAAAGGTTTCTTCCATGCGCTCGAGTTCGCCAAAATCCATATCCACGGTTACCTGAGCGCGGACATTTTCTTTACCGGCTACGGGTTCTAGGATTGCTTGAACGCGCTTTGATAAAGCGCCTTCGAGTTCAGCGACGTACTTCAATTGCGTACTATCTAAGCCGACCGAGCGTTGTGGGTTGGGGGCGAGCAGGCTTCCTTCCGAATCCACAATCGTGACATTGGCTGGACCAAGATTGGGGACTGATGAGCCCACCAAATTGGCAATCGCCGCAACTTGTTGGTTATCCAAGAATCGCCCAGGGTGCATGGTCACCACCACCGAAGCAGTGGGTTTTTCTTGTTCACGCATAAAGGCAGTTTGCTTTGGAATCGCGAGCATCACGCGCGCTGATTTGACTTGCGAGAGGGAACTAATGCTGCGCGCCAACTCGCCTTCTAAACCACGCTGGTAGTTGACTTGCTCAACAAACTGGCTGGTTCCCATTTTTTGGTTTTCGAGCAACTCAAAGCCAACGTTACCCGCTTTAGGTAAGCCTTGTCCGGCCAACTTCAAGCGCGTTTCATAAACCGATGACTCGGGCACTAAGATCGCCGCTCCGCCCTCGGTAAATTTGTAGGGCACATTCATTTGCTGTAGGGCAGCTACGATCGCCGCACCATCGCGCTCATTAATGCTCGAAAACAGAACCCGGTAATCGTCTTTGCGGTTTGAGAGCGAGACAAAAATAATGGCCGCCAGGAATAGAACTCCGGCCGCGAGAACGATGAGACGTTGCTGGAGATTGAGGGAGCTAAAGCGGAAAATCAGTTCGCGCAGCTTGGCGGGGGTCGCTGTCTTCGCGGGAGCATTGGCTGCCCGGGCTGCAATCGCTGCCATTCCAGCCGCAGGGGGTGCAGAAGCCGCGCTGTTGGAGCCAATATTGACTACAGCAGCATCTTTACCATCTCCCTGCAAACCTGGTACAGCTTCGTCGCTCAATGGCAGATTCCTAAATTAAATCAATCAATTACCGCTTTTTACCTAATGAAATCAGACCGTCTCCCTAGGTCGTTCACGGTTCACAGAACTGTCAAAAACGACCCAAAACAACTATATACGGAATATTTTTATCATTAAACCACTAAATGTTGATATTCTATAACATATATTGCCGATTTCTAGGAAAATTTTGCCGATTTCCCCTCCCCATTTACCCTCAAGCATGCCCGCTGCAAGCCCCTCTGAGCCCCCCAATGAGTCCGCTCAGATGATGCCAAACCAGTTAGCGGAGGCCTTTGCCCTTTTTTACGAAGAATCCAAGAAGCTTGAATCGCAACAGGCTGATTTACAAGAGAAAATTAACCAGCTCACCCAAGAGCTCTACGATTCGAACCATCGCCTAGGTATTTTGCTCAACGCCATCCCCGCCGGGGTCGTTTTGCTGGAGAACAACCTGGTGTCGTTGCACAACCCTTCCGTACTCAACTTTTTGCCAACCATTGTGATTGGCAAGGCGCTGACCCTGCCGCTCGATTGGCAACCCTCGATCGCGCCGGGTGAGTATTTAATTGAAAACGCCGAGGGTCGGCGCACCATTCAACTTGTGCGCATAGACGAGGGCACCCGCAGCATTGTGCAAATCCAAGACATTACAGCCAACATTCGTTTGCATCAACAGTCGCAACAAGAAAATCGTTTAGCCGCGATGGGCAAGATGGCAGCCAGCATTGCGCATCAATTTCGTACTCCCTTGGCAACTGCGCTCTTGTACTCATCGCATTTATGCGATGGCAAGATTGCTGCTGATGAGTCCCAAGAATTTGCCCAGCGCCTTCGCAAACAACTCTTGGGTCTTGAAAAACTCTCGCAAGACATGTTGCGCTTCATTACCAATCGGCCCCGTAAATCCGAACTCGTTCCGATTACCAGTATTTTGCAAACGGCAGAGCAAGGAATCCGGCCCTTATGTGAAGAAAAAGGAGTAACACTGCGATCGCAAATGAGCATTGCCAAAGATCAATTGGTGAATGTCGAGCAGCAAGCGATTGTGAACGCGCTCTTAGCCATTTTAGAAAATGCCCTGGAGGTCTCCGAAGCCGGTCAAACCATTTCGATCACAGCCAGTGGAAATCATCAGCGCGTCACCATCGTGATTGATGATCAAGGCCCGGGCATCCCCAACGCCATGCTGGAGTCCTTGTTCGAGCCCTTCTCCACGGGTCACTCCAGCGGCACGGGTCTTGGATTAGCGATTGCTAAAAATGCTCTTGAAGCGCATCGCGGTTCGATTCATGCAGAAAACTACGACGGTGGTGCGCGCTTTACTATTACCTTACCTTCAATGAACTCCCTCTAGAATTGATGCCATCATGACTGCGCCCCATTCCGACTTTCCTGTCATTTTGGTTGAAGACGATGAAGACTTGCGTGAGGCCATTGCCGTCACCTTGCGACTCAATCATATTGAGTTTGTGACCCATCAACGCGCTGAGACCGTTTTACCCTTATTGCAACCGGGTTTGAAGACTGTGATCATCACCGATTACCGCTTACCCGGTATGAATGGGTTGGATCTGCTGAGATTAGCCACCAAAGAAATTCCGGATCTACCAGTGATTGTCATGACCGCTTTTGCTGATGCGAAGTTGGCTGTTGAAGCGCTCAAAGCCGGAGCGCGTGATTTTTTAATCAAGCCCTTTGTGCCCGATCAATTAATTGAAATCATCACCCGCTATCGCGCGCCTCAGCTTGCATCGGCCAAAATAGAACCCCAAGCGCTTGCACCGGTTGCTAAAGAAACTCCAGAGCCCAGTCACCGTCCCGCCCCCGAAATTATTGCGGTGGATCCTGCCATGATCCATACACTCGCTCGTTGCGAGCGCGTGGCGAAGACCGATACCAGCGTCTTAATCACGGGTGGCTCGGGGGTTGGAAAGGAAATCATCGCGCATCACATTCATCTCACCTCCAAACGTGCTGCGGGTCCGTATGTTGCTCTCAACTGCGCGGCGATTCCTGATACGCTTTTAGAGTCCATTCTCTTTGGTCATGAGAAAGGCTCGTTTACTGGTGCCACCAAATCCCAATCGGGTAAGTTTGAGCAAGCCGATGGTGGCACCTTGTTTCTTGATGAGATCGGTGAAATGCCCGCCCCTTTACAAGCCAAACTATTGCGGGTCTTGCAAGATAAATTGGTGGAGCGCTTAGGTTCTCCGGAGCCCATTAAGGTAGATGTGCGCATTATTGCGGCGACCAATCGCAACTTAGAAGAGCAAGTGAAAGAGGGACGATTTCGGGAGGATTTGTACTTTCGCTTAGCGGTCTTCCCAATTCATATTCCGGAGCTACATAAACGCTCGGGCGATATTTTGCCCCTCGCTGAATTCTTTCTTAAACGCTATCGCTTAAACATTGGTCGCGATGATCTCGTCTTTGGGCCCTCGGCATTGGCGGTCTTGCCCACCTACCACTGGCCCGGGAATGTACGCGAGCTTGAGAACATCATCCAACGTGCGGTCCTACTATGCGATGGCGATGCGATCGAGGCCGAACACCTAGAAATTAGTCCCCTAGCGAGTAGCAATGCGAGTGGTTCCTCACTTCAGTCAAGGGAAAACCCGCAAAATGGCACAAATATTGCTTCTAATTCAATGACTCAGCCCAATGCAGTCGGTTCGGCAAGCGATATGAACTCGGTAGAGCGGGAACATATCCTCAAAGTGTTGGCCCAGGTGGGCGGGAGTCGCAGTAAAGCGGTCCAAATTTTAGGCATTTCTGAGCGTGCTTTGCGGTACAAGCTCAAGTCCTACAAGGAGGCTGGTTTTGAGGTGGATAAGTAGGTAAATTATTTAAGTAAAGTATTGATTTAATTAATAAAGCTCGTAATAATTAGGACATGGACACGAAGAACCTTGATTCGATGATGGCAAGAATGCAGGCCATGCAAGCTGCGATGAATGGCTTGCCGGGTGCTCCTGCGTCTAATGAGGTGAAATCCGCCAACGGGGTAGATTTTCAGAACATTCTCAAAAATGCCATTGAGAATGTCAACAGTGCCCAAAATGCTGCTCAAGCCAAAGCACAGGCATTTTCTGCCGGTAATTCTGACACTTCCTTAGAAGAAGTGATCGTTTCTCTCCAAAAAGCCAATCTTTCTCTGCAAGGCATGATCGCGGTTCGTAACCGTTTGGTTGATGCCTATAAAGAAGTTACCAGTCTGCAGGTTTAATTAGTCGCCCATACCCTCTTGGGATCGTGCGTACGCCTCTTTCCAATAATTAGCCATGTCCGTTTGCTCGTAATCCTTTAAACAGGGCGTGCCAAGGGTGTAGTGAATTAGTTTTGCCTGAGGATTAACCGGATACTCAATCGCTAACCAATTCCACTCCAGAGGTAAGGAGCCAATTTCTTCGTCCTTCAGCCAGGAAAACCGATGTAGATATGATCCAGGTTGACTTTGAATAAAGGCTGGATCCAGGATGCGATTTGCAGGGTGGGCACAATTCCACAAAATTAAACTAGACCAATTTTTACGTGGGTAGTTTTCGTTTTTATTTCCGAAATATTTTGTGGTTGCCTTGGTTTGGTAATCATGCTTGGCGACCATAACGGCGTAACGCTCATCCCGCAAATCCCAAAGCTGTTTTATATCTTCCCGACAAATCATGTCGCCATCAGCAAAAATTGCCCAGCCGTCAAACTGATTGAGATACGGAGTAAGAAAGCGTGAATAAATAAATTTATTACTACCATCCGTATGGGTCTCTCGGTAATTTACCAAAGTATTGATTGCGAGAGGCAAAAACTCCACAGGAACAGTAGCGCAATCAATCACGCTTTGACAAAAGGCATGGTATGCAATCGCTTCGGATTGATCAAAGCCAACGGTGATTTTTATTTTACTAATAGAAATTTCCTTAAAAAAAAATTGCTAATTTATTTCTACTATCAACCACAATGAAATATTTATCAAATATTTTCCTTACGCGTAACAAGTATCCATATACCATTCCCCATCATCTGATGTGTTTGAAGATGAAGAATTTCGAAGTAATTTATGAACTTTTTAAGCCACCATGAGCTTGGTTTTTGAATCAAATGAGCATTTCTGCCATCTTCCAATGTCTTTCCCGCTGGACCCATATGAATTGAAAAAAATCCTAGTTTTGTAGTTATGTTAGATAACTCTAAGATTACGTTGTCTATTAATTCAGGCTCAATATGTTCAAGAACATCAATACAGCAAACCAAATCTGCGCTTTGGGGCTCCCCATATTCTGGAAATACTGGGTCATAGGGTAAATACAGCGAAGGGTTAACTCCAGCTTTTTGAAGCCCCTCTAATAGTCGTTTTTTACCTGCTCCATAATCGGATACAGAAGAACACCCTGTTTGTCGCATAACATCTGCGAAAATTGGGGCAAAACTAAGGGACGCAAGTCCGTAATTTGGATTTTGATGTAATCTACGTTGCTGTTGGAGATAATCATTAGTGATGGTATCAAGCATAACGTTTTAACTGATTTAATTTAACTGGTTAGATGATAATTGAATCAAGAAATTTTAAAAATAGTTTCCACCTAAATACTTTTTTCAGGAATTGCTTTACCATCAATCTCATAGGCCCATGCTAGAACTTCTGCCACCGCAGCATATAAATCAGGTGGTACTACGTCATTTAGTTTTAATTGCATCAAGAACTCAACAAGTTCGGGCTCATTGCGAGTTGGGATTCCAAACTCTTTGGCTTTTGCCAAAATGGCTTCAGCGACGTAACCCTCGCCTTGTCCGGTCACACGCGGTGCGCTGGTATTGAGTTCATACTTGAGCGCAACTGCCTTTAGAACTTTATTGGGTTGATTGGGTGTCATGGTGCTGTCTCATCATGGATTGCCACATGGGTTTGCGATTGCACTCGCTCCCGAATCTGCTCTTTCAGGGTCGTCAATTGATTGGCTAATATGGCCTTTGTCTCCGAGCTGGTCTCGATGGTGAGATTGACCACCTCGCCAAATTGCGTACCGATTACCTTGATCTTTCCTAAATGCGGAAACTCCATCTCCATGGTAATGCGAGCTCCCTTCACCACTTGCGCTGAATCTTCGGCGCTTTGCTGCCAAGCATCCTCGCGCTCAATCCACGCATACACATTGGGTAACACCAAACCGTACCAAGCAAGATCCCCGCGCAAGAGGAGTTTGACTGCATCGCGTACTTGGGGTGTATCCGAGTTCATCTGACCCAATAGGGTTGTGGCTTGTTGGACCACATCCCCATCGGGCATGGTCTCGATATCTTCTGCAATTGACAGCGCGGCAGGCATGAGTAACTTCTTAATTTGTTCGCCAGCAAAGAGCCCCGAATTTTGCAGATTTTGGTACAAAACGTTCATCGCCACACGGGGGTCGCTAGCAAGGGCTACCTCACGATTGGTTGATGGCCAGTTCACGATGGCTGTGTTGAGCTTATTTTTTTGTGCCAAGGTGGGGTCCACCTCATCGGCATCTAAGATGTTCGATAACAACTGTCCCAAGGCAGCACTTCCAAGGCTATCAAGTCGACTAAGACTCGGAGCTAAGCTTGATTTGGCATCGGCTACCACCGCGGCAGTAGCCGGGTTCATTTGTGACTGGGTCTTAGAAAGCTCAAGCAGCACCGCTTGATTAATTTCAGGCTCAGCGAGCTGACTTCCTTTAAGTACCGCATTCTGAATCGCTGATTGCATCGCCGCGCCTTGGTTTGTGTCGGTGACTGGCAGTGGCATGTTCAGAGCCACGCGGGGATCAATCGCTTTAAGATTGTCAATGACCGATGGGGCAGCGGGTGGGTTCACCAGATCGTTTTTGTGAAACTCCACAATTGGATTAGCTGGTATTCCGGTCGTCGGTATTTGGATTGCCATCCTGACCCCTTAGGACTCACTGCGCACCCTAACCCCGTAATTGGCGCATACGCTTATATTACGGCTAAATTAGCTGGTTGTGTTATGCCACAATCGTGCGCAAAGACTTCTAAGCAATCAGTTATTAAGCAGCGGCTGGTCGCAATGCCATCAAAGACTGATCAGCTGGTAAGGGCCTTAAGGTTTGGATGGGCTCTTTGGGAGCGAGAGCAACCCATGCCTCATAAAGAGGGGCTAATGTATCAATGACTGTTTGTACCTTTTGTGGCGACTTACTCAGACGTGCACTGAGAATTTCCCGCAATGACCATTCATAAATAGCACCAAGATTTTGAGCCACCTCTCCACCATCTTTGTAATCCAAACAGGCTAATAAACCCTGTTGAATTAAGTCATGTGCTTTTGAAAATGACTCGACACCGTACCCCCCCTCTTCGAGGGCTTTTTTTGCAACTTTTAAATGGTCAAAAATTCGCTCATAAACCAAAACAATTAATTGACCAGCTTCTGCAGAAGCAACCCCTGTCTCCGCTGCATTAGACGCATATGCTAACGCTGATTTCATAGGCATAAAGGATCCTTAATTCTGATTTTGATTATTTAGCGCGTCCAATGCACTGCCAAGGGCATTGCTAGTGGAACTCAATTGATACAGAAGTGCATTTAATGCTGAGTACTGAGTGATATAACGTTGGCGAATCGAATCAAGACGCGATTGAATATTCTCTTGTTGATCTAAAAGAGTCCAGCTTGTTTGAGTTTGGGATGTTAATAAATCCCTAAAATAGCCACCGGGTTTCAAATAATTATTCAGGAAATCATTTAAGGTGGATGAGGCTCCCCCTAAATTTTCCTGATAACCAATGCTGACCCCATTGCGTAAGATATTTTGAAGTCCGTTATTAACAGCAGTTGAAAAGGTGGCCTTATCAAACTTTAAACTACCATCCAATTGCATATTGATACCAAGACTACTCAAACTGTATTGATTGGCATAATCAGTTCCGTAGTAAATACCTTTAGAAAAGCGCGCCTTGACCTCATTAATAAAAGATAACGTAGAGGGATCGGAAGCAAATGTTCCAGGAGTGCTGGTCGTCAAACTATTTGCTGTCATCGATTTGTGTGTAGCAATTAAATCGTTATAGCTCGCCACTAAGTTCTCAACAACTTTACTGAAGTCAGCTGAATCATTTCTAACTTGGACTAATACTGTAGATTCTCCAATTGTTGTATTGTAAAGGTCAATATTTAAGCCCTCAATAGCATCATTTATAGAATTTGTTGAGCGCGTTAGAGCAATGCCATTGATGCTGAACGCAGCGTCTTCCGCCGATCTTTCCAGGGCTGGATTAAATGTATAACCAGTAATTTCAAAATCATTTGATAATCCACTTTCGGCACTTTGTATCATTAATGTCCAGGAATTTTCAGCAACATCTTCTGCAATAAGACTTGCTGAAATATTTTCACCAAGCGAGTTTACCCATCTAACGAGGCTACTTATGTCATTCACTGGCAGGCTTGATGATGCAGATGAATAACTTTTCGTAGAGCTATAGTCAGTTGAAATTGTTGCTTCACCAGTACCAGAATTTTGTAAGTTACTGACGTTTCCAGATTTTTTCGATACAAATCTTAATTCGTTATCATTTAACGCTTCGCCATCAGGATCTTCATTACTAACCTCCCAATTTGTAATTGCCCCTAAAAAACTCCCACTATAAGCTCCACTTTCAACTGACCCCGATGTTGAATTAATATCTTCTATAAAAGCGCTTCGAACAACGTCAGCTGAAGCTCCTCCACTACCTGCAGTAAATTTTCTACCGCCTAAAATAATAGTTTCGCCTGGGTCTAAGTTGCCAAATGTAACGTTAGCTGTCTCACGACTTATGTTGATTGAAATTGGGCTGGCTATTGGGGCTGTTTTTGAGCTAATGCCATCTTTTACATATTGCTTTGCTTGAGCTAAAGCAGTGACACTTAAAGTATAGTTTCCGGATTTTGCGCCATTTGATGAAGTTACAGCAATAGTTTCTGGACTATTTGAGGTAGCTTTTGTGGTGTTGTATGAGCTAGCACTTTCAAACGCTGACAAAGAATCAGCAAAAGCTGACATCTTACTTTTTATAACACCGAGATCACTAATGACTGTGGTTTGTTTTTCTATTTTTTTATTGATTTGATCAAGCGGCTTGTTCTCAATTTTCATTAATTGATCAACAATTGCCGCAACATCAATTTGAGCTATCGATGAGCTACCGGCTCCGCTTGTAGAGTTAACTGCCATAAGTTTTCCTAATAGTCTTGCCTAGAGTATTTTTATTTAAGCAAAAACTATGCCACTCTAAGCCCTCTGACTGACTAGAACGTTATTCATACGTTCAAAGTCCCGGGCGATCTTCAGAAGTTCTTCGGAGGGAAGCTGACGAATGAGTTCTCCGGTATCCGGATTGACTACCCGTACCACGTGATAACCCGTTGTTTCGTCGATTGAAAAGTTAAGATTACGGCCCATCTTTTGCACAAAGGCCTGGATTTCTTTAGCGGCTTTCTCCACCACCTCCCGGGTTGGCTGGGCTGCCTCATTGACCCCTGAAGGTTTGATCACGGTACTGGCAACTTTTGCCACAATCTCCGAATCGGCAACAACGGGGGCAGGACTGGTGGGCGTTTGTGGTTGGGGCAAAGCACTGGGGTGCGCCATAGCGGGCGTTACCACAGCACTTGCTCCTACATTGATGTTATTAACTGCGCTCATCCCAAATACTCCCTAAACTCTGTTTCTTCTTCATCCTCTAGGCAACTGGGGGATAACCCCCAGCATGCTTAGCTTACTTGAGTAAAGACAGAATCACATTTGGCATTTGGTTTGCCTGGGCAAGCATCGCAGTAGCCGCTTGCTGCATGATCTGTCCCTTTGTTAACCGTGCAGTCTCGGCAGCGAAGTCGGTATCAATAATTGCTGAACGGGTGGACTGTAAGTTCGTGGTGTACGCCTCTAAGTTTTCTGAGATGTAAGCGATGCGGTTAATCTGGGCGCCAAAGACTGAGCGTTTATCAGAAATCCAATCAATCGCATCGTCAAGGTATCCGGAGAGATCTTTAAATGCGTTATCCCAAGTATTCACAGCGGTAGCGGAACTATTCGCCAACCACGCTGACTGGGCTGTATATAAAGACCCACCAGAGGTTAAAGTATCGCCAATCACCGTCATTTTTGAATTAGCTATGCCGGTAGTACCGTAAGTCTTTACATCAATCGTATTAAACGTCGTTAGAGCTGAATTATCTGGACCCGACTGGAAGGTGTACTCCTCGGAGGCGGAGCCTTCAGTATTCAAAGTTAGTGTTGCAAGATTTGTTTCTTGGTTAGCAATAGTAGCGGCTGTACCGCTACCACCTGTAACGGTAATTTCTATGGCAAAGTCATTGAAGTAATAACTAGCAACGCTACTAGAAGTTACTTGTACTAGAGTAGCTGTATCTGTTGCTCCTCTACCATTGCTAGCTATCAATTTTCCATTAGATGCCGAGAATGTGTAATCGCCTTCAACGGTTTTACTAGCAGTAATTGTAGCGCTTCCACCCGTAGTACCAGTTATATTAACAGAAGTAGTGCCTCCAGAACTAGCCACATCACTCGAAATCAAATTATTTCCATTAAAGCGGGTGCGAATCGCAGTGTTATTAATCTCATCGTTGAGTTGACGGAGTTCGTCCACTAAGTTACTACGCTGTTGCGACGATAGCGAACCATTAAAGCCTTGAACCGCCAAGGTCTTCATGCGCAAGAGCATATCTTGGACAGTGCCTAAGGAGGAGTCGGCCGTCTGAATTAGGTTGGTCGCATCGGTGAGATTGCGAATTGATTGGTTAATGCCATTGATTTGCGATTGCATGTTCTGCGAAATCGCTAAACCAGCTGCATCGTCTTTGGCAGCGTTAATCCGCAAACCCGAAGAAAGGCGTTGCACCGAGCCTGCGAGGGCATTTTGCGCACCCGATAAGCTGTTTTGGGCGAGCAAAGAAGCCATATTGGTATTAATGACGGTCGGCATATTTAAGTACTCCTTTTACTTCAGGTTATTAATTAATTAGCCAAATCAATGGCTCTGTACTTCTAATAACGGCAACACGGGGGAAAGTGTTTAGGGGAATATGTCTTCTACCACTTCGAATGAATTGGTTCTCAAGCCCTCTGACTGACTAGAACGTTATTCATACGTTCAAAGTCCCGGGCGATCTTCAGAAGTTCTTCGGAGGGAAGCTGACGAATGAGTTCTCCGGTATCCGGATTGACTACCCGTACCACGTGATAACCCGTTGTTTCGTCGATTGAAAAGTTAAGATTACGGCCCATCTTTTGCACAAAGGCCTGGATTTCTTTAGCGGCTTTCTCCACCACCTCCCGGGTTGGCTGGGCTGCCTCATTGACCCCTGAAGGTTTGATCACGGTACTGGCAACTTTTGCCACAATCTCCGAATCGGCAACAACGGGGGCAGGACTGGTGGGCGTTTGTGGTTGGGGCAAAGCACTGGGGTGCGCCATAGCGGGCGTTACCACAGCACTTGCTCCTACATTGATGTTATTAACTGCGCTCATCCCAAATACTCCCTAAACTCTGTTTCTTCTTCATCCTCTAGGCAACTGGGGGATAACCCCCAGCATGCTTAGCTTACTTGAGTAAAGACAGAATCACATTTGGCATTTGGTTTGCCTGGGCAAGCATCGCAGTAGCCGCTTGCTGCATGATCTGTCCCTTTGTTAACCGTGCAGTCTCGGCAGCGAAGTCGGTATCAATAATTGCTGAACGGGTGGACTGTAAGTTCGTGGTGTACGCCTCTAAGTTTTCTGAGATGTAAGCGATGCGGTTAATCTGGGCGCCAAAGACTGAGCGTTTATCAGAAATCCAATCAATCGCATCGTCAAGGTATCCGGAGAGATCTTTAAATGCGTTATCCCAAGTATTCACAGCGGTAGCGGAACTATTCGCCAACCACGCTGACTGGGCTGTATATAAAGACCCACCAGAGGTTAAAGTATCGCCAATCACCGTCATTTTTGAATTAGCTATGCCGGTAGTACCGTAAGTCTTTACATCAATCGTATTAAACGTCGTTAGAGCTGAATTATCTGGACCCGACTGGAAGGTGTACTCCTCGGAGGCGGAGCCTTGTAAAGTTAAAGTATCACCATCCAACCCAGTTATGAAATCCGCCACCATTGAACTTGTGTTTGTAATTGTTGCATTAATTGTTAAACCAAAATCAGAAAATACTGCATTTATAGTTTGACTTGAACTACTTGTCGAATTTATCGGGCTTGTTCTCGTTATTGAAGCAGTATCAATATTTCCAAAACGGTCTGTTATCGTTAATGTTGTTGCATTTACTGAATCTAATGTATACAAACCTTCAAATTCTACATTATGTTGAGTGCTATTTTTGTCATAACTAACTGTAAATGTTGCACTCGTAAGACTTAATGTATTTGCTGATGGAGTTGTTGCCACATCACTCACAATCAAGTTATTCCCGTTAAAGCGGGTGCGAATCGCAGTGTTATTAATCTCATCGTTGAGTTGACGGAGTTCGTCCACTAAGTTACTACGCTGTTGCGACGATAGCGAACCATTAAAGCCTTGAACCGCCAAGGTCTTCATGCGCAAGAGCATATCTTGGACAGTGCCTAAGGAGGAGTCGGCCGTCTGAATTAGGTTGGTCGCATCGGTGAGATTGCGAATTGATTGGTTAATGCCATTGATTTGCGATTGCATGTTCTGCGAAATCGCTAAACCAGCTGCATCGTCTTTGGCAGCGTTAATCCGCAAACCCGAAGAAAGGCGTTGCACCGAGCCTGCGAGGGCATTTTGCGCACCCGATAAGCTGTTTTGGGCGAGCAAAGAAGCCATATTGGTATTAATGACGGTCGGCATATTTAAGTACTCCTTTTACTTCAGGTTATTAATTAATTAGCCAAATCAATGGCTCTGTACTTCTAATAACGGCAACACGGGGGAAAGTGTTTAGGGGAGATTAGGAATTTTTTATTAATCTTGATGGGATTAACTTAAACCATTGATTTATATAGATATTTATTTACCTATCTTTAGTAAACACACTTATTGGCAATATCTACTTGTTAGATAAATGGGCTTATTTCGGAGATTTCTTAACAAATGCAAAAAATTAGCCGTAAAACTAATACTTAGATTAAATTTTTTCCCAAATGTCCACGATTAACAGTACAAACGCCACTAATTCTCTTACGGCTCAGCAAAATCTAATAGAGGCGCAAAAGGCTCTGACTGAAACGATTGTTCACCTATCGACTGGGAAAAGAGTAAATAGGGCTCAGGATGATGCTGCGTCATTGGCCATTTCCCAGAATATGGTTAACCAGATTCAAACAATGAATCAATCCGTCAAAAATTTAAATGATGCGACTAATTTGATGCAAATTGCTGATACTGGCATCGCTTCTCTTCAGAGTATGTTTTTGCGGATAGGGCAATTAGCTATTCAGGGTCGCAATGATGGTCTTAGTAGTAACCAGAAAATTAATATCGTTTCGGAGTTGTCGTCCCTAAACCAAGAAATCAATAATGTGATTGATCGAACCCAAATGAATGGTCACGGCCTACTCACAAATTATGGGGTTCTAAACAGTAATTCTGGGCTTCAGGCTAATGTGACTAACGTGGGAACCCTAGATGATACTTATGCATCGGTTATCGATGTGTCCGGTGCTCGTCCAGGGGTTTATAAGTTTTCAAATACTGGTGCCAGTCTAACAATGACTAAAACCGATTACAACGATAATACCCTTGGGACCCAAACCTTAGCTGTTGCTACGCCAACTGGTGCAAAGGATACGAATTTTGATCAATCGCTTAACTTTAGTGAGTTTGGCATTTCCATTACCCTTCGAAGCCGAACGAAACCCAATAACGTAAACAATTTAACAGATAGCGGGGAAGAGATTGCTCAGAAACTTAGCAATATTTTCAAACCTATTATTGTTGATGAGTTAATCAAATTGAACTTTGGGGTCGGTATCAATAATAATGAATTGATTTCATTTCGGCCAATTAACCTCACAACGATTGCCAGACCCGATATTGAACTTGATCCGGCTTCCATGAATCAAAACGGGATCAGTAACACTAACTCGAGCATCATACAAGTTTTGCCCTCGCCGGCCACTGCAAAGGGTACTTATGTAATTTCAACTACCCAGACAGCAGCGGCGACAGAGTTTGAGCTTGTTGGATTTACAAATACAGGCGCATCGGGCTCGCTTACCGTTAACAATAGTATTGGAATAAATTCTAATTTTTCCTTAAGGGTTGGAAGTAATTCGTATGACAAAGCGAGCGGCATTGGGTTAAGGGCTGGGTTAAATTCCACATACTCTAACAACCCAATTGTTTCCGATTCAGAGCTCGTTTCAATCGATACATTTACAAATTGGATTAATAGCTTAAATGACCAAAATATTTCTGCACGTCTCTATCAACGGACCACGGGGGACTATTCGGTCAAGATTAATGGTGGGGCTTTAGGCGAAGCCAACGCCGTATCATTTTCAAACCTTAATCTTGCAGTTGGTATCGATACTTATCCAACCACAACTAAGATTTATGGAAATGTGAGCCTAGCTGCAGATGGCAAGTTGACTACAAGCTTTCCAAATTATCAAAGCGGTGCTGTTGATCCCTCAAATATTAACTCAGCAATTCAAACTTCTGCCGTGAGTTTTGGAGGGTATGAGGGAAATAATTATGACTACCTACAATTGAGCGCAGGTTCATATTCATCTCTGCCAACTTACAATGATGGAATTTCTACTGTAAATGGAATATTAATTAATCGAGAATTAGGTCCCACACCTAGCTATCCATTTGCAACCGAAACTTACGATCCTCGTTATGATCCAACAAGTCCAAAATATATTAATGTCTATGTTAATCAACCTCCAGCTCCACTAGCAACATCCAATTGGTATGCTACCCATTGGGATAAAAACTACACTTACGATTACGACGCGCGTTATGACCCTACAGCAGATCATCGCGTAACGATTACCGATGGATTTGGCAACACAATTCCAAATCCAAATTACATTGTTAACCTCGGAACACGTGATCAGCCACTCAATTCCTCCTATGAGCGCGATACCTCAACCTATCCTTATGATAGAACGCTATGGGATCAAACTTTTACATCCAACACCTACTTACTTAATTCGGTTATTGGCATTGATCCTGCTCGGGATGCAAAGTTGAGCATTTCGTTTAATGGTGGGGCTGCTCGTTCGATCACATATGACATAAACGTCTTCACGGATGTGACCACGGGTCTACAAATTAATTTGACACCGGGTCGTCAACCCTGGGATGGCTCCGCGTCTGCCACGATTGTCGTTGGTGATCCACAGCCCGCCCTTCCACGTAACAATTCCAACTTAGTGGCGGTCGATCGAAAGATTGTTGAAATGAGTAGTTTTACTTCAAGTAATTCGCGCTCCGAATGGAATGCTGCATTTGATTATCTGCAAGACCAAGCTTATAAAGCGCTTGATTATTTATCCTATGAGCGCGGTATTGTTGGCGCCCAAATGAATCGGGTTGACTTCATTAACACCAACCTACGCTCCCAAAGCATCAATACCGAGAAATCCAAATCGGATTTAGTCGATACTGATGTTGCAGCAGAATCAGCTCGCTTCATTCAAAAACAAGCCCACCTCGAGGTTTCCACTCGGATGGTCAAAGAGGCGAATTCATTAGTGAACCCCATTAAGGTGTTAATGCGGCTTTGGGACGACATTAAGTTGAAATAATTTGCTGTAGACGTTTTTAAGATGACGGGAGATGGTAAGTCATCTATTAATTGGCTTTAAGACTGAGGACTTCCTAACCTAGGAAGGCTTTTCCTTAGCAATTTCCCTAAGAAAATCGGTATCTTATCGGCAAATATTGCCTAAATTGTTTACATTTTTTCCTCATATGGGTATATTTAGGGCAAATTTTGCATTTATTGGCAGATTTAGTACTTTTTTTGTTTTTTGAGGGGTCTTATTTGCGTAATTTAAGGGTTAATACCTATCATTTATGAATATCTTAGGTATAGAAACAGCCAAACTACCTAGTCCATCTGCCCAGGGCGCTATACCTGTCCTTGTTTTACTCGTTTTAATCATGATGCTGGTGCCATTACCAGCCGTGATGCTCGATGTGCTCTTTACCTTCAACATCGCCTTATCGATCATCGTTTTATTTACTGCCATCAATATCAAATCCTTTAAGGATTTTGTGGCGTTTCCCACGGTTTTATTGCTCACCACCCTCTTACGACTTTCTCTCAATGTGGCTTCCACCCGGGTGGTGCTTTCCGAAGGCTATCAAGGCACCGATGCAGCGGGTAAGGTGATTGAGGCGTTTGGGGTGTTCTTAATTAGCGGTAACTTTGCGGTCGGTATCGTGATCTTTATTGTGATCACCATCATTAACTTTGTGGTGATCACCAAAGGCTCAGGACGTGTCGCTGAAGTCTCAGCCCGCTTTGCCTTGGACTCAATGCCCGGTAAGCAGATGGCAATTGATGCGGATTTAAATGCCGGCATCATTCAGCAAAGTGAAGCGAAGGCGCGGCGCGCTGAAGTTGCGCAAGAAGCCGACTTCTTTGGCTCCATGGATGGTGCGTCCAAATTTGTGCGCGGCGATGCCATTGCCGGGATCATGATTTTGGTCATCAACTTAGTCGGCGGTTTATTGGTTGGCGTACTCCAACACGACATGTCATTTAGCAAAGCGCTCGCCACCTATGGAGCGCTGACCATCGGTGATGGTCTAGTAGCACAAATTCCGGCGCTCATCATTTCCACGGCTGCTGGTATTTTGGTGACCCGCGTTGCAACCGAAGATGATTTCTCGGGCCAGGTATCCAAGCAGTTCCAGGCCAATAGCAATGCCCTAGCGGTAGTCGCTGGAGTTTTTGGGGTCTTGGGTGTGATTCCTGGGATGCCCCACTTTATCTTTATTACCTTTGCCGTTCTGTTTGGGGGCTTGTCTTATTTAGCGCACCAAAGAACTGTCAAGCGCGAAGAGGAGGCTGCGGTGGCGGCGCGCGCCGCACCGGTTCGTGAAGAGTTGGAATGGAAAGATGTGCCCATCGTTGAGCCTCTGTGCTTGGAGTTGGCCTATCGCTTAATACCGCTAGTTGATCGGGGTGATGAGAGCGATCTCATTAAACGCATCAAAGCGATTCGTCGCAAGTTCGTAACCGAGGTTGGGTTCTTAATTCCGTCGGTGCATATTCGGGATAACTTGCAACTGCCCGCTGAGAACTATCGCGTCTTGCTTTATGGAGCCGAGATTGGTCGCGGCCAATGCTTACCCGATCGCCTCTTAGCAATTCAACCGAGTGGTGCCGAAGTCATTAATGGCATTGCTGTGAAAGATCCAACCTTTGGGATGCCCGCGGTATGGATTGAGCGCTCCCAACGCGATGATGCGATAACCAAAGGTTGCACCGTGGTCGAGCCTGCGGTGGTACTAGCAACGCACTTAGATCATTTAATCCGCCAACACGCAAGCGAATTACTCGGTCGCCAAGAGACCCAGGATTTGTTGGATCACTTTAAGTTGAGCTACCCCAAATTGGTTGAGGATGTGATTCCAAAGGTGGTGAGTGTGGCCACCCTCCAGCGGATTTTGCAAATGCTCCTGGATGAGAACGTCCCCATTAAAGATTTGCGCACCATCATCGAGGTTGCGAGCGAGCACCCTGATAAGTTGTCCAACCCCATCGATGTCATGCCCTTCATTCGCTATGCCCTGCGCCGCACCATCGTGCAAGAGACTTTAGGTGAAGGCCCCAACTACCAGGTCTTGGGGATTCAGCCGGAATTTGAACGCCTCATTGAGCAATCGATTGGCGCTGGTGCAATCGCTCCGGATGGTGTGATTGAGCCCTCCTTGGCCCGTCTTTTTGGAGAGGAAGTAATTAAGGGCGTGCAAGAAATGGAAGCCAATAATTTACCGCCAGTGATTGTGAGTGGCACCCGTACCCGCATGACCTTTGCCAAGATTGCCAAGCGGGTTTGCCCGCAAGCCATCGTCCTGGCACTGGGCGAACTCCCCCCCAGCGCGAATCTGAGCTTTTACCGAGTAATATGTAGTCAGGCAGGCCAAACCAACTAAAATCCCTGTATAACGGAGTACATATGGGTCCCCAAAAATTCACCGCCTCAAACACTGCAGAAGCCTTAAAAAAGGTTCGCCTCGAGATGGGTGCCGATGCCATGATTTTGTCGACAAGCGACACCGTCAATGGCGTTGAAATTGTGGCCATCACCCCCCAAGATTTGGCCAAGCTCTCCTCCGGAGGATCCGGATCGGGCGGTCGCCCCCGCGATCTCGACCCCGAAGTGGAGATTGCCCCAAGCTTTGCCCAACCAGCTAAATTAAGTGCGGCTCGCAATATACCCAAGCCCAGCACCTTCGCCACAGCCGATCCCAGTAACAACGCAGGCTTCAAACGCGTAGAGTTCCCTAGAATCTCCCCTTCTTCAGCCAACATGAGCTCGGGGGATAGTTTTAAGCCGGCTTTTTTTGAGTCCTCGCAGCGCATCCCTGCCAGTGAGGCTAAATTTGTAGGCGAGGGTTCGGAGGAAGCGCCAGTTACGCCCAAATCACTCAATGGCAGCCATCGCAATGGTGCTGCTGAAGTTAGTCCAAACCCAAAAACCATTGCCGAGCTTGCCAACTCACCGCGCGTTGAGAAACTCCTCTCCGAGATTGGCGAGGTGAAGAACTTATTGCAATCGCGGGTGGCTGGTAATTTTTGGGGTAATTTGCAGCAAGAGAAAGCCCACCTTACTGAAGTTATCAAGCATTTACTCAATACCGGCTTCTCCCCTCAGTTGTGCGCGGATATTACCCGGCAACTTCCAGAGACTTCGGATCTCCCCACCCTCTTACACAATGTGCGCGATCAGATTAAGGGCATGATCAAAACCGTCGACGCCTTTGCGACCTTTGATAAAGGTGGCGTATTTGCATTCATTGGACCCACTGGGGTGGGTAAGACCACCACGGTAGCTAAGATTGCAGCGCGTTGCGTGTTGCGCTATGGACGCAATCAAGTCACCCTCTTAACGACCGATACCTATCGTATCGGCGCCCAAGAGCAGTTAAAAGTATTTGCCAAGATCTTGGGACTTACCGTGACCTCTTTGCGTGACGGCGAAGACCTCTCAACCAAACTTAAAGAACTCTCAGGCCGCAAGATTGTTTTACTCGATACCGCCGGCGTTAGTCAGCGCGACACCCTGATGCTTGAGCAATCCAAGACCTTGCAAGATGGCTCACAAAATGCGTCGCGGATCTTGGTGATGAGCTCGACAACCGATTTAAGAACCCAAGAAGAAGTGATTAAGCTACACAACCAAGCAGCTCAAAAGAATGGGGCTGGCAAGATTGATGCGGCGGTCATTACCAAGATTGATGAAGCGGCCCACGTGGCACCCGTGGTCGATAGCATTATTCGGCACGACATGCCGCTCTTATTTATTTCCAATGGTCAGCGCGTACCCGAAGATTTGAGCTTGCCTGATCTTGATTACTTAAGTCATCGCGCCGTTCAAGCACGGGCATTCTCTGAAGATCTGTCTTACAGCGACGATCAAATCCCAGCCATCTTCTCCAATAACTTGGGTGATTGGATCAAAACCTCCTAATGACTGAGAGCGTTACACAATCAGGCGTTGATCAAGCCGAGGGCCTGCGCTCCATCTTTGGCGCTGAATCCAGTTGTGTGGTTTGCTTAGCCAGCGCCCTTGATGTCGATACGACGATTCATTTGGGGCATGGCACTGCGCATGCCCTGAAAAATGGGGGTCATAAGACTTTGCTGCTTGATGAGTTTGGCTTATCCGAGCGACGCACCATGGCTGGTTTTTTATACCCCACTCGCTACGATCTGGCCCAAGCCTTGAGTAACGCTGTTCATCTCTTAAAAGTAGTTCGTAATATTGAGGATCACTTTTGGTATGCCACGGCAGCGAAGATTCGAGCGCTGCACGCCCGTCGGCAAATTAAGTTGCCAACCTTGGATGAGCGACTTTTGCAAGCGGGCTTAAGCATCGATTACATCTTGGTACCCACCACCGATCCAAATGCCACCATCTTGTCCTACTATGGTCATCAAATTAAACGTTTTGTGGTGAGCTCGCCCGATCACGAATCCCTGAGTCGAGCCTTAGCCATGGTGCGCGAGATGTGCGTGTTTCAGACCGATGAAAGTTATCCGGTATTAATCATTGGTGGCGCCTCCGAAGAAGAGGGGCAAGCTGCCTTTCAAAAATTAGCCGAGGCTTCGCAAACGGTCTTACATCAAGCACTGCACTTTGCCGGTTGGATTCGTGCGTTTATGTCAAGTCGCATTGTGGTGGATCCCGAAGATAACGAAATCAGTGTTCCGGTCGCTGGCCCCGTGAGCGAATTTGTTCTGCCCGTGGAGTTTTTCAAAACGATTTCCGCAAAAATAATGGCTTAGGTTCATTTCTGCCGTATTATTGGCCTACCGTTTTTATTACCGTATTGGCATGCCTCCACGCACTCCCACTGCCTATCAGGCGCTTGACCTCAATGAGGCCATCACCACCCATTTACCGCTGGTAAAACGCATTGCCTATCAGATTGCTTCGCGTTTACCCCCTAATGTTGAAATCGATGATTTGGTGCAAGAGGGCTTAACGGGTTTACTCGATGCACTCAAGCGTTACGAACCGCAACCAAATCTGAACTTTGAGGTCTATGCGCGTACCCGAATTCGGGGGGCCATTTACGATGCTTGTCGGCGCAACGATATCCTGCCGCGCAACCAACGCGATGATCTTGTCCGACTTGAAAAAACTACGCGTTCTCTTGAACAGACCCTCGGTCGCCATCCCACCGAGATCGAAGTGGCTGATGCTTGTGAAATGAGCCTTGATCAATACCATGAGGTGATGGGGACGATGGTCAATCTCATGCCCTTGGATGATCTCTCCGAAGAAATGCTCCCCGCTGATCTGGGTTCCGATCCACTTCAAGCAGCATCGA
Source organism: Polynucleobacter sp. MWH-UH24A (assembly GCF_018687475.1). Lineage (NCBI taxonomy): Bacteria > Pseudomonadati > Pseudomonadota > Betaproteobacteria > Burkholderiales > Burkholderiaceae > Polynucleobacter > Polynucleobacter sp. MWH-UH24A. The sequence goes on from NZ_CP061292.1 coordinate 1,444,714, forward strand.
TGCGGCAGTTTGCCGATCGTATTGCATCGATTCTTGAGGGCTTACCTGAAAATGAACGACTAGTAATGGCGCTGCATTACCAGGAAGACTTATCCTATCGTGAGATTGCGCAGGTCATGAACCTAACGGCTGGGCGCATTAGCCAAATCCATACCCAAGGAATGATTCGGATTCGGGCGAAGTTGAAGATTAATTCTTCAGACTAGATACTTTTGTTTGATTTTATCAACGATTAAATTCATTGCGCCTGCCCAGTTATTTAAGGAAGGTTGCTTGAATATTTGAATACTTGGATACCAAAGGCTTCTACCATCTTTCACGTTGCCCCAATACCATAAACTGCCCGCATTACTTGGAGTCATCAGATAGCACTCTTTACCGAGTCCACCAACAATATGAGTGGTGGTGTTACTACACGTTACTACAAAATCGCAAGCCTCTACTAACGAAGCTAGGCCGTCAATATCTTGCATATTATCCACCGAGTCACACTGCAGTATTTTGATGCCATGCCTATGTTCAAACTCCTTCAACTCTTCCTCAACATTTCCATACTGAAGATTAACAAATTGAATGTTTGGCAAATTAAATAATGGTAGAAAATCCTCTAGAGTGAGACTTTTACTTTCTCCATGCTTACCTGATTTACTTCTCCATGAAATACCACATAATAATTTTTTCTCTAGACAAAGCTGATTTTTTAATGATTCAGAGTACGCTTCATTAGCAATTAAAAACTTATTAGCGATCTTATTAAAATCATCAGCCTGATTTATAAAGAACTTTCCTAACGACCCCAGAGCCAAATACTGATCAAAAATAGTTTTTGAATTTATTTCGCTAATAAATTCAATATTTGGAAAAGAGCGATTGAGCAGCTCCACTAATCTTTTTTCCACAAGAATAATAGTTCTGTTTGCTATATTTTCAATGAGCGGCAATAACGAAGAGTACAAAATTTGATCTCCAATCCCTTGTTCGCCATAAATCAACAAACGCTCTGCTTTTTGACCTACATCTAATATTGGTTTATCAAATTCAATCCTTTTTGAATTGAATGATTTAACATGCCATCGATGATCGTATCCTTTCCATCCCTCAAAAAAGTGACCTAGGGTTAAATAAGTTAATCCCATGTTATAAAAAGAATCGTGATTATCTGGATTTAATTCAGTTGAAATTTTTAGACTTTTTAGAGCTTCTTCTAATTCGTTGTTGTCGCTCAAAATTGCAGACTGATTGGTATAGAAAATATCTTTCTTTGGGTCAATCGAAATTGCTTTACTGATCAACTCTTTGGCTTTTTCATATTGATGTAATTTCTGATAAACCAAGGATAAATTTGAATAAGCTGTTGCATAATCACTCTTTAAATTTATAGCTTTTTCATAATTTTCAATAGCTTTGTTGTAGTCCTTTAACTCCGCCAACACCACGCCTAAGTTATTAAAAACGAGTTCATCATTATTTTTAAGTTTGAGTGCTCTCTCATAATCACCCTTTGCCTCTAAAAATTTTTCTTGATCTTGATATATTGAGCCTCTGCATTTGTAATGGCTGGGATTTTCTGGTTCAAGCTGAATCGCAATCTGAATTTCTTTAAATGCCCTATCGAATAGTTTTAAATCTCTCAATACATAACTAAAGTGATTATGAAGTTTTGCACTATTAGGATTTATATTTAAACCAATTAGTGCAAGTTCTGCTGCAAGTGCTGAATTTTTTGTCTTGTATGCAATTACACTTGACATCGTAATAGCATCAAAATTTACAGGGTCAAGTTCAAGAACTTTTTCTAAAAATAATTGAGATTCTTGATATCGCTCAAGATTGTAATAATGCAAACCTTTTTCTAAATTCTTTTTTACTTCTAGAGAATTTTTTTTTATTTTTATATTATTTTTTTTCTTCATTGATTGATTAATTATTTAAGCTTTCCGAGACAACACCCCACCCACTGCACCAGGCACCTCGCCGTCACTACCGTAGGTTGCTCCCGGAGCTTGTTGGGCGATGAAGGATTGCATGGCGGCACTGCGTTGCATGGCTAGACGAATCAAATCGCCATTAATTTGGTGATCGACTGATGCTTGATCGAGTAATTGATGCAGGATTTGTTTTTGCTCTTCGGGGTATTGATTGATATCGGCTTTAAGTTTCTCGGGTCCCTCGGGATAGCCATTGATTAACTCCAACGCAACCCGGGTTTGCTCAAGGGCATCGGGCAATGCATCCATATTGTTGGTTTCCAGTGTTTGGCGCAGACGAGCAACGGCGGCGGCAATTTGTTCTAAGAGCGACTGGAGTTCAGCAAAGGTCATAGCGATGAAGGAATCAATGAAGTTGGCGATAGCATACGCTAAGCCATGAATGGCTTCAAGTTTTGCTTGGGGTTTGGAAACTTACTTGGCGCGGACTTTGCTACCGAGCGCAGCAATCGTATCGCCTAGGATGCCGTTGGCAATCTTTTGGTAGTCGATCTCAAATTCGCCAGCATCGATCTTGGCGCGGATTTTATCCAAGAGGACTTTGTCCGTTGCCTTATCGGTTTTGAGCTCTTCCTTAATCTCAGCCAGTTTGGCTGTGAGACTAATATCGAGGCTGACTGCGGGGCCCTTCAGTGCCTCGGCCTTTGCATTGGGATTTTGGATACCAGGGGGCGATTTTTGAGCAACATCCACCCGGCCTGGCTCTTTGCCCGACGGAATGAGTGGTGTACTGTCGTTAATCTTCATCGTTTTCCCTTATAAGTCCCTACTTTAACGGTCTAGGGTCATTTCTACAACCCCGGGCCGTATCACCTTACCCTGCAATACCTGGCCATCGTTTAACCGAACCCGCACCATTTCGTTCATCATGCCTTGCGTTTGGGCGGTTCCGGTCCCGGTAACCTGGAAATCCCGGCCTTTTAGCAAAATGGTGACCGGATCCCCTACTTTGATTACGGCAGTTTCCCGTAAATCGTTTAGCCCAATTGGCATCCCCATCTGGATGGGGCGGGTCAAGACCCGGTCGTCCGCCTCCCTGGGGCTGCGCAGTACGTCATCGGGCACCCCGGTGAGATCACCATTGGTAATGCGCATGTCCGAGGCCGATAAGCGGCTTCCGGCCTGTAAATAGCGGGTCGAGACCACATAATCCCCGTACACCCGGATCATCACCGGGATATTGAATAACCAGGCCGCTTTTAGGCAACGGGCCTGCACCACGCTGCGCCCCCAAAGACGCATATTGGGGGCCGATAAGACCTCAATCGTTCCTCCGGGACAGGCTGGGAGCACCATGGAGGGCTCCAAAAAGTCCACTTCGGTCCGAAAACCAGCCACCGTCGGGCTTTTTTGGATAAAGCGCCGAATGTTGTTTTGCACCTCAAGAGGAATGCCTGGAACTTGCTGGGCAAGATTGGTGGGGGGGTTGGATTGGGCTTGGGCTTGGGTTTGCGCGTCAGCCGCCTGGGTTCCAAAAAGGGCAAGCCCTAGGCAAAGCAATAGCGCACGCAGACGATTCATCGTGTGAAGCGATCAATCGCTACCCAATAATGGGCTTGGCTATCGCCATCGAGTGCAATCCCGCCAAGCCACGCCGGCTTCGAAATGGAACTGGGGATCTCGAGGTGGATGTTCATGGTCTGCATCCCAATAAACTCGTGGGCATAAAGCTCGTACAGTTGATTACCCACTCGCAGCTTTAACTGAATCTTCGGTTCCTCAATCGAGCCGAGTTGATCCCAAACCGTTTTCTCGGACTCGAGGATGCGATCTGAGGAGAGGTATTGAACAGCGGGAATGGCATAGAGCTCGTGATGACGCACCATGTTTACAATCGGCATCCGAATCAAACTTGAGGGGCAACTCATCCGAATCCCTTGCTCCATGACCTCAATACTGCCCGCAATCGAAGCAAGCAAACCGCCAATCGCAACCACCTGGTCTTCGGTGGGAACGATGGCATCCAGATCCACAAAAATCATGGAGCCCTGCTCCACAGCAAAAATACTCGGGCATGGGGGCAAGATACTTAAGCAGGTCACAAGCGTTTGGGCAATATCGGGATCGGCATAGACCTCATCAATCAAAAGCTCATCGCTCAATCCCTCAAACCGTTTTTTTAGGGATTGCTGCCCAACCCGCACGATGTCATCTTGCTGGTCAGACAATAAATGATCGCTTTCACTGCGGCTCCAGCCTTTAGCCTTTTGCGCAATCATCCGAACAGCTTGCAATCGATTTAGGGCGGCGCGACGATTAAAGCTGTATTGGCTATTTTGATCAATAAAGTTCGTAGCGATTGATTTATCAAGCGAACTCATATCGTTGATCTCCGTGGCGGCTACTGGGATAGTCAATGCAGTGTCAAGGGTAGCGATTCCATCACTTGCACTGGTCATCGGATTTAAAAAGGGTTTAAAAATGGCATCAAGGTCTTGAATGGTTTGATCCAGACGCTTATTAATAATGTCACTTTGGGTTGGGTAGTCAATGATCGGATCAACCACACTGCTTTGCGAAATTGCGCGGTGTTTAAAGGAATCCACCGCAGCGTGCGCATGGCTTAGGCTTGCATGCACCTCCGAGAGTGAATGGGCAATGCTTTGTTTGTTAAAACGCAGCAACTGCTTCCAGAACTCCTTTTTTTGACTCTCCAGGTGCGTGAGGTCCGCAGCGTGAGTGTTCTCACCATTTTCATCGGCCAAAACGGAGACGCTCTCCGTTTCAGCTCGCACAATCTCGACAAGATCGTGCACGAGCAGCACGAGCTCTTTACTACTTTTACTCTCGGCCTCATTTTGGGCATTACTCGGGCGATGATCTTTGAGTTGCTGACTAAGCTCGGTTGCAAAGTTAGAAAGCTCAACCATCCGCGCGCCATCTAGGGCATTGGCTAAATCAACGCAATGCATGATGAGGCTATCAAAATTACCCAGTTCTTGCGATTGCGCAATGACCAAGCCTTCTAAGGCTCGATCAATGTCAACCAGAAACAGTGGGCGCTCTTCAGCCATGGTGATCAACCCACTTCTTCAGTGACGATACCGCTTCGCCCAATTGCTCCAGCTCGGCTTTCCACTCATCAAACGCAACGATCACCCGGTTTGCATCCTGCTCAAAGATTTGCAAGGAACCCGAACTTGAAATCGCAGCCTGTGATTTGCGCATCCGTAAATCCAGCTCGTCATACAACTGCTTGACCAAGCCCTCAGACTGGGTGACGGTCGACTCCACTTCCTCAATTAAGCCATTCAATTTTTCGGTTTCGGCGGCCAGTTGTTTGCCAGAATGGTTATCTAAAATCGCGAGGTATAGACGAATACCTTGTTGCTTGAGTGCATCAAAGGCTTCTTGGATTTGCTCGGGTACCGCAATGACCTCAATCGCAGATGAATCATTTTCAAGTTCTGGTGGATGGCCCACTTCACCAGCTTGCCGACTCAGCATGGTGATCGATTGGCGCAGTTTAATTCCGAGTTCATTAACCGCATGAAATTGTTCACTGAGGCGATCCAATTCTTTATGGAGGTCATCCTTAAACGCAATCTGCTGCTTCGTGGAAATACGCTCGGCCTTCCGGTCCGATTGATTTTTGGTCCACCGTTGCGCGATCGATGATTTTGGAGTGCGATCGGTATACACCAGGGTCTTGCTTAAACGGCTCACTACGGCAGCGCTAATGAGTGCCAAGAGGGATGACAGTACGCTAATGAGGAGCAAAATCGATGGCAAGTTGCCGTAGTTGTCCTCGAGCGCCGTGGGTTGCAAGCCACTCTTTTGAGCGGCCAACCGAATGCTGCGTGGATCTGCGGTGGCAGTACGAATCGCAATCAATTGCTTATTGAACTCTTGCAAGGCGCGCAGTGTAGGCTGAGCCTTGGTCTGCCACAAACTTGCCCTTAATTTAGTCGTCAGTTCAATGACCTTGGGATTTGGTTTGGCACCAGGCGCTGGCTTTTGTACACTAGCATCCAACAAATTGCGCTGATCAATGGTCTCGGCAAAACTTTTATTCAGTTCGGTGAGGCTAGTAACGTCAGTGACGTTAATCTGCCACGCTTTACTGGCTTTGATAAAGGCATCGGCACTCACGGCCATCTTATAGAGCGGCGAATCCTCAGGGGTTTTTGTGAGGTCGAGGATGCCAGCAGGAGCCATAAACGGCGCTAAGGCTTGGGCCAGCACTTTAATGTTGTTGAGCTCAAGCTCTTGATTGGTGAGCGTCGTCACTGCGGTATCGACGATCGCAGCAACCGCAATCACATCGCTCGCATTCTTAAGAACCGGGATGGCTTGAGGATCGGGTACTGTGACCACCGGCTCTTTAACCGATGGCTTGACCGACTCATCCAACGCAGAAAAAATGGAGTGGGCTAAACCATCGAGAGCGCCAAAAAATGAGCTTGGTTTTGGCTCAATGGGAGCCTCTGGGTCTTTGGCAGCCTCTTTCGGCTTACTCACAATCTGCACTTGATCCAAAAACTGTTTAAGGTCTTTGTTGGATTTCTTAAGGCTGGCAAACCAAGCGGTTTCAAACGGATGGGGTCGATTGATTTGATCAGCAAGATCCTTTAATACAAACGGCAATTTCACCGCAATTGCTTGTTCTGCTGAGATTGCGTTGGCATAACGGTCTTCATTAACCCAATGGCGCTCTGCAAGAAAAGCAGCCATCCCCGTGAGGACCGACAAAATTAACAGGACATAGCTAAGAACGGACCATGAGCCCGAAGCTTTGGGGGCAACAAAGACCGCGTCCTTTACACCCTCATCGAGATTGGGTTTGTCCTGGGTATTGGCATTTTCCATTTCACTATCCACGCATTTAATTTGTCAGTACTTTGACAACAGAGTAATCGAAGCCACCATGGTGCACCGAGTTGCCTGACTCGCTCGCGCCCCCATGAAATGGTCCAGTAATTTTGCGCACCCTAAAGGCAGGCCCCATTCGGCCGCGATCTTTTAACACAATCACCCAACTGGGATCTTCGCAGGCTCGTCCCCAATCCTGAAGATTGATTGAACTTTGCATGGGTTTTAAGAGGGCATGATGGGGCTTAAGGTAAACGGGCTCCCCCTCATGCACCACGATGCCATCCAAGCGTAGGGCATCGGCCGACTGCGGAGTCTGCTTACAAATGAACGTGGCATAAATCTGACGTGCAGAGATCGCACAATGCTGACCATTGATCTCGATGCCAAGCCAATACTCTATAAGAGGGCTATTCATGCTGAACTTTTATGCCTAAACGAGCGGTTATATAAGAACGATAACAGAGCAATCCCAAAGAACAATAAGGCAGCCACCAGGCCGCTGATGGCATCCCCAAAGCTGCCCAAAATCTCAATGACCTTGTTTTCCAGCAAGCGGCGCTGACTGAAATAATCCTCCAGACTTTCTGACCAGCGTTTATGCTGCCATGCAATCAAATCACTTGATTTAATCCGAATTGGCTTGGCGTTATTGAGATCAACCATTTCCGTACCTAAATTGTTGAGCTGACGTGCCATCTGCATCAAATTGTTGGCTGCATCAGCGCGCCAATCGGCGGGAATGGTGCTCATAAAATCATTTTTATATTGCTCAGCCAGTCGCTTGGCATCTTGCTCGGTAATGTAGAAAACATCCTCTGGGAGGGCAAACTTAATTCCTGTGTTGTTGCCATGAAAAATAATTCCCTTGGGGCTGCGCAAAATAATGTTTAACTCCCGCTTATCCCGCAACACTCGCAAAGAGAGTTCAGGGCTTGGCTTATCGCTAAGCGCTAGATAAAACCCCATCACGGATTCCAGCTTAGTGCCGCCCACGGTCAAAATCGTGTCGCCCACCTTGATCCCCGATTGCTCGGCCGGTGATCCGATCTCGATCGCAGCAACCACGGGCTTAATGATCTGCAAGCTGGGCTTCGATAATTTATTTTCGTACTCCGAGAAAAACTCAAAGGTTCTCTGAATCGCAGCGTCCAGTGCAAGTGGCTGATCGGCAGGGGGATTAGCGGCCTTTGAGGGTTCGGGGGGAGCCTTCGCGGGATCGATCGGAGACTTCGCTGCCTCGGTATTTGCTTTTTGGGCAGGGTTCGCAGCCGGGCGTTTGGTCGCCTTTTTCATCAACATGTCATAGCGCTGCGGGCCAACAAAATCAGCAAAGCGGGGTTGCTTCACAGTTAAGGCATTAAATTGCATCGAGGCATCGGTTAGATCGCTAGCGGCACTAAATAAAACCCCCAGCGCAATGGCTAAGAGAAGGCTGGCAAAGCCCAAGAACCAACCATGCACTGTTTTTTTCACTTCGGTGGACATACGTCGTGACTGGTCTTTATTGTTTTTTACGAATCGCTTGATTCAAAATAAATCGGCTTTTTAAAGTCTCAACCTCACGATGCTCTGCCAAGAGTTGAACTTCCGTTTTACGCTTATCCATTAAGAGTCGGCAACTCGCAATATCATCAATCCAGTCGCCTGAACGCATTTCAATGACGGCTTTCTCTAAAATCTCTCGACCTGTAGACTCATTGGCCTTGACCCGCGCAACTAATAATTTGACATCCTCGGGATCTCGCAAGATCAGTTCAACAAAATACGTTCTTGCAAATCGATAGTTGATTGCACTCAGAGAGTACTGATGGTCTTGGAGTGTGAAACGAATCAAAATACCGTCTTCAGCAACAATTGGCTCAACCGATAAATCAGTAATGCCCGCCTGACGATGCCATTCCAAATCCGTTTCTTGTGCCTCGGGTGATTTTTTAGGAAAGGCACGGGTTTCGTAATAAATTTGATAGAGGGTCTCTGGAAAACGCTTCTCAATGGCTAAATTTTTTAAGACCTCGGCGGTGGAAGTGATGCGAAGACGCTCGGCCATCAAATCCAACTTCATATTGCTTATTTTTTGATTAATCACATCCTCTAATTGATGGGTCTTTTGTAGACTGCCCACCAACAAGGGTTCGAGTTTGACCTTTTCACTCTCCTCAGGCGAAACCGGTTTTTCTTCCTCTTCTTTTTTCTTCGTCAGTAAGTCCCGCAGGAATACGATCGCGACAATGCAAAACAGGGTGGCACAAACCACCACAATCCATTTTCCAAGGGTCATATTCTGAAAGAATGCCAACATAGCGCTACCAAAACCTTTAGTTTAACGAATGCCCAATACCTGTTCAATGCTCCATAGCCCTATTCTAGACTGCGCCCATGAAAATCAATGCGAGTCCTTATAGGGAGGAGTTAAAGGCTTTTATAAGGTCCTTGGAAATATTCGCAACCCAATTCGGCTAATGCCAATTGAGTGGCAGCATCATGAGTGGAATTTTGTGCAATGGGAATTTGGCCCATAGTCTTGGTCATAGTAACAATACCCTCAATCTGCGATCGGGCACGTGCGTCATCACAAATCCGATCGCATAAATGTACAGAGAGCTTAACCAAGGAAAAAAATGGTTCGCACTGACTGCCAAAACGCGATTGGGGGCGCCCATAATGATCCAAACACAGCATAATCTCAGCCTCACTCATCGCCCGATAAAAATGATCCAACACCATCGGGCTTGACTGCAAAAATGATTCGTCGATTTCGAGGCAAATCGTTTGAGCAGGTAATGCATGATTCACGACATACGCTTGGAGCATTTGGGTAAACGATTGAATTAATGCCATATCCTGCATAATCAAACGCTGCGGTACATCAATGGCCAAACGAAATGGCGTATGACCCGAAACGAAGGATGCTGCATGGTGTAATCGTAAGCGCTCTAAGTAATGAAACCATTGCGCCAAATCCATGCACGCTGCAGGTAATAGAATTTCTGCACCAACACCACTCTGATGACTATCAATCTGCATCGCTGCCGCGAACGAAGTAGCCTGTGCACTAGTGACCTCGGGCGGGAGCGCATCTGCCATCCGCAGCGCATTTCCACCGCTGCGCTTAGCTGCACGAAGTGCATCATCAGCACTCTTGATCAGTCCCTCAAAGGTGGATTGCGTGTCGATTAGACAAGATCCAATACTGATTGTGACCGAATAGAGTCTCCCATCAATCCGATAAGGCTCTTGCATGCGCGCTAAGAGTCGCTCACAGATGGCTTGACCTTGCATCGAAGCATCCGCAGCGGATAGATCAGACAGAATGACGATGAACTCATCACCACCAAAACGGCATACCAAGTCATGGGCCCTGAGAAGCGATGCGAGCCGTTGAGAAAATGCACTTAAGAGAGAGTCGCCAAATGCATAACTAATTTGATTGGCTTGTTTAAAGCGATCGATGTCGACAAAACAAAATAGCGCAGTTCCATCGAGTTTTTGCAGTAAGTTGGGAAGCGATTCCTCGACGTAGCGTCGATTGGGTAATTGACTTAAGGGGTCAACATAAACCAAGCGCTCAATTTCATGTTGACTTAGCGATTGAAGCTGGGATTGACGAACCTCAATCATCGCCAATCAACCGCTTAGTCGTACCACGATGCGTTTAGGTACCAACGATTTAATTTCGAAGCAACGCGTGCATTCTCAATCGCACTGCGCGTACTTTCCATTTCTTTTAAAACTCGAGTGTTCGGTTCGTACAATTCGCAACCCACTCGAATGCGATCTAGCTGAGCACCTGGGCGATTATTCTTAATTTGTAAATCGATTGGGCCAGAGCGCGACTTTAGGCGCTCAAAATAGCAGTCATGCCAATAGCGCCCAATATCGACTTGGGTGGCATCTAAACGAATATCGAGCAGCATACCCCCAGAACTGATATCAATCACTTTAGTTAGTAACTCCTGGCCAGCGCCAAGGCTTAGAACAAAGTTAAAGTCCTCATCCGGTGGACCCAATGTACGAAACTGTTTGCGACGCTGAATCAGAATTAACTCATTGGGTATAGCTGCAATTAGCTCGCCTTTTTCATTGGCTTTGGCTATTTGGGCTTTGAATTGCATCTTGCCGTTGGGACCGCATAACACCGCCATTTGCTCGCTACCGATGAACTCAGCGACGCTGCCGCCATGAAGCTTAAACATGAGGCCTTGGGCCGGATCGACCCGCAAGAGCTCCATGGGCACCCCCAGATCGGTAGCACTCGGATAAAAACCGCCATAGGGCTGACGTTCCCCCTCCCGCTCGATGGTTTTTGCTATAAAGCGTGGATCGATTTTCCAATTTGGATCGATGACAGCCGGGGTTTCGGGAGGATAAATATTAAATTTCATAACCCATTAGTTTAAACAAGCCTGTTAGGAACCGCACACAATGCCTTTAATAATCTCCATTGCCGACCCCTCGGGGACCTCGCGCTCTTTGAGATCAAAACCGGAGTCGGTCTGCAACAGAGGCTTGCCCAGCGCGTTAGGCTCTCCATAACGAATCAGTGCCAAAGTAGAGAACCGATTCTTGCGGCAATCAAATAGCACATTGCGACGCGTTGATAAAACGGTAAGCGGGGGCTGGTTAGGGTCTGGGTAAAAGTTCGTTAATACCCAGACCTTTTTCCAATCAGGCGGTAAGTTTTTAACCGAGCTTTTATAGATGTAAATACTATGGGTCTTGGTATCTAGGATCGGTTTTAGATCTGCCATTAATGGTTGAGCCTGTAGAGCCCCAGCCCAAAGCCATACCAAAGCAAGTAACCAATAAATTCCTTGATTGGATATCATTGAAAATGATTGCAGCGCGGTAGTATGGTTTTTGGTTAACATAGAGCAGTAATGATCAACATCCCTAGGCAAACCCCATATCCTTGATGGGCTTACGAATCTAGGCACTTAGTGTAGAGGAATTATAAGTACATCCTTATGAAGCCCGAACATTTTTCTAGGCACGAACAGTACCTAAAAACCGCTAAACAGATTGAATTGGCTCACCGTTCCTATCTGGAGGCAATGCGCGCCATCGAGGATGAAAAAGACGATGCGACGATCTATGCCCATATTAAAAAAGCCAATGCGGCAATCGAATCGGCTTTCCCTGAGAAATTTAATCCCCCTGCCAGACCACCAAGCATTAAGGCTAACGAAGAAAAAAAGAGCAAGAATTTACTCCTAATCCTTGGGGTCGCATTTGCGGTTTTAGGTGTTTTGCTGCTTTTAACGCTCTTTGGCCCGACGGGCGATATGACTAAAAACTGGAATCCCGAAGACGTCCAGAAAAACACCATTTACCCGCGCTCTCAATAAAAACAAATCCAGCTTGGGCAAAGTATCGATTAGGCGTTTGGCGCCGCCTCGGGGTTTTCTGTGCTTGGTGGCAATGCTGCCTCCTCGCTAGCAACCTCAGCTGCCGCTGGAGCCGCTGGAACCGCCTTACCATTTGAATGCAGTGGTGGAGCCTCTGAGCAGTTTTTAATCCAATACCGAGCCGCTGCAACGCTTGTCGTATAAAACTTAATCTTGCTCTCCCGCATCACGGTATAGAAGCGCTGGCTACTGATGCGAGATTCTTGAATGAGATGAGACGACATGACGATTTACCTTAATTGATCCTGGTAATTTTATATAACGGCAAAAAGCATGTCACCCATTAACCGATTCCCGGCATCAATAATTTAAATATATGAATCAAGGAGTTACCAACATATGGATGAATTGGTTTTGCATTCATAAAGTTAGTATCCATTTACATTGCTGACTTGAAGGCCCCTTCTGATACCTATTTGGGCTGACTAATGCACATGCCAATTGATTATCCGGTGAATAATTTTGTAGAATCAAGGCATTAGCAATTTGCCCTCAAAAAAAGGAAAAGAAAAAATGGCTGAAAACATCAAACCCGGCTCCCTATTCGTTGGTGAGGGTGTGGTCATTAAAGGTAATTTTGATGTGCCCGATATGGCTGCCATTGCCGGGTTGGTCGAGGGTGAGCTAACAACAAAGCAAGTTATGGTCGACTCGTCTGGGGTGATCAACGGCAAAGTGAATGCAGAAACCGTCGAAGTTCGTGGCGAAATTACGCAGGGCCTTTCAGTGACCGACCATTTAACGGTTTACGCTACCGGCAAAATTACTGGCACCATTGAGTATTCGCAAATCAGCGTAGAAAAAGGTGCGCATCTCACTGGCGATCTAAAAGTCATTAGTAAGCCGAGTTATTAAGTCGCACGTGGGGCTCATCCCCCAACGCATTTACCCTGAAGTGCAAGCCATGCCATTCGGCCTTGGCCCTTAATTTGGTTACGCCATTGCTTTCTTCTAGAATAAATCCATGAAGATTGCACTCAAAACTCAATTTAGCCAGCATCTTGCGCTAACCCCGCAATTGCAGCGCTCTATTGAGTTATTGCAAATCTCATCAGCCGAATTGGAAGAGGAGCTTGCCAAAGCGGCTGAAGAAAATCCCCTCTTGGAATATGCACCACCAGATCAGCACAAAGAAGATGGGGATTTGTCTGGCAAAGCCGAAGTCATGCAAGCCAATTGGGCATCAAGCGCCCCAAGCTCGCGTGACGATGATGAGGATTGGGATACTCGCCATGAACAACAGGCGCAGACCACTTCCCTTCTGAACTATCTTGAGGAACAAATACAGTCTTTGCGCCTCGATCCCGCGAAAAAAGGATTTATCTTTTATCTTGCAGGCTGCCTAGATGATCGCGGTTATTTATTAGAGTCATTAGACGATTTAGCCATCGAGATCCATCAATCCTTGCAGTTGACTCCTGCGGCAGCTTTGTCGCAATTGCAAGAGGGCTTAACCCAACTGCAGCAGCTCGACCCCCCCGGCGTCGGCGCTCGCTCGCTAAGCGAGTGCCTGAGCTTACAAATACAACGGCGAATGACCGCTGATCTGGAGCATAAAGATTGCCTAGAACTCGCATTTTTACTTGCCCAGAATCACCTCACCAAAATTGCACAAAAAGATTGGGGGAAACTGCGGCAACTCTTTAAACAATCCGAGTCAGCCATTCTTGAAGCGGTTGCCATTATTAAATCTCTGCAACACAACCCCGGCCTGCGCTTTGATACCAATGTGGAGCAGTGGGTGACGCCCGACGTGGTGGTAAAGCTAAACACCAAAGGGAAGTGGGTAGTTCATTCGAATCAAGCATTCAAACCCCGCCTGACGTTAAACCAAGAATACAGTCGGATTCTGAAAGAAAATAATTCCAAAAAGAGTAATTCTGCGTTACACCAAAAAATGTTGGAGGCCCGTTGGTTAATCAAAAATATTGAACAGCGCGAAGAAACGATCCTAAAAGTTGCGCAAGCAATCGTTGAGCGCCAACAAAATTTTTTCTATCAAGGCAATATTGCGATGAAACCCATGGTTCTGCGTGAAATTGCCAGCGCAATTGGTATGCATGAGTCGACCATATCGCGTGTTACTAATAACAAATACTTAGCCTGTCCAGCAGGAATCTTTGAATTTAAATATTTCTTTAGTGCTCAATTAAGTTCAGATAAGGGTGGATCGGTCTCGGCCACTGCAGTGCAATCGTTAATTAAGCAAATCATCACGGCCGAAGCCCCTAAAAAGCCAATCTCCGATAATCAAATCACCAATTTACTGGCTTCCCAAGGTTTTACCGTGGCCCGCCGCACGGTCGCCAAGTACCGCGAACAACTGCGGATTCCTCCAGCCCACCTTCGTAAAAACTAGATTGCGCCATAAGCCTTTAGAATAAGCCTACCCTCATGACTCGCTGAGCTATTCCACCACTTGCTATGCCAAAACTTCCATCATTAAAGCTCACCCGAAAATCGCTGATTGCGATTGGCGCGGTTTTATTGGTATTGATTGCCGTCGGTGGATTTTTAGCTTATCAAGAGAATGAGCATCAAAAGAAATTAGCCGAGATTGAAGAAAATAAATTAGAAAATAAAATTATTAAGGCGAGGAAATACCGAGAAAAGAATCCATTTGACAACCATTATGTGAAAGTCTCAAGTCATTTTTATAACCGTATTCAAGTCAACGTTAAAGACGGGAAATATCGCAGTTATGCAACGGCAGAACTGGTATTGAAAGTTCAAAATAGCTCTGTCAAAAGTGCACTAAAAGATATTCTTCCTTTAATTGAGCACAAAGCAAACACGATTCTCGGTTCAATTCCAGCCGACGAGCTTCGCACAACCGCAGGACGCAACAAGATCGCACAGCAATTGTTACTGTTTTCAAATGATCTACTTGATCCTCAGCTCACCGCGATTTATCTCAAACAAAATAATGCAGGCTCAACAAAACCCAATCCAGATGAGACTGCAGAAGATTTTCCACTTGAGATCACAGTCGAAGATCTTCCAGTGCAAGCGGTTTTATTTGAAGCATTTATGATTAATCGTTAATCAGTCCTTCAATAAATACTTACTCTAAGACTTCCCATTGACCAGCCAATTTCTTGTGATAAGGCTCGTGGTAGCGCAGTAAGGCAATCTCATCGGCAATAATCCCGGTATTCAGAATTCGACCACAGACCGACGCTAAAGATTGACGGTTCCATGTTTTGTCAGGTCTCTCGAGCCAAGCATTGATTCCTTTTTCAACCTTAATGAAATGATCCATTGCACCGATCATTAAGGTAATGTCTGCAGCGTAGCTTAGCAATATCCGCGCCCGAGTGGATTGCTCTAGCAAGGGAACCTCAATCACTATGTAGGGAAGCGCAAATGCCAAGGCACGATGTTTGCGGACATTACGAAAGTAGACTTGCTTGGTAATCGCCCAAGCATCACTTGAATTAATTAATGAGTTCTGAAAAATCCATTTTTTTGACCAAAAGAACATGCATTGCGATTGCTCAAGTTCCTTGATGATGGATTTTGTCATGACTTTTTGCATGGATTTCCGATCGGACATCAATTAAAAGCTCGCTTTTTGTTATCCATTTTATAAACAGTATTTGCTATTATTACTCAGGATTTCAACAAACTTTAGCTTAATCATCCTGGAGTAATCGGTATGGAATTTATAAAACTATTAAAAGCAGGTTCCATCATCAGCGGCATTAATTGGTCGATCTACTTAATCCATGAGTGGGTTCATTTCGCAATGAATAACCCTCCAGAAGTGGTTACTGAAGGTAATCCTGTCTTTTTAGGCCTCATCGCCCAATCCCTAGCGAGCCTTAGTCTCATTGGCTTTGGCATCCTCTATAAATCGAGAACCGCTAGCGATGCCGATGGTTCAAAAACCATCCCCAAACCACGCTTAACTGCCCCGCCCACCAACTTTAGTAAGCCCACTGAACTACCAGTCACTGAAACAGCCAAACCCCAAAACGCGGTTTTACAGACTACGCCGCCCGTAACCCCTCGCATCGAGCCTGGGTTTGCAAGCCCGAAGCCAGCGGCCGAACCTGCAGCCATGAGCCCCACCCCCAAAGCAGCCAAGCCTCAAAGGGCCGAGAGCCAAAAATCCGATCATCGCTTACTCATTTTGTTGCTATTGATTGTGGGCATGATTGCCTCTGCTATTTATTTCATCAAACAAAAACCGGCTGATGAGCCCGAGGCGATTGTGAAAACTCCAACCGCTGAAGAAAAACCAAGTGACCCCCAACCTCAAACCCAGCCCCAGCCGGCCTCTAAACCAAACCTGGTTGCTAGCGAACCAATTAACAAACGCTGGCTTGGAAAATGGTTAGACACCAATAATCAAATCACCATCTCAGGTGAGGCTCTTGTCATCACGAATTTAGAGACCAAAACGGATATTTCGTTTAAATGGTTAGGTACCGAGCCTAGCGAAAACCCTCAAGAACCTATCTTCTACTATGCCAAAACAATCAATAAGTCCGAATTAGTGAATGCATACGAAAAGTATGTGGGTAGCGTTGCTAATCCAAATGAAGAACAACGAAATCAATTTGAGCAAGTAAAAAAGATGGTGGAAGGCCTAAGTGAAGGCTCGTACCGCATGATTCGCTTAAAAATGAGCTGGAGCTCTAGCGTTTATCGTTCCTTTATTTTTGATCAAAATAATGTATATCGATTGGATTTTGATCCTCAAGAACGTTTAACGGCGATTGTTCGTTATCGCAAGGCTAACGAGTGATTGATTAACTTAGGCTCGGGAACTCAATTTCGAATGCTGCACCTTGATTGAAATTCCGGTCAAAACTAATCTTTCCCCCGTTACGCGTCACGATATATTGGCAAAGCCATAAACCCAAGCCCATTCCCTCGTGTTTTGTGGTTGCAAATAGATCAAAGAGACTATCTTGCCTATCGATTGGCACACCGCAGCCATTATCTTCAATTCGAATAATGGATTTTTCCTCATGCCGTTTAGCAATCAGATGAATCCGTTTAGGCTCATTGCTTGAGCGCTCTAAGGCCTGTGCTGAATTATTCAATAAATTCAAAAACAGTTGCTCCGCTTCACCAAAACTCACTGGAATTTGCAAGCCGGGCTCGATATTAATCTCCATTTCGATTCGCCGACGTATAAATTCCGACCTTGATAACAATAATACGGAATCAATCGCTTCCTGAACCGCTACGAAAGTAGGAACTGCTGAATATTTTTCAGTAAAAATTAATTTTAAGATCTTAATAATCTGAGCAGCGCGCATATTATCGCGCTCAATCTCTTTGGCGATCTGTTTGACTTGCTCACGATCAATTTGTGGTTCCTGAATCTTTTTTTGCAAATATTCACTATTAATCTGAATGGCACCGAGAGGTTGATTTATTTCATGCGCAATCGAGGCTGATAGGGCGCCAGTGGTAATCGTTTTATTGGCCCTCAAAAGCGAGATGATGAGCGCCTCTCGTTCTTGTAATAGATTCTTTACCTCTTCCGTTTCGCTAACCGTTAAGCGGTTCTCAAGGGCTAATTTTTCAGACCAATAGCCCCAAATCGCGATGAACGATATTGTGTTCATCAAAATTTGACCATAAGTAAAAATGATGAGTAATTGCGGTAATTGCTCCATGGTATTAATTGGATGGTTCGAACCCAATAAAACAATAAGTCGTGGGACCAAAAAGAGTGCCTCACCAATCGCTGCATATTGAAAATAGCGCAATTGCTGCAAGCCCAAATCCCGATTGACCATACGAGCTTCTCGGATCTGCCAAGCAAGAATAATTGCATAAGTCGAGGCCACAAACATCGTCCGCGCCTCGAATGTCCAATTCTGTCTAAGGTATTCAAAGAAAAGTCCATAACAAAGGATTGAAAGTCCTAAGGCTAACTTTAAGGACTTGCTCACTGAATGATTAAATGAGTAAAAGAATAGACCTTGAGAAATTGCTGCTGCATAAAACAGGGTATTGGCCGGCGTAAATATGGGTGGGACTTTTTGAATATCATCCGTATTTAAAAGTCCAATCGCAAAAAATGTGAGCCCGGTTACACTCGTAATAAGAGCCAATATCCAATAGGGATTGGGTTTCGATTTTGATTCGCCCTGGAGATAATGCAGGATGCCTAGCAGTAATCCAAACTGAATGGCCGCAAAGATAAAGAAATTTAATGCTAGTAAAACTTTCATATTCTCATCGTACTTGAATTGCCTACTTAATCCATAAATGGCCAAATCAGCTAAATTTTGCCTCCTTGTATATGGAACGCTCAGCGTGCTCAGTAGCCATGCACTCGCAATTGATCTACAGCCCAACGATATCGTGGCTCCGACCCCTGACCGAACAGCGATTTCGATCTCTTATGTCAATGCTCAAAATATCACTTTGTATGTCAATAATGTGCCTACCGGCGCATCACCCAATCTAGAATCCAACCTTGGAATCGTTCGCCTTGGTCATACCTATACCATTGGCTCATTACCTGCGGTAAGTTATGTGCAAGTGGGTGGAGGCACTTTATCTCCGGATGGATCCTTGTCAGCCTATCCGGCAAGCCAAGGCATGACTGACACCACTATTGCAACAGCAATTTGGCCTTATGCAAACCATACGACGCGTACTTATTTTGGCGTCGCAGCCTATCTATCCCTGCCTACTGGCGAGTATTCCTCGACCAAAGCCTTCAATCTTGGTAATAATCGCTACAGCCAGGCATTGCAGCTTGGTTATCAGCGGCCCATAACCAAGAGTGTGGATGGTGCATTTGCTTTTGATACGGTTTGGTACGGAGCTAATAGCCAATGTGCGGCTGCCTGCTCCTCAACAACAAACTTGCAGTTCACTCAGAAGCCTCTCTATAGTAGCCAAATTGGTCCTATTTATCGCATTAACCAAACCTATACCGTTGCTGCAACTTATGTCTATGTCACCGGTGGAGAGACTGCGTTTAATGGCATTGAGCGAAACAATACCGTAGTGACCCAGCGCTACTTTGTAAGCGGTGTTGCTTACACCAAAATTGGACGCTTCATGCTTCAGTATGGCAACGATATCGCAACAATGAATGGCTTTATGGAGAGTCGGCGCTTAGCGTTGAGATACACCAAATCTTTTTAAGTAGGCCCATCTTACTTCGAATGCTGTGATCCCCAGTACTTTTGCATTTCAATAAATAAAAATGATGCAGACCAGGTAATTAGAATCAGGCCTGTTAGCGCCTCGACTCCAGTCAGATATCGAAGATAACCGTCCACGACAATATCGCCATACCCCACCGTGGTAAATGTGACAAATGATAAATACGCACTATCGAGAAGTGAACCGTGCTCTGAGGCGGTACCAATAATCTTGCCTAGATTTGGAAATTTCAGCATGAGGTAATAGGCAATCGCGAATACCCAAATCTCGATGATGTGTGCGATAAAAATTACACCGACCGCAATGAGTACTTTATAACGCGCATGAATATGTTTAATCACCGACATAATGTGATTTAGTTTGTATAAAACCTCGTAGTGAATGACGATCACAAATAATGCAATCAAGCTATTGATGATCGAGGTGACGAGAAGTAGCATTGGGAACTTTTAAGTACTGGCGGAGAGGGTGGGATTCGAACCCACGGTAGGCTTGCACCTACGCCTGATTTCGAGTCAGGTACATTCGACCACTCTGCCACCTCTCCGACTCAAACTGAATTATAGCCAACCCTCTGAATTAGCTGGGATTGGCATTGACCCAAATGATGGCTGCCTTTATAATGTATCTACATTAAAAGATATACATTATTCAAATTCTAGGACCAGTTCATGAATATTCAAATATCCAAATGGGGCAATAGTCTTGCATTGCGGATTCCCCAGCATCTCTTAAAAGAGGCAAATTTGACAGAGGGTGATTTTTTAAGTGCAAGCCTTACGCCCGATGGAACGATTGTGTTGCGCTCCAAGCACGTTGACCGTAAATCACTGATTCGTGAGCTCCATGATTTGCGTGAATCAATGCCGATTAGCAAATCGGTGATCAAGCAATTGCGCGACTCAGCTCGATACTAATTTCAATGATTTATATCGATACGAGTGTTTTTGTTGCGCTGTGCACACGCGAAGCAAAAAGTAAGGCTGTTGAGGTTTGGTATGAGAAAGCAAGCGGTGATCTGATTAGTTCAATCTGGACTTGTACTGAGTTTGCTAGCGCGCTGGCAATTAAGGAGCGAACTGGGCAAATTACTTCCAAACAAAGTCGTAGTGCTTGGACTCTCTTTGAAAAAATTTGTTCGTA
Organism: Polynucleobacter sp. MWH-UH24A; assembly: GCF_018687475.1. Classification (NCBI taxonomy): domain Bacteria; kingdom Pseudomonadati; phylum Pseudomonadota; class Betaproteobacteria; order Burkholderiales; family Burkholderiaceae; genus Polynucleobacter; species Polynucleobacter sp. MWH-UH24A. The sequence continues at coordinate 1,465,211 of NZ_CP061292.1, forward strand.
TGATGTCGAGTTGCTGCCAATCAAAAGAAATGTCTTTTACTCTGCCGGGCTGTTGACTTTAGATTCAAAGTCAAACCTTCGGGCAGGCGATGCATTGCATCTTGCTGCTGCGAAAGAGATGAAGTCAAAATTGATGGTGACTTTGGATAAAGTACTTGCTAAAAACTCAGAGAAAGCAATGATTAAGGCACTGGTTCTTTAAGATATCGAACGAATCACCTCTAAGCCGCCCATATAAGGCTGAAGTACCTTGGGGATCCGAATACTGCCATCGGCTTGCTGGTAGTTCTCGAGCAGCGCTACTCCCGTTCGGCCCACTGCTAATCCAGAGCCATTCAGAGTATGGAGTAGCTCGGGCTTGTTCTGCCCAGTTTTATAACGCGCCTGCATCCGTCGCGCCTGGAAGTCACCCATGTTTGAGCAGGAACTAATTTCCCGATAAGCATTTTGCGAGGGAATCCATACCTCTAGATCATATGTCTTGGTACTGCCAAATCCCATATCCCCTGTACATAAAAGCACACGGCGATATGGCAACTCCAATAACTCCAGAATCTTTTCAGCATGAGCAGTGAGTTCCTCTAACGCCTGCATCGATTTCTCGGGATGACTGATATGAACCAACTCAACCTTATCAAACTGATGCTGTCGAATCATACCGCGCACATCGCGCCCATAACTACCAGCCTCCGATCGAAAGCACGGAGTGTGGGCTACATACTTGATTGGCAGTTGCTCACTATTAATAATTTCATCGCGCACTAAATTGGTCACGGGTACCTCAGCGGTCGGAATCAGGTAAAAGTTTTCAATCCGCTCACCCCCATCGTCTGGGTGTTCCCCACCCATCTTGCGTGGCACTTTGAATAGATCGGCTTCGAACTTGGGAAGTTGTCCAGTTCCCTGCATCGCTTGAGCACTCACCATATATGGTGCGTAGACTTCTTGATACCCATGCTGCTCGGTATGCACATCAAGCATGAATTGCGCTAGGGCACGGTGCAATTTCGCTGCATTTCCCTTTAACACCACAAAACGAGCGCCGCTGATTTTGGCAGCTGCATCAAAATCAAGTCCAATCGGTGCACCTAAATCAACATGGTCTTTGGGGGTGAAATCAAAGTGCGTTGGCTTTCCCCAAACCTTGATCTCTTTGTTTTCATCGGCAGTTTTACCAACCGGAACACTCGCATCGGGCAAGTTGGGAATATTAAGCACAAAATCTTTAATCTGTTCTTGCAAAATCGTTAAGCGCGCAGAATTTTTCTCAAGCGCTTGGTTGACATTAGCCGACTCGGCAAGTTCCGTATCCGCATTCTCGCCCTTGCCTTTTTTCATACCAATGGCTTTAGCCAATTGATTGCGCTTGGCTTGTAACTCTTCAGTGCCGGCTTGGAGCTGTTTACGCTCATTCTCGAGCTGAGTAAACAGGTCTGCATCAAGCTCGAACTTACGGGTTGCTAAGCGTGCCTTGACGCTCTCTAAATCTTTACGGAGCAGTTGGGGGTCCAGCATACGATTCCTTTGGGTTCAAGCCATTAGTTTAGTCGCACGACCTCAGCGCCTTGCAGAGGTTTAAATTGAAAGCGACTGGGGTCCACGCTGGGGTTGATTTGCATTGAATTAAAAATCACCAACACCATGCTGCCAAATCCGTCGGTTAACTCCAAAGCCCTGGGTAGGCCCGAGCTCATGCCAATTGCAATTTGCGTGTATGGCAGATCGCCCTGCCCAGATTTTGCTTTTGGCTTTAAGTTCACCCACTGAAGATTAGTTTTGGTCCCCGCCTCTTCGAGATCAAATTGCTGATCGAGGACGACATCCCCAAAGAGGATGGCAGCAGGCGATGCCGCTAAGGCTTGATTGGCCGAGCGAATCGTTAACTGATTGAGGTCTTTATCCCACATCAGAAGTTGTTTGCCATCCATGATGAGTTTTTGCTCATATGGCTTTTGGGTATCCCAGACAAAACGGCCAGGGCGCTGAAATACAAATTGCCCTGACGTTTGCCGAATCATCTTTGGCTTATCTTGTGGCTCATTCGCTTTGGGTGAGCGCATTTGTTGTTGCACAAACTCGCCTTGAGCAGAGCGCACTGTCTTTACAAACTGTTTGAGCTGCTCTATTCCGGATGGTGTTGTTGGTTGTCCATGAACAGGATTTAAGAGCACAAAGGCTAAGAGGATGGAATAAAAAACGCGCACCATGTCGTCGATTTGCTGATTTATTCGCTTGGACGAACCAGAATCTCGCGATTACCATTACCGCCCATCTTCGAAACTAACCCGGCTTTTTCCATATCCTCTAGAAGGCGTGCTGCCCGGTTATAGCCAATTCGCAGATGCCGCTGCACAAGCGAGATGGAGGCGCGTTTGTTTTCGAGCACAATCGCAACGGCTTGATCATAGAGGGGATCGGCTTCGCCACCACCATTGCCACCACCATTGATCGCATCCATGGTGGACTCATCGGCACCCTCGAGCACACCCTCGATGTAATTTGCCTCACCCTTCTCTTTGAGCCATGAAACGACGCGATGCACTTCATCGTCAGAGACGAATGCGCCGTGCACCCGGATCGGCAATCCAGTACCCGGTGGCATATACAGCATATCGCCCATCCCCAATAGGGTCTCGGCACCCTGTTGGTCTAAGATGGTGCGACTGTCAACCTTACTGCTCACCTGAAACGAAATCCGAGTTGGAATATTCGCTTTAATCAGACCGGTAATCACATCCACACTAGGCCGTTGCGTTGCCAACACCAAATGAATTCCGGCGGCACGCGCTTTTTGCGCAATCCGCGCAATTAACTCCTCGATCTTCTTACCGGAGACCATCATGAGATCTGCGAGTTCATCGATGATCACCACAATAATCGGGGCCTTATAGAGTGGCTCAGGATCCTCAGGCGTTAAGCTAAATGGATTAGTGAGTTTCTCGCCCTTGGCTTCGGCTTCCATAATCTTTTTATTAAAGCCCGCCAAGTTACGCACACCAAACTTACTCATCAGTTTGTAGCGGCGCTCCATCTCATTGACCGCCCAATTCAGCGCGTTATAGGCTTGCTTCATGTCGGTAACGACTGGGCAAAGAAGATGCGGCACCTTCTCATAGACCGACATCTCAAGCATCTTGGGATCGATCATGATGAGTCGTACTTCATCGGGCTTCGCTTTAAAGAGGATCGACAAAATCATCGCGTTAATCCCAACCGACTTGCCGGCGCCAGTGGTACCAGCAACCAAGCAATGGGGCATCTTCACTAAATCTGCGACCATCGGACTACCCGAAATGTCCTTACCTAAGGCTAAAGTCAGTAAGGAGTGATTGTCGTTATAGACTTGCGAACTCAAAATCTCGGAGAGGTAAACCGACTGTCGCGTGGGATTGGGTAACTCAAGTGCCATGCAGGTTTTACCGGGAATGGTCTCGACCACTCGCAAACTCACGACACCCAATGAGCGCGATAGGTCGCGTGACAGATTGACGATTTGACTACCCTTCACACCAACTGCAGGCTCTATCTCATACCGCGTCACGACCGGTCCAGGGTAGGCCGCAATGACTTTGGCCTGCACCCCAAAATCATCGAGTTTGCGCTCAATCAATCGTGAGGTGAACTCCAGGGTCTCCGCAGAAATGGTTTCTTTCGCCTCAGGAACGGGGTCCAAAAGTGAGAGTGGCGGCAACTCCGAGTCCGGTATTTCCACAAAGAGCGGTTGTTGCTTCTCACGCTCAACCCGCTCGCTCTTCACAATCTTGAGCGGCTGGTTGAAAATTTGTACCTTCGGTGCCACCTCTTCCCGAATTCGTACTTCCTCGACATGCTCTTCACGCTCAACAGCTGCCTGCTCACCAATCTTTTGGTCCTCCTGCGCTTCGCGCTTTTCACGTAAGCGCCGCACACCAAGCTCGACATAGCGCCCAACCTGCTCTGCGAGTGTTAGCCATGAGAAATGCAAAAAGAGTGAGAGTCCTACCGCCAGGCCAAAGATAAGAATCAGGGTTGCGCCTGTAAAGCCAAAGGCCATTTGCAGGGGGTCCCCGATCACTTCGCCTAAGATGCCGCCTGGGGGTCTTGGTAACTCCCATTGCAAGGAATGCATCCGAATCGATTCCAGCCCCATGCTGCAGGTCAGGGTCAAAGTAAAACCCAACCAACGTGTCCAAAAGGATTCTGGTTTAGCTTCTGGGTCAACTGGTAGGGGCACACTCCACAGCTCACGCCAACCTTGATATACCCGTCTAGCAAAGAGAATGACCCACCAAAATGCTGAGACCCCAAAAATGTAAAGCATCAAATCAGCGGTCCATGCACCGATGCGTCCACCAATATTTTTAGGAGCCTCAAAACTGGCGTGCGACCATGCCGGATCAGATTTGGTGTACGTAATCAGCACAGCAAATAAGCCTAAGCAGATAGCCAGTAGGAGCATCCAGCGTACTTCCGCAATTAGGCGAGACATCTTGCCAGTGCCGCCCTCGGGAGGCAACGGGGTCTTAATCTGTGGAAGCGAGCTACGAGCCATGTTGGTCTGATTGTAAACAAGCCTTGCCTGTAGAACCCTATAATTTAGGGATGACTACAACCACCAAACACTCTAAAGTTCTGATTCTGGGCTCCGGCCCTGCCGGCTATACCGCTGCAGTCTACGCCGCCCGCGCTAACCTGAAACCCACTCTCATTACTGGCCTCGCCCAAGGCGGCCAACTCATGACCACCACCGACGTGGAGAACTGGCCAGCAGACCCCAATGGTGTTCAAGGTCCTGAGCTCATGGATCGCTTCTTAAAGCATGCGGAGCACTTTAATACCGAGATCATTTTTGATCACATCCACACAGCCGCTCTCACTGAAAAGCCCATTCGCCTGGTAGGCGACTCCGGCACCTACACCTGTGATGCACTCATCATCTCAACGGGTGCTTCTGCCCAATACCTTGGTCTGCCGAGTGAAGAGGCATTTATGGGTCGCGGAGTATCGGGTTGCGCTACCTGCGATGGTTTCTTTTATAAAGGCCAGGATGTCTGTGTGGTCGGCGGTGGCAACACGGCCGTTGAAGAAGCGCTCTACCTTACTGGTATTGCCCGAAAAGTGACGGTGATTCATCGCCGTGACAAGTTCCGTGCTGAGCCGATTCTGAATGATCGATTGATGGCAAAGGTTGCTGAAGGCAAGGTTGAACTTAAATTGAACGCCACCCTTGATGAAGTCTTGGGTGATGAAAAAGGAGTGACCGGGGTACGGATCAAAAAACAGGATGGCAATACAGAAGACATTGCAGTATCGGGCGCCTTCATTGCAATTGGCCATAAACCCAATACCGATTTATTCGTAGGTCAACTCGAAATGAACAATGGCTACATCAAAACGCATTCTGGCCTAGAGGGTAATGCCACCGCAACCAATATCCCTGGCGTCTTTGCTGCTGGGGATGTCCAAGATCATATCTATCGCCAAGCCATTACGAGTGCAGGCACAGGTTGTATGGCAGCACTGGATGCGCAGCGTTATTTAGAGGCACTTGACGGTTAAGCAGTAAGAGCAATTAGCGCAAGCTCGGGCGAGCGATCCAGTATGCGCAAAAGCGCTCGAGCAGCACCAGTAGGAGCGCGTTTACCTTGCTCCCAATTGCGGATTGTTTCTAGTGATACACCAATTTTTCGAGAAAACTCTAGCTGGGATAAACCCATCTTCTTTCTGACTCGAGCTGCATATTTACCCGCGTCACGCATTGCCATAGCATCATCATTTTTTTTATGCCGAGCAATGTCAATTTCGGTTGTAGCATCAATTAATTTTTGATTAATTCGCCCTCGAACCTTCTTCCGTGGTGTACTCAAATCAATACTAACTCGAACTTTTTTCATATTTTCTTACCTCTCTAGCATTTGCTCTTCGGGCAGAAATTATTCGAATAATATTCGATCGATGAGTAAATATAACAACGTAGCATTTTTCGTCTAATTTTCCAATTAAACGAAATCGGTCCTCACCGTAATCCCACCTATCGTCGGTTTCCACTAATCGGTAGGGATCTCGAAATACATCTATAACCGCCTCAAAATCAAACCCTCTCTGAATATAACAATCATTACTTTTTAACTCATCCCATTCGAAGTCCATCGCTTATAGTAGTTCAATGAACTACTCTTGTCAAACAAAAAACCCAGAGTAAATCTGGGTTATTTGTTTTGGTTCGCTCCCTACCGCACTACAGGTAAGAGCGGCACAATTAAGAGTGCCACGATATTAATGATCTTAATGAGCGGGTTGACCGCGGGACCTGCAGTATCTTTGTAAGGGTCGCCAACGGTATCACCGGTCACGGCAGCCTTATGAGCCTCCGATCCTTTACCGCCATGGTTACCCTCTTCAATGTATTTCTTGGCGTTATCCCACGCACCACCTCCAGTACACATCGAGATTGCGACAAAGAGGCCAGTAATAATCGTTCCCATCAAAAGGCCGCCCAGTGCAGCGGGTCCTAAGAAGAGACCCACCAGAATTGGAACCACGACCGGTAAGAGCGATGGAATGATCATTTCCTTAATCGCTGCGGAGGTCAACATGTCGACAGCCTTACCGTACTCTGGCTTAGCAGTTCCTTCCATGATCCCAGGGATGTCTCTAAATTGACGACGCACTTCCTCCACCACGGCGCCTGCACAACGGCCTACTGCCTCCATTGCCATCGCTCCGAAGAGATAAGGAATCAAGCCGCCAATAAATAGACCAATGATCACCATGTGGTTAGAAAGATCAAAAGTCACTTGCTGGCCGATTGCCTCTAAAGCATGGGTGTAGTCTGCGAACAGGACCAGGGATGCAAGACCCGCTGAGCCAATCGCATACCCTTTGGTCACCGCCTTGGTGGTGTTACCCACTGCGTCCAAGGGATCGGTGATGTCGCGCACTGAATCGGGCAATCCTGCCATCTCAGCAATGCCACCAGCATTATCGGTAATGGGGCCATAAGCATCGAGTGCCACCACAATTCCGGCAAGGGAGAGCATGGCCGTTGCGGCCACTGCAATTCCATAAAGACCTGCTAAGTAATACGCAGCAAAGATCGCCATACAAACAAAAATAACGGGGTAAGCAGTTGAACGCATTGATACGCCAAGACCCGCAATGATGTTCGTACCATGCCCTTTGGTTGATGCTTCGGCAATATGCTTAACGGGCTTGTAATCAGTGCCGGTGTAATACTCCGTAATCCATACCAATCCAGCGGTCAGCAATAAACCAACAATCGATGATCCAAATAAGCGCCACTGACTGCCTGGGATGCCCAAGGCGTCATCCGGAATAATCCAATTGGTTACAAAGTAAAAACCAACCAAGGAAATCACGCCTGAGATGATTAAGCCTTTATACAAAGCAGGCATCACGTTTTTCATACCAGGGCTCGCTTTGACAAACGAGCAACCAATAATTGAAGCAATAATCGAAATGCCGCCGAGCACTAACGGATAAATAACCGCTGCGACTGGGGCATTCATGACCATGAGTGCTCCCAAGACCATCGTTGCAATCAGAGTCACTGCATAGGTCTCAAATAAGTCAGCAGCCATACCCGCACAGTCGCCGACGTTATCACCCACGTTATCGGCAATCACCGCTGGGTTACGTGGGTCATCCTCCGGAATACCCGCTTCGACTTTGCCAACTAAATCAGCGCCTACGTCAGCACCCTTCGTGAAGATGCCACCGCCCAAACGAGCAAAGATTGAAATTAAAGAAGAGCCAAAGGCTAAGCCAATCAGCGGATGCAAGACATCAGAGAGATCTTGGCCGTTATCCATCGACACGAGGAGCATAAAAAATACGCCAACACCTAAGAGGCCCAACCCCACCACGAGCATGCCAGTAATCGCACCCCCCTTAAAGGCAACGTTTAAGGCTTGGTTCATGCCCTCAGTAGCAGCCTGCGCAGTTCGTACATTCGCGCGCACTGAAACGTTCATGCCAATGAAGCCACAGGCTCCCGACAGCACAGCACCAATCACAAAACCGATCGCCGTTGCTAAATCAAGAAAGACCGCCATCAGGATGGTTAGCACCACACCGACAATGGCAATCGTTTTATATTGGCGTGCTAGATAAGCAGCCGCCCCTTGCTGAATCGCCTCAGCAATCTCGACCATCCGGGCGTTGCCGGTGTCTTGCTTAAGAATCCAGGTGCGCATCGCAAAGCCGTATACCACCGCGATGACACCACACACTAGGGCAAAATACAGACCAAAAGTTACATCACTCATGCTAAATCACTCCTACTTGGTTGAGGATTCAATTTAATTTTGAAACGACAAGCTTGCTATTAGCCCAAAGGCTTAAAATAGTGAGCCTGCAGCTTTGAAAGTATCCAACAGAATTAGCGCTTTACCACTTTGCTAAGATCAGGGTATCTACTAAGCAGACCGTTTTTATTTAATTTGGAGCATTTATGAGTCTTGATAACGTCACCCCAGGAAAGAGGGTTCCCGAGAACTTTAACGTCATTATTGAAATCCCCATGAATGCCGACCCCATCAAATACGAGGTCGATAAGGAAACTGGGGCGATTTTTGTAGATCGCTTTATGGGTACTGCCATGCACTACCCCTGTAACTACGGCTACATCCCCAAGACCATTGCGGGGGACGGCGATCCAGTTGATGTCTTGGTAATTACACCGTTTCCTTTAATCCCCGGAGTGGTGGTCAGTTGCCGTGCGCTTGGCGTTTTGCAAATGAATGACGAGGCTGGTGATGATGCCAAATTGCTGGCGGTTCCTGAGGATCGTATTTTATCGATCTATAGCCATTGGGAGAGCTCAGAGGATATCAACCAAATGCGCTTAAATCAGATTCAGCATTTTTTTGAGCATTACAAAGATTTAGAAAAGGGCAAATGGGTCAAAGTCAAAGGGTGGGGTTCCATTGCGGATGCCCACAAAGAAATTACCGATGGCATGGCCCGCTATCAGAAAGAGAAGGCATAAGCATGAATCGTGCATGGCGTTGGTTATGAGTCAGCGTGCTCATTCCCCCATGCAGATTGCTCTAGCGCAACTCAATCCTCTGTTGGGTGATTGCATTGGTAATGCGCGGGCTATCTATGAGGCAGCTCAAAAAGCCCATCATCATGGGGCGAGCCTCCTCCTAACTCCGGAGCTCTCCCTAACTGGTTACCCTCCAGAGGATCTTTTACTACGTCCTGGGTTTATCAAAGAGACACAAACCGTTCTCCAATCCCTGTGTACCCAACTAGGAGCATTACAAGGCTTAACCGTGATTGTGGGTCACCCTGCTGTATCCAATGGTGGGTTACGGAATGCAGCGTCGGTCATTGAGAACGGCAAGGTCATTGCGACTTACTTCAAAAACGAATTACCCAATCACGAAGTTTTTGATGAGAAGCGCTATTTTGTGGCGGGTGAGAATGCCTGCGTTTTTGATCACCATGGTTTGAAATTGGGCGTTTTGTTATGCGAGGATGTTTGGCATCCAGAACCTGTGCTCAAAGCTCAACAAGCTGGTGCACAAATGATTGTGGTGTTAAATGCATCGCCCTACCACCTCCAAAAAGAACACACACGCTATGAGCTTCTCAAGCAGCAGAGTCAAGCCTGTAATTTACCCATTGTTTATCTCAATATGGTGGGTGGGCAAGATGAACTCGTTTTTGATGGTGGATCATGCGCAGTCAATTCCAAGGGGGAGCTCGTTTTTGCAATGCCACAGTTCGAAGAAGAAGTCGGATTCCTTCGAATTGAAGCCTGCGAACCGCAGCGAGGAGTAATCGCCCCTGCATTAACGCTCGAGGCGCAAGTCTATAAAGCACTGGTCATGGGAACACGTGATTATGTGCATAAAAATCGTTTTCCAGGAGTTATCCTTGGGCTTTCGGGTGGGGTCGACTCCGCTTTAGTATTGGCGATTGCAGTTGATGCACTCGGACCTGAGCAGGTCCGTGCGGTGATGATGCCCTCGCCCTATACCGCAGAAATTTCTTGGCTTGATGCGCGCGAACTCGCATCTAATTTGGGTGTGCAATACGATGAGATTTCGATTCAAGGTCCCGTCGGTGCATTTGAAGATGCCCTGCAAAAGCAATTTGCTGATTTACCAAGCGATACGACCGAGGAGAATATTCAGGCTCGGGCGCGTGGCACGATCTTGATGGCACTCTCAAATAAGACGGGGCGCTTAGTCCTCACCACGGGCAATAAGAGTGAAATGGCCGTTGGGTATTGCACCCTCTATGGGGATATGGCCGGGGGCTTTGCCGTGATTAAAGATATTGCCAAGACCTTGGTCTATCAACTCTGTCGCTATCGTAATCAAATAAAACCGGTGATCCCCGAGCGGATTTTGACTCGGGCACCATCGGCAGAATTGCGCCCCAATCAAACCGATCAAGATAGCCTGCCTCCCTATGAAGTTTTAGATGCCATCTTGGCGCGCTATATGGAACAGAATCAATCCAGTACGGAAATCGTTGCAGCCGGCTTTGATTCTGCGGCGGTGCAAAAAATTACACGCCTCATTCAGATAAATGAATACAAACGCCGTCAGGCACCGCCTGGGGTTCGCATTACCGCTCGCGCCTTTGGCCGAGATTGGCGCTACCCCATTACATCAGGAGCCAAGCTCTAGTCCTAAAAATCATGGGGAAATGAGGAAGTCATCGTCCTTGAGTATGATTGAGGCAAAGGAGACACTATGAAACTAATTACTTCAATTATTAAACCCTTCAAACTTGATGAAGTGCGCGAAGCACTAGCTGAGGTTGGTGTGACTGGCCTTACCGTTACCGAGGTGAAAGGCTTTGGCCGTCAAAAGGGTCACACCGAACTCTACCGAGGCGCTGAGTACGTGGTTGATTTTTTGCCCAAAGTGAAAGTAGAAGTGGTGGTTTCCGATAACTTGGTTGAAACCGTGACCGAGGCCATCATCAAAGCCGCACGCACTGGAAAAATTGGTGATGGGAAAATTTTTGTGAGCTCCGTAGAACAAGCGATTCGAATTCGTACTGGCGAAATCGATGATGCTGCAGTCTAGGGCTGATTAGTACTGAACTTCCTCAAGAATGACACTGCTTGCATTTGGATCGTCAATCCGAACGCGATAGCCCTGAAAAAAGATATCCGCCTGAGAAAGATTGGTGGTCATCAACACAAATGGGGCTTTACCAAAAAACGAATGTGAGCCATTTACATCCAAGGCACGTTTTTCTAATTTGCCCGTTCCATCTTTGACGCATACCACTTGCTTAATACGGCTGGAGATATAAACCATGTTTCCAGCCTTCGTGGGACTTGGGGAGCGATACGTGGTTTGATTGGCATCGGGCGCTGGGCAGTTTTCATTGGTCGCAGTGGTCACTGCCGGGGTCGTCGTGGCAACGGGTGCTGGATTGGTTGTTGCAGCGGGCACTGGCTCTTCTTTCTTCGGAGCAGTGTCAAGCGACTCGGTAGGCATCTTAGCAAGCGGTGGCTCAACAACTTTCTCTTTCGCAGGAAAATCGATCATTAAAAAAGTAGCGGCGATTGCTGCAAAGAGCGCAAAAAATACATACTTCGTATTTGAAGTTTTCGGTTTTGGTTCATCATCACTCAAATCAAAACGTTCTATGGTTTCAGGAATCTTTTCAACAATTGGTTTTGTTACTGGTGGCTCGCTTGATTTTTCTTCGGGGACTTCGCTCTGCTCCACCTCAGCATTTTTTTCTGCCTGTTGACTCTCTTGAACCAAATCGGGACCAAAGTCAAAAACATCGTCATAACTTAAATCCAAATAATCAGCGACTTTTTTAGCTGCAGCCACTTTAATCGCTAAGGAATAAAAATGACTGCGCTCACCACTTTCAATCTGTTCGATTTGTTTGACCGAAAAACAAAGATCCTTCGATATTTCGTGGATAGAAATGCCTTTTGACTCTCGAGTCTTTTTAATGACTTCACCCCGAATTTCGGGCAGAGGATTATGATTTGGCATTCAGTCTCATCGATTTATTATTAATATTTATAACGATCTTAGTCATTATTTATCAACGCACTATAGCCCAAACATCAACAAAAGTCTATTTACCTCGGGGCTAATTCATTTCAAGGTGAAAACGGACTAAATCCTGGACCGACCCGGCGCGCATTTTTTCCATAACCCGGGCCTTATGCACCTTAATCGTTGCATCGGTTGTTCCTAGCTGCTGAGCGATTTCTTTATTCATTAAGCCACTCACCAATAGAGAAAAAACCTCCTTTTCGCGAGGCGTCAATAACAAAAAGTTTTGCTTAATTTCGCTCGTTTTTAGGATTCGCTTGAACTGCTTCCTGTCATATTCAAGTGCCGTTTGAATCGCATTTAATAATTCTTCTAAATTAAATGGCTTAAATAGAAAATCCAATGCCCCCTTTTTCAACCCTTTAACAATTTGTTGGGGGTGACTTTGTCCACTCAGAAAAATAATCGGTGTTGTACTGCCATTTTTTTCGAGGCAATCCAATAACTCCAAGCCTGAGAGATCGGGCATTTGCATATCAAGCAAAATAACTGCTGGGGAAACAACGCGGCTATTGCTTAAAAAAGATGTCGCACTGTTGTAATCAAATACATCGTAGCCAACATCTACCAACATGCGGGATAAGGAGCGGCGAATGGCATCATCATCATCAATTAAGTAGATGGTTCCGTTCAATGTGCTCATTGCTTTCCCCTAGTTGGCATTTTTGGAATTTACCGACCCCGATCCCGTTAGGCTATTCGCTTTATGGCTAATTTAGGTCAATATCACTAAAATAATTCTTTTAATTCAAAGTACAAACCCCATGAGAACCTATTTATGCATTGTCTGTGGCTTTATTTATGACGAGTCGGCTGGGCGCCCTGAGGATGGAATAGCCCCCGGAACGCCTTGGGATGCGGTACCTAGTGATTGGGCATGCCCAGATTGCGGCGCTGGTAAAGATAGCTTTGAAATGATGGCTATTTAGCAATTCGGTGTAGGAATACACTGACGAACTCGTTAATGCTTTAATTTTTGGATGACCAAACCCATGTCAAATATCAAGACTGAAAAACGCTTAAATGAACGCTCTCGCAAGGTGACCGAGGGGGTTGCAAGGGCTCCCAATCGCTCCATGTATTACGCAATGGGTTACAAAGAATCGGATTTTGGCAAACCGATGGTGGGGGTTGCCAACGGTCATTCCACAGTGACACCCTGCAATAGCGGCTTACAAAAACTAGCCGATGCTGCAATTGCCGCCCTTGAGTCATCCGGCGCCAAGGCCCAAGTATTTGGGACTCCAACCATTTCCGATGGTATTGGCATGGGGACCGAGGGCATGAAGTACTCATTGGTTTCACGGGAGGTCATTGCTGACAGCATTGAAGTCTGCGTCAATGGTCTTTGGCAAGACGGTGTAGTGGTTATTGGGGGTTGCGATAAGAACATGCCTGGCGGGATGATGGCACTAGCTCGAACCAATGTCCCTGGCATTTATGTTTATGGTGGAACCATCAAGCCAGGCCATTACAAAGGTAAAGAATTGAACATCGTATCGGCCTTTGAGGCGGTTGGGGAATTTACCGCCGGTCGCTTGAGCGAGGAGGATCTCAAGGGTGTTGAACAGCATGCCTGCCCAGGCAGCGGGTCATGTGGCGGTATGTACACCGCAAATACGATGAGCTCGTCCTTTGAGGCACTCGGCATGAGCCTGCCTTACTCCTCAACCATGGCAAACGAAGATCAAGAAAAGGTCGAGAGCGCCGCCCAATCCGCCCGCGTTTTAATTGAGGCAATTAAGAAAAATATTCGTCCTCGTGATGTCATCACCAAAAAATCAATTGAGAACGCAGTAAGCGTCATCATGGCTGTTGGTGGATCAACCAATGCGGTCTTACATTTTTTAGCAATTGCCAGTGCCGCTGAGATTGATTGGACGATTGATGACTTTGAGCGGATCCGCAAAAGAGTTCCGGTCATCGCCGATATGAAACCCTCCGGAACTTTCCTGGCAACCGATTTGCACCAAGCCGGCGGAATTCCACAAATCATGAAAATTTTGCTCGATGGCGGCCTGCTCCACGGCGATTGTTTAACCATTACTGGAGAAACCGTTGCCGAGGTATTAAAAGATGTCCCAGCAAAACCAAGAAGCGATCAACGGGTCATTCGACCACTCAGCAACCCAATCTATCCCCATGGGCACTTGGCAATTCTAAAGGGCAATATATCCCCCGAGGGCTGTGTTGCAAAAATTACTGGTCTCAAAAATCCGTCCATCACCGGTCCTGCCCGGGTGTTTGACTCAGAAGACGATGCCATGGCAGCGATCCTTGCCCAGAAGATTAAGGCCGGTGATGTGGTGATTATTCGTTATGAAGGACCCAAAGGTGGCCCTGGAATGCGCGAAATGTTAGCGCCTACTTCTGCTTTAGTTGGCCAGGGGCTTGGAGAAAGTGTTGGCCTGATTACCGACGGACGGTTTTCTGGAGGCACCTGGGGGATGGTGGTAGGACATGTAGCTCCAGAGGCTTTTGTTGGGGGAACCATCGCCCTGATTCAAGAAGGCGACTCCGTAACCATCGATGCCAATCAACTATTGATTCAGCTCAATGTCCCCGAGGAGGAGATCGCCAAGCGTCGAGCTACCTGGAAACAACCAAAATCGCGCTATACACGGGGTTTACTGGCAAAGTACGCTCGTCTAGCGAGTAGCGCCAGTCTTGGGGCTGTCACGGATCTGGATTTAAAATAAGGCATGCAACTTATTTGGATCGGAGGCTCAACCTCCCAAGTCAAGAAAATCAGTATCACTGGTAAGGGTCTCATCAAGCTTACCGTGATTATCTGTATTTTTTTGTTCCTGACTGGATTTGGTGTTCATTTTTTAGGCTACCGGATTGCCTTTCATGTGAACCCCGAGCTCACTCGGGCAATGGGTGGAGCGATATCGATTCAACAAAAAGAGTCGATTGAGGCCAGTTACAAAGAACAGGTACAAAAACTGGAAGCCAATATTGCACAGGTCAATCAAAAAATTGAAGAGCTGACGGTCATTAAAGATCAATTTGCCGATATCGCCACACCTGCTCCGGTCAAAAGCAAATCCAACAACCTCAATACAAAGTAAGGGTTTCTTAAGAGCCTTTAATTAGAATACGGCTCAGTGCCGCTCTGGCTTCTGGAATATCGAGATCCATCGCAATTTGCAATAACTCAATCGCTTTTGCATGATTGCCCATGTGGTCTAACACCAATCCATAGTTATAGATGGCCCTTGGATTCTTTTGCTTAAGTTCCCGCTCAAGGTCATGAAACAAAAGCTCGAGCTGCTGAGGAGTTAATTGATTGTTGAGGGCCATCTTGCATGGCATCAGGTATGTGCATTCGTAACTGCCGGATTCCAATGCCATAAACGCCTCAAAGGCTTGTGGATAAAGGCCTAACTTGAGGTAGCGCTCGGCCTCATAAAAATCTGAATTTTCCATAACTGACTAGATACCAATACCGATGCGCGCAAACTCAGCGCTTAATTGCACTGGCTGCCTCTTCCTTGGCCTTCTTACGAGCCAATGCGGCTCGCTCCTCTTCCTCTTCTTTTAATTGCAGTATTTTGTTGCGCTCTTCGATGTAGATATCAAATGATGAAAAAGTTTCTACAAACTCAAACTGACCTGTAAATTCGTCAACGGGAATAAAGTGGAGTTCGGGTGAGCCAATAAATTTGTACTCCAAAATTTGTACGCCGGCCGGATTGGGTGCCAGAACATTATTAACAACCACCTTCATCCCCTCACCATTTACATACATATCATTGCGCTGTGGCCGTCTCACGATCCATACCCCTTTATGAGTTCTCGATCTGCTTGTAGATCTTCAAACGAGGATCATTGGGATAAACCACACTGGTTTGCAAAGAAGTTGATAAAGGATTGATGTCAACAATGACGCCACTGGCTTTTTCAGTACCCTCAATGGCATTGGATTTTGGAACGTAGCGATAATCGCCCTGGGTCTCTGGAAGACCCAGTTTAAGCTCAGCCAAGGTCGCGCCACTACGCAAGTTGGAACTGCCAACGTAGGGGGCTAATACGGAATTTATCGGGGTGTCAGCCATATGCAATATTAATCATGATAAACACATTGATTCTAGGTCAAAATTACGACAAATAAAAGTATCCAATAGCCTGGTAATTTTATAAGTACTTGATTTTATTGATTTTTTTATTTAATTTGGATACCAAGCTGTTTTTTTGAGTGTAGAGGGATATTCCTGATATTCCCAAGTCATGTGAAGTTTGTTCACTTCCTAACTTTTTTCTCTCTAGCATGGTATTTGCGACGCAAAATAGTGTTGGTAAGTGATATCGCCTCTTGTACATCGAGCGCCTCAACGGTCTCAAACTCCATTCTGCCCTCTTTATTGACATAATCAACTCGCCACCACTTACCTCGAACCTGAGTTGCAAGTCGAATTTCGTAGTCTTTTTTCATTCCTAGTTATCAACCTAAATCTCTACTTTTTGAAAATCCGCGCCCACTGAGTTTGAGCCCAGACCTGAACGCGTGGAGAGAAACTTGCTGCAAAAATGATATCAATCGCTCCCCAAATAAATGATGCTCGCGAAAGTTCGATCACGGCAAGCACAATAAATAGAAGCATCAAAAATCGCCGCAATCGATCGTCGGGAAGAAAATGATTCATGATGAATATTGATAAAGATGAATTTAATTAATGTTCTGAAACTTAGTATACAAATGATTTATCAGGCAAAATAAGATTTTTTACCACCTTTGAGCGCTCGCATTTACCCCCCCGAACTTGGAGAGATTGCCCCTAATTACTGGGTAGACCCTCGGTTTACCTATAAAAATCTAGAACGCATTTTTGAGGAAGACCGAATCTGTGGATTATTCAAAAATGCTTCAGATCGGGAAGGAATTAGCGTCAATGTTCTAGGTGTTGAGTCCACTGGATTACGCTTTAAGGTGATGCCTTTGGCAGACGGATCCCATCCCGCCATCATTGGTAACCGCATCTTAGTGACTTATGTGGATAGCGGTAAGGTGCAGTTCAGCTTAAACAACATCCGCCTCGCGACCGATTCGTCCTACACCAGCGATCTTCCCCAAAAAATTGCAATTGTTCAACGACGCAAAAGCTTTAGAACACCGGGACCCGGTAATTTTGATCGGGATTTTAAATTACTGATTTACTTTGCCCAAGGCAAGGAAATGATTGCGCAAATTGTTGATATGTCGGAGGATGGCCTCCAGTTGGATTTGCGTGCTGATGCCACTGATATGTCAATTGGCACAATCTGGACACGCTGCTCATTTGAACGCCTAAAAAATCGCTCTGAGCCATTTGATCTTGTTATTCGTAACACACGTCTGAGCCAAGAATCTTCGCGGATACGCGTTGGCTGTCAACTTTTGGATCCCACCCCTCGCAATCGCATTGAATTTGAAAGCACGCGAAATGGAATTCATACCGCTCGTGTACAGCGCCGACTCAAATTCTGGTTCCAAAATGTCTCATGGTGCTCTTAGGCGCAGTCTTTATGAAATTTTTCTCTTCCTCGCTGCCGGTGATTAATAGATTACTTGTTGTCCTTCTGATGGTCCTTTCAATGGCGGCTCTTGCGCAATCAAATAGCGAGTCGTGGAAGGTATTTGGCAAGCTTTCTAACAGCACAATTTACATTCAAGAAAAATCCATTGAAAAAATTGGGCCCTTCCTAAAAGTATGGATCTTGCAAGACTACCTTGCCCAACGGATGGGACCAAATGACGAACCCTATCGCTCGGCGATCACGCTAATTCAATTTGATTGCCAGGAAAAGAAGTCCCAAAAACTCAATAGTCAAGGCTTCATCGAGCCCATGGGCAAGGGTCGTTTTATCGATCTGACAGAGAGCGATCCGCCGTGGATAGACCTACCCGTTGATTCCGTTGGTTTTCATATTATTGAAACATTTTGCGCATCGACTAAATAACGCGCCTAGGATTAACCCTATATAATTTTAGGATGGGATATAACGCAGGCGCATTCGAATTAGGCAAACTAAATCTTGATAAAGGCAAGGTCGATATTGCCTTTGATATCTTCTTTGATCTTGCCAAAAATGATCTGGATGAAGATGCACTTTACATGTTGACTCGGATGACTTTCGATGGTCAATTAGGCCCCGAACAGATTGAACAGTTTTATGAGTTTCAGAACTCCCATTCGTCCTACGGTAATGGCTACGCCCTTTATAACGTGGGTTTAATGCACGAACGCGGTTTGGGTAAAGTAAAACAAAACTACAAAGTAGCGGTCGAGTACTACGAGAAAGCCATTAAAGAAGAAGTCCATGATGCCTATTGCAACTTAGGCAATATTTATGCCCTCGGCTTAGGTATGGAGCAAGGGGTTCCTCGGGATATTTTCAAAGGACTTGAATTACTCAGTAAGGGTGCCGAGTCGGGTAGTCGTCAGTCAGCTTTCACGATTGGCTCACTCTACGGCAAGGGTGAATTTATTCCTCAAGACAATTCCAAAGCAGCCTATTACCTAACCTTGGCGGCAATGATGGGGCATGAGCAAGCGAAACGCGTACTTGCCATCTTTGCCCATGCCCACAAAAACGAGAGCTTTGACCGCGAATTTGATGCCGCTAATGTGAAGTTTGGTGAAATCGAAAACCTACGAAAACTCTACCGCTGCATCTAAAGGGCTTAGGTAGAAGTAATTTTTTCCCAGTTTTTCTTAAATACTTGACTGCTATCCTGAGTATCCAAGTCCTTGGATCTTGAAATCATTAAGCCATTTAAGCGAGCGCCCGGCTCAATACCAATCTGACCGTAGGTCACATCGCCATGCACGACAGAACCATTGTGAAGTTCAACGCGCTCCGTACAGTAGACATTGCCTTCGACCCGCCCCGCAATAATGACGCGATAGGCGTAAATATCACCTTGTACCAAACCATTTTTTCCAACCGCAATACTGACAACCCCGTCTTGCGAGGTTTCCACATTGCCAATGACCTTACCGTCAATTCGCAAGCTCTCAGAGGCAACCAGACGCCCATGGATTTCAGTGGCCTCGCCAACCATGGTCTGAAATGACTCAATGGTTTGGCCAAGGGTTTTGATTGATTTGGATTTGTTGCCAAACATAATTGCAATTACTTCTTAATGAAGTGACCCTTGATCTTACCGCCACGTTGGATGTGGACCGAGTCATACGATACGGAGCCATCAACCTCGGCAAGTGGGCCAATATTGAGCTCTTGGCAATTAATATCACCCAGAACTTTACCCTTCACCATCACCTGATCGGAGAAGAGTTCGCCCTCTACAAGGCCCGATGAATCAATCAAAACGGATTTGGCCGTTACTTTACCTTTGATCACACCAGAGATATTTAAAACGCCTTCGGATGTAATGGTTCCAACAAACTCAAAGCCTTCGCTAATAATGGAAGGCTTAATTGGATTTGCACGATTTACATTGTTTTCATAGCCATAGCTTTGATCCGGCTCAGCTGCTACTTCGGTTACTGGCTCTGAATACGTATTTTGAGATTCATCAGAGGGATTCTCTGGAATGTCATTGGATTTCTTTGAAAACATAGATCACCTAAATGGGAGGTTAAATAAGGTGCAGATCGCCGTGCAAAGATCCACCCTTTTCGATCTCAATCTCAGCGTAATGAACAGAACCGCCGACTTTACCGCTAGAGCGAATAATTAGCGACCGGGAGGCAGTTAACTGCTCGGCAACTTCTCCTCGGATATCAACCGATTCTGCGACCACTTTGCCACGAATCAAACCAGAAGCTTCAACAATCACTTGTTTGGCAGACAAATCGCCTTCCACAACACCGGAAACCGAGGCAATATCGGGCACAGCAAAATTTCCCTTCAAAATGACCCCTTCACCAACAAATAGACAACCCGATTGATTTGCATCGACCATGAAAAACCCTTAAATAGCGTGAATAATTGCTTATAAATTTAGTATTAGGCAGCCCTCTAAAGATCTGCCATAAGCTATAAATTTATCACAATTAGAAGTCAAAAAATCAATCGGGCGCACCAAAAGCGGTAATTACGGGAAAAACCCTTAGTCAAGGAAATTAGTGCTTCATCGAGCCCCCATGACCGCCGGAGATATCCCTAACTTGTAATTTAACTTCCACCTCACCCGATTTCTGAAATTTCAGCTTCACCGGAACGGTTTCGCCTGCTTTTAAGGGCGTCTTAATATCCATAAACATGAGGTGTAAGCCGCCCGGTTTTAGCTCGACAGAGCCATTAGCCGGGACGTCAATCCCCTTGACTTCGCGCATTTTCATGACATTACCGTCCATCGCCATGGTGTGCAGCTGCATCTCGCCAGCTACCGGGGAGCTTGCCGCAATCAATTGATCAGCGGCACCTTTATTTTCAATCTTCATAAACCCGCCTGCAGCTTTTTGACCTGGGGCCGTTGCTCGCGCATAGGGATTCTCAATCTTCAGTTGCCCAATCCGATAGTCCGAGCCCTTAGCGTCGCTATGGGCAAGGGACCAGCCAGAAAAGCCGATTAGAGCGCTTGCGGTGATTGCGTGTAGAAATTTGGTATTCATAATGATCCTTTCTGTAATCGTTACCATGTCATTGTTTTAGTGCCATCTTTAAAGAGTGCGTCGCCTGTTACTTTAGGAGAGCCCATTTTGATTCCAGGCAATAGGTCGCCTGGACTTAATCCGTAATGCTTTAAACACATGGGGCACATAATGACCGTACCCCCTTTGGCAATAATCTCTTGAAGTATTTTTTGTTGATCGGCGTACTTATCAGCACCCGATTTAACACCAACAAAGACGCCTTGATCGCTTAGAAAAATACTCAAGGGATGCCCATTTTCGTTGTGATGCTTACCGAAATTGAGGGCCATCGTAACCCGATGAGGCTCCCCACTGGTTAGGCTAATAAATAGTGGGTCATTGGGTCCTGCAAATGCTGAAAAACTAAATACCGCGAGTAATGTAAATAACCAAGAACGCATGAAGTGACTCATCACGCTTAAACTCCCATAAAAACTTCGCATTAGGGGCAACACAGCCCCGCCATTGAACTTAAGTGCGAGTATTCTGAGGTGGTCCCTGAGAGGGAAGCTTGACCCATGCAAAGAGTGTCTTTGCAGACTCTAGAAAAAGGTTTGGGATCAATGCATGCGTTGAAGGGCTAGCAAACTCAAGATTACTTAATAAATTAGGAAGTCCTACCGATTGAGCGAGGCAATACAGGCAGTCCACAGACGCGTTCGTTACCGCATCCTCGGTATTTAGGTCAAGCACTTGTTTTGTACCGTCCGCCATACAAATTTCCATTGCCAAAGCCGAGCCATTGGTTGGCATGGATACTGCATGGGTCATCGTTGGTGCCAGTGCTCCGAAAATAAACGCCAGAGTAGTTAGCCAATGAATCAGTTTTCGGTATGGAAAATACATCTGGTCATTTTATCGATAAGCGTATGAAATAACAAAAAAGGGGGTTTGCGCCCCCCTTTTTTTAAGTTACCAGCATTACGCCTTCATCTGACGCAATTTAGAAATCAGCGGCCAGAAAAGCAGGATGAGTGCCAAGGCGGTGATCGTACCAACCAGATAGTTGGAGAAGAAGATGCCCAAGCTACCCTGAGATACCAACATCGCTTGACGGAAAGAATCTTCAGCACGATCGCCCAATACCAAGGCAAGAACCATTGGCGCCATCGGGTAGTCGAGTTTCTTAAAGAGGTAGCCCAAGACTCCAAAGCCCAACATCAGCCATACATCAAACATCGCATTGTTCACCGTAAATGCGCCAACAGCACAAATAACAATGATCACTGGAGCAATGATTGAGAATGGGATTCTTAAGATGGAGGCAAAAATCGGTACGCAGGTCAAGACCACAAAGAGACCGGCAATATTACCCAAGTACATACTTGCGATTAAGCCCCAAACAAAATCTGGCTTCTCAACAAACAATAGTGGTCCTGGCTGTAAACCCCAGATCAGGAGGCCGCCCAATAACACCGCAGCGGTTGGTGAGCCAGGAATACCCAAGGAGAGCATCGGGAGCAAAGCTGCGGTACCGGCAGCATGAGCTGCGGTCTCTGGAGCAACAATACCCTCCATCTCACCCTTGCCAAAATTATTTCTATTTTTGGCCATCTGCTTTGCAACGCCGTAGCTCATAAATGAGGCTGGAGTTGCGCCGCCTGGAGTAATACCCATCCAGCAACCAATTAAGCAGCTGCGTAGGGATGTTGCCCAGTACTTCGGTAACTGAGCCCAAGTTTCAAAAACAACCTTTGCTTTGATCTTGGCACTTTTACCGGAGAACTTGAGACCTTCCTCCATGGATTGCAAAATTTCGCCGATACCAAATAGACCGATCACCGCAATTAAGAAATCAAAGCCGCGCATTAACTCCGACGAGCCAAAGGTTAAGCGTAATTGACCGGTAACGGTATCCATTCCCACAGCAGCTAACGCAAAACCAAGCATCATTGCTGATAAAACTTTGAACGGTGAGCCTTTGTTCATGCCCACAAAACTACAGAAGGTTAATAAGTAAACTGCAAAGAATTCAGGGGGTCCGAACTGCAGAGCAAACTTTGCCACGAGCGGCGCCAAGAAGGTGATTACAACGACTGCAAAAACGGCACCAATACACGATGAGGTAAAGGCAGCTGTAAGTGCCTCGCCCGCTTTACCATTTTGCGCCATTGGATAACCGTCAAATGTTGTCGCAACCGACCATGGCTCACCGGGAATGTTAAACAGAATGGAGGTAATCGCACCTCCGAATAAAGCACCCCAGTAAATACTGGAGAGCATGATGATCGCCGAAGTGGGCGACATGGTAAAAGTCAAGGGTAGCAAAATGGCAATGCCATTGGCTCCGCCAAGCCCAGGCAATACCCCAATAATGACTCCGAGGATCACTCCGATCAACATCAACATGACGTTGTAGGGTGACAATGCTACGGCAAAGCCTCCAAATAGCGCGTTAATTTCTTCCACGTTTGCTCCTTTTATTCAATCTTGTAGTGGATGCTTTGCTTACTGCAAACCAAATATAGCCAAGGGGTTAAACAACGAACCATGTGGCAACGGAATTTGAAACCAATACTCAAACATCATGTAAAGAACGATGCTTACACCCAGTCCAACCGCAAGGGCTTTCCAAAATACGTATTTCCCGAGCCAGACCATGAAAAAGGTAATGTAGAGGACGCCGGCAACATAGATACCGATCAGCTGAACACCCAAAACAAAGAGGGCTGCCGGAATGAGAACGGCCATCACTTGCCGAAAGGGTTCTCTCTCAACAAATGTCTCGTCAGCAAGCTCTTTAGCGCGAATCGACTGAATCAAGGTCACTGAGCTACAAATCAAAATAATCAGGCTAATGTAGAAAGGGAAATAGCCTGACTCAGGACCATCGCTGCCCCATTTAGCGCCAAGTTTTAAGCTTCCCACCATCACCACAACGCCGACAACAATAAACATGAGGGCGGTGATGATTTCCATCGTACGCATACTTACGACTGAATCATGATTTGAATTCTCTGACATTCTTCACTCTTCTCTTAATCGATTACTAAAAAAAATAAGACCTCACCATGAGGTCTTATTTCACATCTACCAATTACTTCGCAATAAAGCCGGCTTCCTTCATCAGCTGAGCATGCTGAGCGTCGGCTTTCTCGAGCCAGTTTGTAAACTCTTTACCGGTCATGAAGGTTTGGTTAAATGCGCCATCGGCCATGAACTTCTTCCACTCCGGTGTCTCACGAACCTTTTTGAACAAGTCGACGTAGAAATCCACTTGTGCTTGAGTCACACCAGGTGGCATGAAAATACCGCGCAACATCACATAGTCAGTATTCACACCCACTTCACGGCAGGTTGGAACATCATTCCAAGATAGCGTTGGGGTAATTTTCTCCTTGTATGGCATACGCTGTGTATCAAATACGCACTGCGCAGTTAACTTACCAGCACGCCACTGAGCAACGGCTTCGATTGGATTGTTCACAGTGGAATCAACGTGATTACCAACTAACTGAACAGCTACTGCGCCGCCACCAGCAAATGGAACATAAGTGAACTTAGTACCAGTTGCTTTCTCAAGTGCTACGGTAATGATTTGGTCTTCTTGCTTCGAACCAGTTCCACCCATCTTGAACTTATTAGGACCTGCAGCTTTAGCGGCATCAACGTAGTCCTTCGCAGACTTATAGCCTTTTTCAGTATTTGTCCACAACACGAATTGATCAAGTGCCAGCATCGCGACTGGGGTCATGTCTTGCCACTTAAATGGCACACCCGTTGCACGTGGGGTTGTGAATAGATTTGAGAGGGTAATAATGATCTTATGGGGATCGCCTTTGGCTTCCTTGATTGCTAGATAGCCTTCAGCACCAGCACCAGCACCTTTATTTACTGGAATCATGGATTGCTTCATCAAATTATTTTTAGAAATAATTCCCTGAATCATCCGCGCCATTTGATCAGCGCCGCCACCAGGACCGGCAGAGATAATGAATTCAACAGGTTTTGTTGGCTCCCACTTAGCCTGAGCGTGAGCGGTGGTCGTAGCTGCAAAACCAGCTACCAAAGCAACGCTCAACAACGTGGATTTGAATTTCAAACGCATGGATGCTCCTCCAATAAATTTTCAAAATTATTAATTTTGTTATGCAGCAACTTTGACGACTAATTCTTCAATAAAAGTTTTAGACAAAAATTGACAAACATCAACAAACGAAAATTTTCACATAAGTAAAACCCGTACTGACTAGTGAAAACCCTTGCTTTGGAAACTTATTTACGAGCCGAATTGGTGCCGGAAATAGGAATCGAACCTACGACCTTCGCATTACGAATGCGCTGCTCTACCAACTGAGCTATTCCGGCTTATGAGATAAAAAGACCCTGTTTGAAGCAATGATTTTAGCTCAGCACTTTGAGCAAATTGCTCATCGCGGAGCAGGCTTTGCAAGCAACGCCTTGGAAACCACTTCCCGAACGTCGGGGGAAAGACGGTTAACGGCCGCAACCTTCTCCAATGCGACTTTCATTGACTTTTGGTAGCGCGGTGCAAACTGCCGCCAGCGGTCCAAACCTCGGGCGAGGCGTGCCGCTACTTGGGGATTGATCTCATCAAGTGCAATAACCTGCTGTGCCCAAAAAGCATACGTCACGCCCTCGGCCGCATGAAATCCACCCGGGTTGCTCAAGCAAAATGCATGCAGTAAGCTGCGCACTCGATTGGGGTTGTTCATCTGAAATGCGGGATGGTGCATGAGCTCCTGAACGTGACCAAGCACAGTATGGCCCCGAGTCTGAGGGGGTTGGGTGGCCTGCAAAGCAAACCACTTATCGACCACAAGCGGGTCTTCGGAAAAGCGCTGATAAAAATCCGCTAACGCATTCTTGGCGTGGGGGGCGCCGACAGCCACTAAAGCCTGTAATGCGGCAAAGCGATCGGTCATATTGTTTGCTAACTCGTATTGTTCTTCAGCCATCTCATACCACTGCGTATCCTTAGTTTCCAAAAGTATCATGAGTGCATCATTTTTGAGGGCACGCCGACCCATACTCTTCGCATCTGGACTGTATTTGGCCGAGGTTTGTAATGAGTGATAGATTCTCTCCCAATCGGATTTCAACGCATTTGCTAGGGTTGACTTAAAACCTCTACGCGCCCAATGTAATTTCTGAGGATCAACCGATTGAACCTGCTCGTATAAATAGGTTTCGGCTGGTAGCGTAAAGAGAAGTTGCTTATAGGCTGGATCCAATTGTGGATCAACCAATAATCTGCGGTATGCCTCTAATAATTGTTGGTTGGGCTTTCGGTCGGACAAAATAAATTGTTGGGCTAACTTTTGCACAGCCTCCCAGCGGTTGAACGAGTCGGTTTCGTATGCCATCAGAGCAAGTAGCTCTGCTTCACTCTGCGGATGCTCAAGCACAATGGGAGCAGAGAAATCCCGATTAATCGACAGTACGGGTTTTGCAGGAATTTGCTTCACCACCCAAGTTTGCTGAGGCTGGGTCAGTTCCAGTAAAACTTCCTGACCAAAATAGTTGGCTTCTTTAGATGTAAGCGCTGCATTGCCGCTAAATAACAAACTCGCTTTTAATGGAATATGAAATGGCTTTTTTGTCTTTTGCCCGGGAGTGGGTGGGCAAGATTGCTTGAGGGTCAAGCGGTACTCGTGCTTGCGCGAATCAAATTGTTCCTTGACTTGAACCCGTGGGGTACCCGATTGACTGTACCAATTTTTAAACTGACTGAGATCACGCCCGTTGGCGTCTGCCATCGCCGCGATGAACTCATCGCAAGTGACCGCCATCCCATCATGTCGCTTGAAGTACAAATCCATACCGCGACGAAAGCCATCGACCCCGAGTAAGGTTTGATACATCCGTACAACTTCGGCACCCTTCTCGTAAACCGTGACCGTGTAGAAATTATTGATTTCTTGATACTCATCAGGGCGAATGGGATGCGCCATAGGTCCCGCATCCTCGGGGAACTGCATCTGGCGTAATAAACGCACATCGTCGATGCGCTTGACTGCCCTACCAGACTCAGTACCCATTTGATCGGCTGAGAACTCTTGATCCCGAAATACCGTTAAACCTTCTTTTAGTGATAACTGAAACCAATCCCGGCAAGTAACCCGGTTACCCGTCCAATTATGAAAATACTCGTGCGCGACCACGCTCTCTACATTAGCAAAATCTGTATCCGTGGCAGTTTGCGCATCCGCAAGCACAAACTTGGTATTAAAGATATTGAGACCCTTGTTCTCCATCGCCCCCATATTGAAGTCGCTCACGGCCACAATCATGAAGCGCTCTAAATCAAGTTCCAATCCAAAGCGCTCTTCATCCCAGGCGATTGATCGCTTTAAAGAATCCATCGCGTGATGGGTTTTATGCAAATCGCGGGGCTCGACCCAAATTTGCAATAGCTTTTTATCGCCACTACCAGAAGTAATGACATCCTCTAAGCAAACAAATTTGCCAGCCACTAATGCAAATAAATAAGAAGGTTTCGGAAATGGATCCTCCCAAATGGCGCTATGCCAACCATCGGCTAAATCCTCTTTGGCAATCAAATTTCCATTCGAGAGCAAGACCGGGTAATCCGCTTTGTGGGCACGCAAGGTCACCCGATAGCGCGCCATCACATCGGGGCGATCCTGGTAATAGGTAATTTTGCGAAAACCCTCTGCTTCGCACTGCGTAAAGAAATTACCGCGTGAGACATACAGCCCCATTAGGGAAGTATTTTTTTCAGGTATGCATGCGGTTTTGATTTCAATGACAAAATTTTGCTTACCTCGATTAGGTAGGCCATGAATCACCATTCGGCCTGGTGTTAACTCCACATGACGATGCGTTTGGCCATTGATACGCAAACTAATAAACTCCAGATCTTCACCATCCAAGATGAGGGGAACCTCGTCTTTAGTATTTTGTGTTGCCTCAGTCGGGATCACCTCAATGCGACTATGTACGAGGGTACGTTGGGGTATTAACTCAACATCAAGTTCCACCTGGCCAAATTGATAATCAGGAGCTTTGTAGTGGAGGCGCAAAAAGCGCTTGGCAGAATCAGTTCGCATGAAATGATTTTAGTTGCTTCCTAAATAAGTAATTAGGTAAGATTCCCACCCCAAAGTAGAGTAGCCATTCCTAGCAGAATAAAAATCGTGGCTGCAATGCGATGCACCCACGCAATTGGCAAGCGCTTGGTAAATTGTTGTCCAAGCCATACTGCCGGGGCATTCGCTAACATCATGCCCATAGTGGTTCCAAGCGTTACAGATAAAACACTGTCGTACTTTGCACCGAGCGCAATCGTCGCGATTTGGGTTTTATCTCCCATTTCAGCAATGAAGAATAAGCTGGTGGTTAAGACAAAAATTGCCCAAGCCCCTTTGGCTGGTTTTGAAGCCTGGTCTTCATCCAATTTATCGGGAATGAGTAGCCATGCGCCGAGGGCTAAAAATCCAATCCCCAAGATCCAACGCAACAGATCAGGACTCAGTAGCCCAGCAACCCAATGCCCCACATAGGCGGCCAGGGCATGGTTGGCAAGGGTTGCCAGCAGGATCCCCCACACAATTGGCCAAGCATGTTTGGGATAGCGCGCAGCGAGCATCAAGGATAAAAGCTGGGTCTTATCCCCGATTTCCGCTAGGGCAACGACCCCAGTGGAAATCAATAATCCATAAAAATCCATATAAATCAGTTATTTAAATAAAATCTATCAATATTTTTAATTAATACAATTTGGCTATCATAGGAAAAAACCCTAAACTGCGTCCATCTTAATTTTTCTCTCGAAGGTAAACCCATGACTTTACGCGAAGGTAATCTCGAAGCCCCAACCAGACACCCCTTGGACTGGACAAATCCGGACTTCTACAACACCGAAAAGCTCGAAGCCGAGATGGAGCGGGTGTTCGATCTTTGCCATGGTTGCCGTCGCTGCGTCAACCTGTGTGGCTCATTCCCAACCCTTTTTGATCTTGTCGATGCGACCGAAGAAGGTGAAGTGGAAGGGGTAGCGAAAGCGGATTATCAAAAAGTTGTTGATCAGTGTTATCTGTGTGATGTTTGCTACATGACCAAATGCCCCTACACCCCACCTCACCCGTGGAATATTGATTTCCCTCACCTCATGTTGCGCGCCAAAGCCGTTGCCTTCAAAGAGGGTAAAACGACCTTTCGCGACAAATTGTTATCGTCTACGGACAAACTCGGTCAGTTTGCAGGCATTCCAATCGTGACCCAAACAGTCAATGCGGTTAATAACATGGGTGTTACACGACTGGTAATGGAAGGTGCTCTAGGCGTTGATAAAAAAGCGTGGGTTCCTGAATATGCTGCGAAGACCTTCCCACAATTGGCGAAGGCATCAGCGGCGTTTCCAGTTAAAGATGGTCAACGCACTCCTGGCAAGGTCGCCATTTATGCAACCTGCTACATCAACTACAACGAGCCCGGTATTGGTCAAGACCTCATCAAGATTCTGAATCACAATCAGATTCCCTATGCGCTAGTTGATAAAGAGGCGTGCTGTGGAATGCCAAAACTCGAACTGGGTGACCTTGAATCCGTAAAAGAAAATAAAGATAAGAACATCCCAAAACTTGCTAAATTGGCGCGTGAGG
Organism: Polynucleobacter sp. MWH-UH24A; assembly: GCF_018687475.1. Classification (NCBI taxonomy): domain Bacteria; kingdom Pseudomonadati; phylum Pseudomonadota; class Betaproteobacteria; order Burkholderiales; family Burkholderiaceae; genus Polynucleobacter; species Polynucleobacter sp. MWH-UH24A. Next base: position 1,494,437 of record NZ_CP061292.1, read on the forward strand.
GCTACGCCATCGTGACCCCAATTCCATCGTGCACCCTGATGTTCAAACAAGAGTTGCCCCTCATGTTCCCAGATGATGCTGATGTGCAAGCGGTCAAAGATGCGATGTGGGATCCGTTTGAGTACTTTATTGCGCGCAGCAAAGATGGCCTCCTCAATCAAGACTTCAAAGAAGAGTTGGGTCATGTGAGCTATCACGTTGCCTGCCACTCGCGCGTACAAAACGTTGGCCAGAAGACCGCTGAAGCATTGAAACTGATTCCAGGTACTGAAGTGAATGTGGTTGAACGCTGCTCAGGCCACTCAGGAACGTGGGGTGTAAAGAAAGAGTTTCATGCAATGGCGATGAAAATTGGTCGTCCAGTATTTCGTAGCATGGCCGAAGAATCGCCCAATTACATTAGCTCCGATTGCCAACTCGCTGGGCATCATATTGCTCAAGGGATGGATGAACTTGGTTTGCCGAAAACTGCCATGGCGCATCCACTAACACTAATGGCCAAAGCCTACGGACTCTAAATCATGACAACAGGATCAATTGAAATGGGAAAAATTACACGCGATAGTTTATTAAGCCTTGAGGCTTACCACAAAGCACGTCCTGAAATGAGGGCACGCGCCATTGCTGAACGCAAACTGCGCACTGTTCATTTGGGCGAGCATCTCACACTGATTTTTGAGAACGAGTTCTTAATGCGTTATCAGATTCAAGAAATGTTACGCGTTGAGAAAACCTTTGAAGATGAAGGCATTCAAGATGAGTTGGATGCATACAACCCTATGGTACCTGGTGGTTCGGACTTTAAGGTCACCATGATGATTGAGTATCCCAATGAAGCCGATCGTCGCGTCGCGCTTGCAAAGTTGGTTGGTGTTGAAGATCAGATTTTTATTGAGATTGAAGGTCAGCCACGGGTCTACGCAATTGCCGACGAGGATTTAGAGCGAGCAACGACCGAGAAAACCTCGGCCGTGCATTTCCTGCGCATTCCACTAACACCGGCCATGAAAGACGCGCTCAAGGCGGGTGCCCAGATGATGGTGGGTTGCGACCACAAGGGTTATCCCATGCATGTCGAAACCCTCCCCCATGAAACACTCGCTTCCTTAGTCACAGACCTCGACTAAATCGGGGCTTAATAACGCCTCGTCGATTGGAACGTGCGACCGCTTCTGTGCCCGAGCAACGGGTGCAGAAGTGAGTTGCCCACGACAAATACTCAGCCCATTTCTTAAATGCGAGTTCAATCGCAAAGCTTCCATCACTCCAAGATTGGCAATTTGCTCAATAAAGGGATAGGTCGCATTCGTTAAACCAATCGTGGATGTCCGAGCAACCGCGCCTGGCATATTGGCCACACAGTAATGAATCACTCCATGTTCTATGTAGGTCGGCTCTGCGTGGGTGGTGGGGCGTGAGGTCTCAAAACAACCGCCTTGATCAATCGCCACATCGACCAAAACCGATCCGGCTCGCATCTGCTTGATCATGGCCGCGGTCACCAATTTAGGTGCTGAGCCACCTGGCAGCAACACTGCGCCAATCACCAAATCGCTTTCTCTCACTGCATTCTCAATACTTTGCTGATCAGAGAACAGGGTTTGCACTCGATTACCGTAGAGCGCATCAATTTGCCGTAGGCGATCTAAGTCGCGATCCATGATGCTCACGTGCGCGCCCATGCCAACCGCAATTTGCAAGGCATGACGGCCTACAACGCCTGCGCCCAAGATCAAGATCTTTGCAGTAGCAACACCGGGAATGCCGCCCAACAATAATCCAGAGCCCCCTTTGGATTTCTCCAAATGTGCAGCCCCTGCCTGAATCGACATCCGCCCTGCCACCTCGCTCATGGGCGCCAACAGTGGCAATGCACCGCTCGATGAGGTCACCGTCTCATAGGCAATGCAAATGGCTTTGGACTCGATTAATGCCTGTGTCTGGACTGGATCAGGCGCCAAATGCAAATAAGTAAACAGGGTCTGATCTGCATGCAGCATGGCGCACTCGATGGGCTGTGGCTCTTTAACCTTGACGATTAACTCGGCGGCGGCGAAGACCGCTTTGGCATCCTCGAGTAATGTTGCACCAGCCGCTTGATACTGCGCATCGGCAAACCCAATTTGTGCGCCAGCATTTTTTTCTACCAGCACCGAGTGGCCTTGGCGGGTAAGGCCATTGACCAGGCTAGGGGTTAGTCCAACCCGAAACTCATTATTTTTAATTTCTTTTGGAATACCAATAATCATTTCTGCTCTCCTAATTGAAGTACGTGTTTTTTATTAATTCCTAATACGAAATACAGGATCAAATAAATGGTTAATAAGATTGGTCCCACAATGAGTGCCATGCGCGCATCCTCATGAAAACTCATCAAGACAATGACCAACGCAATAAAGGCCAAGGCAAACCAGCTGGAATACGGCCACCAGGGAGCGCGGTATGACAATTGCGCAAGTTGATCCTTGCTAAGACTTGCCCGAAAGCGGAAGTGGGTATACAAAATGGAGATCCAGACCATGAGGCCCACAAATGTGACCGCCGCCATCATGTAATGGAAAGCCTTTTCAGGAACAAAATAGTTCAGTACGACACCAACCATCGGTACGCATACCGTTCCAATCACAGCACGATGCGGAACACCCGTTCGTGACAACGTAACAAAAGACTTTGAAGCATAGCCATTCGCAGATAAGGCATATAACAAGCGGCCACCACTAAACACCCCGGCATTGCAGGCGGATAGAGCTGCAGTAATCACCACAAAATTAATAATGCCAGCGGCCTCGCGTAAGCCAATGCGCTCAAACATGGCCACAAATGGACTACCTTGCTGACCGACCTCATTCCATGGAAAGATTGCCAGAATAACCATCAGCGCACCTAAGTAAAAAATGAGGATGCGCCAAATGAGTGAGTCGATGGCCATCGGAATTGTCTGTTTCGGATTTTGTGCTTCGCCTGCAGATAGCCCAATCATTTCAATGCCGACATAGGCAAACAGCACCATATGTAATGAGAGTAAAAACCCACTAAACCCGTTTGGAAAAAATCCGCCATGCTGCCAGAGGTTACTCAGACCCATCGGTACCCAATCGTTAGTAAACCCAAAGAAGATTACTGAGCAACCCAATGCAATCATCAGCACGATTGCCATAATTTTGATGAGTGCAAACCAAAACTCAAACTCACCAAATACTTTGACGGCAATCAAATTGATCAGCCCCATCAAGATGATGGAAGACAATGCCCAAATCCATTGCGGTGTGTCTGGAAACCAAATCCCCATATAAATACCCACCGCAGTCACTTCAGCAATGGCCACGACCACCCAGTAGGTCCAGTACCCCCAACCCACCATGTATCCGGCTAGTGGATTGACATAGGTATTGGCATAGGTGGCAAATGATCCCGTGACCGGTTCATGGACAGCCATTTCTCCCAAGGTTCGCAAGACCACAAATGCAACCATGCCAGCCAAGAAGTAGGCAAGCAAGATGGATGGCCCTGCAATTTGAATTGCGGTGGCAGATCCTAAAAATAATCCAACACCAATCGTAGAACCCAAAGCCATTAAGCGAATGTGCCTGACTTTGAGGTGGCGCTTTAAGCCTTCTTCATTCTTCTCCAAGAGAACTCCTTTCATGATGACGGTGGCACAACGCCACCGCATGAAAGTCTATGGAGCGAACTCGATTGAAACCAGTACCTAAAAATTACAGAAGTATCAAGAACTAAATTAGTGCTTAGACTTCTCGTAGAAACTGCTGAATAATCAAGATGAATTGCTTAAATAAAAAAGATTACTTACAGAAGAATCAGTAAATTCTTACAGGGATAGCCCTAGGCAAATAACAGAGAATTCTTAAGAGCCACGCTTAAACAACCGTAATAAATTAATGTAGTCATCGGTAAACATCGGGAAACCAGTGCGCTTTTGAATTTCCACTGCGCCGGATTTGATCTTCTCTTGATTCAATAAATTTTGATTTCGCGTCATGATGACTTGGTCAGTATTGGCCAACCAATACTCAGGCCCGGTCTCAAAATCGGGTGAGTCGGTTACCAAAACAATCGATAAGCCATGGGCATCGGCCAAATTTTTAGCCACAGGTAATAAATCCACAAAACGGTTGGTTGCCTGAAACACGATTACGCCATTGGGCTTGAGGTGTTTCATATAAATTTCCATCGCCTCTTTGGTAATTAAATGGGTCGGAATTGAATCCCCTGAGAAGGCATCCATTGCCAACACATCAAATTGTCGAGATGGCTCGCGATCGAGGGAAAGGCGACCATCGCCGATCACGATTTCATGGGTTCCTTTCATCTTTTCCAAAAAAGTGAAATCTTTTTTAGCCGCAGTGACCACCGACGGTGAGATTTCATAAAACACCCAATGATCACCAGGCTTGGCATAGACTGCTAACGCGCCCGCTCCCAAACCGATTACCCCGACAGTCTTTGGTGTGTCGGGCAAACTTGCGAAGACCCGTCCATAACCACTCGTTGGTCCATAGTAGCTCGATGGCGTCATTTGCAACTCTTCTTCAAGCAACTGTCCGCCATGCGCGATCGCGCCATGAATCAAGCTTCGGAAATTCGCTCCGGTAGAGTTATCGCGGGTACGTACAACACCATAAAAATCGCGCTCCATAAATCGCACATCAAGCGTGTAGTCCCGAATTCCCTGCCATGACAACAGCCCAACGGCTAAGACAACGAGGGAAGCAACCCCCTTAGCCAACCAACGCATCCGTGAGGTTTCACCAATCGGTATAAATAGAGCAATCACCGCAGCACCAATGAGAGCGGCATAGAGCTCAAAATACCCTGTAAAGACCAAGGGTGCGATGACGGCCATGGCCAATGAGCCAAGTGCCCCACCAATCGATATGGATAGATAAAAAGTCGTTAACTTGGAAGGATGTGGCTTCAGACGAGCCAGTTCACCGTGGCACACCATACAAACCACAAATAAACCGAGTGCATAAACCGGTGTCACCATCTTGAGATTGAGGGAATCCGACAGCCACGCCATTGCTGGAACCAGCACAATCGCTAGCGGCAAAAATACTGCGCGCTTATACCAGCGGGGATGATCAAAACTGATGATGAAGGTGATTAAGTAAAGCGCAAGGGGTACCACCCACAGTAATGGTGCTGATGAGATGTTTTGGGTTAAATGACTACTAACTCCCAATAGCAATGCCGAACCAATCGCCGATAACGCCACCCAACGTAACCATTGGCCAATATGAATGGAATGAGCGGCAGCATTTAAATCGGATCCACCAACCTGCTGATCGCCAACGTTTTGTGCGTTCTTAACGGTTGATAAACCAAGAGCAAAACATAAGACTGCAAAGATACAAAATAATCCGGACCATGCCCAAGCGGTCTCACGGTTACCAAGCCAAGGCTCAATCAAAAATGGGTATCCGAGCAGAGCCAGGAGTGAAGCAAAATTTGAGAGGGCAAAGAGGCGATAAGGGGCTGAGGCTTGGTGGCGACGCCAATACCAAGCACCAATTAACGGGGTAGTGCTTGCGAGTAAAAAATACGGCAACCCGATGGTTGCTAGTAGCAGTCCTAGGATTCTTAAAATCGGATCCTCGTTACCAAAGGGGCGCCACGCATCGCTCGCAATAATCGGCATCGTAATAATTGCAGCTACCAAAAGAACGCCGTGCACCATGACCTGTCGCTTCATCGACAGATAACGAGTCAAGACATCGGCATAGGCATAACCTGCGAGAAGCGCCGATTGAAAAAAAAGTAAACATGTTCCCCACACTGCAGCAGAACCCCCAAACCACGGCAAGATTTGTTTTGCGATTAAAGGCTGAACCAGAAAAATTAGGAACGCGGAAATGAAAATAACGATGGCGTAGAACATGGTTTGGCGATAGGAGATTGTTTCAATCTAAATGGCGCGCTGATGTTTAACCAGTTTTGTATAAGACGCCATCAAAAAAGATGGGGATTGGGGAGTAATTTCAAACAGAAAATTAGATACAAAAAAACCCCAGCAAGCTGGGGTTCTTTGAGACAAAAAGGATTACTTCTTGTCAGCTGGCTTAGCAGCAGGAGCAGCAGCAGCTGGCTTAGCAGCGTCTTTCTTCTCGTCTTTCTTAGCTGGAGCAGCTTGAGCGAAAACACCAGCGGAGAACAAACCAGCAACTAACATAGCAACGATCTTTTTCATGTAAAACTCCAAAATAAAATTAATAAACGTAGTCTCCTACGGATCTAACTGCCACCTCAACCAAAACCAATGTAGCTACGAATGGCTTTAGCCGAAGCTAGTTCATTAACGCTCCCGAAAAACAAAGCGTTGACAAACTAATTACCTGAACATCAATTTCAAGTAAATCAGGAGTTTAGCAAAAAGATTGGCCCGAGGAATTGGCGATTTGCTTAAGGCAAGCGGCGGCCGCCGCAAACCCAAACGGCGCGGTTACAGTAACCCCGGAACCATACCCTGAGCATTCCAAACCCCCACTGGCTATGCCCCTCCTGGCTTCGGATGAGTAAACCGCCTGAATTCCCATGGGTTTCTTTAAATCCCTACTAAATAAGTGGTTTTTTCGCAATTGCGCTCTGATTTTGGCCAGTAAGGGGTCTTGAATGGTCTTAGCCAGGTCGGCAATCTGAATTCGGGTGGGGTCTAACTTCCCCCCGGCACCCCCGCACATGGTTAATGGAATCTGGTGACGCTGACAAAAATTGGCAAGCGCGACCTTGGTAGACGCCTCATCGCAAGCATCGAGAACAAAAGCCCCCTGGGGAATGATGTGCTCTAGATTTCCTAACTCGGCGAATGCATCATGAATCGTGAGTTGTATCGTTGGGTTAATGGCTTGTAAACGCTCAGCCATCGCTAGCACTTTCGCTTTTCCGAAATTTCCTTCAACGGCATGCAACTGACGATTAACGTTACTTTGCGCAATGTGATCAAAATCCACCAAAACCAAATGGCCAACGGCTGAGCGTGCTAAAGCTTCGGCGGCCCATGACCCAACTCCGCCAAGACCGATCACTACGACCGTGGCACGGCCAAAAGCTTCAAATGCATCTTCGCCGTATAAACGGGCGACTCCAGCAAATCGTCGATCTGCAGCCGGGTTGCTTTCACAGGTGGTTTGGTCAACTGTTCTTTCGTTTGCCATAGGCTCTCTTTATACTCAATCCATGAGCACAATCAGTAAAAACTTAGCCGATCTACGCAAAAACTATACCGCAGGGCAATTATCGGAAAACGATGTGCCAGCAGATCCGGTTGTTCTATTTGAAACCTGGTTTTTACAGGCTAGTCAGGCGCAGTGCCCTGAACCGAATGCGATGGTGCTCGCTACCGCTGATGCAAGCGGTACTCCCTCGGCACGGGTGGTTTTATTAAAAGGAATCAGCCAGGGTGATTTTTGTTTCTTTACCAATTACGCCAGTCAAAAAGGGCAAGAGCTTGAAAACCGTCCACAAGCGGCACTTCTTTTTCATTGGCACGAACTAGAACGTCAGGTTCGCATTAACGGCATTGTGTCGAAGCTCACCGCAGCAGAGAGTGATGACTATTTTTTTCAACGTCCTCCAGCCTCTCGAATTGGTGCTTGGGCCTCACCCCAAAGTCGAGAAATTGAGAGTCGTGCTTTTTTAGAACAGGAAGAACTTCGCTTTAAAGAACAATTTGGAGAAAACCCTCCCCGACCAGCACAATGGGGGGGATATCGCCTAAAGCCCGAGAAGATTGAGTTTTGGCAGGGCCGCCCCTCGCGCTTGCACGATCGCATTTTGTTTACCAAGACTCAAGAGGTATGGCGTGTTAGTCGCTTAGCGCCATAGGGCGGATACCTTAATCCTTGAGCAAGGTTGCAAAGGTTTTTTTGAACTTACTCACCTTAGGTCCAACCACAGCCATGCAATACCCTTGAAATGGGTGATTGCGGTAGTAATTTTGATGATAGTCTTCAGCAGGATAAAAAACTGGGGCCATGATCACCTCGGTGACGATCGGATCGGAAAAGTGTCTTTGTGCCTCAAGCTCTCTCACGAGCTCTTTAGCGCTTTGTAGTTGCTGCTCGCTTAAGGCATAAATGACCGAACGGTATTGGGTTCCAACGTCATTCCCCTGATAGTTCAATGTGGTTGGATCATGGATCACAAAAAATATTTCCAATAACTGCCGATAGGTGACGGCGGTGGGATCAAATTCAATCTGAACAACCTCAGCATGACCCGTTGACTCTGAGCAGACCGCTTCATAGCTTGGATTTTCGATATGGCCCCCAGCATATCCGGAGATCACATGTTGTACGCCTTGGACGCGCTGATAGACCGCCTCGAGGCACCAGAAACACCCCCCACCCAATATCGCCTTCTCTGAAATCATTGCCACGAAGATTCTCCAATGCTGTTTGAACTTAACTTCCCATGAGTAAGCGTAATGCAAAATAAATAAACAAGATGCTGACTCCAAACCACAGCATAGCCGCCAATTGCGGGCGACGCTCAAATCCATGGGCAAGGGTTTCGCCAGCCCAAATCAGTGCCCCTAAGTAGGTGATGCTAATCACTTGCAAGATGATGGCAAGGTATAAAAAACTGAGCGCCGGGTTGGCAAATTGCGGATCCACAAACTGAGTAAAGAAGGAAATGAAGAAAAAAATGGCTTTGGGGTTAGTCAGCGACAAAGCTAGAGCAGCGACAAAAGGATGCATTTGCAGAAATCGAATCGAGCCTGCTTGGGCGCCACTCTGTGGAACACTTTTTTGAAAACGGTACCAAGCGGTTCGCATTAGACCCCAAGCTAGCCACAATAAATAAATCGCCCCGAGCCAGCGTAATGCAATAAAGAGGGTTGGTGAGTTTTGCAACAGCGACGCGGCACCCAAAACAATCGCTGCCATCAGGAGCGAATCGCCCACAACAATACCAAATGATGCCCACGCTCCTGCTCTCCAACCCAATTGGGAGGTGGTCGCTAGAACATAAAGGGAGTTTGGGCCCGGCAATAAAACAATCGCGATAGTACCCAGAATAAAGGTCGGCAACTCCACAACGCCTACCTGAGTCAAATTCATCCAATCCAGCATGACTAGATCATAAACAGGAAACGTGTCATAATAGTGAGCTTTTTGAAACATCGTCCCCAGCAATTTACATTTTTCAGCGTTTTGGTTTTTACCCCGCTGCCGCTTGTCTGATGGTCGATGCCCTAGACCATCGCGCCTTTATATAAACCAGGCGCACAACCGGAGACCATCCTGTAAGAGGATGGATATTGCATGTCACATTCTGCTGAAATTACGAATCATTCATTTGCTTCACTGAACTTAGCCGCGCCCTTACTCAAAAACATTGAGGCGCTTGGCTATACCCAAGCTACCCCCGTACAGGCACAGGTTATCCCTGCGACCCTCGAGGGCGGCGATTTATTGGTAAGCAGCCAAACGGGTAGCGGTAAAACCGCCGCCTTTTTGCTACCTCTTCTTCACCAACTCGTTCTTGCCAACCCGCATGGCAGTCCTGTGCCCGGTCGTGCTCAGCCCAAGATCTTGGTCTTGTGCCCAACGCGTGAACTCGCCCAACAAGTTGCCACCGACGCAATTAATCTAGCTCGCGGCATTAAGAGTCTGCGGATTGCTACGATCATGGGCGGTATGCCCTATGGCAAGCAAATCCAAGCCATTAAGGGTGCAAGCTTAGTAGTAGCAACCCCAGGCCGTTTGCTGGATTTATTTAATTCCCGTGCCATTCGCTTAGACCAAGTTGAGTGTCTAGTCGTCGACGAGGCCGATCGCATGTTAGACCTTGGCTTTGCCGAGGATCTCGAGGCAATCGATGAGCGATGCAAGGGCCGTTCCCAAACACTGATGTTCTCAGCAACATTCGCACCGCGCATCATGAGCCTTGCTTCCAACCTCACAAAGGATGCAAAGCGCATCGAACTGGCTCATGCCGGTGAAGCGCATGCCAACATTGCCCAAAAACTGCATTGGGCCGACAACATGGCGCATAAGCATCGTTTGTTGGAGCACCTGCTCTCCGACCCCGAGCTCGATCAAGCAGTTGTCTTCGCGAGCACCCAAGTGGAAAGCGAAAAGATTGCCGACACCTTGCGTGCCAATGGCTATCAGGCTAGCGCATTGCATGGCGCGATGCCACAGGCCGTTCGCAATCGTCGCCTTGATTCATTGCGCAAAGGTCAAACCCGTATTTTGGTTGCCACCGATGTCGCTGCGCGCGGAATTGATGTGCCTCGCATCAGTCATGTCATCAATTTTGGCCTACCCATGAAGCCGGAAGACTATACCCACCGCATCGGTCGTACGGGTCGTGCTGGTCGCAATGGCATTGCGATTACATTGGCCGAGCATCGTGACCGTGTGAAGATTAGAGCCATTGAGCGATTTACTCAGCAACCCATGGCGGCGGCTGAAATTGCTGGTCTTGAGCCCCAACAAAAACCCAGTGCACATAAACCCAATCATCGCCCTGGTACCGCTAAGCGGAATAAACCCAAGTTTGGTGGACAAGCTCGCAAAAGTTCAGGGCCACGGTTTGGCGCCCGTACCGGCTCATTCCAAAATAGCACACGTCAGCATTAACTAGCGCTTGCTATGTTGTGGCGGAAGTCTCGCTCTCCATTCACTTGGCATCAACTTGATCATGGGGCACCCTTGGGTGCTCCATTGGCATTACAAGAATGGTTAAGTGATACCGGATCACTCACACGCAAACTCGAGAAAGCACTTCTCTACCCCGACGATCGTCACCTTGAATTGCAGATTCTTGCCGATTGCAAACAGGATTTAGTGGCATCGGAGAAAAAATTCTTTAGTCGCCCCATTAATCGTTCACGAATTCGTGAGATCTTGCTGTGCGATCAGGGTGAACCAATTGTGATGGCGCGCAGTGTATTACCGATTACGAGTTCGATCGGAAGCAATCATACGATTCTGAAATTAGGCCATAAACCCTTGGGTGCGGTTCTGTTTGCCAAAGTTCTTAAGGGACGCTTTCGTCCCATTCGGCAAATCGTTCGTTTAGACCCTCACCATCCTGAGTGGAAAGTTTGTCAGCGTCGCTATGCCGATCTCCCCAAACGCGTTTGGGCCAGGCGAACCCTCTACCACCTCAACGGTCATCCTCTCTTAGTGATGGAGATCTTTTTACCTGCTCTGTTAGCCAAACTGCAGCAGACTGACTAATCGATTCATCTCGCGGCTCACAAACCAAGATATTCGTAAATCCAATCTGCCGGGCCGCGTTTGCGATGTTCGAATGACTGCAAAGCGCATGGCTATTCTCAATCATTATTTTCGGACTTCGGTTGAGCGCTTTGCAACGCTCTCCCAGATGACGAACTGCCTCAGAGGATGTTAAGGTCCATAAGGTGTGCTGTGGCTGAGTCTCGGCATACGACTGCCACAGCGGGCTTGCAGGGTCTAAAGGAATCCGGGAGTAAATCGAAACAAGCTCAACCGTGGCGCCAACCGTGCCCAATCGCTCAATTAAGGTCTCGCGACCCCCTTCGCCTTTGATGATCAACACTGACTCCGTTGACCAGTCATGGATAGTGGCATGGAGCACCTTCCATAATCCATCAGAATCAGATTCATCCTGGGCAGGAACCAGGATGGACTTTTGATCAACGCCGTGCCGGATGAGGGCCTCCTGACTACTCTGCCCAACTACCCCAATCCTAGCTTTAGCTGCGAGCAATTGGTCCCAGGATGAATTGCTGTCGTCAATGGCCCGCATGGTGCACTCAATCGCATTGGGGCTAACAAAAATGATTAGTGTTGCCTGTTGAAGAGCGTTACGTAATTTCGTTAAAAGCTCCGAATCATTTTTTGGAACAATCGTCAGCAAGGGAAGACTAATAATCTGCACTGATGGATAAATTGCCTGCGTAGCTGCTTGCATCAATTCAATTAAGCGCCGTGCTTGACCGGTTGGTCGGGTTACGATAATCGCCGGTTCAAACGCCTTCACAGATTTAGTGCGGCAATAAGGCTGCCGCCCCCTTCGCAATTAAATCATCGGCAATCGCCAAACCAAATGCTTCGGCCTCTTGATAATTACTGATTGCTCGCGAACCGGAAGCCAAACAAATTTGCCGACCATCGGTACTTGCGACATACGAGCGCATCGTGAGCTCCTGAGGGCTTTGCCATTGAGCATGCGCTGCTAAAGGCACCTCGCACGAGCCGCCCAATTTACGCGATACCGCCCGCTCAGCAGTCACCGCTAAAGCGGTTGGCAAATCATTTAAGGGTGCAAGCCAAGCTTTCACATCAGAGCGTGCACTTAAAGTTTCAATGCCTAATGCACCTTGGCCTGCAGCGGGGGTATGGGGGTCGTAGGGTAATAAGGCTTTAATGCGAGAACCCATGCCAAGACGCTTTAAGCCTGCAGCAGCCAAAATAATGGCTTGGTATTCACCACGGTCAAGCTTAGCCATGCGTGTATCCAAATTACCGCGCAAGGGCTCAACCTGCAAATGCGGGTACTGACTCCGAATAATGGCTTCACGTCGCAAACTCGATGTACCAACAACCGCTCCGGCTGGTAGCTCAGCGAGGCTTGCGTATTGATTGGATACCAAGGCATCGCGCGCATCCTCTCGCACCATAATGCATGACAGGTCAAATCCTTCTGGCATCACCATTGGCACATCTTTTAATGAATGCACAGCAAGATCAGCACGACCATCCTCAAGTGCCGTTTCTAACTCCTTCACAAATAATCCCTTACCCCCTACTTTGGAGAGGGCGCGATCTAAGATCTGGTCGCCTTTGGTGGTCATCCCCAAGATGATGACCTCGCAGTTGGGATAAAGATTTTTGAGACATGCTTGAACATGCTCGGCTTGCCACATGGCAAGCCTGCTCTCACGAGAGGCAATAACTAAACGCGTTGGGCTCATAGGGCAACTTCAGAATTAAAATAAACTGTTACGACACACAATATACTGTGTTTATGAGCTCATCCAAAAATTCCTTAGCCAATAAATCCAAAGCATGGTCTGGCCGCTTTGCTGAACCCGTTGATACCCTCGTTCAGCACTACACCTCCTCGCTCGCCTTTGACCAGCGCCTAGCCCTCGTTGATATCGCTGGGTCCCTTGCCCACGCCGAGATGCTCGCTGCCCAGAAAATCATTTCGAAGGCAGATTTCATGGCCATCCAAAAGGGCATGGCACAGATCGAAAAAGAAATTGTGGCCGGACGCTTTGATTGGCAATTAGCCCTTGAAGATGTCCACCTCAATATTGAAGCCAGGCTCACCAAATTGATTGGGGATGCAGGCAAACGTCTGCATACCGGTCGCTCTCGCAATGATCAAGTTGCTACCGATATCCGTTTATGGCTAAGAAGTGAGATTGATTTAATCCAGGGGGATCTCACACGCCTACGCACTGCTGTTCTTCGCCTTGCTGAGGAGCACGCTAGCACCATCATGCCGGGTCATACCCATTTGCAGGTGGCTCAACCCGTTACATTTGGGCATCATCTGCTGGCCTACTACGAAATGTTTACCCGGGATTCTCAGCGCTTGACCGATTGCCGCGCCCGAGTAAATCAATTACCTTTGGGTGCCGCTGCCTTAGCTGGCACGAGCTACCCAATTGATCGGGCACGCGTTGCTAAAACACTTGGGTTTGATGGGGTCTGCCAAAACTCGCTTGATGCTGTCTCTGATCGTGATTTTGCGATTGAGTTTTGCGCAAGCGCTGCAATTCTGATGATGCATATCTCAAGACTGTCTGAAGAACTGATTCTGTGGCTTAGCCCACGCTTTGGTTTTATCGATTTGCCAGACCGTTTTTGCACCGGTAGCTCGATCATGCCGCAAAAGAAAAATCCCGATGTCCCAGAATTAGCCCGGGGAAAGACTGGGCGGGTGAATGGTGATTTGATTGCCCTTTTAACCCTGATGAAAGGGCAGCCTCTCGCCTATAACAAAGATAACCAAGAGGATAAAGAACCACTTTTTGATGCCGTTGATACGGTTAGTCAAACGATCCAAATTTTTGCGGACATGGTGCCGCATATCAAGGTTCATAGGACTGCTATGGAACACGCAGCGCAGGAGGGTTTTGCAACTGCAACTGACCTCGCTGATTATTTAGTGAAGCAAGGCTTACCCTTTCGGGATGCGCATGAGGCGGTTGCCCATGCAGTCAAACACTGTGTCGATAAACATTGCGCCTTAAGCGATCTCAGTCTGACTGAACTCATCAAGGCTTGCGGTCTCAGCCCGAAGTCCAAGCTAATTACCCAAGAGGTATTTGCGGTACTAACCCCCAAGGGATCGGTCAATGCCCGCAATCATGTGGGAGGCACGGCACCCAAACAAGTGCTTGCAGCCATCAAACGTGCGCGTACTGGTCTGAGAAAGAAGTAATAACGAGGGGAAGTTAAGCGCGCACGCAATCAACGTAGTAACCGTTGTTGCCATCCGCATTTTTAACAAGCCCATGGATATCGGTTTCAAAGCCCGGAAATTGCTGATTAAAGTCGCGGGCAAAGCGTAAGTAATCCACAATCGCCTTATTAAAGCGCTCGCCCGGAATGAGCAGGGGGATACCTGGCGGGTATGGCGTCACCAGCATGGCAGTAATGCGGCCCTCAAGCTCATCAATCGGTACTCGATCAATTTCTTTATGGGCCATCTTGCTCCAGGCATCGCCTGGCATCATCGCAGGCTCCATGTTCGAGAGGTACATCTCGGTGGTCATGCGAGCCACATCGCGACTCTTATAAAACGAATGGATTTGCGCAGAAATTTCTTGCAAGCCCACGCGCTCGTAACGGGGATGTTTTGCGACAAACTCGGGTAGCACCTTCCACAGGGGTTGGTTCTTATCAAAGTGATCCTTGAACTGTTGCAACTCGGTCACGAGGGTATTCCAACGCCCTTTGGTAATACCAATCGTAAACATGATGAAGAAGGAATAAAGCCCAGTTTTTTCAACAATCACACCATGCTCGGCTAAGTATTTGGTCACAATGCTTGCCGGAATACCAATCTCACCAAAATTACCCTCAATATCGAGGCCAGGGGTGACCACCGTTGCTTTAATGGGGTCAAGCATATTGAAGTTCTTGGCTAAAGGACCAAAGTCATGCCAATAGGCGTTGGGCTCCAAAATCCAATCATCACGCGTTCCAATCCCTTCTTCGGCCAAATGATCCGGCCCCCACACCTTAAACCACCAGTCAGAACCAAACTCCTCATCGACCTTACGCATCGCACGACGAAAATCAAGAGCTTCTGCAATCGACTCTTCAACTAAGGTTGTGCCGCCGGGCGACTCCATCATCGCTGCGGACACATCGCACGACGCAATAATGGCGTACTGGGGGCTAGTCGAGGTATGCATTAAGTAGGCCTCGTTAAAACAATCCCGATCGAGTTTGCGCTCTTGGGCATCCTGCACCAAAACTTGGGAGGCTTGCGATAGGCCAGCAAGCAACTTATGGGTGGACTGGGTCGAGAACAATAGGCTCTTCTGTGGACGCTTGCGATGCTGCCCGATTGCATGCATATCTTGATAGAAGGGATGGAAGGCCGCATGCGGCAACCAAGCCTCATCAAAATGCAAGCTGTCGACCTTGCCATCGAGCATCGACTTAATCATCTCAACGTTGTAGACAATTCCATCATAGGTGCTTTGGGTAATGGTTAAGACCCGTGGCACAACATTTTTATCTTTAATGAAGGGGTTGGCTGCAATTTTTTTCTGGATATTGGCCCACTCAAACTCTTCCTTTGGAATCGGTCCAATAATGCCAAGGTGATTACGTGTAGGCATCAAGAAGACCGGGATTGCGCCCATCATCATGATCGAATGAATCACGGACTTATGGCAATTGCGATCCACCAGAACAACATCTCCAGGAGCAACGGTTGAATGCCAAACAATTTTGTTCGAGGTCGACGTGCCATTAGTAACAAAAAATAAGTGATCCGCGTTAAAAATGCGTGCTGCATTGCGTTCACTCGCTACCACGGGTCCGGTGTGATCCAGTAACTGACCCAACTCCTCAACCGCATTACAGACGTCAGCACGCAACATGTTCTCACCAAAAAATTGATGGAACATGCGACCAACGGGACTCTTCAAGAAGGCAACACCTCCTGAATGCCCTGGGCAATGCCATGAATAGGAGCCCTCAGAGGCGTAATGGGTAAGCGCCCGAAAAAACGGTGGCGCCAGGGAATCTAAATACACTTTAGCCTCACGAATAATATGGCGGGCCACAAACTCCGGAGTGTCCTCATTCATATGAATGAAGCCATGCAGCTCGCGCAGAATATCGTTGGGAATGTGGCGCGAGGTACGGGTCTCACCATACAAAAAGATCGGAATATCCTCATTGCGCTTACGCACTTCGACGACAAAGGAACGCAAATTAGCAATCGCGGGTAGATCACTGTCCTCAGAGTCGATGACGGCATCAAACTCTTCATCGTCAATCGACAAAATGAAGCAGGATGCCCGTGAGGCTTGCTGCGCAAACGAAGTGAGATCCCCATAGCTAGTAAGACCGATGACCTCGATCCCCTCTCCCTCAATCGCAACTGCGAGGTCACGAATACCGGAACCGGAAATGTTCTCGGAGCGGAAGTCTTCATCAATGATGATGATCGGGAAACGGAATTTCATGATGGCTTAGGTTTTGGGAAGAGTAACGCCGTGTTGGCCTTGGTACTTACCGCCACGGTCTTTATAGGAGGTGCCGCATACTTCATCGCTCTCAAAGAAAAGGACTTGAGCGCAACCCTCACCAGCATAAATTTTGGCTGGCAACGGAGTGGTATTAGAAAACTCCAGAGTGACATAACCTTCCCACTCAGGCTCAAAGGGTGTGACATTAACAATGATTCCGCAACGCGCATACGTACTTTTGCCAACGCAAATCGTTAAAACATTGCGGGGGATCTTGAAATACTCCACCGTTCTTGCCAAAGCAAAGGAGTTGGGCGGAATGATGCAAACATCGCCCTTGAAATCCACGAATGATTTTTCATCAAACTGTTTTGGGTCAACAATCGTGCTATTGATGTTGGTGAAAATCTTGAACTCGTCGGCACACCGAATGTCGTAGCCATAGCTTGAGGTGCCGTAGCTCACAATTTTTTGCCCCGCAGAGTTGATTCGAATTTGGCCAGGCTCAAAGGGGCTAATCATGCCGCTTTCAGCCATCCGGCGGATCCAATGGTCAGATTTAATAGTCATGGCGGGATTGTAAGACTTTCGTGCCCAAGAGGACACAAACCCCTGGTTTAAGGTCTAGGGTGTCTGAAAAACCACACGCTCCGGGGCGTTGTAGATCTCAAAGTGCTTACCGGAGCAGCGCGATAGCAGGGTTAAGTGGGTCTTTTTAGCTAGCTCCAAGCCCATCTGGGTCACTCCGGAGCGGGTGAGCAAATAGGGAATCCCCATCTGCGCTCCTTTGATCACCATCTCCGAAGTTAGACGGCCGGTCGTAAAAAAGATGAGGTCTTCACCATGGCGCTTGGCCAACCAGAGTAGGCCCGAAATGGAATCAACCGCATTGTGTCGCCCCACATCCTCAATCAAATGGAGGAGCTTGACGTGATCACTCCCGGCACGCTCAAATACGGCGCAAGCATGAACCGATCCGGCTTTCTTATAGATGGTTTCATGCGAGCGGATTTGCTCCAAGAGATTAACAATCGCAGCTTGATGAAGTTTGGGGCCCTCTGGTAACTGAATCTGAGCCATGTCTTCCATCAGTCCACCGAACATGGTTCCTTGACCACAGCCCGTGGTCACAACTCGCTTACTGGTGATTGCATCAATATCAACAGAACTTCGTCGGGTCTTGACCGCTGCCGAATCGGTGTCCCAATCAACCTGAATACTCTCAATGTCATCAGCAGACTCAACCAATCGTTGGTTGCGTAAATATCCCAATACCAAAGCCTCGGGGGCTGCGCCCAAGGTCATCAAGGTCACAACCTCGCGCTTATCCAAATAGATCGTCAAGGAACGCTCGCCCGGAATAAAAGTGCTCTTCTGACGACCCAGCTCATCCATAATCGTTACCTCGTGAACCACGGGTACCGAGGCATTGGTCATTGCAATGGTTGTTTGTGAAGTACTGCTCATCGGTGATTTGATCCTTAGCCATCAACGATACCCAGCGGTATCTCACCATACACTTTAACCGCAGTCTAAAATCTATGTTTAACAAGAATGATTAATATGCGTCAACTGCTGGTAACCTCTGCCCTGCCCTATGCCAATGGCCAAATCCATATTGGTCATCTGGTGGAATACGTACAGACCGATATTTGGGTTCGGTTCCAACGAATGCGAGGCCACGAAGTACATTACGTCGGTGCAGACGATACCCACGGTACCCCGATCATGCTACGGGCCGAAAAAGAAGGGCTTACCCCCAAGGCTCTGATTGATAAAGTGTGGCACGAACACAAGCGAGATTTTGATCACTTTCTGATCTCGTTTGATCACTACTACACTACCGATAGCCCAGAAAACGAAGAGTTATCGCGCGAGATTTATCTCAAGTTACGCGATGCGGGTCTGATTGAAAAAAGAGCAATTGAACAAGCCTACGATCCGGTCAAGGAGATGTTTTTACCTGATCGGTTTATTAAAGGCAATTGCCCAAAATGTGGTGCAGCAGATCAATATGGCGACTCTTGTGAAAAGTGTGGTGCCACCTATGCGCCCACCGATCTCAAAAATCCCTACTCTGTCGTCAGTGGCGCTACCCCGGTTCGCAAAGTATCTGATCATTATTTTTTTAAGCTCTCCGATCCGCGTTGCGAGGCATTCTTGCGCGAGTGGACACAGGTGAAAACGCCTCTACAGATTGAAGCCAAAAATAAAATGAAGGAGTGGGTGGGCACCGAAGGGGACAGCAAACTAGGCGATTGGGATATCTCGCGTGACGCACCCTACTTTGGCTTTGAAATCCCCGACGCACCAGGAAAGTATTTTTATGTTTGGCTTGATGCCCCAATTGGTTATTACGCAAGCTTCCTGAAATACTGTAAGGAGCGGGGTCTCGATTTTGCCAACTGGGTCAAGCCCGATAGCACGACTGAGCAATACCATTTCATTGGTAAAGATATTTTGTATTTTCATACGCTCTTTTGGCCGGCTACCTTGCACTTTTCTGGCTATCGTACACCCACCAATGTTTATGCTCACGGATTCTTAACCGTGGATGGCGAAAAGATGAGTAAATCGCGCGGTACGCTCATTTCTGCAAACAGTGTGATTGAGGCGGGCCTGAACCCAGAATGGTTCCGCTATTACTTTGCGACCAAGTTAAATGCAACCATGGAAGATCTTGATTTAAATCTCCACGATTTTGTGGCACGCGTCAATAGCGACCTTTTGGGAAAGTACATCAATATTGCCAGTCGGACTGCCGGATTTTTAGTCAAACGCTTTGAGGGTCGGATCTCCGATGCGGCAATGACGCATCCTTTACTCGAGTCGATAGCAAACGCAAGTGACTTGATTGCTGATTTTTATGAAAGCCGCGAATTTGCAAAAGCCGTACGCCAAATCATGGAGCTGGCTGATCTTGTGAATGCTTATGTTGATGAGAATAAGCCTTGGGAACTTGCAAAAGATCCTCAGGGCTTCGCCAAACTGCATGAAGTGTGCAGTGTCATCTTAGAATCATTTCGCCGGTTGAGTTTGTACTTAAAGCCAGTTTTACCGAATTTGGTGGGTCAGGTTGAAGAATTTTTGTCCATTCCACCAATGCAATGGCACGATATCGGCAAATCATTAAAGAGCAATTCTGCAATCCAACCCTATCGTCATTTAATGACACGGGTCGAGCCCGCCCAGGTTGATGCGCTTCTCGAATTAAATCGCTGAGGATCCCTAAAAATCGTTAATAATGAAGGGTGTTGTAATCCATTTTATTATGTAAGTTATTGATTTTATGAAGAAATATAAATCTCAAGCCACCTTGTTTTTAGAGAAACTAAAGTCGCAAAATCCCCAACTGGAGCAAGCGCAACGTGAGGGTCGCGCTCTACTTTGGGATAAGCCTGCATTAAGTCCCGAAGAAATTCGCCGCAACCAACTCGCCAAAGTTAAGCAACGCGCATACGTTTATGGCAATGACTGAGGAGCTCGAGCCGCTCCCCAATGGCCCATCGGAAGAAAAAATTGATGGCCTAAGCTCTGCGTTTGCCAAGTTGTATGGCGAACCCTTATTTCAATTACCGAGTGATTTATATATTCCACCGGATGCTCTAGAGGTTTTTCTAGAAGCCTTTGAGGGTCCTTTGGATTTACTGCTCTACCTGATTCGTAAGCAAAACTTCAATGTCTTGGATATTCCGATGGCGGAGGTCACACAGCAGTATCTCAGCTACATCGATCAAATCCGTCATCACAATCTCGAACTCGCAGCTGAGTATTTATTAATGGCTGCAATGTTGATTGAAATTAAATCGCGCATGCTCTTGCCCATGAAAAAGGCGGACAGTGATGAGGAAGTGGAAGATCCGCGCGCCGAACTGGTACGACGCCTCTTGGAATACGAGCGGATGAAATTAGCTGCACAAGAGCTCGATCGCATTCCTCAAGTCGGTCGTGATTTTCAGGTGGCGCATGGTTATGTCGATACCAGCATTGCAGTGACTTGGCCTGAGGTTAATCTCGAGGATCTGCAAATGGCATGGCGCGATGTGCTGCATCGGGCCAAACTCAATCAACACCATACGATTACCCGTGAGCAGTTATCGGTTCGCGACTTCATGACTCGTATTCTGCGGCGCTTACAGAACACCCGCTTTGTTGAGTTCAGTGAACTGTTTGAAGATGCCATTCGCTCAGGTAATGGTGTGCCGGTGATTGTGGTGAACTTTATTGCCATGCTCGAACTCTCACGTGAATCGTTAATTGAAATCACCCAAGCCGAGCCCTACGCACCGATTTACGTCCGACTAGCCTATACCCCAAGCGCATGAAAATCGTTACCGATATTCAAGAGCTGCGCGATCAATTACGTGGACAGAACCGCGCCTCCTTTGTACCCACCATGGGCAATCTGCATGAGGGGCATCTCTCCTTAATGCGCATTGCAAGACAACATGGCGATCCAGTGATAGCCAGTATTTTTGTAAATCGTCTGCAGTTTGGTCCCCATGAAGATTTTGATCAGTACCCACGAACCCTTGAGGCGGATGCCGAAAAGCTTGAAAAGGAAGGGGTTTATGTATTGTTCGCCCCCACCGAGAAAGTCCTCTACCCCGAGCCCCAAGAATACCGTGTTGATCCACCCAAGCAATTAGGCGATATTTTAGAAGGCGAATTCCGTCCAGGATTTTTTAAGGGAGTTTGTACGGTTGTTCTGAAATTATTTTCCTGCGTTCAACCCCGTGTCGCCGTCTTTGGCAAAAAAGACTATCAGCAACTGATGATTATTCGTCAAATGGCGCATCAGTTTGCCTTACCCGTTGAGATTGTGGCGGGTGAAACCATTCGTGCCGATGATGGCTTAGCATTATCTTCGCGCAATGCTTATTTAAATGCGGCTGAACGCACTGAAGCCCCTCATTTACAAACAAGCCTGCAAGAGCTGCGACTTGCCGTTTTGGATACCATGCATCACGCCAGCCCCATGAAGCCTCTGGATCAATCGCTACGTGAGCTTGAGAAAAAGACCGCTGATGCTCTTACACAACGTGGCTGGCAACCTGACTACATTGCCATTCGTAAGCGCGCCGATTTATTAACGCCGAGCAATGAAGACCTGCTGGCGAAGAAAGAACTCGTCATTTTGGCGGCTGCCAAACTTGGCAAGACTCGCCTAATTGATAATCTTGAGATCTAATTACGCGTCAAAGAATTGGCCGACCTGAATACCGGCCGCACTAGCGCACTCCCCCCCGGAGACTTTCGAACCCTTTCCGGCTTTGGCTTTGAGAACCTCAATCTGACCGCCATGGCAGGCCACCCTAAATGAGTTCGAGGTAACCTCAACGACTTCGCCGGGCTTACCCTGAACGGATCCGTAGGTTGGGGTGATGTGTTTGCGCACATCATAAATCTGAACTTTCTCACCATTGAGTGCAGTCCAAGCACCTGGGGCTGGATTGCATGCCCGGATCAGGTTATAAATTTGACTCACATGATTTGACCAATGAATCCGAGCAGCAGCTTGATCAAACCAACCTTCGTAGTTCGCTAGCGACTCATCTTGCACCATTTCTTGGTGCTTACCTGCCGCTACTAAATCGGCCGCCTCTAATAAGGCTGCAATTCCTAGGGGGAAGAGGTGATTAAAGTAGACCTGACCTAAGGTGTCATCTGGACCAATCGGTACTTCCTTTTGCAAAATGATTGCGCCTTCATCGAGACCATCGGAGGGCCTAAAAATCGTTAATCCAGTCTTGGTTTCACCTAAGGCGATCGACCAGCCGATCGCGCTGGGACCGCGGTACTTTGGTAATAAAGATGGGTGATACTGAATCGTGCCAAAGCGTGGGATCTTCACTAGATCCTGTGGCACAAATTGCAACACATAGGCCATCACACAAATATCCGCTTTACTATCGCGCATTGCATTGGCAGCCTCCGGTCCCTTAAGACTCGGAAACTGGAGCATATTCAAACCCCGAGCCATGGCGGTCTCTTTCAAGATCTCAGGCTTAGTGGCCTTCGGATTATCGGGCGGACAAAACACTGCCACCACCTCATCCCCACGCTCCAAAAAAGCCTCAAGAGCGGCTTTACCAAAATCTTGACTGCCAATGAGTGCGATGCGCATTTAGATGACTTTCTTATGGCGTAAATCAATCAGATCATCGATCTTAAAACCAAGCTCTTGCAAAATCTCATCGGTATGCTCACCCAATAGGGGTGAACGGGTCACATCGGTAGGGCTATCGGATAATTTGATCGGATTGCCAACCGTCAAATATTTACCACGAATTGGATGATCAACCTCAACCACCGTACCGGTTGCACGTAAAGCCGGCTCTTGTGCGATCTCCTTCATAGAAAGGATCGGGCCACAGGGTACATCGTACTGATTGAGCGTATTCATGACCTCAAACTTTGTCTTGGTCATGGTCCATTTCTCAATTTCTGCAAAGATCCCCATAAGTCGGGGCAAACGAGCCATGGGTGATGCGTAATCGGTATCGGTAATCCAATCCTCACGGCCGATCACTTTACAAATGGCTTCCCACACCGCAGCTTGAACGACGATGTAAATGTAAGAATTAGGATCGGTTTCCCAGCCCTTGCACTTCAGAATCCAGCCGGGTTGACCACCGCCTGAGGCGTTACCAGCGCGGGGAACCGCATCGCCAAAAGTACCATTTGGAAACTGGGGGTACTCTTGCATCGTGCCGTTTCGATCAAGGCGCTGTTGATCACGAAGCTTAACGCGGCACAGATTGAGAACCGCGTCTTGCATGGCGGCATCCACCTTCTGCCCTCGACCCGAATGCGTGCGCTGATAAAGTGCGGTCACAATCCCGAGTGCCAAATGCAAACCGGTACCACTGTCACCAATCTGAGCACCGGTCACCATCGGTGGGCCATCATCAAAGCCTGTGGTCGATGCGGAACCGCCAGCGCATTGCGCAACGTTCTCATACACCTTGCAATCCTCATAAGGCCCTGGTCCAAAGCCTTTGATCGAGGCCATGATCATGCGGGGGTTGAGTTCTTGAATCCGCTGCCAAGTAAAACCCATGCGATCTAAAGCACCCGGCGCAAAGTTCTCAACTAACACATCGCACTGCTTAATCAAGCGCTCCAGGATATCTTTACCCTCAGACGTTTTGGTGTTCACAGTTAAAGAGCGCTTGTTGTGATTTAGCATCGTGAAATACAAACTATCGGCATCCGGTATGTCTTGCAATTGCTTGCGAGTCGCATCACCCTCACCCGAACGCTCAACTTTAATAACATCGGCCCCAAACCAAGCGAGCAACTGGGTGCACGTTGGCCCAGATTGAACGTGCGTAAAGTCGAGGATCTTAATTCCCTCAAGTGCTTTTGCCATAAAAGAGTCCTAAAAAGTATGAAAATTTGATGAAAGCCATTTTACCAGCGCTGGTATTGGTTAAAAATGGCGATACAAGCCCAATTTAGGGCAAGCGCAGGGATCACATGCCCGGCTTGGATTCCAGCTCGATCAAACGTTTTTTGAGCTCTTTTTCTTCGATAAATCGAGCGGTTTCGTCTCGGATCACCGCAACGACACCGCTGACTTGGTGGTGTTCGTCATGGAGCATGGCGACAGTAAATGCGATCGACAGCGTATGCCCATCTTTATGAAGCGCCGGTACTCGCAAAGTTTGCTTTCCGTACTTTGTAGTGCCCGTTTCCATGGAGTGGTGATAGCCCTCCCAATGACGTCCCCGAAATCGTTCAGGTGTAATGATGTCGAGATTTTGTCCCAGTGCCTCTCTAGCGGTGTATCCAAACATGTCCTCGGCAGCGCGATTCCACAAAGTGATTTTGCCCGCCACATTGGAGACAACAACAGCATCACCAATCACCTCAATGAGTTGATGAAGATCGACCTCGTTGCTCATAGTTGATGTCTCTCCCCTGAAAAGCAAATGGCGCCCGAAGGCGCCATTACTTAAGCGCTATACCGATTAAACCGCTTTTGCCGCATGCAATTGAGCAATTTGCTCTTTGCTATAGCCAAGATCAGATAGAACCTCATCGGTGTGCTCACCCAATACTGGAGATGGCTTCACTTCGACCTTCAATTCAGAGAACTTAATTGGACTACCAATCGTGAGGTACTTGCCACGTACTTTGTGATCCACTTCAACAATGGATCCACTAGCACGCAAATCAGGTGACTCAGCGATCTCTTTCATGGAGAGGACAGGTGCGCAGGGAATATCAAACTTGCGCAAGATATCGACCGCTTCGTACTTAGTCTTATCTTTGAGCCAATCTTCAATGGTCGCGAAGATATCAAAAATCTTGTCTTGACGAGCTTGCGCAGTCATATAGGCTGGATCGGTTGCCCACTCTGGTTTGCCAAGGGCTTTGGTAATTGGCTCCCAAGCATGACCTTGGATCGTGAAATAAATATAGGCATTTGGATCGGTTTCCCAACCTTTGCACTTTAAGACCCAGCCAGGCTGACCGCCGCCGCCAGCGTTACCACCACGGGGCACGACATCACTAAATTTGCCATGAGGATACTGTGGATACTCTTCGAGGTAACCAACGCGATCCAAGCGCTGTTGGTCACGCAACTTCACACGGCAGAGATTCAATACAGCGTCTTGCATCGAGCAAGCCACCTTTTGACCTTTACCTGTTTTTTGACGGTGCATGAGAGCAGTCAAGATACCAATTGCCAAGTGCATACCCGTATTACTGTCGCCCAATGCAGCAGCGGATACAGTGGGAGGGCCGTCCCAGAAACCAGTGGTCGATGCCGCACCGCCAGCACACTGAGCGACGTTCTCATACACTTTTAAATCCTCATACGAATGACCGTCTGAGAAACCTTTGACTGAAGCCAAGATCATCTTGGGGTTCAATTCCATAATGCGATCCCATGAGAAACCCATGCGATCTAAAGCGCCTGGACCAAAGTTCTCAACCATCACATCAGAGACCTTGATTAACTTCTCGAGCACCTCTTTACCCTCTGGGGTCTTGGTATCCAAGGTTAAGGAACGCTTGTTACCGTTAAGCATCGTGAAATACAAAGCATCGGCATCGGGAATGTCACGCAACTGACTACGGGTCACGTCGCCAGAGCCAGGACGCTCAACTTTAATCACGTCGGCGCCATAAAAGCCAAGCAATTGGGTGCAAGCAGGACCTGCTTGTACGTGGGTGAAATCGATAATCCGAATTCCGTCTAGTGGTTTACTCATTTTGAATCTCCTTTGGACTCTTTATATCAATAAATGATTACTTCTTGGTTGCAGTAGAAGCTGGGTTGAGGTTAGTCAAACGACCGCTCTCAGTACCCGCAGTTTCGTCAATCACAGCATTGATGACCGTTGGCTTACCTGAGGCGAGAGACTTGTTCAATGCATCAGTCAATTCCTCGGGAGTAGTGACGTTATAACCAACGCCGCCAAACGCCTCCATCATCTTGTCGTAACGTGCATTTTTTACAAACACGGTTGGCGCAACATCCGCACCACCGGTAGGGTTCACATCCGTACCACGGTAAACACCGTTGTTGTTAAACACGACTGTGATGATTGGCAGGTTGTAGCGGCAGATGGTTTCAAGCTCCATGCCGCTAAATCCAAACGCGCTATCCCCTTCGATGGCAATGACGGGTTGCTTGCTAACAACCGCTGCACCGATGGCGTAGCCCATACCAATACCCATGATTCCCCAAGTACCAGAGTCAAAACGCTTACGGGGTTTATACATATTGACGATGCTACGAGCATAGTCAAGGGTGTTAGCCCCTTCGTTCACGATATTGACATCTGGATTGGCCTTCACCACCTCACGAATCGCACGCAATGCGCTGTGGAAGTTCATGGGGGAAGGATTTTTGGAGAGTGTCTCCTCCATTTTGGCAATGTTCTTGTCTTTTTTCTCATTAATTGCATGAATCCACTCAGCGCTTGGCTTGGGAACGCTACCAATTTGCTTCAACAGCTCGGTGACACAAGAGCCGACATCACCAATCACTGGGGCTGCAATCGGAACGTTGCTGTCAATTTCAGTTGCTGCAATATCAATCTGAATAAATTTCTTCAAATGGTTGCCCCAAGTTTTACCTTTGCCATGGGCCAATAACCAATTCAAACGAGCACCGACCAACATCACGGTGTCCGCTTCTGCCAACACAAATGAACGGGCTGCAGATGCGCACTGCGGATGGGTATCTGGTAACAAACCTTTTGCCATTGACATTGGTAAATAAGGAATACCTGATTTCTCAACCAAATCTTTGATCTCTTGATCGGCTTGTGCATAAGCAGCGCCCTTGCCCAAAAGAATCAAAGGCCGCTTGGCGTTTTTCAAAACATCAATCGCGCGCTTGATGGCATCCGGTGCAGGAATTTGCTTAGGTGCAGCATCAATCACACGGAATAAGGATTCTTTCCCCTTTTGAGCAGGAATACTTTGCCCCAATAACTGCGCAGGAAGATCAAGGTAGACTCCGCCTGGGCGTCCCGATACTGCGGCACGAATGGCGCGCGCAACACCAATAGCGATGTCTTCTGCCTTGTTAATCCGGTAGGATGCTTTTGCGTAAGGCTTGGCAGCATTTAACTGATCCATCTCTTCATAGTCACCCTGCTGCAAATCCACAATCTCACGCTCGCTTGATCCAGAAATCAGAATCATGGGGAAACAGTTGGTGGTTGCATTTGCTAGAGCAGTCAAACCATTTAAGAATCCGGGTGCCGACACTGTTAGGCAAATGCCGGGCTTTTGAGTCATATAACCAGCAATCGCCGCAGCATTACCCGCATGCTGTTCGTGCCGGAATCCAATAAAGCGCATTCCCTCCGCTTGGGCCAAACGCGCTAAATCAGTAATAGGGATACCAACCAGTCCAAAAATAGTATCGATATCGTTGGCCTTTAGGGCATCGATCACCAAATGGAAACCGTCGGTTAGTGGGGTATCTTCTGCAGCAACATTGGCAGAATGCTCTTTCGTAGCTGTCAACATAACGTTGTCTCTCTCCGTGGGATTGGTTGTCTTCAACTTCGCCTCCATAAAAGAGTCTCAGCTGAACTGAGACGAATCTTAGGACTCAGAGGAGGGTTCAGCATTGACTTTCGTCAATTTCCCCTAAAATCCAATAAAAACCTAGGGTTAGCGCTTACTCAATGAATCAAATAACCCTAAAATTTAGATAAATAGCTCTTTGTGTTTGCTCTTTAAACGGCTTAAGGTTTCGGGCGAAAGATTCAGGTAAGCGGCCAATTCTTTCTTGGGTAAAACCTCAAATAAGTTTTCGTATTTTCGCAAAAACCGTTCAACCCGCCCTGGGGCATCGAGCATGTGCAATGTAATCGTGTGTGCCATGATTTCACTCATGAGACGCATCACCTCAAACTCAAAACTTTCTTTTAGTTTTGGGTGGTTATCCAAAAACTCAGCCCACTTTTTAAGAGGCATCCGCGCAACCCGCGCCTTAGTGACCGAAGCAATACTGTAGGGCGCAGCGCGCTGTAAGCGCCATGCGGCATAACTGGTTTCAATATCTTTCTCAATGGCAAATCGCAGGATCATTTCTTTTGCATCAGCACTTGAAACAATACGTTTTAAGATGCCATCAAGAACAAAATATTGCTCCATTTGATAGTTGCCTTGACGTAACAAGATCTCGGATTTCTTAAGATCCGAGATCTCAAGGGAACTCTCTAATTCAGCCATGCTGCCCGGATCTAAATTACGCAAAACAATATTTTGGCTAAGCTGCAAGCGAATTAGATTTTTTTCTGGATGTCTATCTAGTATGGTCATTGAAATATTCACTCGAACTATTCATTGTAAGCCTTCCAATAAAGGAAATTCGGGTTATTCCTAGTCATAAATAGGGTAATATTGAGTCGTCGTGGTGCCCATTTGTATGACATTTGGGTTAAACGGGAAACACTACTCAAACGTGTGCTGCCCCCGCAACGGTAAGTGAATGCGCCAGTCGTTCGGTGCTATGGTTTGATAAGCCACTGTGTATCAATGCATGGGAAGGCCAAATCTAAAGTTCACCAGCCCGGATACCGGCCAAGACAGGTGGAATTTCGTGAACGGGGACCTTCGCGCGCCAATAGAGGGCCCTCACACGCCCACATTGACGCTCATCCCTATTCCGAGTTCTGTATCGCCCGCTAACGGGGAGGTTGGCAGGCATTACAACTTGGATTTGTCATGCAACCTTGCCGTAATCTTTGGAAGGCCAACAACCGTTGGCGCCTATCCGCTCTCACTCTCGCATTAACCATTTCCTTTAGCAACCAAACTGTCTATGCCCAAAGTGGGAATGTCTTGGTTAGCACAGCCAATAACCCGATGGATCCGGTGATTGTCACTGCTACCCGCACCCCCACTCGCGCCAACGATGTATTGGCTGACTACGTTTTTATCGGCCCCGAAGAAATTGCTGATGCAGGACAAACCAGTCTTGTGGAGCTCTTACAGCGTCAAAGAGGGGTGGAGATTTCAACCATTGGCGGTCCCGGATCCGCAGCAAGCGTGTTCTTGCGAGGATCAAACTCGAATCAAGCTCTTTTATTGGTTGATGGTGTGCGTAGTCAAGCTGCTGGAACGGGTGGGTTTTCGTTACAAGCCATTCCACTTGGAATTATTGATCGAATTGAAATCATTTTTGGTCCACAAAGTAGTCTTTATGGTTCGGATGCCATTGGCGGTGTCATTCAGATATTTACCAAAAAGGGTACGGGGCCGTTTCAAGCGAATGCCTCAACGGGGTATGGCGGTTATGGAACCAGCATTACGGATGCCAGCCTTTATGGCTCGTTCGGAGACACGAGGACAACAAGTTACGCCATTAGCGGATCGCAAGAAATTTCTACTGGGTTTAACTCTGTAGCTACAAATAATAGAAATGCATTAAGTCAAAATCGAACAGGCTATACCAAGAGTGGTGGTGCTGGTCGTATTGCCCAGGAATGGGATCGTGGGCAAGAGTTTGGATTTCAGTTTTTGGCTTCTCGACTCGACAATCAATACCCTGTTTCTAGTTTTTATGGGGGTGGCATTGGGAGTCAAATTAGCAATTTGGGGATCTTTTCCTTATTCTCGAACAATCAAATCAACAAAGACTGGAAAAGCATGCTTCAAGTCTCCCAGTCAAATGATTACTCACAGAATCTCTACAGCACCGGAAATCCTGTTTACAAAACAAAACAGATGATTTATTCCTGGCAAAACGATATCAAGATTGGTAGTGATCTATTACAACTTGTTGCGGAGCGAAAAACTTTAAGCGGTTACTCCAATGATGGCGGTATCGTCAGTCAAGATCAAAATACCAATACCGTGGCAGGTTCTTATCAGCTTAAACATGGATCACACTTAGCAAACCTTGCACTTCGTAATGACAGCATTACTGGGTATGGGCCACAAACGACAGGCAGCGCATCGTATGGTTACTTTTTCTCCAAACAAATTCGAGGCAATATTAATTACGGTACCGGCTTTAAGGCCCCGTCATTTAATGACTTGTATTTTCCTGATTACGGTAATACCAATTTACAAGCAGAAAAAAGTAAAAATACCGAGATTGGTCTCCACTATGAGTCCAGCGGCTTGGATCTTCATTTAATTGGATTTAATAGCACCATTACCAATCTCATTCAGTACACCACGACTGCCCCTCCATGCACGATTGCACAACTTAATGGTCCTAATGGCGGATGTGCTGGCAATGCAGGTGTTGCAAAAATCTCTGGCGTATCCGTTGGCGGTATTGCAAAGTTATCGAGTCTTCGCTTGAAAGCATCCTATGATCAACAAAATCCGATTGATCAAACCACGGGGTTTCTACTGGCTAAGCGCGCTCGTCAATTTGGGAACCTTGGTGCTGAGTACCGTTATCAGAAATTGAATGTGGGCGCCGAGGGAACGTTTCAAGGAGGACGCTATAACTCGGGCAACTCCAGTTATATGGGCGGTTATGCCATCTTCAATTTATATGGCAATTGCGAATTTGCCAAAGACTGGTCGATCTTTGGTCGTTGGAACAATATCTTCAATAAAGATTACCAACTATCTTATGGTTACAACACCCCAGGATCGAACCTTTTTATTGGGGTTCGGTACGCCATGAAATAAAGGTTTTGTGTTAATTTAGGTCTAAAATAGCCCCATTACTCAAGGAGGAATCATGTTTAATCTTTCGACCAAACAGACCGTATGGATTGCTGTGGTTTTTTCCTTGATTTTGTGGGCCACTCGAGGACAACATGTAGCCTCCCTGATGGGCTTGCCTGACGCTACCTGGGCAATTGCTTTTGTAGTTGGTTTCTTATTAAGCCCAGCCCTCTTTTTGCTTGTTTTGACTCAAGCCTTTGTAATCGATTATTTGGCTATGGGCGATTTCATTTTCAACCTTGCCTACGTTGCTTTAATCCCATCGTATTTGGCGCTCTGGATGGCCGGTCGGTGGTTGCGCCAGCACTATGAACAGAACGGGTTCAAGATTGGTCAATTTGCAATTGCCTTGGTTGCTGGGGTTGCGATTTGTGAGCTAATCTCCAGTGGGGCTTTTTATCTACAAAAGAGCGGTGCATCGCTTGTGGGATTCGCTGAGCTATTTGGAACTTATTTCTTTAGTAATTTGTTCTTCACCCTCTGCTACATTGCCGTTGCCTCACTCGGGTTCTATCTGGTTACCGAAACCGCTAAAAAGAAATTAGCCTAGTTCTGATACGATTTTAGATATGTCGCAAGATTCCATTGAGCAAACGCTCCGACGTCTTTCTGAGAAGTTAAAAATGGTGAATGCCTCCGTTGAGGCATTACGACAAGATCGCGTGACCCTCGAGTCAAAAATTGAGGATGCTCAAAAGCGCATCGAGCACATCTTAAAGCGCCTTCCTGAACAGAGTGATTCGCGCCAAATGAACCTGTTGGGTGATAACGCAATGATTGATAAAGACCATGACCCAACAACGCATTGAAGTCAGTCTGGCTGGCCACAAAATCACGCTTGCAACCTCAAGCGATCACGAGCTATTGCTCCGTGAGGCCTGCTCTTTGGTGGATGAACAAATCAAGTTGGCTCTTGCTAGCGGCAATAAGAGTATTGAGCGCGCAGCGATGATGGCTGCCATTAAATTAGCGGGTGACCTGATTCAATCTCAGCAATCCATTGCGCAAGCCTCTGCTACCCCTACGATTGATCCAGAACAACTAAATCTGATTGAGCAAGAAGTGAACGCACTTGAACAACAAGTCGACTCTCTAATCAAAACACTTTCCCTGCCTGGTGCGCCAAGGCCAATAGTTCCTTGAACCGATGCGTAAGCATACGGAACGGGTATTGCAGTATGGGCGCGAGCGTCTTATCGATTTACAGTGTGGGTCCGTCCGACACTCCCTGAATCATTTGATGCACCCGAAGTATTGCTACCGTACCACCTTGAACTTTAGGGTTCAGGATGACGGTCTAGCGACCAAGGCGGGGATCCTTTCATGTTTTTGACTGACATTGCAATCCTCCTAGTTTGCGGAGGATGTGCTGGGTTCTTAGCGGGTCTTTTGGGGATTGGTGGTGGGATGATTTTGGTTCCCTTCATGATCATCGTCTTTAATCACCAGGGCTTTAGCCAGGACATCATTGTTCATATGGCAATCGCCACTGGCATGACCACCATTTTGTTTACCTCGCTCTCGGCTATTCGGGCTCATCATCGCCACGGCTCAATTGACTGGAAACTGGTTGCGGGCTTTACCCCCGGAATTATTGTTGGCAGTTTTTTAGGGGGTAGCGAGTTATTTGAGGCGTTTAATACAGGCTGGCTCTCCCTTTTCTTTGCGGTCTTTATTGTGTACACCTCAATTCAGATGTTCATTAATAAAAAACCGAAGCCCGAGCGCGAACTGCCTGGGAAGCTAGGCTTATTTTCTTATGGCGCCTTCTCTGGAGGCTTGTCGAGCCTATTGGGTGCTGGCGGTGCCTTTGTCACCGTCCCATTCATGATCTGGTGCAACGTAAGCCCCCATGTGGCGATGGCAACGTCCTCGGGACTGGGTTTTCCGATTGCCCTTGCTTCAACCCTGGGTTACGTCTTTGGTAGCTTTGGACGACCCGACTTGCCCGCTGGCTCTTTTGGTTTTATCTATCTACCTGCAGTTGCTTGCATCGTAGCAACGAGTATTTTCACTGCTCCGTTAGGGGCAAAGTTAGCTCGCAAGCTCAATGTCGTTCAGCTCAAACGTGTCTTTGGGGTAATGCTGATGTTCTTGGCGCTCTTTATGTTTAATGAAGCCCATAAAGCGCTGAGTGCTTAATGACTGTACTGCTGACGCAACACGTTCTTTTGCACCTTGCCCATTGCGTTACGCGGTAATCCCTCGACTATTTCAATTCGCTTAGGAACTTTAAAGTTCGCAATCTTTGATTTCAATGCATCGATCATGGACTGGCTATTGAGTTTAGCTCCAGGCTTTGGAACCACAATCGCCATGACTGCCTCACCAAAATCTTTATGCGGAATACCAATCACCGCGCTCTCCTCAACCCCATCCATATCATCAATAAAACTCTCGATCTCTTTTGGGTAAACGTTATAACCACCCGAGATGATTAAATCCTTATTGCGGCCGACGATGCAAAGATAGTGATCGGGAACCTTACCGGCACTGGTCTCACCACCCCAGCGACCCACATCACCGGTTTTAAACCAACCATCGTTCGTGAACTCTTCAGCGGTCTTCTCTGGCATGCGCCAGTAGCCCTTAAATATATTTGGACCTCGCACTTCAATGGCACCAATCTCATTGACGCCGCATGGGGATCCAGATTCATTCACGACGCGAACCTCAACACCTGGGAGAGGCACTCCAACAGATCCGCCGACTCTCGACCCTTGATAGGGATTAGAAACCAACATCACGGTCTCGCTCATACCATAACGCTCAAGAATGGTATGCCCCGATACCTTCTGAAAAGTATTAAAGGTCTCGGTTAACAATGGCGCTGAGCCCGATACAAACAGACGCATGTTTTTGCAAACACTCTGGTTAAAGTTTGGATCAAGCAATAAGCGCACGTAGAATGTGGGTACACCCATCATGATGGTTGAACGCGGCAAATGCTTAATTAATTGCGCTGTATCTAAACGAGGCAACCAAATCATTTTGCTGCCATTTAATAATGCCCCATGAGCCGCAACAAACAAACCGTGAACATGGAAAATGGGCAGTGCATGCAAAAGGATGTCGCCTTTTTTCCAACCCCAAAACTCTTTTAATACCTGAGCATTGCTACCAAGATTGCCATGCGTCAGCATGGCTCCTTTACTGCGCCCGGTGGTACCCGATGTATACAAAATGGCTGCTAGATC
The DNA here is from genome assembly GCF_018687475.1 of Polynucleobacter sp. MWH-UH24A. Classification (NCBI taxonomy): domain Bacteria; kingdom Pseudomonadati; phylum Pseudomonadota; class Betaproteobacteria; order Burkholderiales; family Burkholderiaceae; genus Polynucleobacter; species Polynucleobacter sp. MWH-UH24A. The sequence goes on from NZ_CP061292.1 coordinate 1,528,487, forward strand.
ATCGTCAGCCTTTTTAACGGTCTTAAACTGATCAGAACATTGTGCAGCACGATCCAAGAGCGATCCGGTGCGGTTCTCATCCAATGTAAATGCATTTAGAGTGCCACTTTTGAATGCAATCTTCGAAATCCAAGAAAAGTTCTTGGAACTGCAAACGACAACAGCTGGCTCTGCATTCTCAAGAAAATATTCAATCTCAGACTCTTGATACGCCGTATTTAGGGGCAAATAAACATACCCAGCTCGCAAAGTAGCTAGGTATAGAAAAAGTGCTTCTGGGGATTTTTCAACTTGGACAGCAACTCGTGAGCCTTGGGGTAAGTTCAGGCTCTTGAGTAAATTTGCCATCATGGCCGTGGCGCGATCTAAATCACGCCACGAGTAATACAGTCCTTCTTGGGTTTCGAGTGCACAGTCCTCGGGATTTTTAGGAAAGCCAGACTCTAGTAATGCGTATAAATTCACTCAAAACCCTTAACTACGAATACAAAATTAATCGAGCTTGGCGCCTGATTTCTTAACAACTTCAGACCAACGCGTTACGTCGGAAGCAACTTGCTTACCAAATGCCTCTCCATATAGGTTGGGATTATCCCCACCGTTTTGAGCCCAAATTGCTTTCAGCTTTGGAGAATTCAGCGCCTTTTGAACTTCAGCAGTCATCTTGTCAACGATTGGTTTTGGTGTGCCAGCAGGAGCAAACATGCCGTACCAAGTCGATACACGATAGTCAGGCAAACCAGCTTCTACAAAGGTTGGTACGTTAGGAATTGCTGGATTGCGTTTATCGGATGCAACAGCAATCGCAAATAACTTACCTGCGTTAATTTGCGAAGCAGATGATCCCAAACCATCAAATTCCAAATCAACCTGACCAGCGAGAAGATCGCTCATGGCTGGACCAGCGCCACGGTAAGGGATGTGAACAATGAAGGTACCAGTCTGAATCTTAAATAACTCGCCTGCAAGGTGATGCACGGTACCACTACCTGCGCTAGCAAAGTTGTATTTACCAGGGTTCTTCTTCATGAGCGCAATGAAGTCTTTGAGGTTACGAGCACTCACACGATTTGGATTAACAACCAATACCTGCGGAACACTTGCTAACAAGGCAATTGGAATGAAACTCTTTTGAATGTCATAGTCCAAGTTCTTGTACATGGAAGGGGCAATCGTATGATGCGAGGCGCCGATGAACCATGTATAACCATCTGGTGCTGCTTTAGCAGCCACCGAAGCACCGACCGTACCGCCAGCACCTCCACGGTTATCAATAATAAATTGCTTGCCCAATTGCTCTGTTAATTGGGCAGCCAAAGGACGGGCAAATGCATCCGTTCCACCGCCCGCTGGGAATGGGTTTAAGAAGGTGACCGTTTTAACTGGCCACTCTTGTGCATTGGCGGTACTTGATAAGCCGACTACAGCTAATAAGCTAAGCACGAGGCCCGCTATTTTTTTCTTTTGATTCAACACCATTATTTGTCTCCTCTTCAATTCTTATAAAGGGTAAAACGATCGCGAACATCATTCTAAAACGAACTTCAAAATCTAGGGCAAAACCCCTAAAAACCAAGAACCGAGTCTTATATAGGACTTATTCAGGCTTAAATATTCATCAACTTACTTACGGAGCGGGAATAAATCATCTCCCCATTCACAAAGCGCTCATGATTTTCTTCAACGCTCGACAGATCATAGAGATAATTCACCATTAACCCAGCAGATTGCCGCAGGCCATTCTTGGACAAATCCCCCGCCCAGTTAATTTGATGTAGTTTGGCGCCGTTTCCCAAGTGAAATTTTGCGACCGGATTCCCATCCCGACTTGGGGTCACGGTTGTTAGATAAATCGCGGTTAATGCCATGAATGCCGCTTTCTCGCGCTCACTGCATTGATCTGGATGCCATGCTTTACCCAGCTTATCCATCCAATTGCTGCCATTTAATTTTAGAAGTTCCAGAGCATCATCGCGCGCCTTACGAACCGCTGGCTTAATTTTGTCGGAGCTTGGCAGATCGCCCAGATGCGCCCCAGCGGTGATCCACTCCATGAGGCCTGGAATCGGCGATAAGGTCACAAAGGTTTTTAATCCTGGGAACTCGGCGTGCAGTTGCTCGGCAACGCGCTTAATTAAGAAGTTGCCCATCGAAACACCCCGTAATCCGGATTCGCAGTTACTGATGGAGTAAAAGGCGGCTACCTTGAATTGGTTGGATTGCTCTACGGGGGTGGATTTCTTATCCACCAGGGGCATGATGGCAACCGGTATCTCAGGAAGTAAAGCAACCTCCACAAAGATCAAAGGCTCATCGGGGAGCTGCGGATGGAAAAAGGCAAAACAACGCCGATCGGGTTGTAAACGCCGGCGCAGATCATCCCAGCCATCAATGGCATGGACGGCCTCATGGGCAATGATCTTCTCCAAAATCTCGGCAGGCGATTTCCAGTCAACACGGTGCATCTTCAAAAAGCCGGGGTTAAACCAAGATGACAGGAGATGCCGCATGTCATAGTCCAAACCCATCAACTCTGGTTTTTTATTCAGCAAAGTCAAAAGGTCGCGACGCATCTCGACTACCGCGGCCGTGCCGCCCGGAGCGCGGTTGAGTCGCCTTAACAGCTCTTGCCGTGGGGATTCTGAAATCTTCTGTAGGCGAATGTAGTTTCTTGCATTTGGATCTGCTGCAAAACTTTGAGCGGCTTTCGTCAATTGCTCTGCATCAATATTGAATTGCTCAGCAAGCATGGCAAAGAACTTTGGTCGTTGCTCGGCATTCAGCTTGCGATAGTTTGAAATCACATCGAGGGCCATGCTGACAGCGTTTGACTCACCCCGCTCGGAGACCAATCGGCGAACTGCGCTGGTCGCTCGGGATAAAAAACGAGTTTGGGCAATTTTTTCTAGCATGCTGACAGCATAACCAGATTTTTTAACAAAGGTTTAAATCAATTGGCCAAAAATGGTTTATTAGCGCGGCTTTCGCTGTAGTAAGTAAATTCCCAAACCGATCATGGGTATCGATAGCCACTGCCCCATAGATAAACCCAAGCCTAATAAGCCCAAGTACGCATCGGGCTCCCTAGCAAACTCCACCAGAAAACGAAGCAGTCCATACCCCAGTAAAAAGAGGCCCGATACCTGCCCTACTCGTCTTGGCTGACTCGCATACAGCCATAAAATCAATGCCAATAAAAGGCCTTCGCCTGCAAACTGATACAACTGCGACGGATGGCGAGTAACTTGATCGACCATCGGAAAGACCATTGCCCAAGGCCAATCGCTAGGCCGCCCCCACAGCTCTCCATTAATGAAATTTCCGAGACGACCAAAAGCAAGTCCCAACGGTACGAGTGGCGCCACAAAATCCGTTATCACGAAATAGGAGATCTGACGACGCTTTGCAAACCACGCTAAGGCAATTAAGACCCCTAATAAACCGCCATGAAAGGACATACCCCCTTCCCATAACTTAAGAATAGCGATTGGATTTTGCAGATAAAAACTTGGCATATAAAAAAGCACATACCCCAAGCGGCCCCCAACAATTACACCCAGTACACCCCAAAATAAAATGTCCTCGACATCTTTAAAAGTCCAACGCATCGCTTGGTAGGGTTCTTGGCGAACTCGCAGTCGCCCAAGTAACAAAAATTGAGCAAAGGCAAACAAATACATTAGTCCGTACCAATGAATCGCCAATGGGCCTAGTTGGAGAGCTACTGGATCGATTTGGGGGTGTATCAACATTAAGTTGCTGCCTTACTTTGATCAAAGTGATGGAGCTCATGCCCCAAGGCGCGGTAACCTTTAAAACGCTCACGCCCCGCTTTTAGTTCATTCTCTTGGGTCGTAACTACTTCAATCCAACGAGGAAACCGCTCAAGCAAGGCATCAAGACCAAGTGGTGCCTCCGTGTGCAAGTAAAGTAAGACATCTTGATGCGCCAACGCCTGATTATCTAACTCGGATAAGTGATGAACCAACAAAATCGGGGTCTCGTGGGCGCCCTCTTGATGCAACCAGGCGTGAGGTAGAAAATCGGTTTTACTGAAGGTCCACAATAAATCATCAAGCCCTTTTAGGTCTTGCTCACCACCTGTAATGACGATAGTACGCGGCAATCCCTGAGGATGAGTACTCGCTAAAATTTTGCGACTTAGGCGACAGCAATAGAGTAGTTTGTCCGAAACATGACTATGGAAATCAATTCTGGCCATTCGCTGAGCACTAAGCGCTTATTGATCGAGTAAGAAATTGAGGAGAAGTGGAACTGGTCTACCCGTTGCCCCTTTAGCGGCTCCACTCTTCCATGCAGTTCCAGCAATATCCAAATGAGCCCACCGGAATTTTTCAGCAAAGCGCGATAGGAAACAAGCGGCGGTCACACTCCCTGCGGGACGCCCCCCAATATTGGCGAGGTCCGCAAAGTTTGACTTCAATTGCTCATGGTAAGCCGCATCAAGAGGCAAACGCCATACCGTATCTAAAGATTGATGACCAGCCTTACTCAAGGCTTTCACTAAGACTTCATCATCTGAGAACAAACCACTATGCACATGGCCTAGGGCAATAATGCAAGCGCCCGTCAAAGTAGCCACATCGATCACAACATTTGGCTTAAAGCGCTCAACATACGTTAGCGCATCACACAAAATCAGGCGGCCCTCAGCATCGGTATTTAAAACCTCGATGGTCTGCCCAGACATGCTCTTCACAATGTCGCCTGGACGCGTTGCGCGACCTGAGGGCATGTTCTCGCAGGTTGGCACCACTCCGATCACATTCTTTTTTAATCCCAACAAAGACACCGCATACATGGTGCCAAATACGGATGCCGCACCACACATGTCGTATTTCATTTCATCCATCGCTTCGCCAGGCTTTAATGAAATGCCGCCGGTATCAAAGGTAATGCCCTTGCCAACCAAAACGATCGGATCTTCATTCGCCTTTCCACCATCATGACGCATGATGATGAACCGTGGGGGCGTGTCTGAGCCTTTAGCAACTGCTAAGAAAGAGCCCATGCCAAGTGCTTCAATTTGTTGTTGATTGAGCACCTGTACCTTTAGCTTGGTTTTCTTGGGAAGGTTTAATGCAGTCTGTGCCAAAAAGCTTGGGGTACAAACATTGGGTGGCAAATTACCCAGATCTTTGGTCAAATTCATTCCCTCTACCAAAGCCGATCCCTCGTGAACAGCTGCCTTCACAAGCGATGCCTGCTTGGCACTGGAAAGCACGGTGAACTGCTGTAGAGCGTCTGGTTTTTCCAAAGGCTTCGTCTTAAACTGTTCCTGTCGAACCCCAAAGCGATAAACCTGATCACCCACAATTTGGGCTAACAAACGAATCCGTTCTACGATTGCAGTTGGACTTTGATTGGATTTTTGCTTTCCAACAAAACTGGATGTGTGCCACAGCACTGACTGAATGGAACCACCACTCACCGCCTTCAGAATCGATCGTGCAATCTTGGCAAAATCACCTAAAGACTCGTTATCACCAAGGCCTACCAATAAAACCCGTTTGAGCTTTACGTTATTCAAGGCCCACGCCCGAGTGGAGCGTAATAAGGTGCATGCTCCTGCTTTACCATCGAGGTCCCCCACTGAGCGGGCCTCTGAAATGGCCCCACCGAGAAGATCATCAAGCGCCTCTAGCTGGGAGAGTTCGTTGGCTCGGTACCCCACCACCAAACAATCGCCACTTAAGCCACAAACCGCAGCGGCGCCCTTAGGGCTTTTAAAATCGATATCGGCAAGAACTTTCGTGCTAAATTGAATCGTCATCGTCTTTCACCATTAAGGGTTTTTTTACATTATCCACCGACCGAATTAAAGTCGCAGAATTAGACCCCGTAACCATGATCTTTGAACAAGCCCTCCGCCGCGAACTCAGCATGACCACAGGTGCTGTGTTTTTGGTCTTGGTCACCATCATGATTACCACGCTCGTGATTCGAATTTTAGGATTTGCAGCGAGTGGTTCAGTAAATCCCGAAGACGCCTTAGTGTTAATTGCTCTAGCCACCCTCGGTTACTTTGCCGTTCTATTAACCGTCTCGCTGTTTATTGCCGTCCTAATTGTTCTAGTTCGTTGGTACAAAGACTCAGAAATGATCGTGTGGTTTGCGAGTGGATTGAGTATTACCAATTTAATTGGCCCAATCCTGCGATTTGCAATTCCGCTCATCCTCATCATTGCCTTATTGGCTGCTTTTGTTTGGCCATGGGCAAATCGCGAGTCGAGTGTGATTAGTCAACGCTTTCAACAACGCGACGATGTATCCATGGTTGCAGCAGGTCAATTCAAAGAATCTGCCAAGGCAGAGCGAGTCTTTTTCATCGAAGATCTTGATGTTGATAAGGGGGAAGTTAAAAATATCTTTGTGGCCGATACGCGCAATCAAAAGTTAAGTGTTGCGGTTGCCGCTACGGGTTACATTGAAAATGCCCCAAACGGTGATAAAAGTGTGGTTCTCTTAAAAGGTCGTCGCTATGAAGGTCAACCAACCCAAGCCAACTTCAGAATTTTAGAGTTTGATGAATACGAGACCAAGATCTTAAGTAAGGAAGTTAGTAAGCCACCGCCACGCGATCGAGAAAAAAATGTGATTGAGCTAATCCAAGAGTCGGATCCCAACATCCGACGCGCTAACTTTGGAGAGTTGCTCTGGCGTATTGGTCTACCTATCATGGCCCTTGGTTTAGTCTTAATTGCGATTCCCTTGGCCTATGTGAATCCCCGTTTAGGAAACTACACGGCCATGTTTTATGCCGTCCTCATTTACCTGATGTACAGCAACCTCTTAAACCTTAGCCAAAATTACGTTTCGCAAGGTCGTGTCGACTTCTTCATTGGTCTATGGCCTATTCACCTGATTGCATTCGGATTGGCGTTTGTTTTGATTCGTAATCGCATTAATCCATCCGTGAAGTGGTGGCAACGTCAACTTCCAAGGGCCTGGCAAAGCAAATGAGTTGGCTCTTTCCCAAAATTTACGAGCGTTACTTTGCCAAGCAAATTTATGCGAGCTTTGGCTTTATTTTGTTTGCCCTTCTGGCACTCTTCTTATTTTTTGACATTCTGAGTGAACTGGGATCGGTCAATTCAAAATACACACTGCCGCTGGCACTTTTGCATGTGCTCTTGAAAGCGCCTAGCCGTATGGTTGAAATTATTCCAATCGCTGGCTTAATTGGCAGTATTTATGTCTTTGCGATGATGGCCAGTCAATCAGAGTTCACCATCTTTCGCGTGGCTGGATTAGATATCAAACAAAGCCTCTACACGCTTGCCAAAATTTCCTTACCAATCGTCGCATTGACCCTTGCGATCAGTGAGGGCTTAGGGCCATATAGTGAGAGGCTCTCGGAGCGGATTCGAATGGAAGCCTTGGGCTCGAGCTTTAGCTCCCAGTTTCGATCGGGTGTTTGGCTCAAAGATCAATTACGCGATCAGGATGGAGCGGGTCCGATTAAAGCTGGGGTTCGGTATGTCAATGTTGGCTCGATTGATCAAGATGATCAAATTCGTCAAATTCGGATGTATGAATTTGATCCCAACTACCGCCTTCTCTCAATTCGTAGCGCTGCGTCCGGTCGCTTTAATAATGCGGGTATTTGGGAACTAAATGATGTTTCAGAAACCCGATTTATTGAGAAACGCAGTGGTGATCCCTTAGATGCGGTCTATACCGCCCAAACTAAAACCATTCCAAAACTGAGCTTGGAATCCCAAGTTACTCCACAGATCCTTAATGTTCTTCTGATCAGCCCCGAGAAGATGTCCATCATCAGTTTGGGCCAATTTATTTTGCACCTTCAAGAAAATAAGCAAGATGCACAACGCCATGCGATCGCCTTTTGGAAAAAAGTGGTTTACCCCTTTATTATTTTTGTGATGCTCGCTCTTGCGCTACCGTTTGCGTTCATGAAAGTGCGGGCTGGAAGCGTTGGTATTAAGGTCTTTGGTGGCATCATGTTGGGCATGAGTTTTCAGCTATTTAATACCCTTTTCTCCAGCGTCGGCTTACTCGGCGCACTTCCTGCCCTGTTTACCGCAATCTTTCCACCATTGATTTATTTACTGTTAGCAATCGCTGCTCTAAAGTGGGTAGCTCGTGCGTAAGGATACTTTCGGATGAACCTTCATCAACTGCGTTTTGTTCGTGAAGTGGTCCGTCAGAACTTTAATCTAACTGCGGCTGCGAAAGCGCTATTTACTTCGCAACCCGGCGTCTCCAAAGCGATCATTGAACTTGAGGATGAGTTGGGTGTTGAAATTTTTCGACGCCATGGCAAGCGAATTCGTTCATTAACCGAACCCGGTAAGCGAATCTTAGTTTCGATTGAACGCCTGTTGGAGGAAGTCGAGACCTTAAAGCGAGTTGGCAATGATTACGCCAATCAAGACCAAGGTAGCTTTGTGATTGCCACGACTCATACCCAGGCCCGTTATGCTTTGCCTAAGGTCTTGAGCGAATTTACAAAGCGGTTTCCAAAAGTGCGCGTAAGCCTGTTGCAGGGTAACCCCAGTCAAATTGCCCAAATGCTGCTTGAAGATCGTGCGGATCTGGCGATTGCTACGGAGGGGCTTGCCAATACCCTTGGAGTCTTGGCTCTTCCCAGTCATCAATGGCAACATGCAGTGGTTGTGCCATCTGGTCACCCCTTACTGAATCATGAATCCATCACCCTGGAGCTCTTAAGCAAGTATCCACTCATTACCTATGCAAAAGCATTCTCTGGGCGCAGCAAAATCGATGCGGCATTTGCGCAACGCAATCTCACCCCGGACATCATTTTGGAAGCAATTGATGCGGATGTGATCAAAACCTATGTCGAGAATGGGATGGGCGTTGGGATTGTGGCAGGGGTTGCATTAGATCCCGAACGCGATCGGCAACTGAAATCAATTTCAGTCGGACATATTTTTGGTACCAATGTCACGCATATCGGCATCAAACAAGGCGCTTACCTGCGCTCATTTATCTTCACTTTTATTGAGCTTTTTTCACCCACCCTCACACGCAAAATTGTGGAACAAGCCATGTCAAGCGAGTCGAGTGATTATCAAATTTGATGGTGCCTCGGGTCGGACTCGAACCGACACGCCTTGCGGCACCGGATTTTGAGTCCGGCACGTCTACCAATTCCATCACCGAGGCAAGTTCGTTAACGTTGGACGGTTAACAATCATGATTGAAGCGATGATTTTAACCAATCTCATCGCCTTGTACCCAAAATGCCTAAATTAACTAATTAAGGGATGAGGATCGTTGTACCCGTCGTCTTGCGCCCCTCAAGATCGCGATGCGCCTGCACAGCATCTGCCAGAGGATATGTTTGCTTAATCTCAATCTTGATTTGACCCTGAGTCACTCGCTCAAATAAATCCTTAGCCATTGGCTCCAGTAATGCGCGGTTATGTACATAGGTCATTAAGGTAGGACGAGTTAACTTTAGCGACCCCTTACTTGACAGGACCGCTAAATCGATCGGCGGAACTGATCCAGAGGCATTACCAAAGCTCACTGCCATGCCACGGGGCGCGATACAGTCCAAGGTCTTCATGAAGGTATCTTTGCCGACCGCATCGTAGGCAACCGCGACCCCTTTGCCATTAGTAATCTCTTTTACGCGCGTGACAAAATCTTCAGTACGGTATTCAATCACATGATCGCAGCCGTAGGATTTGGCGAGTGCCGCCTTCTCAGGGCTGCCTACCGTACCAATTACTGTGGCACCAATTGCCTTTAACCATTGCAAGGCAATTAAGCCAACGCCGCCAGCAATCGCATGAAAGAGGACCGTATCACCGCGCTGTACCTTATAGGTATCATTTAGGAGATATTGCACTGTAAGTCCTTGCAACATCATGCCGGCTCCGGTCTCAAACGAGATCGCATCGGGTAACTTCACAATCGCCTCTGCGGGCATGATGCGGGCCTGTGCATACGCTCCTGTTGGTCTACCTGCATAGGCAACGCGATCGCCCGCTTTAAGGTGCGTCACGCCTGGCCCGACTTTCTCAATCATGCCCGACGCTTCCATGCCAATACCGCCTGGCAATGGCTGAGGGTAGTAACCCGATCGAAAGTAAATATCAATGTAGTTCAAGCCACATGCTTTTTGCGCAATTAAAACCTCTCCGGGTCCTGGTTCACCTAATGAAACATCGACGTATTTCATGACCTCGGGCGGTCCAACTTCATCGATCCGAATCGCTTTTGTGTTCATGACTGACATATAGATTCTCCTGAATGTTCTTGTTCCAAATTCATCGAAATCGATGCTTGGGGTGTGTTTTTTTAAGCCAAGCCCGTATTTTGCCTAAAATTATGGTTCTAAGCCGAAATTCATTTATTCATCAGAGAAGGATTGCCACCATGGCGGGTCATTCAAAATGGGCCAATATTCAACACCGCAAGGGCCGCCAGGACGAAAAGCGTGGCAAAGTTTGGACCAAACTCATCAAAGAGATTACTGTTGCAGCCCGCTTAGGTGGAGGTGATCTGAGCGCCAATCCGCGTCTGCGCCTGGCAATCGACAAGGCCAAAGATGCCAATATGCCCAACGATAATGTGCAACGTGCTATTGCTCGTGGAACGGGTGCAGCCGATGGCGTCGATTACGAAGAGATTCGGTATGAAGGCTATGGCATTAATGGTGCTGCCGTGATTGTGGATTCGATGACCGATAATCGCACTCGCACGGTTGCCGAGGTCCGCCATGCCTTTTCAAAGCATGGTGGCAATATGGGCACAGAGGGCTCCGTAGCTTTCTTATTTAAACACTGCGGCCAACTTCTTTTTGCCCCAGGTACGAATGAAGAGCAATTACTCGAGTTAGCCCTTGAGGCTGGTGCGGATGACGTGATTACGCATGACGATGGATCGCTGGAGGTGATGACCGACCCCTTTGAGTTCAGCAATATTCGAAATGCCTTGGAAGTGGCAGGTTTAAAACCCGAGTTAGCCGAAGTCACAATGCGCCCATCGACAGAGGTTGAACTCAGTGAAGAGCAAGCCGAGTCGATGCAAAAATTATTAGATGCGCTTGAGAATTTAGATGATGTCCAGGCGGTCTATACCAACGCCAACCTTTAAGCCCGAACAAGAAAGTTCCTTATGAAAATTTTATTAATTGGCTCAGGCGGTCGCGAACATGCTCTGGCTTGGAAATTAGCGCGCTCACCGAAAGTGCAAAAAGTATTCGTGGCTCCTGGTAATGGTGGCACGACTAATCAAAAAAATGCTGGTATTGAAAATTTACCAATCACTGATTTGGAAGAGCTTGCTGCATTTGCTAAACGTGAGCAAATTGGCCTGACCGTGGTTGGGCCTGAAGCCCCCTTGGCTGCCGGAATTGTTGATGTCTTTCGCAATCAGGGCTTGCGGATTTTTGGTCCGACGCAATTGGCAGCACAACTGGAGTCTTCCAAAGATTTCTCAAAAGCATTCATGAAGCGTCATGGTATTCCAACAGCAGATTACCAAACCTTTACTAATGCAGAAGCTGCGCATGACTACATTGATCAAAAAGGTGCGCCCATTGTGATTAAAGCAGATGGTCTTGCTGCAGGTAAAGGGGTAGTTGTAGCAATGAGTCTACCCGAAGCGCACATGGCGGTTGACATGATGCTCTCAGATAACAAATTGGGGCATGCTGGCGCACGGGTTGTGATTGAAGAATTTATTACAGGTGAGGAGGCAAGCTTTATTGTTTTGGTCGATGGCAAAAATGTCTTACCGCTTGCCAGTAGCCAAGACCATAAGCGTTTACTCGATGGCGACCAAGGCCCCAATACAGGCGGTATGGGTGCCTACTCGCCAGCCCCAGTGGTGACTCCCGAGGTGCATGCACGTGCTATGCGTGAAGTGATCATGCCAACCGTAGAGGGTATGCGCGCCGATGGGATTCCGTATACCGGCTTTCTCTATGCTGGCCTGATGATTCAGCCTAATGGTCAGATTAAAACCTTGGAGTTCAATTGCCGCATGGGCGATCCTGAAACCCAGCCGATTATGGCGCGCCTTGAGAGCGATTTAGTGCCTGCGTTGGATAAAGCCATTGACGGCAAACTTGATGAAGTCGAACTAACTTGGGATCGGCGTATTGCTCTTGGGGTGGTATTAGCAGCTGCTAACTACCCAGAAAATCCCAAAACAGGTGCTGCAATTACTGGAATACCTGTTGAAACGACTGATCAGATCATCTTTCATGCGGGTACCAAAATACAGGATGGTGAGCTTCGCACATCCGGTGGCCGAGTATTGTGCGTTGTTGGTCTAGCGGACACCGTAAAAGGTGCGCAACAAAAAGCGTATTCTGCCATTGAACAAATTCATTTTGATGGAATGCAGTACCGCAGCGATATTGGCTTTCGAGCCCTCAAGTAAATAGGTAAGAACAAGTTAAGGATATTGAATGGCAGCAACGATTGATACTCAGGCCGTCAAGGCTTATTTACTCGATTTACAAGACCGAATTACCAGCGCAACTGGCGCAGTCGATGGCAAATCATTTGCTACGGATAGCTGGGAAAAACCCAAAGACAGTAAATTGCAGGGCTCGGGGCGAACCTGCATTCTGGAAAATGGCAATGTCCTTGAAAAAGGTGGTGTCGGGTTCTCGCACGTAAGCGGAAATCAATTACCGCCAGCGGCCACCCAAAATCGTCCTGAGATTGCTGGGCGCACTTTTGAGGCAATGGGCGTTTCCTTAGTGTTTCATCCCCGCAATCCCAAGGCACCCACAACCCATATGAATGTGCGTTGCTTTATTGCCCAAGCTCCCAATCAAGATCCAGTTTGGTGGTTTGGCGGTGGCTTTGATCTAACCCCTTACTATGGGGTTGATGAAGACTGTCAGCATTTTCATCAAACCGCTAAAGACGCTCTCGATCCATTCGGTGCCGATTTGTATCCACGCTTTAAGAAATGGTGCGATGAGTATTTTTATCTTAAGCATCGCGATGAACCGCGTGGCATTGGAGGCATTTTCTTTGATGATTTCAATGAGTTGGGATTTGAAAGAAGTTTTGCCATGATGCGTTCAGTCGGAGACGCATTCATCGAGGCGTATTTACCGATTCTCAAGCGCCGCTACCAAGAACCCTATACTCAAGCAGAACGCGATTTTCAGGAATACCGTCGCGGTCGTTATGTTGAATACAACCTAATCTTTGATCGTGGAACCATCTTTGGTCTGCAATCGGGCGGGCGCTCTGAATCCATCCTCATGTCCATGCCGCCCGTTGTCACCTGGAAATACAATTGGCAGCCCCAACCAGGGACTCCTGAGGCACGCCTCTATGATCGCTATCTGAAGCCACGCGATTGGCTAACTGAGGCTTAAGGCGAATCATTCTTGAATAAAACCATCGGCATCCTGGGGGGCACATTTGACCCGCCGCATTGGGGCCATATTCATCTTGCAGCGCATTTTGCTAAACGCCTAAAGCTCGACGAACTCATGTGGTTACCTAGCGGTGAGCCATGGCAAAAGGGTGCGCACATCACTCCAGCAGTTGATCGCTATGCCATGACGCTCGCAGCAGCTGAGGTTCTAGAATTCGAGCTTCAACAACTAGGCTTAGGTACTCGAGTTACTGTAAACACCATGGAAATCGATCGAGCTGGACCCAGTTATACGATCGATAGCGCCAAAGCCCTGCGACAGAACTATGGCGATCAAACTTCACTCATTTGGCTTATGGGTGCTGATAGTTTTTTACAGCTCTACACCTGGAATGACTGGCGAGACTTAATGCATTACATCCACTTAGCGGTCGCGAGTCGGCCACCCTATCGGATTAAGGTCCAACTACGTGACCATCCGCCGTTACTAACTCACTATGAGGCTCATCAAAGTACCAATGCATTGCAATTGGGCAAGCAATCTTGCGGTCTTATTTATTTGGATGAGGAGCTATCGATTGATTTAGCATCGAGTAGCCTTCGACCATTACTTGCCCAGCATCCCAATGCCGATGCCATTCAACAATGGCTGCCAGAATCGGTCTGGGACATTATTCTAGAAAAAGGCCTCTACCAATCCAAGGTAAGATGAGTTCTTAAACCCATATGGATATCAAAAAACTACAGCGCACCATCATTGACGCCCTCGAAGATGTCAAAGCACAAGACATTCGTGTCTACGACAGCAGTAAGCTCAGCGAACTTTTTGATCGAGTCATTATTGCAACGGGTAACAGTAATCGGCAAACTCGCTCACTCGCTCTATCGGTAAAGGAAAAGGTTCTTGAAAAAGGCGGCGAAGTAATCTCGATCGAGGGCTTGGAGACGGGTGAATGGGTTCTAGTGGATTGCGGTGATATTGTGGTTCATATCTTGCAACCCATGCTCAGAGCCTACTACCAACTGGAAGGGCTTTGGGGAGATAAACCGGTTCGGGTCAAATTATCTGGCACTAAGAAGCTAGTCAAAGCCAGTGAAGACGCTGGCGACGAATAAACATGCGTCTTTGGATTATTGCGGTTGGTCACAAAATGCCAGACTGGGTGTCTAAAGCATGCCAGGAATACCAAAAACGCATGCCCAGCGACTGCACCATTGAAATTAAGGAGCTAAAGCCTGATATCAGCCCTGCCAAAGAAGCGAGCAAGATCGTCGCGGCGATTCCGAAGGGTGCAGTAGTGATTGCCTTGGATGAGCATGGCATCGATCTACGAACCCAAGCGATTGCCGATCACCTCACGAATTGGCGCACGAACGGTCAAGATGTTGCTTTCTTGATTGGGGGCGCAAATGGGCTTGACCCAAGCCTTAAAGCGAATGGAAACCATATCTGGAAACTATCAAGCCTGACACTGCCCCACGCCTTTGCTCGCCTTGTGCTGATCGAACAACTCTATCGTGCCTGGACGATCCTCCAAGGTCACCCCTATCATCGCGAGTAAATTGGTAATCATTTTGTATGAAGTACGACTTTATCTACCTCGCCTCCCAAAGCCCGCGCCGTCAAGAGCTACTCTCGCAAATTGGAGTTCGCTTTCAGTTACTGCTTCCAAGCCCAGAAGAAGATGCTGAATCTTTGGAGTTAGTCCTTGAAAACGAGCGCGCCGCCGACTACACACAACGGGTCACCATTGCTAAAAGCATCGCGGCCATCAAGCGCTGGCAGCAACAACGTCAACTCAATCGCGATTTTCCATGGGCCCCAATCGTTTGTGCAGACACCACCGTCAGCCTTCCAGACTCACCCGATCACGAAATCCTCGGAAAGCCACGCGATGAAGAAGATGCAGAAAGAATATTGCAAATCTTGAGCGGTCAGACGCATTGGGTTTACACAGCAGTTGCCATCACCCCAGAGCCAACAAGTACCCCAGTCTGTGCATTGCAAAAATCAAGGATACGATTTGCAACATTAGGCCCTGAACAAATTAAATCCTATGTGAGCAGTGGCGAAGCGTTTGGGAAAGCGGGTGCCTATGGTATTCAAGGGATGGCAGCATCGTTTATCGAGGAGATTTCTGGAAGCTATAGCGGTATCATGGGGCTTCCCTTATTCGAAACCGCCCAACTATTGCAAACAGCCCACGTACGTTTTGGATTAAACCATCCATGAGTCAAGAAATCCTCATCAACATCACCCCACAAGAGACACGAGTTGCTTTAATAGAACAAAATGCTGTTCAAGAGCTGCATATTGAACGGACGCGTCAACGTGGAATTGTGGGTAATATTTATTTAGCCAAAGTGGCGCGGGTCTTACCTGGGATGCAGTCGGCATTTATCGATATTGGCCTAGAGCGTGCGGCATTTATTCACTTTAATGATTTGGGTGAACCCCAACCTGGCGGTCAAATTGAAAAGGTGTTGTTTGAAGGTCAGACACTCCTAGTGCAAGTGCTGAAGGATCCACTGGGGACTAAGGGAGCAAGGCTCACCCGCCAAATTAGTATTGCGGGGCGTAATTTAGTCTACCTGCCGCAAATTCATCGACCGCTAGGGCAAGAGATTCATATCGGAATCTCGCAAAAGATCGAGAACCCTGAGGAGCGCGAAGCCCTCAAAAATCGCCTCAAGGGCCTAATTCCTGCAGATGAATCCGGGGATATCATTGTTCGCACCAGTGCTGAGCATGTTAGCGACGAAACCTTAGTTTCAGACTTGAAGTATCTACGTGCCACCTGGCAGCAAATTGCTCAACGAGTAAAAGAGAAGGCGGCTCCTGCGCTTCTTCATCAGGACCTCAATTTGGCAGAGCGCGTATTGCGCGACATGGCTGGCCCTGAAACCCTTCAGATTCGGATTGATTCAGCAGAAAACTTTGAGCGCCTCACTCAGTTTGCACAAACCTTTATGCCGCAGCTGAGTTCAAAGCTAACTCTCTACCGGGGTGAGCGCGCCCTTTTTGATCTCTTTGATATTGACTCTGAAATTAATAAAGCCTTAGGTCGGCGCGTCGATCTTAAATCGGGCGGCTATCTCATGATCGATCAAACCGAGTCAATGACCACGATTGATGTCAATACTGGAAGTTTCGTAGGGGCTCGTAATTTAGACGATACCGTCTTTAAAACCAATCTAGAGGCTGCACAAGCAATCGCCCGTCAATTGCGCTTACGCAATTTGGGCGGCATCATTATTATTGATTTCATCGACATGACCCAGAGCGATCATCAAGAAGCCGTTCTTAGCGAGCTAAAAAAGAATTTAGCGCGCGATCATGTGCGCACCAATGTGAATGATTTCTCATCATTAGGACTCATTGAGATGACTCGCAAACGCACCCGCGAGTCTTTGTCTCATATTCTGTGTGAACCCTGTTCCTCCTGCAATGGTAAGGGCGAAACTAAAACACCCCAGACGATTTGCTATGAAATCTTGCGAGAGATTGTGCGCGAACACCGTCAATTTAATCCTAAGGAGTTCCGTATCGTTGCTGCGCCCGATGTTATTGATTTATTTTTAGAGGAAGAAAATCAGTTCTTAGCCATGCTCGGCGACTTTATTCAAAAACCAATTCGCCTCCAAGCGGAGGCTGGCTTTAAGCAAGAGCAATACGATATTGTTCTAAATTAATGCGTTTCACTAAACTGCAAGCGATGCAGGCTTGCATATAGCCCATTCTTCGTAATCAACTCACAGTGCGGGCCATATTCCATGATCTCACCATGATCAATTACCGCAATATTATCGGCATGCTCAATCGTCGATAAACGATGTGCAATAACCAAAGTGGTTCTACCAGCCATGAGCCGATCAAGTGCCTCTTGCACTTGCCGCTCAGACTCTGAATCAAGGGCTGACGTTGCTTCATCCAAAATCAAGATTGGTGCGTCTTTGTAAATCGCACGCGCAATCGCTAGGCGTTGTCGCTGACCACCGGATAAGCGGTTGCCATTATCTCCAATCTGCGTATCTATTCCATCAGGTAACTCAGAAAGTAAATTAGATAAATTAGCCGCCTCAAGCGCTTCGATTACACGACCACGATCAATCGCATCACCCGTACTTGAGCCATAGGCAACATTCGCTGCAATGGTGTCATTAAATAGAATGACATCTTGGCTGACAAAGGCAATTTGTTTTCGTAAATCAGTTAAAACGATTTCCTCAATCGGAATTTGATCGAGCACAATTCGACCAGATTTAGGCCGATAAAAACGAGGTAATAAATTAACCAATGTTGATTTGCCACCACCCGATGGTCCTACAAAGGCAACGACCTCGCCCGGCTTAATCCCAAGGTTGATATTGCGTAAAGTATCTTTTCGGCCCCCTTCTTGATCATAAGAAAAAGAAAGGTCTTCAAAGTTTATCTCACCCTTGGCCTTATCAAGCCGCTTCAAATTGGATGTTTGCGCTTTTTCTTCCTCAATCGGCTGATCAATTAACTGAAAGATCATCTCAGCAGCAGTCAGCCCCCGCTGCAAGGGTTGATTTATGTCCGCCAAATGCTTAAGTGGCGACACAATCAATAGCATCGCTGTGATGAACGCCGCAAAACTACCAACCGTCACGCCCTGGCTCGCTGATTGCATGATGGCAATGACCAGGACTACCGATAAAGCCATCGAGGCAATCAACTGAGTGATCGGCTGATTTAGTCCACCAGCAACTGCGGCTTTGAGCGTGAACTTACGCAATTGCTCGGCTTTTTCCATAAATCGCCGCATCTCATAATCCTCACCGCCATGCACTTTGACAATCTTATGGCCGGCCGCAGCCTCCTCAACCACGTACGCTAACTCACTGGTCATGCTCTGCTGCTGGCGATTGAGGCTGCGTAAGCGCTTATTGATCTTACTCATCACATACGCAATGATGGGAAAAATCACGAAGACTACTAATGTCAAGCGCCAGTTCAAATACAGCAAATACCCCATCAAGCCGATCACAGTCAGTAAATCGCGTACCAGACTGATCAACATTCCACCCATAATCGATAAGACATTATTGACCTCAAAGACCACTGCATTAATTAAGTTTGAGGCTGTGGTCTTTTGGTAATACTCGGTCTTGGCACGCAAGAGCCTGGCAAACATTTGTTCGCGCAGTTTTAACAAAATATTGCTAATCACCTTGGTTAGCAAATAGTTAGAGAGAAATTGAGCGCCGCTTCGCACAATAGCCAGCCCCACCAGAAAGACGGGGACGAGCCATAACTGATTATTCATCTTGCCAGAAAAGCCATCATCCAAGAGGGGCTTCATCAGAGCGGGTATAGAGGTCTCCGAGGCGGCTACCAGAGCCATAGCCAACAGGGATCCAACGATCAGGCGGGTATGGGGGCGTAAATAGCCAATGAGTCGATTTAGGGCTTGACGGTCTGAAGCATTCATATAATGAATTATGCCCACCTTATCAGTCATACTTATTACTCGGAATGAAGAAGCCAATCTTGGGGATTGTTTAGCCTCCTTAGACGGGCTAGCTAATCAAATTGTAGTGGTAGATACCCAAAGCACTGATAAAACCCTGGAGATTGCTAAAGCGTATGGGGCGCTGATCAGTTCCCCTGAGGATTGGCCAGGCTTTGGTCCCCAAAAGAATCGAGCCCTTGACTTGGCAAACTCCGATTGGGTCCTATCGCTCGATGCCGATGAGCGACTCACTCCCGAACTTCGTGCTGAGATCAAAGCAGTTCTCAATCAACCGCAAACCAACTGCTATGCCATTCCAAGACTATCGTGGTACTGCGGACGATTTATGCGCCATTCGGGCTGGACACCCGATTATGTTGATCGCCTCTTTAAGCGGGGAACTGCTAGGTTCTCGTCTGACTTAGTGCATGAACGTTTAATCCCCGAGGGCTCTGTTCTGAAACTCAAAAATCAAATGCTTCATTACAGCTTTATGAACCCTGAGCAGGTTAGAGCAAAAATGGAGCGCTATTCTACCGACTCCGCTCAACAGGCATTTGCCAAAGGCAAAACTGGCAATCCAATCAAAGCCGTTTTGCATGGAACCTGGTCGTTTATTCGAACATACTTCTTACGGGCTGGTTTTTTAGATGGTCCCCAAGGCTTTTCTCTTGCTCTAGCTAACGCACAAGGATCATATCTACGCTATATTAAGCTGTGGAAGCTTGAAAAAAATAGAAAACAATGACCTTCGTTTCTGTAATTATTGCTACGTACAACTGGCCAGAAGCTCTTCACCTGTGCTTAGAATCGTTGCGCAATCAAACCGTAAATAATTATGAAATCTTGATAGCGGATGATGGCTCCAAAGAAAATACCCGGGTTCTTATTGACAGCCACTCGCAAGATTTTCCGGTCCGTATCACTCATTTATGGCAAGAAGATATCGGATGCAGGAAAACTTTAATTGGCAATAAAGGGATTTATGCCGCAAAAGGGGATTATTTAGTCTTTCTTGATGGAGATTGTGTTGTGCAACCAGATTTTATTGAAAACCATCTTCGTCTCGCAAAAAAAGGTTGTGTTGTTACTGGAAGTCGAATTTTATTGAATCAAGAATTTACTCAAGAAATTTTATCTACAAAACAATTCGACTTTAATCATCTTAAATCATGGTCGTTTTTTTATCGTCTAAGAGGGTATTTAAATAAATTTCTTCCCTTATATATAAAACTCAATGATGGCCTGTGGAGAAATTACAAAAAATTTGTTTGGAGGCGTATTAAAGGATGCAATATGGCGTGCTGGAAAGCAGATGCTGTCAGAGTGAATGGCTTTGACGAAACAATAACTGGCTGGGGTCATGAAGATGCTGACTTTATTTTTCGATTAGAGAATATTGGATTGCAAAGAAAATCTGGGTCTTGGTCTACTGAGGTTCTTCACCTCTTTCATAAAATTAGAGACCAGTCAAATAACTCTGAGAGCACTAAAAAACTTCTCGATAAAATCGAATTAATGCGCTCTGGACAATACCAATAGGCAATGAGGGATCCATCTAAGGTTCTCTTCATCGCTACGCGACAAATTGGTGATGTGCTAGTCACCACACCCCTCATTCAAGCTGCGCGCCGGATTTGGCCAGAGGCTCGATTTGATTTTCTGGGCTACCGCGGTAAGCTCGATATGCTCAAAGGTAATCCGGAGCTGCATAATCTGATTGAAACTTCCGAACATCCCAGTCTTTGGGAATATCTTAGGCTCTTCAACCGGCTATTTCAGCGTTACGACTTAGCGATCATTACCCAACCAAGTGATCGAGCTTATTTTTTTGGATCCCTTGCTGCACTTCGTCGGGTTGGCGTGGTCGTACAAGATACGCCGAAGAATTATCAAAAAAGTGCATGGAAGCGTTCCATCTGCATGCATTGGGTTGCTGTCGATTATTTTGAACAACATGTGATTGTTGAAAAACTCAAACTTCTTGAGCCCTTTTATCGGGCTAAGGGTCTCGATCTTTTTGCAAATTCGATCTCGGTTACTCCACCCATCGGTCAAGTTCTTAACCCAGCATTACAAAGCCAGCTACGTCAACCGTATATTGTTTTACATCCAGGGCCACTCAATGGCTACAAGCGTTGGCCTTTAGGCTATTGGGCTCAATTGATTAAAGAGTTGGTCGCCATGAACTATCAAATAGTCTTGAGCGCATCCCCCGCAGAGCAGGATCTGGCCCTCAATCGAGATATTCTCTCCTTGCTCGATCATGAGGTGAGCCGATCAGTGCTCGACACCAAAGGGCATCTCAACTTACCCCAAGTCAAAACCGTGTTAGACGGTGCGGCTTTATATATCGGTGTCGATACCTCAGTAACGCATCTTGCCGCAGCCTGCGAAATCCCAACGATTGCTTTATTTGGCCCCACACCGCCCACTAATTTTGGGCCATGGCCTAATGGCTTTGTTGGAGAACGCCCTTATCAACTTCGGGACCGTACCCAAATCGTGCATCAGGTGTGCATCTTGCAGGGTCCTGGCGATTGTGTTCCCTGCCGAAAGGCAGGCTGCTTTGATACGGCCAATAGCAAAAGTGAGTGCCTTGACCTGCTAGAGCCCAGTCAGGTTTTGTGGGCTGCTAAAAAAATGCTGGGTCGAAGTGCTGGGTTGTCTTAACGTCGCTTGACGTAAAAGACCATCGTATCGCCTTCGTTGTCGGTGGCAATCAGTTCGTTACCGGTTTGTTTACAAAAGGCAGGGATATCATGCGTTGCGCCCGAATCAGTTGCCTTGAGCTTTAACACCTCACCAGTTTGCATCTCTGCGAGAGTTTTCTTGGTCCGCAAAATAGGCAAAGGGCAGTTCATGCCAATGGCATCCACTTCGCGATGAACCACAATCGAGCTTGCTTCACTCATTTCATTCTCCTATTTATTGCTATTTTAGCGATGAATCACTAAACCCGCTCTGCAACCCAAGCATCAACGGCGGCAAGCGCTTTACCTAAACCACTTGGATCGCTACCGCCTGCCATAGCCATTTCAGGCTTACCACCACCTTTGCCACCCACTTGCTGAGCCACAAAATTCACGAGTTCTCCGGCATTGATCCGATTGGTTGCATCACTCGTCACCCCAGCAATCAGGCTCACCTTGCCGTCTTGAACCCCTGCCAAAACAATGGCAGCTGACTTTAATTTAACCTTGAGTGCATCCATCGTGTCACGCAATAGCTTAGCATCGGCCGAATCCAATTGAGCGGCCAAGACCTTGATACCTTGCAGATCTTTTGCTTGACTAACCAAATCATCGCCCTGACTGGCTGCTAATTTGGCGTTTACTCGTTCTAGCTCACGTTCTAGATGCTTCAGTTGATCTTGTAACTGACTGACACGTTGGGGCAGATCATGAGGGGCTGTCTTTAACAAATGTGCGGCTTCTTGCATCTTTGATTCAAGGCCATGAACAAAATCCATCACATTCGTTCCAGTCACTGCTTCAACCCGACGAATTCCGGCGGCCACTCCGCCTTCAGAGGTAATCTTGAAACTGCCAATGTCGCCTGTTCTCTTTACGTGGGTTCCACCGCATAACTCTTTGGATGAACCAATTTCAAGAACACGCACACGCTCCCCATATTTTTCACCAAAGAGCATCATTGCTCCGGTCTTTTGTGCGTCCTCTAAGGCCATCACATTGGCAGCGGTTGCCGTATTGGTCAAAATCTCGTGATTGACCATCTGCTCAATACGAGCGATCTCTGCTTTTGTTAAGGGAGCGGTGTGAGTGAAGTCAAATCGGGTTTTATCCGCATCGACTAAGGAGCCCTTCTGTTGGACATGATCACCAAGAACTTCGCGCAAGGCTTTATGGAGTAAGTGAGTTGCGCTGTGATTGCGCATTGTCTTCGCACGCAAGTGTGTATCCACGCGTGCCACAACCACATCTCCGATCTTTAGCTCGCCCTCTTGCAATTCGCCTTGGTGACCAAAGACATCGGCCTGAATCTTAAAGGTATCTGCTACGATGAATTGTGATTGCTCAGTTCGCAACTCGCCACGATCGCCCACTTGACCACCGGACTCCGCATAAAACGGGGTGCGATCAAGAACGACCACTGCACTTTCACCAGCCCGAATCGAATCGACTGGACTACCATCGCGATACAGGGCAGTTACCCGCGCATCCTCAATCAATACCTGTTCGTATCCCAGGAACTTTGTAGGCTCGCCCCGATAATCCAAACCTTGTGCCATCTTAAATTTACCGGCAGCTCGCGCCTGATCACGCTGACGCTGCATAGCCGCCTCAAAGCCAGCTGAATCCACACTTACACCGCGCTCACGACAGACATCGGCGGTAAGATCAAGGGGAAATCCAAATGTATCGTGCAAACGAAACGCGGTTTCTCCATCCAAGACCGTTTGGTTGTTTTGAAGCGCAGATTCTAAGATCTCCATACCATTGGCAATGGTCTGGAAAAAACGTTCTTCCTCTTGCTTGAGGACATCCATGACTCGCTCTTGTGCTTGACGCAGCTCGGGATAGGCGTCACCCATTTCAGCGACCAAAGCGGGCACTAACTGGTGAAAGAAAGCCTGCCGTGCACCCAACTTATACCCATGACGGATGGCGCGCCGCGCAATGCGCCGCAACACATACCCACGCCCTGCGTTTCCAGGAATGACTCCATCGACCACAATAAAACTGCAAGCGCGAATGTGATCCGCAATCACTTTCAGCGATGGGCTGTCTAAATCACAACCGTTGGCCCCAGCACGATCAACCGCGTCTTTTGCTGCTTGCAGAAGATGAACAAATAAATCGATTTCATAATTGGAATGAACGTGTTGCAAAACGGCAGCAATGCGCTCCAAGCCCATACCCGTATCGACACTAGGCTTTGGTAAGGGGTGCATTTCACCGGCCTCATCGCGATTAAATTGCATGAAGACGTTGTTCCAAATCTCAATGAAACGATCGCCATCCTCATCCGGGCTGCTCGGAGGCCCACCCGCAATTTCTGGGCCATGGTCATAAAAGATTTCAGTGCATGGTCCGCATGGTCCGGTGTCACCCATCATCCAAAAGTTATCCGATGCATAACGCGCGCCCTTGTTATCGCCGATACGCACAATTCGCTCTTTCGGTACGCCAATTTTTTTTACCCAAATATCGTAGGCTTCATCATCTTCGGCATACACAGTGACCCATAATTTATCTTTGGGTAACTTAAAAACCTGGGTCAGCAGCTCCCAGGCGAATTGAATTGCATCTTCTTTGAAGTAATCTCCGAATGAGAAATTTCCAAGCATCTCAAAGAAGGTATGGTGACGAGCGGTGTAGCCAACGTTATCAAGGTCATTATGTTTGCCACCGGCACGGATGCATTTTTGGGCAGTGGTTGCGCGCTGATAGGGTCGCTTATCGAACCCCAAAAAGACATCTTTAAATTGATTCATCCCGGCATTGGTAAAAAGCAGGGTAGGATCATCTCCTGGAACCACGGGGCTTGAGGTCACAATTTGGTGACCTTTGGAGGCAAAATAATCAAGGAAGGCTTGGCGGATTTCGGAGACTTTCATCTTTAGAATTATCGCATTGGCACAGAATTAGGGCAAACCCTTAAAGATGCCCATGCTCATTCCCTTACAATCACAAATCGACTAAGAATAGCCCTTTACGAAAAGGGAGCGATCGCTATAAAGGAGACGCATTTTGAATATTCGTAATAAAAAGGATTTTGGCGCCGGGATCATGTATATGGTCTTTGGTCTATTTTTTGCGCTTAATGCCTTGAACTACAAAATGGGCACTGCCGCAAAGATGGGTCCAGGTTATTTTCCATTTTGGCTTGGGGCGCTATTAACCGCTCTTGGTTTTTTCATTCTCTTGAAGTCAATGTCATCCAAAAATACGAAAGAAGATATCGGTACTTGGAATTGGAAAATTGTGATTTGGATTGCAGGATCGGTCGTTCTTTATGGCTTGTTATTGCCCACGCTCGGTTTTATGTTATCCGTTTTTATTTTGGTGCTTGTCTCTGCTAGCGCAAGTCATGAATTTACTTGGAAAAGTACTGTTCTAAATGCGATTTTCTTAGTGACCTTCACTTACCTCGCATTTGTACAGGGATTGAATCTTCAATTTCCTTTACTCCCAACCTTTCTCGAATAACCCACTGAACGGAATAACAAATGGAATTATTAAATAATCTTTCATTGGGCTTCGAGACTGCATTTACGATGCAGAACCTCTTATATTGCTTTATTGGATGCTTACTTGGCACCCTAATTGGTGTTCTACCTGGTCTTGGCCCGATTGCAACGATTGCCATGCTCCTACCTGCAACCTATGCCCTCCCTCCAATTGCAGCACTGATTATGTTGGCAGGGATTTATTACGGCTCGCAATACGGAGGATCAACTACGGCGATCTTGCTCAATATCCCTGGGGAAACATCCTCGGTGGTCACTGCAATTGATGGCTATCAAATGGCTAAGCGCGGTCGTGGTGGTGTAGCGCTGTTTACTGCGGGTATGGGTTCATTCTTTGCAGGTTGCGTGGCAACTTTGATTTTGGCTGGCTTTGCAGCACCTCTCGCTGAAGTGGCATTTAAATTTGGTCCCGCCGAATATTTCTCCTTAATGGTGTTAGGACTTATTGGTGCTGTTGTTCTTGCATCAGGCTCCCTAATCAAAGCCGTTGGCATGATTCTATTAGGACTACTGCTTGGCCTCATCGGTACCGATGTGAACTCTGGTGTTGCCCGCTACTCTTTTGATATTCCGCAGTTAACTGATGGCATTGGTTTTGTATCGGTTGCAATGGGTGTTTTTGGCTTTGCTGAAATCATGCTCAATTTGGAGAAAAAGGGGGCAGGAGAATCCTTTCTGAATAAAGTAACGAGTCTGATTCCTGCTTGGTCCGATATCAAGCGGATGGTTCCATCGATTTTGCGAGGTACGACCATTGGCTCATTACTGGGTATTCTGCCTGGCGGTGGAGCTGCTTTGGCTGCGTTTGGGGCATATACCGTTGAGAAAAAAGCCTCAAAGCATAGTGATGAATTTGGCAAAGGAGCGATTGAAGGTGTTGCTGGACCTGAAGCCGCAAATAATGCTGCAGCACAAACTTCATTCATCCCCCTATTAACGCTTGGCATTCCACCGAATGCCGTGATGGCACTCATGGTTGGCGCCATGACGATCCATAACATTCAACCAGGTCCTCAAGTGATGACCAGTAATCCAACCTTGTTTTGGGGTCTGATTGCGTCCATGTGGATTGGCAACATCATGTTAATTTTGCTGAACCTCCCACTGATTGGCATTTGGGTCAAGCTTTTAAAGATTCCCTATCGCATGCTCTATCCAGCAATTCTGGTCTTCTGCTGTATCGGGGTCTATACGGTCAATAACTCGATCTTTGATATTTTTATTACTGCAAGCTTTGGTGTCATTGGTTATATGTTCTTTAAGTTTGGTTGTGAACCAGCACCATTGCTCTTGGGATTTGTATTGGGTCCTATGATGGAAGAAAATTTCCGTCGTGCACTCCTACTTTCTCGCGGCGACTTTACAACCTTTGTCACTCGACCACTGTCTTTGAGCCTTCTAATTGCAGCCGCTCTTTTACTAATTATTGTGACTCTTCCGGCGATTAAAAAGAGTCGTGAAGAAGTCTTCACTGAAGAGTTATAAAACTTTCCTAAATTTACTTTGTTTTATCTATCTGGCCCGCGTTTGCGGGCCATATTTTTTGCCCCCAGAACCAGTCAATCCGTCTTCTCTACAATAGTAGGATGTCTACTCAATCTGTAAACCCAGTCGAGCCATCCAACTTCTTACGTCAAATCATTGATCATGATTTGGCCAAGGGAACCTATACCAATCGTGTCGATCCAAATGGTAAGCCTTTACCAGCACTGGTTACCCGCTTTCCACCAGAGCCTAATGGCTACTTGCATATCGGTCATGCCAAAAGTATTTGCCTCAACTACGGCTTAGCGAGGGACTATGATTCCCTGCCTTCGGGTGGTCGCTGCCATATGCGACTTGACGATACCAATCCCACCAAAGAGGATGTGGAATATGTCGATAGCATCTTAGATGCAGTGCGCTGGTTAGGATTTGATTGGCACCACCAGGGCCATGAGCACTTGTATTACGCCAGTGATTACTTCGAGCGCCTTTATGAGTTTGCTCAAATTTTGATGCGCCATGGCAAAGCCTATGTTGACAGTCAAAGCGCAGAGGAAATTCATCAAAATCGCGGTAACTTTTCTACACCGGGGGTCAACAGTCCTTACCGAGATCGCTCAGCGGACGAGAACATCGCGCTTTTAGAGAAAATGCGTGCCGGTGAGTTCCCCGATGGCAGTCATGTGGTGCGTCTGAAGATTGATATGACTCACCCCAATATCGTGATGCGTGACCCGGTCATTTATCGTATTCGTCACGCTCATCATCATCGCACCGGCGATCAGTGGTGCATTTACCCTTTGTACGACTTTACTCACTGTATTTCAGATGCGCTTGAGAATGTCTCGCACTCAATTTGTACGCTGGAGTTTGAAAACAATCGCCCTCTCTATGATTGGATTCTCAACAGTCTGAAAGAGTGCGGTGTATTCAAAGGCCCGCTACCTCATCAGTATGAATTTGCCAGACTCAATCTCACGTACACAATTACTAGTAAGCGCAAACTCCTGCAGCTCGTTGAGGAGCAACGCGTCGACGGTTGGGATGACCCCCGGATGCCAACCATTGTCGGTATCCGACGTCGCGGTTACACGCCAGAGAGTATTCGCTTATTTTGTGAACGGATTGGCGTATCTAAGGCGGATAGCTGGATTGATATGAGCGTTCTCGAACAGGCTCTAAGAGATGATTTAGATGCGCGCGCTCCTCGCGCCAGCGCAGTCTTGGCTCCACTAAAACTTGTGATTGAAAACTACGACGAGGGCGCAAAAGAGCCCTGCTCTGCTCCTAAGCATCCGCATCATCCCGAATGGGGTAAGCGTGAGTTTTATTTTGGACGTGAGCTTTGGATCGAGGCAGACGATTTTCAGATGAGCCCTGAAAAAGGATTTTTCCGTCTTTTCCCACCCAAGGATGGAGTTGCTGGTGGGCGTGTACGCTTACGTCATGGCTTTGTCATCGAGTGCACAGGTGTGAACTTGGATGACCAAGGAAATGTCATAGAAGTTCGAGCTCGCTATTTCCCTGATAGTAAGAGCGGTACACCAGACTCCAATAACTACAAGGTGAAGGGAAATATCCATTGGATCAATGCTGCGGAGGCCGTTCCCGTTGAGGTACATCTTTACGAGCATTTATTTACCGATCCGCAACCCGATAGCGGTGATAAGAACTTTCTGAGCTTCATGAATCCAAATTCCAAAAAGGTAATTCGGGCTTATGTGGAACCCAGCATTCAGAACGCTCAACCTGAAGAACGCTTTCAATTTGAGCGGCATGGCTACTTTGTGGTTGACCGTAAAGACAGCGTCCCAGGAAAACTGGTCTTCAATCGCAGCGTTGGCTTGAAAGACAACTGGAAATAATTACAAAGTTTTTAGATAGTCTTTGACGCGAGGGTATTTAAGGGGGCGCTTGAGCTCGCCAAGCCGTTGATTACGAACTCGTCGTGACTCGGTCATAAATGACCACATCATCGGACCGACTTGAGCTCGTACCTCATCAGGCAGTAATCGCGGTGGCTTGGGTAAATGCAGTGCACTTGCGACCTCATCAAAATAATCACCCATTTTTTGCTCACTACCATCGCATGCATTAATTACACGCTGTGGTTTACCGATAAATAATGCGGCACAAGTGAGACGCGCAAGATCATCGGCATGGATATGATTCGAGTAAGCATCAAATGATTCTTGTAATGCGGGGGTATTATTTTGTAGGCGCTCAATCGGTAAGCGATTGGGTCCGTAGATTCCAGGTACACGCAAAATGGTCAACACAACACCTTGCGAGGCCGCCCAATAGCGGAGTGTCTGTTCTGCATCAACGCGTCGCTTTGCCCGTGCACTAGTCGGTTGTAATTGACTGGTCTCATCCACAAAATCACCATTACGATTTCCGTAGACCCCGGTTGTACTAATGTAGACCAGGCGTCTGACAGATCGCCCTTGCTGGGATAAAATTTGCACTAGGTTACGGGTACGTTGATCGAGCTCTCCATCTAACGGTGGTGGAGCCAGATGAACAACCGTTGTTGCCAGATGGGCAATTCGCCATAGAGTCTCTGGATGGTCAAGATTACCTTCGATAGGTGTGATCCCACACTTTCGAAGTTCGTTAAAACGCTCAGGACTTTTGCTTAATGCGAAGATCTTGGGTCGACCTTGCGATTGAGCGAGCGTATTTCCTTGTAGTTGCTGCGCAACCCGAATACCGATATCACCACATCCAATAATGAGGATGCGGGGACGACGAAATAGGCTGGTTTTGGAAATCATAGTATTAACATCGTAATGATTTATTGGGAGAAGTGGAATTGCAGTACCAAGTAGAACTAAAAAAGAGTGGCAGAACATTCGTGGTGGAAGAGGATGAGACTGTGCTGGAAGCGGCCATCCGCCAGGGCGTTCAACTACCCTATGGCTGCAAAAATGGTGCATGCGGATCATGTAAAGGCAAGGTTCTCGAAGGTCGAGTTGAGCATGGCGATCACAGTCAAAGTGCCCTAAGCACCCTTGATGAAACCGCAGGGGCAAGCCTTTTATGCTGTGCCCACCCTCAATCCAATCTACTCATTGATGTTCGCGAAATTCATGGTGGAGGGGATATTCCTGTTCGCAAGGTGCCATGCCGGATTCAGACCATGACTTACCCAAGTGACGATGTTGCGATTCTTGAACTGCAACTACCGGCCAGTGAGCGTTTTCAGTTTTTAGCTGGTCAGTATTTGGAGTTTTTACTCAAAGACAACAAGCGTCGTGCGTATTCGATTGCCAGCGCCCCACATCAAGAAGGTCCGATTGAGTTACACATTCGCCATCTACCAGGGGGCCTCTTTACCGACCCCTTGTTTGGTCAAGCCGCAGATGGCAAATCAGTGAAAGAAAAGGATATCTTGCGTTTTGAAGGCCCTCAAGGAAGTTTTTTCTTACGTGAGGACACTCAGAAACCGATTATTTTCTTAGCATCCGGGACGGGCTTTGCGCCGATCAAATCCATTCTGCTACATATGCGTGAAAAGAAAATTGATCGTGAGGTCTATTTCTACTGGGGTGGGCGACGCCACAAAGATCTCTACATGGATGCTCTTTGCCAGGAGTTTGCGAGTACGATTCCTCGTTTTCATTACATCCCCGTTGTTTCTGAAGCGTTACCAGAAGATCATTGGGCTGGCCGGACGGGCTTTGTACATCGTGCTGTGATGGAAGATTTTCCGGATCTGAGTGCATTTCAGGTCTACGCGTGTGGTGCCCCCATTGTGATTGCGTCGGCCCAAACTGACTTTATAAAACAATGTGGACTGCCCGAGGATGAGTTTTATGCGGACTCATTCACTAGCGAAGCTGATCTGGCACACGCCTAATTCCATGATCTTTGGACTGAATTCCCTTTTTACACCGATCTTTTGTATGATTGGGGTATGAATCAACTTTCAGATCCTCGTCCTGTTGACGCCCATTCGGTGATGTATATCACCAAGCGGCCTGACATCATCATGATGGAAGGCAAAGGCTCGTGGTTGGTTGATCAAAATGGTAAGCGCTACTTGGATTTTCTCCAAGGATGGGCAGTAAATTGCCTAGGACACTGCAATCCTGGAATTATTACAGCGCTTCATGTGCAATCCCAAAAATTGATTAACCCCAGTCCTGCGTTCTATAACGAACCCATGATTCGGCTATCTGATTTACTGACCAGCCATAGTTGCTTTAATAAGGTATTTTTTGCCAACAGTGGAGCAGAGGCTAATGAAGGTGCCATCAAGCTCGCCAGAAAATGGGGCCAGATCCACAAAGGCGGTGCCTATGAAATTATCACTTTTGATCATAGTTTTCATGGACGGACTTTAGCAACCATGAGCGCATCGGGTAAGCCTGGCTGGGATACCCTATTTGCCCCCCAGGTACCAGGTTTTCCTAAGGCTGATCTAAACGATATTGAATCGGTGAAGCGCTGCATCACCGATAAAACGGTTGCCGTCATGTTAGAACCAGTCCAAGGTGAAGGTGGCGTCATTCCTGCCGATGATGCCTTCATGAAAGCGCTACGCCAACTAACTAAAGAACGTAATCTGTTGCTCATCGTTGATGAAGTGCAGGCTGGTTTTGGTAGAACCGGTAAATTATTTGCCTACCAACATTTTGGAATTAAGCCTGACATCATGACGCTTGGTAAAGGCATTGGTGGTGGCGTTCCTCTTGCAGCTCTTTTATGCACGGATGCGGTAGCGTGTTTTGTACCCGGCGATCAAGGGGGCACCTACAATGGCAATGCTTTAATGACCGCCGTAGGAATTAGTGTCATTGAGCAACTCATGGCTCCTGGGTTTTTGGACTCGGTGATTGAAAAAGGAAGACTCTTACAAAGTGAGTTGCTTAAACTGTGCTCTGAATTTGGTTTACAAGGTGAGCGTGGCAAAGGTCTACTTCGGGCACTGATGCTTGGACGGGATATTGGTGCGTCTTTGGTTGAGCTAGCAAGAGAGCACGAACCTCAAGGTTTGTTGATCAATTCACCAAAACCCGATCTATTGCGCTTTATGCCTGCACTCAATGTCACCGAAGAGGAAATCCTGACGATGTGCACTACCCTAAGAGTTTTACTTAAAAAGCTAAGTTAAGTCGCACTCGTTTTCACATCAACGCCCAAATACGCTTCGCGTACTCGATCGTCGTTTAATAATTCGTTCGCCGTGCCCGATAGGGTGATTACCCCACTTTCCAAGACATACGCACGATCTGCCATGGATAAGGCCAAACGGGCATTTTGCTCGACAAGCAAAATCGTCATGCCGTGTTGATTAAGATTTTGAATCACTCCAAAAATAGTCTCGACCATGAGTGGTGCCAAGCCCATGGAGGGCTCATCCAACAACAGAAGTTTTGGCCTAGCCATCATGGCCCGAGCGATTGCCACCATTTGTTGCTCTCCACCAGATAGAGTGCCAGCCAGTTGGGATAAGCGCTCACGCAGACGTGGAAAAGTTTCAAGCACCACTTCAAGGTCATGATCAATACTCTTCGCAGAGTGAGAACCTTGGCGGATGTATGCTCCCATTTGTAGATTTTCTAAAATGGTCATCCTGGCAAATACACCCCGGCCTTCTGGCACCAATCCAACCCCAAGCTCAGCTAACTCATACGCTGGCTGACCTCCAATTGCGCTTCCTAAAAAATGGATGGATCCAGAACTGGGTTTCAAAAGACCAGCAATGACTTTCAGTGTCGTTGTTTTGCCAGCACCATTCGCACCGATCAAGGTCACTAACTCTCCAGAGTTGATATAAAAATCAATCCCCTTCACGGCAGCAATACCGCCATACGACAATTTCAGATTCCTGACCTCTAAAAGATGTGCAGCACTCATGCGACTGCTCCGCCCAAATAAGCCCGAATCACTTCAGGATGCCTACGAACCTCATTGGGCAACCCATCAGCAATGACTTTGCCATAATCAAGCACGGTTAAGTAATCGCAAATACTCATCACAAGATGCACATCGTGCTCAATGAGTAATACGGTTTTGCCATCCTCACGAATTTTTAAAATTAGCTCTTTTAATTCCAACTTTTCACTTGCATTCATACCGGCAGCAGGTTCATCAAGAGCTAACAAAATGGGTTCGGTGGCCAATGCGCGAGCAATTTCAAGGCGTCGTTGGTACCCATAGGATAAATTTTTAGCCTTATGCTGTGTGTAGTCTTGTAAGCCAACATACTCAAGAAAAGCAAGCGATTTTTCGCGGATCTCACGTTCTTCGCGTCGATTCGATTGCGTACCTAAAATGGCGCCCAATACACCAATCGACGAGCGGCAATCGCAGCCCACCATAACATTCTCCAATGCGGTCATCTCTTTAAATAAACGAATGTTTTGGAAGGTTCTGGCAATACCAGCTTGGGTGACCTGAGAGACCGAATCAGGGGAATACGGACGGCCCTGTAGTTCAAACCGACCCCGATCAGCTGGGTATAAGCCAGTAATGACATTAAAGAAAGTGGTCTTACCAGCACCGTTAGGACCAATGAGTCCTGCAATCGTCCCGGTACGGACGCGAAGACCGACATCATCAAGCGCTTGGATGCCTCCAAAGCGTTTTGATACTCCGGAAATTTTTAAGAGATCGCTCATCCGTGTGCTGCTTTCAGAGCATCCGGTTTTTGCCAAATGCCATTAGGTCGGTACAGCATGATGAGGATTAGTGCCAAGCCATAGAGTAGTTGACGAATAATTTCAGTATCAACAAGGACCGATCCAAAGACAAACTGCTGAATGGGGGCTGCAATACTGCGTAATAGCTCAGGAAAAACCGCTAGCAAGATCGCCCCAAGAATCACGCCAGGGATATGACCCATCCCACCCATAACAACCATCGCTAGAACCACAATGGATTCCCATAAGGTAAACGACTCTGGCGATACAAAGCCCTGAAAGGCAGCAAACAATACTCCTGCGGCACCAGCAAAACTTGCGCCAATTGCAAATGCAAGCAACTTCATATTACGGGTCTCAATCCCCATCGCCTCAGCGGCCACCTCATCCTCACGGATTGCTACCCATGCACGGCCAATTCGGGAATGCTCTAAACGCGAACAGACAATCGCAACCAGAACGGCGAGGATTAAGAAAAAATAGAAGAGTAAGTACAGAGAAGGGATCTGAAGACCCCAGATACTAATTGGCTTTGAGAGATTGATACCAAAGAGCTCGATTGGATGAATGCTGCCAATCCCTTTAGGCCCATTCGTGAGGTTAAGGGGGCGATCTAAATTATTTAAAAAAATCCGAATAATCTCCCCAAACCCTAGGGTCACAATTGCTAAATAATCGCCCCGTAACTTAAGAGTCGGAAATCCGAGCAGCACTCCGAATATCGCAGCCAAGACAAAGGAGATGATGAGCGCGCCCCACAGTGGGAAATGAAGGCCCGTAGGAAAAATAGCGGCAATCGCAGGAAATTGGGTGGTGAGATGGGGTGAGGCGAGTAAGGCATAACTATATGCACCTACGGCATAAAAAGCGATGTAACCCAAATCCAGTAACCCAGCAAAACCGATCACCACATTAAGGCCTAATGCAAGAACGATATAAAGCAACGCGAAGTCTAAAACCCGTACCCAATAGTTGCCACCGATCGAACCGACGATCCATGGAAGAGCCAATAATACGATCGCGCTTACGATCCAAAATCGTTGTCGGTCGCGTTGGGACGCTTGATGAAAAAGTTGCTTAAGCACGATCAGAGACCCGCTCGCCCAATAAACCCCGTGGTCTAAACACCAAGACCAAGATTAGGACCATAAAAGCAAAGATATCTTGATAGTTGGATCCCAATAGACCACCGGTCCAATCGCTGATGTATCCAGCCCCAATCGCCTCAATCAAACCAAGCAACAGTCCGCCCAACATCGCCCCTTGAATATTGCCAATCCCTCCTAATACTGCCGCAGTGAACGCTTTTAATCCTGGAATAAATCCCATCGAGAAATGGACATTACCGTAGTTAGTGGCCATCATGATGCCGGCTAGGGCAGCAAGCGCACCACCCAACATAAACGTGATGGAAATCACCCGATTGGGATTAACGCCCATTAACGCAGCTACATTTGGCTGCTCGGCAGTTGCGCGCATTGCCCGCCCGAGTTTGGTTTTTTGCACAATCAGAAGTAATAAAGCCATTACCGAAAAGGATGTAGCAATAATCACGATTTCTTTCCCCGTGATCGTTGCTCCAGAACCAAAGAGATCGATCGGTGTTGAAGGTAATAGCTGTGGATAGGTCATGGGATTGCGCGACCAAATGATCATTGCCAAGGTCTGTAATAAAACAGAAACACCAATTGCAGAAATTAATGGTGCCAAGCGGGGTGCATGACGCAAAGGACGATAAGCAAAACGCTCGATTAAATAGCTCACCGATGCACACACCCCCATGGTCATCAATAAAACTAGAACCAATAGCACCCATGGTGGCAAACCGAGTGGTAATTGAGTAATGAGTGTAATCAAGGTGAGCGACACCATGGCTCCGATCATGAGAACTTCGCCATGGGCAAAATTAATGATTCCTAAAATACCGTAGACCATGGTGTAGCCTAATGCAATGAGAGCATAAATGCTGCCCAGCACTAGGCCGTTCAAAATCTGCTGCAGCAGAATATCCATCGACAATTTGTCAATAAAAAAGCACCGCGCTGGGTGCTTTTTAGATTACTGAATCTTAATAATTTCTAGGACAGACTTCGTTTTATCTTTGTAATCGTACAACGTGATCACACTCTCTTTGAGGTCACCCTTGCCATCAAAAGCAATATTACCAATCAAACCCTTCATTTGCGTTTGTGGCATAACGGCCAAGATCTTTGCGGGCTCAACTGAATTTGCACGCTTCATCGCATCCACAATCACATAAACGGCATCATAGGAGAATGGGGCATAGATATCCACATCGATATTGAAGCGATCTTTGTATTTTTTCTGGAACTCTGGACCTGCTTCCATTTTTACGAGAGACATAGCCGCTTCCGAGCAAACCACGTTGTTAATGGCGTCGCCAGCTAGCTCAGCCAATTTGTCGGTACAAATTCCATCGCCACCCACAATCTTGGCTTTAATGCCCAACTCCTTTGCTTGCTTGGCCAAGGGGCCACCCGTTGCATCCATTCCACCGTACATAATTACATCGGGCTTACCAGCTTTTACCTTGGTGAGAATGGCTTTAAAGTCGGTTGCCTTGTCATTGGTTGCTTCGCGTGGCAATACCTTAATGCCAGCTGCTTTTACGGTTTTCTCAAACTCATCTGCGAGGCCTTTGCCGTACTGGGTCGAGTCATCAATAATCGCGACCACTTTGGCTTTTAAATTCTTAGCCACATAATCGGCTAACGCTGGGCCCTGTTGCGCATCGGTGGCCACTAAGCGAAAAGCGGTTTTGAAGCCCTGCTTGGTGTATTCGGGATTGGTTGCCGATGGAGAAACTTGGGTGATGCCAGCATCATGGTAAATCTTCGAAGCCGGGATCGTCGTCCCCGAATTTAAGTGGCCGACGACTGCCACAACTTTTGCATCCACTAACTTTTGCGCAACTTGAGTGGCAGTCTTCGGGTCTGCTGCATCATCCTCTGGAACTAACTTGAGCACCACCTTCTTGCCGTTGATGGTTAATCCTGCCTTGTTAATTTCCTCGACCGCCAAAACAGCGCCATTCTCATTTTGCTTACCCATGTGCGCAATCGACCCAGTGAGTGGCGCTACATGTCCGATCTTCACTTCGCCATCGTTGGCCTTACCTCCACAAGCTACCAACAATCCCAATGTGGCGACTGACAGTACGCTATATGAAAACATTCTTTGATATGGTTTCATTGGCAAATCCTCCAAGTTAAATAGTAATAAGAATCAAACAGGATGCGTTAGATTTTTTGGTAAAGAAAAGGTTACATCTTCCACAACACCGTCTAAAGATCGAATCTGCCGTGGACCAAACTCTTGAATGCGAGCCACAATTGCTTGAGCAAGAGTCTCTGGCGCCGATGCGCCTGCTGTTAAGCCAACTCGTTTCTTGCCGTCAAACCATTCGGGTCGCAGCTGTTCCGGGGCATCCACCATGTAGGCTGGTACGCCTAATTTTTCAGCCAATTCACGCAGACGATTAGAGTTCGAGCTCGCCTGACTTCCGACGACAATCACCAATTGAACTTGAGGTGCCATAAATTTCACGGCATCTTGTCGATTTTGAGTGGCATAGCAAATGTCTTGCTTCTTCGGTTGAATAATTTTGGGGAATTTTTTAGTGAGCGCATTCACAATTTCTTTGGTTTCATCGACCGAAAGGGTGGTTTGGGTCACAAACGCCAAACGCTCATCAGCAGAAAAATTAAGCTTTTCTACATCCGTTAGGTTTTCAATCAAAACAATACCGCTATCAACCTGCCCCATTGTCCCCTCAACTTCTGGGTGGCCAGCATGACCAATCATGAATACCGTAAATCCATCCTTACAGAGCTTCACCACTTCAACGTGCACTTTTGTCACCAAAGGACAAGTAGCGTCATACACTTGCAAGCCTCGCTCTGCAGCATCTTGGCGAACCTGCTGCGAAACTCCGTGAGCACTATAGATCACAATCGCCCCACGTGGAATATCCTCAATATCATCGACGAAAATAGCGCCCTTGGCGCGGAGCTCATCAACAACATATTTGTTATGAACAATTTCGTGTCGAACATAAATCGGTGCACCAAAGCGAGTAAGAGCCTCATTCACGATATTGATGGCTCGATCGACACCCGCACAAAATCCCCTGGGCTGCGCCAACAGGATTTCATCGGTTTCCGACGGTAATGGATTACTTTGCAT
The DNA here is from genome assembly GCF_018687475.1 of Polynucleobacter sp. MWH-UH24A. NCBI lineage: Bacteria > Pseudomonadati > Pseudomonadota > Betaproteobacteria > Burkholderiales > Burkholderiaceae > Polynucleobacter > Polynucleobacter sp. MWH-UH24A. Next base: position 1,565,887 of record NZ_CP061292.1, read on the forward strand.
GGATCTTCATTACAAAATGGCAATAATTTCCGCTTCAAAACTTAACTGCTTTCCCGCTAAAGGGTGGTTGAAATCAAACCAGGCGCCCTCTTCATTGATCGATTGCAACACACCTGCATATTGTGCACCGCTAGGTGCATTAAATTCAATCATATCGCCCGGAGCAAACTCGGGGACCTCATCGGTATTGGCCAATAAAACATCCATACCAACCCACTGGATGAGTTCTGGTTTGTGTTCCCCAAACGCGTCTTTTGGACTTAAAACGGCCGAGCGCTTTTCGCCAACCTTCGCCCCTAATAAAACCTTTTCAAAACAGGGGGCAAATTGACCCGATCCCAATTGCATCGTCGCCGGCCGATCATCAAAGGTATTGATGTAATCCTCCCCGCCCGGGAGGGTCAGTCGATAGTTGATGGTCAAAAACGAATCGGAGGAAACAGTGGGCTCACTCATGCTGCCATTGTAGCGAGAGAGGCCCAATATCACCCGATCTCTCAGTGGCCAAAAGCACAACAGCCCCGGGAGAAACTGACTCGCCAGGGCGCTGCCTCCCTATCGGACGCCGAACTCCTTGCAATCTTTCTGCGCTCCGGTGTGAAAGGGAAAAGTGCTGTTTCATTAGCCCAAGATCTCCTGAGTCAATTTGGGGGGATGCAAGGTCTTATGAATGCGCCGGTGGCCGAAATTTACCAGTGCTATGGAATGGGACCCTCCAAATGGGCCCAAATTAAGGCGGCCTATGAACTGGTCAAACGTTGTCTTCATGAAAGCCTCTCTCAGCAAGCCATCTTCTCATCCTCAACCCAAGTCAGGGAGTTTTTGCAAACCAGGATTGCCAGACTGGAACACGAGGTCTTTCTTTGCCTCTACTTGGATAACAGCAACCGTCTAATTGAGTGCCAGGAGCTCTTTCGGGGATCAATCGATCACACCGCAATTTACCCCCGAGAAATTATTAAAGAATGCCTTAATCGAAATGCCAGCGCCTTAGTGGTTGCTCATAACCACCCCGGTGGCAACCCGCTTCCCAGCCCAAATGATGAAGCCATAACCCAAGAACTGATCCAAGCGCTGCAATGGGTCAATATTGCCCTCCTCGACCACTGCATAGTGGCAAAACATGGTTTTTTCTCATTTGCCGACGCAGGCCTGCTGGAAATAACATCCAATGAGAGTAATTACTAACTTTTTTAGATATTTCCCACCCTATTTTGCCCAAACCCTAGCGCCAAAGGGCAGATGCCTGCTACAATCGTTGTTTTTCGTAATGAAGGAGTGTGTCATGGCAAAAGTTTGCCAAGTCACTGGGAAAAAGCCGATGGTCGGCAACAATGTTTCCCATGCAAACAACAAAACAAAGCGTCGTTTTTTGCCTAATTTGCAAAATCGCCGATTCTGGGTCGAGTCCGAAAATCGTTGGGTTAGCTTACGCTTAACCAATGCTGGACTTCGTTTAATTGATAAGAATGGTATTGACTCTGTTTTGGCAGATCTTCGTGCCCGCGGACAAGTTTAAGGACTGAGTAATGGCTAAAGGCGCACGCGAGAAAATCAAGTTAGAGTCGACCGCTGGTACTGGTCACTTCTACACGACCACTAAAAATAAACGAACCAAGCCCGAGAAAATGGAAATCATGAAATTTGATCCAAAAGCTCGCAAGCATGTGGCTTATAAAGAAACTAAGATTAAGTAAACGTCTTTGTATCTAACTGAAAACCCGCTTATTAGCGGGTTTTTTATTAGGCCGGATTCGAATACCGTCGAAGACGCAGTGAAAACTCTTTAAGGGAGTGTGGGCCAGTCTCTTCGGCCCGATTGCACCATGAGCGCAGCTGGCCGAGTAATTGCTCACGAGTAGCGTTAGAGCGCCCCCAGATTGCATGCAATTCACGACGCATCTCAATCATCTTGCGTAATTGAGAGTTCGTTTTCATGAGCCCCTCAAGTTTTTCTTTCTCAAGTGCCGTTAATTTGGACTCATCTTTATAGAGCCAGTCACGAGCATCTTTAAGATGGGATGCAAATTCTTGCATATGCTGAAACTCATTGGCAATGCAGCGCTTGAGCGTTTTACTGTAGCGCGCCATGATCTCATAACGATTAGCAATAATTGCCTCTAAGGTTTTATCATCGGCGGGACGCACTTCGGAGAGGATGGGCTTGGGTGGAACCTTCTTCACCTTGGCCAAACCCAGTGAGCGCAAAGCGCAAATATAAGCCCAGCCAATATCAAACTCGTACCATTTGTTCGATAACTTGGCGCTCGTTGCATAGGTATGGTGGTTGTTATGAAGCTCTTCTCCACCAATCAAAATACCCCAAGGCGTAATATTGGTTGAGGCATCTTCACAATCGTAGTTTCGATATCCCCAGTAGTGACCAATTCCATTGATCACACCCGCGGCAGTAATCGGAATCCACAACATTTGCACAGCCCACACGGTTGCGCCAATAGCACCAAATAAGAAGAGATCGATGATGAGCATCAGGCCAACGCCTTGCCAGGTAAAACGTGAATAGAGCTTATGTTCAATCCAGTCATCTGGTGTTCCGTGACCAAATTTTTCTAAGGTTTCTTTCTTTGCGGCTTCCACCTTATAAAGCTCCGCACCGCGCAAGAGAACAGTATCAATTCCTAAAACTTGTGGGCTATGCGGATCTTCAACAGACTCACACTTTGCATGATGCTTGCGGTGAACGGAGGCCCACTCCTTGGTTACCATCCCAGTGGTCAACCACAGCCAAAACCGGAAAAAATGGGAGGGAATGGCATGGAGATCGAGCGCTCGATGCGCCTGACAACGGTGTAAAAAAATCGTAACACTAGCAATCGTAATGTGGGTCATGACCAAGGTAAAGATCACGATCTGCCACCAAGCCCAGTCCAAATAACCGTGGGCCAACCACTGAATCAATCCATCGTGCAAACTAGAAATGGTGCTTATCTCCAAACAAATCTCCCTCTTTAACTGCGATCATGCATCTATCTCCGTATTTTAAGGCTTTCGCTGCATAATTGCCCCAAAAAATCCGTCGGTTCCATGCTTTGAGGGAAAAAGTTGCCACCAAGGCTTATCGTTGCAGGTGCCGATCGGAATTCCATCATGTAAAAAATGATGGCCTAGGGCCTCCTTGGCGGATAAAAGGACAATATCGGGGTGTTTTTCTAGAAAAAGGTTTACAAGTTCTTGATTTTCTTGATCTAAAAGACTGCAGGTGGCATAAACCAGGCGACCACCTGGCTTCAGTAAGCGCGCCGCTGATTCCAAAATGGCTAGTTGGGTAGGGGCTAATTTAGCGATCTCAGCGGGTGTCTGGCGCCACTTTAGGTCAGGATTGCGTCGCAAGGTCCCCAAACCACTGCAGGGGGCATCAACTAGAACGCGGTCAATTTTTCCGGCAAGGCGCTTAATTCTGGGGTCTTTCTCACTATCGATCCACATGGGGTGCACATTGGATAAACCACTGCGGGCTAGGCGCGGTTTTAAGTTCGCCAAGCGCCTCTCAGAGGTGTCAAATGCGTACAGACGTCCGGTATTACGCATCATGGCGCCCAAGGCCAAGGTCTTGCCACCGGCCCCGGCACAAAAATCAACCACCATCTCACCGCGCTTTGGATCTAATAGGTGGCATAGGATTTGGCTACCCTCATCCTGAACCTCAAACAAGCCGTCCTTCATCCAGCTCGAACTTTGTAAAGCAGGCTTTCCAAAAATACGAATTCCCTCTTGAGAGTAAGGCGTAGGATGCGCCTCAAAGCGACTTGCACTTTGATTCATTTGCATTAGTAATTGATCGCGTGAGGTCTTTAATGTATTCACGCGCAAATCCAATGGTGCCGGTTTCATGAGAGACTCTGCCAGGCGACTACCCTCTTCCTCGCCAAGAGATCGTACCAAGGTATCCCAAAGCCATTCCGGTAAGTTATGTTTGACCAATCGCCCTAATGCATCGCGATCGACTTGACCAAAACGACTCAGCCATTCGTACTCTTCTTTTTGCACAACAAAGGCTAAATCTGCAAGTGCACTTTCTAGTCGATTTGCGGAACCAAGCCCCCCTTCGGATAAGGCTGAAACAAGGCCCAGCAAGGCCAAGCGTCGAGCTAACGAGCCAGAGCCACTGGCCGCAAATTGAGAAAACTCCTGTTTACGACGTAATACTGAAAAGGCCGCTTCGGCAATTAAGGCGCGATCCCGATTACCCAATTTCGGATGGGCCCGAAAGTAACGACTGACAACACGATCGGCTGGTTGATCAAACTGCAATAACTCAGGCAGTAATTGTTCAAGATGGAAAACATGCTGAGGCAGTGCCTTTGCATGAGAGTAATTCTTTTGTCCCTGTGGATTAATCAGCACAGGCGCTTTCGCATCCTTACTTTTCGCATACTGCTTTTCTCTAGTAATCCGCTTTGAAGCAGTTGGGGAGGATCGCGTCATGAAGCTGCCGTTCTTATGGAAAAGGAATGTACTGTAACTCAGGCGGATCAACCCTCACACGATTACCGGTGATTTGCAAACGTCCCTGAATAAACCATTCAACTGCTAATGGATAGATTTGATGCTCCGTCTTTAAAACACGTGCCGCTAATTCGCTTGGTGTATCAGTGGGTAGAACGGGAACTTCACTTTGACAAATAATGGGGCCCTCATCCACGCCGGCACTAACAAAGTGAACGGTGGCACCATGGACCCGATCCCCAGCTTCCAAGGCTCTTTCATGGGTATGCAAGCCAGGAAAGCGTGGCAACAATGAGGGGTGAATATTCATCATGCGTCCCTCATAATGTTCAATCAGGCCTGGGGTTAGAATTCTCATGAAACCAGCCAGAACAACGAGATCGGCGCTAAAGGCATCAATTTGTTGCATGAGCGCCCGATCAAATGCCTCCCGACTTGGGTAAGCCCGGTGATCAATCACTGCGGTAGGAATACCAACTGACTTTGCAAATACGAGTCCCTTGGCCTCGGGCTGATTCGCAATTAAGCCCGTAAATCGCACATCCCAGGATTTAGTTTGAGCGGCCTTATAAATTGCCTCGAAATTAGAGCCACGTCCTGAAATTAAAGAAACGATTGAATGCATGACCAACAATATAATTCAAGGCTAGCCTGAAAGCGAACTGTGAAGGTATTTCGAAGACTTAAGCCCACCGCAACCCAGGCCCCATGCGCCCTAACCATTGGAAACTTCGATGGCGTGCATCGCGGCCACCAAGCCTTACTCCACAAGTTGGTTGAGGGTGCACACACTCGTCATTTGAATTCTTGCGTCCTAACCTTTGAACCTCACCCGCGAGAGTTTTTTTCGCCACACGATGCACCACCCCGAATTCAAAACATTCGTGACAAATTAATGGCCTTAAAGCAATACGAAGTCGATACGATTGCGATTGAAGAATTTAATCAAGCCTTCTCCCAACTCAGTCCCACTGAGTTTGTGCAAGAGATATTAATTCGAAAACTAAATACCAAATGGTTACTGATTGGCGATGACTTTTGCTATGGCGCCAAACGCGCAGGTAATTTTGAGAGCTTGGTTGCCGCTGGCAAACAGTTTGGTTTTGAGGTCAGTCGCATCCCTAGCGTTCTCGAAACTGAAGAACGTATCTCGTCTTCGCTTCTTCGACAAGCCCTTGAGCATGGCGATATGAAGCGCGCAGAGCAACTGCTCGGTCGCCCCTTTTCAATTTCGGGTCACGTCTTGTATGGCAAACAATTAGGGCGCACACTTGGATTCCCCACCTTAAATTTAGCCGTTTGCACACGTTACCCAAAAGGCAAGCCCGTAACCAGCGGAATTTTTGTTAGTCAGGTACATGGCTTGGGTAACCAACCCTTACCTGCTGTCTCGAGTCTGGGGGTGCGGCCCTCCGTCGAGAGTAGCGGCCAAGTTCTTTTAGAGACTCATGTCTTTGATTTCAACCAATCCGTCTATGGGCAAGTGGTTTGCGTAGAATTACTAGCTCGACTGCATGAAGAACGAAAATACCCTGATCTAATCACCCTACAAGCTGCTATTCAAGATGATGCCCAAAAGGCTCGTCAATACTTTCTAAAGAAAAATCTGTATGTCTGATAAATCCTCAAACTACCCGGTCAATTTACTCGAGACCAGCTTTCCGATGCGCGGCGATTTGCCAAAACGGGAACCAAAATGGGTGGAAGAGTGGCAACGCAATAAGGTCTATGAAGCAATACGCAAAGCTCATGCAGGCCAACCAAGTTTTATCTTGCACGACGGCCCTCCCTATGCGAATGGCGATATTCATATTGGGCATGCAGTCAATAAAATTCTCAAAGATATGATCGTCAAGTCCCGCTGGTTAATGGGCTTTAACGCCGTCTATGTGCCAGGCTGGGATTGCCATGGCATGCCTATTGAGATTCAGATTGAAAAACAATTTGGCAAAAACTTACCCACCGCTGAGGTGCAAGCCAAAGCCCGCGAATATGCACAGGCTCAAGTTGCCAAACAAAAGAAAGATTTTCAGCGCTTGGGCGTCCTTGGGGAATGGGATCAACCTTACCTGACTATGGATTTTCAGAATGAAGCGGACGAGATTCGAGCGCTTGGTGAGATCTGGAAAAAGGGGTATGTCTTTCGTGGATTGAAACCGGTGAACTGGTGCTTTGATTGCGGCTCCGCCCTAGCCGAAGCGGAAGTAGAGTATCAAGACAAAACGGATCCTGCTGTTGATGTTGGTTTTGCCTTTGATTCCAATCAGAATGCGAAACTTGCCAATACATTCGGCCTCAAACAACTACCCATCAAACCAGGGATGGCTGTGATTTGGACCACCACCCCATGGACCTTACCAGCGAATCAGGCCTTAAACGTTCATCCCGATCTCGAGTACGCACTAGTTGAAACTGACCAACGCTTGCTATTACTAGCCAAAGATCGTGTGAAGGATTGCTTAGAGCAATATGGTTTAGAGGGAAAGGTTTTAGCAAGTTGTAAAGGGAAGGCGCTTGAGGGTATTTCCTTTTGGCATCCGTTGGCGAATTTAGACTCTAGATACAAACGCTTAGCGCCAATTTATTGCGCCGATTACGTCACACTTGATACCGGAACTGGCTTAGTGCATTGCGCTCCAGCGTATGGTGAGGATGACTTTAAGTCTTGCAAAACTCATGGCTTAGCCGATCAAGACATTATTAATCCGGTGATGGGCGATGGTGTCTATGCTTCATCTCTGCCCCTCTTTGCTGGACAGCATATTTGGAAAGCGAACCCAAATATTGTCAAAGCGCTTGATGAGGCTGGCAGCCTTTTGAAGAATAAATCCTATACGCACTCCTACATGCATTGCTGGCGACACAAGACACCAATTGTCTACCGTGCAACCTCGCAATGGTTTGCCAGCATGGATAAGAAGCCCGCCAGCGAGAAAGCCTCGCTTCGTGAAACCGCCTTGGCAGGCGTGGAGAGTACGCATTTCTATCCAGCTTGGGGTAAGCAACGCTTACACAGCATGATCGCCAACCGTCCCGATTGGACACTTTCACGTCAACGCCAATGGGGTGTGCCCATGGCCTTTTTGATTCACAAAGAAACGGGTGAGCCCCACCCGCGCACACCAGAATTGCTTGAGCAAGTCGCTCAATTGGTTGAAAAAAATGGGATTGAAGCTTGGCAGAATTTATCGATTGAAAGTTTGATTGGTGATGAAGCGAGCGACTATGAAAAAAATCGTGACACGCTTGATGTCTGGTTTGACTCAGGTACAACTCATTGGCACGTTATGCGAGGTTCACACCGCAATGCTTTATATCGCCAAGAATCGGAGGGCGCAGAAGGTCGTTGGGCTGATCTTTATTTAGAGGGATCCGATCAACACCGCGGTTGGTTTCATTCATCACTCTTAACGGGCGCCATGCTCGATGGCAAACCCCCGTATCGCGCCCTGTTAACCCATGGGTTTACCGTGGATGGTCAAGGTCGCAAGATGAGTAAATCGGTTGGTAATGTGATTGCTCCTCAAGAAGTAGCTGACAAGCTCGGTGCTGAAATTATTCGCCTGTGGGTTGCCTCTACTGATTACTCGGGCGAGATGTCGATCTCCGACGAGATTTTGAAACGAGTTGTTGAAAGCTATCGACGTATCCGCAACACTTTGCGCTTTCTCTTGGCAAACCTTGCGGATTTTGATCCACAAACAAATCATCTACCGACCTCCGATTGGCTAGAGATTGATCGCTATAGTGTTGCGCTGGCTGCTGACTTACAAAACACGATTGAAGCACACTACCGTGATTATGAATTTCATCCAGCGGTCTCGAAAATATTGGCATTTTGCTCGGAAGATTTAGGGGGCTTTTATTTAGATATCCTGAAAGATCGTCTCTACACCATGCCCGCCAATTCAGTGGGTCGGCGCTCCGCTCAAAATGCCTTATTTCATATTAGCCAACACTTACTCAAGTGGCTATCGCCCTTCCTGAGTTTCACCGCTGAAGAGGCCTGGCAGTGCTATCCACATTTTGCCAAGTCAACCGCTAGCGTATCCATCTTCACCGAGGAATTTGGATCCTTCCCTGAAATAATGGACGCGCAAGCCTTACTTGCTAAATGGCAACGGATTCGCGAAATCCGCTCTGACATTACAAAAGCGATTGAGCTTCAGCGTGAAGCCGGAATCATTGGCTCTTCTTTACAGGCTGAGCTACTAATTCAAGTAAGCGCTGCTGATTTTGAGATGCTGCAATCGATTCTTCCCGATTTACGCTTTGTGACGATTACCTCCAAAGCGGAGATCGCAAAATCCTCCGATGGCAATATTCAGATCACAGTCAAGCCAAGTACCTATCAAAAATGCGCACGTTGCTGGCATCACACGGCAGATGTTGGATCCGATCCAAACCATCCTGACTTATGCGGTCGCTGCAATAGCAATCTGGATGGTGCCGGTGAACTTCGTCAGTATGCATAAATATGAACCAGACTTCATCCCAAGCAAGCTCAAGCAAATGGTATGTACTGCTAGCCCTTGGGGTATTAATTGCTGATCAAATGACTAAGTGGTGGGCTCAAATGAGTCTACCGATGGCTCAGCCAATTAAGGTCACTGATTTTCTGAACTGGTTCTTAATTTATAACCCGGGTGCTGCCTTCTCTTTCTTATCTCAAGCAGGTGGTTGGCAACGGTGGTTTTTCACTGTGATTGGAATTGTTGCCGCCATTGTTATCATTTGGCTCTTGCAAAAAAATATGCATGACCGTCCTTTTTGTCTTGCCCTTTCTCTGATTCTCGGGGGTGCAATTGGGAATGTTCTAGATCGCTTGCTATATGGCGCTGTAGTTGACTTTATTGATGTGCACTATGACGGATGGCACTGGCCAGCCTTCAACATCGCCGATAGTGCGATCTCAATTGGTGCTACATTAATTGTTATCAATGAAATACGACGGGCCATTAAAGACCGCCCCTAGAGTCAAATCGATTTGGAACCCGCGCATGACCTTGTTAGCAAATAAAAAAATTGTCTTAGGAATCTCTGGCGGCATTGCTGCGTATAAATCAGCCGAATTAGTCCGCGCCCTGATTCAAGAAGGTGCCGAGGTTCAGGTTGTGATGTCTGAATCTGCTATGCAATTCATTACACCAGTCACGATGCAAGCACTCAGCGGTAAGCCAGTCTATAGCAGTCAATGGGATGCACGCATTACCAACAATATGGCGCATATTGAACTCTCGCGAGGAGCCGATGCAATTTTGATTGCTCCAGCGAGTGCCGATCTCATGGCAAAACTGTCGCTGGGTTTGGCTGATGATCTTCTAACGACGATGTGCCTAGCGCGCGATTGCCCTCTTTTGATTGCCCCAGCCATGAACCTGCAAATGTGGGGACATCTCGCAACCCAGAGAAGTCTCAAGCGTCTTGAGGACGATGGCGTTATTGTCCTTGGCCCCGGAAGTGGTGACCAGGCCTGCGGTGAAGTGGGTATGGGTCGGATGCTGGAGCCCTCTGAGTTGTGTGAGCAGCTGGTTGCGTTTTTTCAGCCACAAGTTTTAAGTGGAAAACGGGTATTGATTACGGCCGGTCCGACATTTGAAGCCATCGACCCAGTCCGCGGTATTACGAATCGAAGTTCTGGAAAAATGGGATTTGCGATTGCCCAAGCGGCTGTTGAAGCGGGTGCTGAAGTTCACCTGATCGCCGGCCCTTGTGATTTGCCCACTCCTTTGCAGAGCACTGGAAGAATTAAACGAACGAATGTGATCACGGGCGAAGAGATGCATCGCGTCACGCTTGCCTCTGCAAATTGCGATGTATTTTTTGCGGTCGCTGCCGTTGCCGATTGGACGATTGCCAATCGCGCTCCACAGAAGATTAAACGCCAAGGGCAGTCTGGGCTGAATTTAGAGTTTCGTTCGAACCCCGATATCTTGCTCGATATGGCTAAATTAGCCAAGCGTACATCAAGGCCTTACTGTGTTGGCTTTGCTGCTGAAACCGATCGGTTGGGTAAACACTCGAAAGAGAAGCGTATGCGCAAGGGCATCCCCATGATTGTGGGAAATATTGGCCCCGCCACCTTTGGTCTCGATACAAATGAAATCCTCGTAGTGGATGATCAGGGTAGTCAAAACCTTGGGCGTGCTAGCAAACTTGAGCTCGCCAGAAAACTCATTACCATCGTTAGCTCTCGCTTACCTTAATAGGAATATCAATCGTGCAAGTTCTTCAAGTCAAAATTCTCGATGAGCGGATGCGCTCTCAGATGCCAAGCTATGGCACCCCGGGGAGTGCTGGATTGGATTTGCGTGCTTGCATTGATAAAACCATCGAGCTCGCACCAGGTCAAACCGAATTGATTCCAACGGGTCTTGCCATTTACATTGAAGATCCCCGTTACGCTGCAATGATCCTGCCGCGCTCAGGACTTGGTCATAAACATGGGATTGTGTTGGGTAACTTAGTCGGATTAATTGATTCGGATTACCAAGGTCAATTGATGGTGAGCGCTTGGAACCGGGGTTCTGCCGCGTTTCGGTTAGAACCGATGGAACGGTTAGCGCAGCTCGTGATCGTACCGGTTCTCCAAGTCGAACTCAAAGTAGTTTCTGAATTCGAGAGTAGTACTCGGGGTACGGGTGGCTTTGGAAGCACTGGACGCGGATAAATCCGCGCCCAGCGATTTCTTTAGATTTCTTCGACTGGCTCAATACTCGCCTTGCTTGATTTACTCGGTGGCTGGTTCGAGGATTGAATATCAAGCTTTACCTTACCATCGTCATCAATATCGACCACGACGGATCCGCCGTGGGCTAGACGTCCAAAGAGCAATTCATCAGCCAAGGCTTTGCGCACTGTATCTTGAATAATTCGCTGCATGGGTCGTGCTCCCATCAAGGGATCAAAACCATGCTTGGCCAAGTAGGAACGTAAGGCGGGGCTAAAGACTGCGTCCACTTTTTTCTCGTGCAATTGTTCTTCGAGCTGCATAAGGAACTTATCCACCACCCGCATAATGATGGACTCATCCAAAGCCTTAAAGGATACGATCGCATCTAGGCGATTTCTGAACTCAGGGGTGAAGAACTTCTTGATATCCGCCATTTCATCACCCTGCTCACGCGCGTTGGTAAAGCCCATGGTCGACTTTTGCATTGCTTCCGCACCCGCATTGGTGGTCATGATGATGATGACATTACGAAAATCCGTCTTGCGTCCGTTGTTGTCCGTTAAGGTGCCGTGATCCATCACTTGCAAAAGGATATTGAAAATATCCGGATGCGCCTTCTCAATTTCGTCAAGCAATAAAACGCAATGCGGTTTCTTTGAAACGGCTTCAGTCAAAAGCCCACCTTGATCAAAGCCAACATAGCCAGGAGGCGCTCCGATCAAACGGCTTACCGCATGACGCTCCATGTACTCTGACATATCAAAGCGGAGCAGCTCAATGCCCATAATGAAGGCTAACTGCTTGGCAACCTCAGTCTTACCGACTCCAGTGGGTCCCGAAAACAGGAAGGAACCAATGGGTCGATCAACCTTGCCCAAGCCAGCCCGCGTCATTTTGATGGCGCTCGCAAGAGCTTCAATCGCAGGATCTTGTCCAAAGACGACGCTCTTAATATCGCGATCCAAGGTTTGTAATTTACTGCGGTCATCGACCGATACCGATTGTGGTGGGATGCGCGCAATCTTCGCCACAATTTCTTCGATCTCTTGGCGATTAATGGTTTTCTTCTGCTTTGATTTGGGGAGGATGCGCTGAGCAGCACCAGCCTCATCAATCACATCAATCGCCTTATCGGGCAAATGGCGATCATTAATGTAGCGAGATGACAATTCAGCGGCGGCCACAAGAGCGGCAGCGGCGTATTTGACGCCATGGTGCTCTTCAAAGCGTGACTTCAAACCACGCAGAATTTGCACGGTTTGATCGACGGTCGGCTCTACTACGTCGACTTTTTGGAAACGCCGCGATAGGGCTGCATCCTTTTCAAAAATGCCACGATACTCAGTGAAGGTGGTTGCACCAATGCATTTAAGCGTTCCACTCGATAGTGCTGGCTTTAAAAGATTACTCGCATCCAAGGTGCCCCCGGAAGCAGCTCCGGCACCAATTAAGGTATGAATCTCATCAATAAAAAGGATGCCGTGTGGATTGTCTTTTAGCGACTTCAGCACGCTTTTGAGTCGTTGCTCAAAATCACCACGGTATTTTGTTCCTGCCAGCAAAGCGCCCATATCAAGCGAGTAAACCGTTGCATTCGCCAAAATCTCAGGAACCTCTCCTTTCGTGATTCTCCAGGCCAGGCCCTCAGCAATTGCGGTCTTGCCGACGCCAGCCTCACCAACCAAGAGGGGATTATTTTTACGCCTGCGGCATAACACTTGAATGACCCGCTCCACTTCGCCTTCACGACCAATTAATGGGTCGATCTTGCCCTGACGCGCCATAGCATTCAGGTTTTGGGTAAATTGATCAAGCGGACTTTCCTTACCGCTGCTTGCAGCCTCCTCCGTATCAGGACTCGCTTCAGCTGCTTTTGCAGGTTCGGTATTGTCTTTGCGAACGCCGTGACTAATGAAGTTCACCACGTCTAAGCGGGTTACCCCTTGCTGCTGCAAGAAATACACCGCATGCGAATCTTTTTCACCAAAGATAGCCACCAACACATTGGCGCCAGTCACCTCTTTTTTACCATTTGAAGTGGACTGCACATGCATGATGGCGCGCTGGATCACCCTCTGGAATCCAAGCGTTGGTTGAGTATCGACCTCTTCGGTTCCGGGAACCACCGGCGTATTGTCATTAATAAAATTTTTCAGCTGGGAGCGCAACTCAGCGATATTGACCGCACAGGCCTTCAGAACCTCGACCGAGGTGGCGTTATCCAATAAAGCGGATAGCAAGTGCTCAACCGTAATGAACTCGTGGCGCGCCGCGCGAGCGTCCACAAAAGCCATATGCAAACTTACTTCCAGTTCTTGAGCAATCATGCTTCCTCCATAGTGCACTGCAATGGGTGACCCGCTTCACGGGAACGTTCTATGACTTGATGGACCTTGGTCGAGGCCACATCGCGGGTATAGATGCCGCACACACCTTTTCCTGCGAGATGCACTTGCAACATGATGCGTGTTGCTGTTTCTTGATCTTTATTAAAGTATTCCTGAATCACCATCACCACAAATTCCATCGGCGTGTAGTCGTCGTTTAACAACATCACTTTATACATGGCCGGCACCTTGACCTTTTCGGCCTGCCGTTCCAATAAAACCGTGTCTTCCTTAAATGGGGTGACTGGGTTTCCTCCGGGGGGTGTTTTGGAATTACGACTCATGAGAAACATTCTAACCACACCGCAAAACTCTGCAATAAATCCTCGCAAATCAGGTTTTCATCTGACGAAAACCGTTCAAAATCAAGGCATATTTGTCATATTGGGGTGTTTTTACGAAAAAAAAGGGTTTTTCCTAGTGATATCGAGTCATATTTCCTTGACACCCCCTCAAAAAGGGCAAACAATCAATCCTGTGGTGTTTTTCTCGTTTGAGATTTACCTGCATTAGGCGTGTTGCGGAGTAAGACTGATCAAAAGGTATTTCCCCTCTTCACGGTTGTCTTTAGATTTTTGTAATGGAGTTCGCATGGCGACCGGAGTTGTTAAGTGGTTTAATGATGCAAAAGGTTTCGGTTTTATTAAACCGGATGATGGAGAAGAAGAGTTGTTTGCACACTTCAGTGCAATCACGATGAGCGGCTTTAAAACCCTCAAAGAAGGTCAAAAAGTAACGTTTGATATTACTCAAGGCCCAAAAGGTAAACAGGCAACGAATATTCAAGCTGCCTGATCACTAGCTGATCCCAAGTAAAAACCCCAGGGTCAAACCTGGGGTTTTTCTTTTGGAGCGCTTCGTAATTACATATGATCAATCATGACCTGACCAAAACCCGAGCACGATACCTGGGTGGAGCCAGGGAGTAGGCGCGCAAAGTCATAGGTCACCTTCTTTGAAAGAATCGCTTTTTCCATCGAAGAAATAATCAGATCAGCCGCTTCGATCCAGCCTAAATGACGCAACATCATCTCGGCAGACAAGATCTCGGAGCCGGGGTTGACATAATCCTTGCCGGCGTATTTTGGAGCCGTACCATGGGTTGCTTCAAACATGGCAATACTATCGGACATGTTGGCACCCGGGGCAATTCCAATTCCGCCAACCTGAGCAGCGAGTGCATCCGAAATATAGTCTCCATTGAGATTTAAGGTCGCAATCACACTGTACTCATTGGGGCGCAACAAAATCTGCTGCAAAAATGCATCGGCGATGACATCTTTCACGATGATGTCCTTGCCGGTTTTGGGGTTCTTAAACTTACACCATGGGCCACCATCAACCAGTTGCGCTCCAAATTCTTTCATTGCGAGCTCATAGCCCCAGTCACGGAAACCGCCTTCGGTAAATTTCATGATATTGCCCTTGTGAACCAAGGTTACCGAAGGTTTGTCATTATCGATGGCGTATTGAAATGCCTTACGAACCAAACGCTGAGTGCCCTCACGTGATACAGGCTTAATACCAATACTTGAGGATTCAGGGAAACGAATCTTCTTCACGCCCATTTCTTTAATCAAGAAATCCACCATCTTTTTGGCACCATCTGTGCCGGCTTCCCACTCAATACCTGCATAAATATCTTCGGAGTTCTCACGAAAGATCACCATATCCGTCTTCTCGGGCTCACGGACGGGAGAGGGGACTCCCTTGAAATACCGCACTGGACGCAAGCAAACGTATAAATCGAGTGATTGACGTAAGGCAACGTTCAAGGATCTAATACCGCCACCAACCGGGGTGGTCAATGGGCCTTTAATGGATACAACATACTCTTTAACCGCATCAAGGGTCTCATCGGGCATCCAAACATCTGGACCATAAACCTTGGTTGATTTCTCACCCGCATAGACCTCCATCCAGGCGATCTTGCGCTTACCGCCATAAGCCTTCTCAACTGCAGCATCAACTACCTTAATCATCACCGGGGTGATATCCATCCCAGTCCCGTCCCCCTCGATAAACGGAATAATGGGGTTATTGGGAACATTGATTGAAAAATCAGGGTTGACCGTAATTTTTTCACCAGCTGGGACTTTGATATGTTTGTACATGATGCTTTTCTCCGTTTAACGAATATGGTATTTTCGCATGAGGCAAAACCGCCTATTCCTGAAAATGCACTATTTTAATTCCCCAAGCCCAATGATCCACAAATACTTGACTATTCTGGCGGCTTCTTTTTCATTGATCCTCACAGAAAATGCCGCCGCTCAAGGCCCCTCCCTGCCGATCATTGAACTCAAGGCTGGAATGTACCGGATCGAGGCCGAAATCGCCGATACGCCTGCAGCCCGACAAACTGGCTTGATGTACCGAACGTTTATGCCGACAAATACTGGAATGCTCTTCGTCTTTCCAGAAAAAGCCATTCATTGCTTTTGGATGCGCAACACAAAATTACCGCTGACCATCGCTTTTATCGATGATGATGGCAAGATTGTGAATCTCTCTGATATGGAGCCAGAAACCCAAAATAATCACTGTCCTCGAGGACCGGTCCGATTTGCTCTGGAAATGAATCAGAAATGGTTTGCACAACGAGCCCTTGGGCCCGGCACGGTGATTACAGGTTTACCAAAACGCTAGTAACTAGCCAAAGTGGCAAACGTAATGCACCGGTTGCTCCGCTCGAATCACAAAATATCCACCAGCCTCAACAGTCCATGATTGCCCTGCAGCAAAGGTGCGTTCTGCCTGACCGTTGATGCTGACATGCGCTGTGCCCTCAACGACTTCCATCACCTCTTTGGTGCTGAGATCAAAACGTAAGGTGCTGGGCAAAATCACCCCGACTGATTTACGGACCCCATCCGGTAATGTAATGTTGTGGGATACACACTTGCCATCAAAATATACATTTGCTTTTTTGCTAACAGAAACGCCATCAAACTGCATATCAATTCTTCCGTAATTTAGTGATTATTTTGCGCGTTTACGTTTTGCAATTTCAGCAATTCGCATCCGCAATGCATTGAGTTTAATAAAGCCACCAGCATCAGCTTGGTTATATGCTCCACCATCATCATCAAAGGTTGCAATATTTTGATCAAATAAAGTATTGGCTGAATCGCGAGCCAACACAGAAACTGAACCTTTGTACAACTTGAGACGCACAATCCCGCTCACCGCTTTTTGAGTATGGTCAATTAAGGTCTGTAAGGCCAAGCGCTCGGGCGACCACCAATAGCCGTTGTAAATCAAAGCTGCATAGCGGGGCATCAAGTCATCTTTAAGATGAGCGACTTCACGATCTAAGGTAATGCTTTCAATTGCACGATGCGCTTTAAGCAAAATGGTTCCGCCAGGGGTTTCGTAACAACCCCGACTCTTCATTCCAACAAAGCGATTCTCGACCAGATCCAGTCTGCCAATGCCGTGCGCACCACCCAAACGATTTAACTCGGCCAGCAACTCGTGTGGTTTTAGAGACTTCCCATTGATCGCCACTGGATCACCTTGCTTAAATTCGATTTCAATCACCTGCGCTTGATCAGGGGCTTTCTCAGGGGAAACGGTCCAGCGCCACATCGCTTCCTCAGCTTCTGCGTTTGGATTCTCAAGATGCCTACCCTCAAAGCTAATGTGCAACAGATTGGCATCCATCGAATAAGGCGCGCCCCCTTGCTTGTGCTTCATTTCCACAGGGATACCGTGTTTTTCAGCGTAGGCCAGTAATTTTTCTCGAGACAGTAAATCCCACTCACGCCATGGAGCAATCACTTTAATTCCAGGCTCAAGGGCGTAGTAACCAAGCTCAAAACGTACCTGGTCGTTGCCTTTGCCGGTAGCGCCATGAGATACCGCATCTGCCCCCACCTGACGTGCAATCTCAATCTGACGTTTTGCGATTAAAGGGCGAGCGATCGATGTGCCTAGCAAATATTCACCCTCGTAAATTGTGTTTGCCCGAAACATTGGAAACACAAAGTCACGCACAAACTCCTCACGCAGATCATCAATAAAGATGTGCTCAGGCTTAATTCCAAACTGCAGCGCTTTGGCTCGCGCGGGCTCAAGCTCCTCGCCTTGACCCAAGTCGGCTGTAAAGGTGACGATCTCACAGCCATAGGTATCTTGAAGCCACTTCAGAATCACGCTGGTATCGAGGCCACCAGAATAGGCCAGTACTGCTTTTTTAATCTCAGACATAGTGTTTACGATCTCAATAGGTTAAGCAATCACTGCAATAGCGGAATCTAATTTTATAAGCGCCCACAGAGCAAGAATTCCATCAGAGCTTTTTGAACATGCAAGCGGTTTTCGGCCTCTTCCCAAACCACACTCTGCGGACCATCAATCACGCCGGCACTAACCTCTTCGCCACGGTGCGCAGGCAAGCAGTGCATGAAGAGTGCACCAGGATGGGCTAAGGCCATCAATTGCTCGTTGACCATCCAGTGCTTGAATGCTGCCATTCGGGTTGCATTCTCAGCCTCAAATCCCATGCTGGTCCAAACATCAGTGCTCACTAAATCAGCACCCTTACACGCATCCTTTGGATCAGCACACACCACAAGATGATTAAAGGCAGAGGGTTGCAAGCGAGAGCGATCAAGCTGATACCCATCCGGGGCAGAGAAGCGAACCTCGAAATCCAGTTTTTCAGCTGCCTGAATCCAAGTGTATGCCATATTATTTGCGTCACCAACCCAGGCGACGGTTTTCCCTTGAATGGGCCCTCGTGCCTCAACGAACGTAAAAATATCCGCCAATACTTGGCAAGGGTGGTATTGATTCGTTAAGCCATTGATGACAGGAACGCGCGAATTGGCAGCAAACCGCTCAATCGTCTCTTGCTCAAAGGTCCGAATCATAATGATGTCAGTCATCCTCGAAATGACTTGTGCAGCATCCTCGATCGGCTCACCCCGACCCAACTGGGTATCGCGAGTATTCATGTAAACCGCATGCCCACCCAACTGATGAACGCCTGCTTCAAAGGAGAGGCGAGTACGAGTTGAGTGCTTTTCGAAGATCATTGCCAAAGTACGATCATGCAATGGATGCCAAGTCTCGTATCGCTTAAAACGCTCCTTTAACCAAGCGGCGCGTCCAAATAAATACTCATACTCATCGCGACTAAAGTCAGAAAATTGCAAGTAATGCCTGAGCTGATCAGGAGATTGTGGCTTAGCCAGGGATTGGCCATTACCCAACTCTGCGAACTGAGTGCTTGTTGATGCGATCGAAGTGTTATGCGGCTTGTTTTGCAAAAGAACGCTCCACTAAACAAAAACCCGCTCAACATGCGAGCGGGTCAGAAAATCGGTACTTCCTTAGGCCCGCAACAGGCCTAAAAAATTAGGCCATTGCTTTAATCGCAGCAGATAGTCGTGACTTCTGGCGCGCAGCGGTATTTTTATGAGCAATCTTTTTATCGGTAATCTTGTCGATTGTTGATTGCGCAGCAACAAATACTTTCTTAGCAGCATCTTTATCGCCGGCTTCAATTGCCTTACGAACTGCCTTGATCGAGGTGCGAAGTTTGGAACGCAAACTAGCATTGTGAGCATTTAGCTTCACAGATTGACGAGCGCGCTTACGAGCTTGTGCGGTATTAGCCATTCAATTAACCTATCTAAACAAATAATCAGAATGAAATCAGGCCCTTAAAGAAAGTGGGCTTGGGTACATTCACGTTGCAAGAGACCAAATAACTGATCTCGAAAACCTGACATTCTACCTTAAAGACCCCAAAATGCCCACCCCTCCCCCAAATAAGGGAAAATTAGGCCATGAATCTCCTTTCTGCCGCAGCCAAGGTAAGCTCCCTGACCATGGTTTCCCGCATTACGGGATTGGTTCGGGAAACCTTAATTGCTAGAAGTTTTGGCGCCTCGGAGTGGACCGATGCCTTTAATGTGGCCTTCAGACTCCCCAACCTCTTGCGTCGGCTCTTTGCAGAAGGGGCCTTCTCCCAGGCATTTGTGCCAATCTTGGGGGAAATCTCAAATCGCGGGGAAAAGGATCAAACTAGAGCGTTAGTCGATGCCATTGCGACTATCCTGTTTTGGGCGCTCAGTCTCACGGTCATTATTGGGGTCCTCGCTGCACCGATCCTAGTTTTTATTATTGCCGCAGGCCTAAAGGATGGCGCCGCGTTTGAGACCACCGTGTTTATGACGCGTGTGATGTTTCCATACATTGGTCTGATTTCGATGGTTTCCTTATCCGCTGGCATCCTCAATACCTTTGGACGTTTTGCGGTTCCCGCCTTCACCCCCGTACTCCTTAATCTTTCCTTAATTGGCGGGGCTCTTTTCATTGCGCCAACTCTAGACCAGCCGATTTATGCCTTAAGTATTGGGGTCATGATTGGAGGCATCTTGCAACTGGCAATTCAAATTCCAGCCTTGATGCGCCTCGGATTGCTGCCTCGAATTGGCTTGCTACCTGGAAAGATTAAATCTGCCTGGCAAAACCCAGATGCGCGCCGCGTTCTCAAACTGATGGTGCCCGCGGTATTCGCAGTTTCCGTTGCGCAAATCTCATTAATTATTAATACCAATATTGCCTCGCATTTACAAACGGGAAGTGTCTCCTGGCTCTCCTATGCAGATCGCCTGATGGAGTTTCCAACTGCTCTACTCGGGGTTGCACTCGGAACCGTGCTGCTCCCAAGCCTTAGCAAAGCAAATGCTGCCCAAGATACCACGCAAGCTGGAGAACTATTAATTTGGGGATTACGCTTAACCTTCTTGTTAGCAGCTCCCTGTGCAATTGCACTGTTCGCGTTTGGTACCCCGATCTCCGCTGTCTTGTATCACTATGGGCAATTTAACGCCATGGATGTGGAAATGACCCGGCAAGCACTGGCTGCGTATGGAGTGGGCCTCATCGGCCTCATTATGGTTAAGATCTTGGCCCCAGGCTTTTACTCGCGTCAGGATATTCGTACGCCCGTCAAAATCGCTTTATTGGTTCTACTGTTCACGCAGCTCGCCAATATTGGGCTTGTACCCCTATTTGCCCATGCTGGCCTCGCCCTATCGGTTGGCCTTGGTGCGTGTTTAAACGCAGCCTTATTGTGGCTTGGTCTTCGTCGACGTGGCGCTCTTCCAAGCGCAGTCGGCTGGTTTAAATATTTTGGCCAACTGCTTGTTGGTTTATTGCCACTCAGTATTGTGCTTTTTTATGGTGCACAGGCACACGATTGGCTCGCTTTGCAAGCGAGCCCCTTGATCCGCATTGGTCTTCTGGGTCTGTGGTTAACCGCTGCAGCCGTGGTTTACTTTGCTAGCCTATGGCTAATTGGTTTACGCTGGCAAAATTTTCTGCGTCATGCAAAATAAGAAATATGCCAACTCAACAACTTGACTACTTTGCCACCTTGGTTGCTGAGGATGAGCATTTTCCGCTGACGGAGGCATGCATTGCAGTTGCGCAGCATGCATTTCCAGATCTCGATGTTCAACACATCCTCGATGAGATTGATCAACTAGGCGATCGTCTTAAAAAACGAATTTCTGCAGATGCTTCTGCGGTGCAGCGACTCCAACAGCTCAAGCATTTCTTTTACACCGAGCTCGGATTTGGTCCCAATCCTAATGACTTTTATGCGCCCGAGAACTCCTATTTGCATCATGTTTTGCAAAGTCGTCGAGGTATTCCGATTTCACTTGCAATCTTAATGATGGAGCTTGGCAATCAAATTGGATTAAAAATCCGTGGGGTATCGTTTCCCAATCACTTCATGCTGCGGGTTTCGTTGCCGCAAGGCGAGATCATTATGGATCCGCTCACTGGTGCCTCCCTGTCGAAGCACGAACTTCAAGAGATGCTCGATCCGTATTTAGAGGCGCGGGGCTATGTTGGCGAACTGCAACTCCCACTCAATGTATTTTTACGGGTCTCTAGCTGCCGCGAGATCATCTCCCGTTTTTTGCGTAACCTCAAACTCATTTATACCGAACATGAGCGTTGGGAGCGCTTGTTGGGCGTTCAACAACGGCTCGTAATCCTCTTACCTGATGCCATGGAGGAAATTCGGGATCGCGGCTTAATCTATGCGCAATTGGAATATTTACGCCCTGCCATTGACGATATGCAGCAATACCTCACAGAAGTTCCCGATGCCTCGGATGCTGATGAGATTCGGGAGCATATTGCTACGCTTGAACATCAAGTACGTCAACATTAATTTCAGTACAGCGGATGCAGGCTAAGGTTTTATCTATTGTCGGCCCTACCGGGGTTGGTAAAAGTCATTTAGCACTTGATTTAGCCAGACAATGCCGCCTGCAAGGCCAGAATGTTGAAATCATCAGTATGGACTCCGCCCTGGTGTATCGCGGAATGGATATTGGCACTGCAAAGCCCACCACTGCAGAACAAGCTGAGGTGATTCATCACCTCATTGATATACGCGATCCAAGCGAAAGCTACTCTGCAGCACATTTTGCTAACGATGCAAAACAATTAATTGAAAAGATCCAGGCGCGGGGAAATATTCCGCTGATTGTGGGTGGAACCATGCTGTATTGGCGCGCGTGGGTTTATGGATTTTCAAAACTCCCACCCGCAGATCTAGAAACACGCAAGCGCATCGATGCCGAAGCTCTCTTGTTGGGTTGGCCCGGGATGCATACAAAGTTAGCTCAGATTGATCCAATCACTGCATATCGACTTCAGCCTAACGACAGTCAACGAATCCAAAGGGCACTTGAAGTCTATGCTCTAACTGGTCAACCTCTATCCCAGTTGTTTGAAGAATCCCCAAGCGCCACTGGTCGTGATTCTGAACTCTCGGAGCACACCGTTGAAGTAATTTCGTTGGAACCGAGTAACCGTATATCTCTTCATGCGCGCCTTGAAAACCGTTTTGATCAAATGCTTGAAAATAATTTCATGGACGAGGTGCGAACTTTATTTGAGCGCGGCGATTTGCATACCAATCTACCGGCCATTCGCTCAGTGGGCTATCGGCAGGTGTGGGAATACTTGGAGGGTAAGGTGGACTACCTGACGATGAAACAAAAAGCGTACGCTGCCACACGACAGCTTAGTAAACGTCAGGTGACTTGGCTACGAGCCATGCAGCGGCATGCATTTGACCCGTTTAGCCCAGCAGAACTTCAAGCCGCAAAAACAATGGCGATGGGTATTCTTAACGCATCCTTTAAATAAGAATGGTTTGCGGCGCTCCGTGTGGACGCTGGGTAATATCACCTAACAACCAAGCATTTAAACCCTGTTGTTCGATGCTAGCGACTACGGCTTTTGCCTCTTGCTGATCAACCACAACCACCATCCCAATGCCGCAATTGAAAACGCGTACCATTTCCGCATCAGCAACTCCGCCTTTCATTTGCAACCAGCGAAAGAGCGGTGGCATGGTCCATGAATCGCGTCGTAGTACCGCTTGGGTGTTCTCCGGTAATACGCGTGGGATGTTATCAACCAAGCCGCCGCCGGTAATATGTGCAAGCCCTTTTAAGGGATGGCGCGCCATGACATTTAAAAGTTGCTTCACGTAGATTTGGGTGGGTGCCATAACCCACTCTTGCAAGGTTTTGCCCTCGATGTTCTCACTGGGTTTTGCGCCAGCTCGCTCAATGATCTTGCGAATTAAGGAATAGCCATTTGAATGCGCACCACTTGACGCAATTCCAATGATCGCATCACCAGGACGAATACTGGAGCCATCAATAATTTTGGATTTCTCAACCACGCCAACCGCAAAACCTGCCAAATCGTATTCACCCGGTGGGTACATTCCTGGCATCTCAGCAGTTTCACCCCCGATTAAGGCACAGCCCGCCAACTCACAACCCTTAGCAATTCCTGCAATCACGGTAGTGGCCGTTTCAACCGATAGTTTCCCGCATGCGAAGTAATCGAGAAAAAAAAGGGATTCAGCGCCTTGGACCAAAATGTCATTAACGCTCATCGCCACCAAATCTTGGCCAATTGTCTCATGGGCATCCCACTCAAAGGCGAGCTTTAGCTTGGTGCCAACGCCGTCCGTGCCCGATACTAAAATAGGCTCTTGATAACGCTTGGGGACTTCAAATAACGCCCCGAACCCTCCAATTCCAGCCAAAACACCATCGCGCATGGTCTTTTTTGCCAATGGTTTAATGCGGTCAACCAGGGCATCGCCAGCATCAATATCAACACCCGCGTCGCGGTAAGACAAGCCTGGGCTTTTTGATGGATTATTCATAGATGGGTCTTCAAAAAGGGGTAAATCCTGCGGATCAGTCATTTACATCGTTAGAATCTCTGAATTCTAGAGTATGAAGGCCTATGGCTGAAATTTTTACCCCTTTTCTATTCGCATTTATTTTGGCTTACATTCTGAGGCCGGTAGTGCTGCGCCTCCAAATTCTAGGAATGGGCAAAACCTTTGCCAGTGGCATCGGCATACTTTTCGGGCTTGGCGTTTTTCTCATCATTCTGCTTTTGCTGATTAATCTGCTGCGCTATGAAATCCCCCTCATTAAGGCCCAGCTCCCGATTTGGTTTCAAAGTCTCCAAACCTGGCTAGGGCCCAAATTACTGAGCCTCAATATTGAAATCGATTGGCTTGCTTTACGGGAGGCGATTACTCAAAAATTGACCGCTCATTTCTCCGCAAATGCAAACCAAATATTGGCCTCAAGTTTTGAGACCATCTTAGCTTCCGGCAGCTCCGTATTGGGCGGCCTAGTCAATATTGTCTTTATTCTTTTTGTCCTTTTTTATCTACTGATTGATTGGAAGCACTTCTTTGAATTGCTCAAGCGGTTAATTCCAGTTCGGTATCATGCCACCGCAGAAAGACTCGCACATGAAACTGACCTGTTGCTATCGCAATACCTACGAGGGCAAATGCTGGTAATTTTGATCATGGCGGTTTTCTATAGCGCTGGATTGAGTTTGACTGGCATGCATGGAGCGCTTGGCCTTGGGGTATTTACCGCTCTAGTCATCGTGATTCCCTATATTGGGATTGCACTTGGCTTGGTCTTGGCGGTCCTATCGGTCATTTTGCAATTTGGATTTGGGTCAGAACTCGTGATTGTGTTGATTGTTTTTGGAATCGGTCAAGTGCTCGAGGGATTTTTTCTAACACCCCGGTTAGTGGGTGAGCGAATTGGACTCCACCCTGTAGCTGTCTTATTTGCTTTATTAATCTTCGCTAAATTATTTGGATTTTTTGGCGTATTGCTTGCCTTACCAGCAAGTGCAGTTGTATTGGTATTGATTCGGTTTGCTTGGACACAGTACGCTCACAGTGATTGGTATCAAAAGTAATGGCCTCATCAGCGCTACCCCGCCAATTTGCCCTTGATATTAATCAAGTCCCCAAGCCCTCATTCCATAATTTTTTACCCAATGGTAATGAAGCGCTAATTGATGCGCTTCATCATTCCATTGCGGTCTGGAGTTCTCCTCCAAACACCCCCTCCCACTCCATTGAGGGTCGCTGGTTTTACTGGTGGGGAAGCGATGGTTCTGGTTGCTCGCATCTCTTAAGCGCCATTTCAAATCGAGCCGAGCAACACCAAATTGGGACGATTAGGCTATTTCCAAGTCAACCAAGCGGCTGGGTTGATGCTGAATCCAAACTCGCCGCTACCGAGGGCTCTCAATCATTGGTTTTGACCGTTGATGATGTGGATCGCCTTGATGAACACCAACAAGCCAGTCTTTTTCGCTTATTAAATATAGTGCACGCTAGTCCACACTCGTTTGTTTACTTGTCCGGGCACGCGCCACCTAAGCAATTAGCTTTGCGAGAGGATCTACGAACACGTATCGGCTGGGGGTTGATTTTTGAAGTTCACCCACTGTCTGATTCTGAGAAGATGGAGGCTTTATCGCGCGCTGCGAAAGAGCGAGGGTTGGTCTTATCGAACGAGGTTTTGCCTTGGTTAATCCATCATTTCTATCGCGATATGCCAAGTTTGATGGCGCTCCTAGATGCGCTCGACGCCTACTCCTTGGAGACCAAACGTGCGATTACCTTACCTTTGGTTCGTGAGCTATTGCAAATTTCCGGACACACGCCATGACTCGCTTAGCCCTATTTGATTTAGATCACACCCTATTACCGTTTGACAGCGATTATGAATGGGGGCAATTTTTAGTGCGCCTAGGAGTAGTCGATGGGGAGCAATATGCCAAAGCCAATGATCAGTTTTACGCTGATTACAAAATTGGTAAGCTTGATATAGATGCATTTTTACGTTTCGCTTTAAAGCCTTTAGCAGACCATCCACGTACGCAATTGGATCGCTGGCATCAGGCATTTATGCAAGAGAAAATTGATGGGCGCCTCCATCCACAAGCTGTGAATCTTGTACAACGTCATCTTAATGCCGGTGATTTGTGTTGTGTCGTAACCGCAACCAATAGTTTTGTGACGCGCCCCATTGTGAATGCTTTTGGGATTGAACATCTCGTTGCTACTGAGCCTGCAACTGAGAATAATCAGCCGGGTGCGAACTTCACGGGTAGCATTGCAGGAATTCCGAGCTTTAAAGAAGGAAAAATTACTCGGGTTAATGATTGGCTGCATCAACTAGGCTTTAGCCTAGAGTCGATGGAGTGCAGTTATTTTTACTCGGATTCGATGAATGATTTACCTCTATTGGAAAAGGTCACAAACCCAGTTGCTACCAATCCAGATGTGCGACTACGCGCTGAAGCAGAACGACGCAACTGGCCAATTTTGGAACTATTTCATTAAATTGATTCTGACGCTTTCTCATGATCACTAAATTCCTCGATCGATTATTGCGTCGAGGCCCTCGCCCAAAGTCGGATCAATCTGGCGCTACCCTAGTAGCTCATAAGGTTTCTAAAAAATCCCACCAAATTAATCCTGCCCTGCTTTCAAAAAATGCAGTCAAGGTTACTCACACCCTACAGCAAGCTGGCTATAAGGCCTATATTGTGGGCGGGGCGGTTCGTGATCTTGTTTTAGGGATCGCCCCTAAAGATTTTGATGTGGCGACTAATGCCACTCCCGAGCAAGTCCAAAAATTGTTCAGGCGCTCACGTCTGATTGGGCGCCGCTTTCAAATTGTGCACGTCACTTATTTTGGTAAGGACCGCCCTGAAATTATCGAGGTCTCCACCTTTCGAGCTGTTTTAGAAAGCGTTGGCGAGCATATTGCCGAGAGCGGTCGCATTCTGCGTGACAACGTTTGGGGCACGCACGCAGAAGACGCTGCCCGTCGTGACTTTACGATCAATGCAATGTATTACGATCCTAGCTCCGAAACGGTACTCGATTATCACGGTGGTATGGGCGACATCCGCTCTAAAACGATTCGCATGATTGGCAACCCAACCAAGCGATACCGCGAAGACCCGGTTCGGATGTTACGAGCCATTCGCTTTGCTGCAAAGACAGGCTTCCAGATTGAGCCCAAGACCCTTGCGCCCATTCATGAACTTGGCCAATTAATCCATGATGTTCCAAGCGCGCGCTTATTTGATGAGATCTTGAAGTTACTGATGTCTGGTCATGCCTGGGCCGGAATTCAAGCCTTGCGTCATGCAAACCTGCATCACGGCCTTTTACCATTTATGGCTCGTGCCCTTGAAGATCCGCAAGCGGCTCAATTTATAGAAGAGGCGCTGCGCAATACCGATGAACGGATTCAGGTGGGTAAGTCGGTTTCCCCAGGTTTTCTATTTGCCGCCCTACTTTGGCCTGATCTGGAAAAGCAATGGCAAAGCCTCCGAAAAACGGGGATGCCAGCTTTAGCAGCACTCCACGCTGCAATCGATGCGGTAGTTGCTCCTTCGCATACTGGAATTTCCATTCAACGTCGCCATGAAGGTGATATGCGAGATATTTGGACGATGCAACCCCGTTTTGAAAAACGCGTGGGGCGCTATCCCGATCGACTTGTGGAAGTCCCTCGCTTTCGAGCAGGCTATGACTTTATGCTTTTACGCAGCCAAACCGGATACTGCAAACCCAGTCTTGGGCAATGGTGGACTGACTTTTATCATGCGGATTTACCCCAACGTGAAGCACTGCTGGCAACTGCCAAGCTAGAGGATATAGACTCTGGCCAAACCCCAAGTAACCCAAATAGAAAAAGGCGCCGCAGGCCAAAAAAGACCAAACCAGGCCCTGAAATTCAACCCGATTCCGGGCTAAATGGCGCCAAGCAAAATTAACTGATTTTCAGTAAAGTAAGTCCATATTGATTGCGGGAAACACATGGCGCAGGCCTTTATTGGATTTGGTGGCAACATTGGCGATGCTCGACAGAGCATCACTGATGCGATCGTCTGCCTTGCACAACACATTGAAATTCAGATCGTCAATAAGAGTTGCTTTTATCAAAGCGCGCCCGTAAACGCGGTTGGTGGTGACTATATCAATGCGGTTGTGGAAATTGATACCGAACTCAATCCCTATGGACTTTTGTATGTCTGCCAATCGATTGAGCATCAGTTTGGTCGCGAACGTCCTTATGCAAATGCGCCCCGAACCCTTGATCTCGATATTTTGTTCTATGAAGGCATCGAGCAAAATCATTCTGAACTCACCATTCCCCATCCGCGCATTGCTGAACGATCATTTGTGATCCTTCCATTACTTGAAATCTGCCCTGATTTCTTCTTACCCAATTACGGCCCCTTAAAGAATCTTTTACCGAATATCGCGCATCAGCGTATTACCCGAATCACTTGCAAACACTGCGATTGCGAGCAACAACTGCATTAGGCTTAAAATTGGCTTTATGAGTTATTTACAAGGCGATAAGCCAATTACGATCACGAAGTTATTGGCCATGCATGCGGATGGCGAGAAGATTGCAGTATTAACTGCATACGACTCAACCATGAGTGCACTTCTCAATCGCTGTGGAGTTGAGGTCATTTTGATTGGTGACTCACTGGGTAATGTGATTCAAGGTCATAGTAGTACCACTCCAGTCACCGTAGAAGAAATGGCTTATCACACGGAATGCGTTGCCCGCGCCAATCACCATGCATTTTTAGTGGCCGACCTACCCTTTGCGAGTTATGGAGATCCAGTACAAGCATTGGAATCGGCTGCTGAGCTCATGCGCGCTGGGGCCGACATGGTAAAGCTTGAAGGCGGTAGTTGGCAGATCGATATTATTCGGTTTTTGGTAGAACGTAGCGTCCCAGTTTGTGCTCACTTGGGACTTTTGCCTCAATCCGTTCACTTGTTGGGCGGCTACAAAGTCCAAGGTAAATCAAAAGATGCCGCTACTCAGATGCTTGATCAAGCGCATGACTGCCAAGCCGCTGGGGCGCAAATGCTGGTATTGGAAGCAATACCGTCAGCCCTTGGAGAAAAAATTACCCAATCACTCCACATTCCGACGATTGGGATTGGGGCGGGGCCCAATTGTTCTGGACAAGTTTTGGTTCTGCAGGATTTACTTGGAATTAGCCCCGGTAAACCCCCAAAATTTGTTAAGGACTTTATGGCCGGCAACAGCTCCATTGAGGCAGCCATTAAAACTTATGTTCGCGAAGTCAAGTCCGGAAAGTTTCCTGGACCCGAACACTGCTTTGCCTCTTAATTAAAAAAACTTTTCACACGATCAAACCAACCCTCTTGTTGGGGGCTGTGTTTTTTACCACCACTTCGAAGCGACTCATCAAATTGAGAAAGTAATGATTTTTGCTCTTCCGATAACTTTACTGGGGTCTCAAGTAAAACATGAACGTACAAATCGCCCATTAGTGCAGAGCGTAATTGCTTGATTCCTTTGCTACGCAACCGAAAGGTTTTGCCGGTTTGAGTTCCCTCAGGAATCGTTAACTCAACCCGACCCCCGAGTGTTGGAACTTCAATATCACCTCCCAAAGTGGCGGTCGCAAATGAAATCGGCATTTGAACATGCAAATCGCTTCCATCGCGCTCAAATACTGGATGCTCTTTGACATGTACTTCGACATAGAGATCGCCCGAAGGTCCGCCGTTAATACCGGGCTCGCCATTGCCGACTGAGCGCACGCGCATACCATCATCAATACCGGCTGGGATCTTAATTTCAAGGGTCTTTTGCTCTTTCAGCTTGCCACTTCCTTGGCAGGTCTTGCAAGGCTTCGGTATGTATTGACCAGTGCCACGACACTTCGGACACGTTTGTTGCATTGAGAAAAACCCCTGAGCAATCCGAACTTGGCCGCGGCCATCGCAAGTTGGGCATTCCTCAATCTTTGACCCGGGCTCCGCACCAGAACCACTACAGGTTTTGCAATTACTCCAGCTGGGCACTCGAATTTGGGTGGTGTAACCCTCAGCAGCCTGCTCGAGGGTAATTTCCATGTTGTAGCGCAGGTCGGCACCTTTATAAACCTGGGGTCCAGCACTTCTTCCCTGACCAAAGATGTCACCAAAAATGTCACCAAAGGCGTCTGCAAAGCCACCAGCAGCGCCTCCAAACCCGCCCATGCTAGGGTCCACTCCGGCATGGCCGAACTGATCGTAGGCGTTGCGCTTTTGTGGGTCCGCCAGAGTCTCGTAGGCTTCTTTAGCCTCCTTGAACTTTGCTTCTGCTGATGGATTATCCAGGTTGCGGTCCGGATGGTATTTCATGGCCAATTTGCGATAAGCCTTTTTAAGGTCTTCATCGCTGGCATTTTTACCAACACCGAGTACTTCATAAAAATCGCGTTTACCAGTAGCCACAACCCATTCCTTTTTCTTTGCCCAAAAGGCGAAGTCGGCACAAGGCCGACTCACCAATTTGCATCATTCTTTTTTACGTATTACTTCTTATCATTTACTTCCTTAAAGTCAGCATCAACCACTTCAGCATCGTTATTGGCCTTTTTTTCAGCGCTTGGATTTGCATTACCAGGATTAGCCTTTGCTTGCTCCGCAGCATACGCCTTCTCACCAAGCTTCTGACTGGCCTTTGCTAATGCCTCAGTCTTTGCCTCAATCGCGGCCTTATCACTTCCTTTAATGGCCTCCTCGAGCTCTTTCAATGCCGATTCAATTGCACTCTTCTCGGACGCATCAAGACTCGCGCCATGCTCATCGAGCGCCTTCTTGGTAGAGTGCGCTAAGGCATCCGCTGCATTTCGGACGGTGACCAGTTCAAGCAATTTACGATCTTCCTCAGCATTGGCTTCAGCATCTTTTACCATCCGCTGAATTTCATCTTCAGAAAGACCTGAGTTTGCCTTGATCGTAATCTTGTTCTCTTTGCCAGATGCCTTGTCTTTGGCAGTCACATGCAAAATGCCATTGGCATCGATATCAAAGGTCACCTCAATTTGTGGCAGACCACGGGGTGATGGTGGGATACCTTCCAAATTAAACTCACCTAGCAATTTATTGGCACTGGCCATTTCCCGTTCGCCCTGGAAGCACTTAATGGTGACCGCTGGCTGATTATCTTCAGCTGTTGAAAATACTTGAGCGTGTTTCGTCGGAATCGTTGTATTTTTAGGAATCATCTTGGTCATCACGCCGCCCAAGGTCTCAATACCCAGAGATAAGGGGGTCACATCAAGCAATAAGACATCCTTACGATCACCGGCTAATACAGATCCCTGAATCGCAGCACCAACAGCAACTGCCTCGTCGGGATTAACATCTTTACGTGGTTCCTTACCAAAAATAGCCTTGACCTGCTCTTGTACTTTTGGCATGCGAGTCTGACCGCCTACCAAGATGACATCATCAATATCGGACGCTGATACACCGGCATCTTTCATCGCAACCTGGCATGGGCCCATGGTACGGGTAATCAACTCTTCAACCAATGACTCTAATTTAGAGCGGGTTAGTTTCAAGTTCAAATGCTTGGGACCACTTGCATCCGCTGTTACATAAGGCAAGTTGATTTCTGTTTGTTGGGAAGAAGATAACTCGATCTTAGCTTTCTCAGCAGCATCTTTTAACCGTTGTAAAGCTAAGACATCTTTACTCAAATCAACGCCTTGCTCTTTCTTGAACTCGGCAATGATCCAGTCAATGATGCGTTGGTCAAAGTCTTCGCCGCCTAAGAAGGTATCGCCATTCGTAGATAACACTTCAAACTGTTTTTCTCCATCCACGTTCGCGATTTCAATGATCGAAACGTCGAAAGTACCACCACCTAGGTCATAGACAGCAATCTTGCGATCGGTCTTATCTTGCTTATCCAGTCCGAATGCTAGTGCGGCGGCAGTTGGCTCATTGATAATCCGCTTTACTTCCAGACCAGCAATTCGGCCAGCGTCTTTCGTGGCTTGACGCTGACTGTCATTAAAGTAAGCGGGTACCGTGATTACAGCCTCGGTGACCTCTTCACCCAGATAATCTTCGGCAGTCTTTTTCATTTTGCGCAAGACTTCAGCCGATACCTGCTGAGGGGCGATTTTTTTATCGCGTACCGATACCCAGGCATCACCGTTATCTGCGGCAATAATGCTATAGGGCATCAAACTAATATCTTTTTGAACCTCCGCATCAGTAAACTTACGACCAATTAAGCGCTTAACGGCATAGATCGTATTTTTAGGATTAGTAACGGATTGCCGCTTAGCAGGTGCGCCAACCAATACTTCCCCGTCTTCCATATACGCAATGATGGAAGGGGTCGTTCTAGCGCCCTCTGCGTTTTCAATGACCTTCGGGGCGTTGTTCTCAATCACAGCGACGCAGGAGTTTGTGGTTCCTAAGTCAATTCCAATAATCTTTCCCATAATGGCTCCAAATAATGGTGAGGGGTTGTTTCGAATAATGAATAGATGGGGACAACTTGGGCAATTTCAAGGGCTCTAAGTCCTTGAAATGATTAGCCCTAGCTTATTTTGCTTGGCTAACAGTCACCAAAGCGGGTCTTAGTACTCGATCAGCAATCAAAAAGCCTCTTTGCAAGACCGAAACGACCGTATTGGCCTCTTGATCAGAGGGCACCATGGAGATTGCCTGATGCTGGTGCGGATCAAACTTAGCGCCAGGCGCGGGATTAATCTCGACCAAACGGCCTTTTTCAAAAGCGGCGACTAATTGTTTAAGCGTAATTTCAAGACCTTCCTTGAACGCTTTTGCATCGCCAGCCTCAGTGGCTAGAGCAGCATATAAGCTATCGCTTACAGGGATTAAGTGCTCGGCAAAATTTTCAATAGCAAATTTGTGAGCTTTTGCAATATCTTCAGCAGCGCGGCGGCGAATGTTCTCAGCTTCCGCCTTAGCGCGCAAGAAGTTATCTTGCATCTCAGCAAGCTTGGTCTTGAGATCCACTAATTCCTCCTCCATACTCTGGAGAGGCTGTTCATTCACTTCGGTTGATGCAGTATCAGGAGCGTGTTGCTCAGATTTTTGATCACTCATAGTCGTTCCATCTTATTTACTGCATTTTATATGGGGTTCATGACCGCCCATTTCAAGGGGCTGGATTTACCCAGTGGTAATCGCGGCCTCCGCAGCCCGAGCACGCTGATCACGCAAGTCTAGAACTGCAGGGGACTCAAGCTCTTTAGACCAACCATGCATATGCTCTAAGGCAATCGCATGCAATGCGGATATGAAATTAGTATCGTCATTTAAGCATGGGATATACCGATACTCTGCACCACCATGCTCATGAAAAATTTCCTGACCCTCCATGGCAATTTCCTCCAAAGTCTCTAGACAGTCTGCAGGAAAGCCCGGGCAAACAATATCGATTTGAGGGCAACCCGCTTTTCCAAGCTCCTCAATCGTCAATGCGGTGTAGGGCTTTAACCACTCTGCGCGACCAAAACGGGACTGAAACGTCACTCGGTAATAGTCTGGCTCCAACCCAAGCGCCTCGCCCAATAATCGACCTGACTTCAAGCATTCGCAATGGTAAGGGTCGCCTTGCATTAAATTACGTTTAGGCAAGCCATGAAACGACATAACGAGCTTCGCGCCCTTCGAAAAATCAGGTCGACCATGTTGAGACCAATACGCTTCAATCTGCTGTCGTAAAGACTCAATGTAAGAGGCATGATCATGGTAGTGCTTCACGATTCGCAGTTCCGGTTGATTGCGCCAAGTTTGCAGAACTGCGAACACTGCATCAAAGCTTGAAGCGCTCGTAGTGGCTGAGTACTGAGGATACAAAGGTAATACTAATAGACGCTCCACATTGGCATCTTGAAAACGTTTAAGCGCCTCAGGAATGGATGGCTTGCCATAGCGCATCGCTAGATCCACGATGACATTCGCGTCCTTGCTCTGAAATCGATCCCGCAAACCTTGAGCCTGCGCTTGTGAATGAACCAAGAGGGGAGAACCTTCTTTTAACCAAATCGAGGCGTATTTTTTAGCGGATGCGCCACTACGAATTGGCAAGATGATGCCGTGCAAAATGAACCACCACACCACGCGTGGAATTTCAACGACCCGTGGATCCGACAAAAATTGCTTGAGGTAAGTTTTCACCGCCGCGCGCGTAGGCGCCTCTGGCGTACCAAGATTAATTAGTAAAACGCCAGTACGAGAGGGTCTTAAATGAGGGTTCGTTTTCAACAGTGATCCAAATGATCAAGGTGTGCTCAAAGCACCACTTAATAGCTTCGAAGTAATATCCACAATTGGAATCACGCGATCATACGCCATTCGAGTGGGCCCAATCACACCCAGTGTTCCGACGACTTGCCCATCCACACTGTAAGGAGCACTAATGACCGCTAGATCCTCATAGGGCAACAACTCGCTTTCGCCGCCAATAAAGATCTGTATGCCATCAGCATGGCTTGATACATCGAGCAATTGCATCAGCAAGGATTTTTGCTCCAACATATCGAACATTTTCCGTAATTTACTTAAATTGGAACTCAACTCACCCACATCGAGTAAGTGGCGCTCTCCAGAAATCACCATATCCGGGTGATTTAAGCCCGTGTCACTCACACCATTGTCGAGGGCGAGCGCCATTAATCCAGCAATGTCGCCGCGCAAATGATCAAGCTCTGCCCGCAAGCGATTGCGAACCTCGGGAAAACTCTTTCCTGAAAAATGAGTATTAATGAAATTACTCGCCTCAGTAAGTTGTGCTGGGCTGTAATCTTGATTGGTCGGCAAGATACGATTTTGCACATCCCCCTCGGGGGTTACCAAAATTAACAAAATTTTGCCCTCTCCAAGGCGCAAAAACTCAATATGCTTGAAGATCTGCGAGCGCTTGGGGGTCATGACCACACCCGCAAAATGCGTCAAATTGGATAAGAGCTGTGCCGCAGAACTAATCACCTTTTGAGGGGAGTCTGGATAGAGCGATTGCTCAACTTGCTTGGAAGCTAGCTCTTCGAGAGGCCGAATCGTCAACATCGTATCGACAAAGAGGCGGTAACCCCGTGGGGTTGGAATTCGTCCAGCTGAGGTATGAGGGCTAGTCACTAATCCGAGGTCCTCAAGATCGGCCATGACATTCCGAATCGTCGCTGCCGAAAGATCCAACCCTGAAAAGCGTGAAAGGGTCCGCGATCCCACTGGCTGGCCTTCCTCGATATATCTTTCGATTAAGGTTTTTAGCAGAACTTTTGAGCGATCATCCATGATTGGAGTAATTTTATGCCTATGGTTTAATCGTCATATGTTAAGCCCATCAAGCAAACCCTTGCAGAAGAAATTTAGGCGTGTAACCCTTGTGGGTAAGCACCAAGCGGAGGGCATTGGGCATCATCTTCAAGAATTAGCCCAAATCCTCACAAATCATGGATGTGAGCTCAGTATTGAAGCTTCGACTGCCAGCCATTTATCCAGTCACAATTTGCAGGTACTTAAACTGCAGGATTTCCAGAAATCCACGGATTTAGCCGTTATTTTGGGGGGTGATGGCACCATGCTCGGTATCGGTCGACAAATTGCCGGATCGGGGGTGCCGCTCCTGGGTATCAATATGGGGCGTTTGGGTTACATGACTGATATCCCCTTTGAAGACGCCAAAACGGTTCTGCCACCCATGATTGATGGTCACTATGAGATCGATGATCGTTCACTGCTTGAGGCAAGCGTGTGGCGTAACAATCAGGAGATTCATCGGGGCTTGGCCTTAAACGATGTGGTCGTTAATCGCTCAGGACTATCGGGAATGGTGGAATTGAAAGTTCATGTCAACGGCTCATTCATGTACAACCAGCGCTCTGATGGCCTAATCGTATCTACCCCAACTGGCTCAACCGCATACGCTCTTTCGGCAGGCGGTCCTATCTTGCACCCAAGAGTTCCGGGGATTGTGCTTGTACCAATCGCCCCCCACGCCCTCTCCAATCGACCCATCGTCTTGGCACAAGAGTCCCAGATTACGATCGAAGTTGCCGGCGGGCGAGAGGTCATTGTGAACTTTGATATGCAATCATTAACAAAGTTACAAATCGGCGATCGGGTTGAGGTGAAGCGTTCCGATAAATCCATCTGCCTCTTACACCCACTGGGGCACAGTGACTACCAGACCCTCAGAGAAAAGTTGCACTGGAACGAGTATCCTTCCACGTTTTAATCTGAGTCAATCAACATGCTTCAATCATTAGCATTGCGCGATTTTGTGATTGTGGATCACCTCGAGCTTGATTTTGGTTCGGGCTTTAGTGTTTTAACTGGTGAGACCGGTGCCGGTAAATCAATTTTGCTTGATGCTCTAGCCTTAGCCTTGGGGGAGCGTGCCGATACTAGTCAAATTCGCGAAGGCTGCCAACGCGCAGAGATTTCAGCAATTTTTCAGGTTGAG
The DNA here is from genome assembly GCF_018687475.1 of Polynucleobacter sp. MWH-UH24A. NCBI lineage: Bacteria > Pseudomonadati > Pseudomonadota > Betaproteobacteria > Burkholderiales > Burkholderiaceae > Polynucleobacter > Polynucleobacter sp. MWH-UH24A. The sequence continues at coordinate 1,602,105 of NZ_CP061292.1, forward strand.
GAGCATTTACAAGAGGAAATTGCTGCATGGTTACATGAAGCGGATTTTCCACTCGAGGATGACCATCGCATTGTGATCAAACGCAGTATGGATCATTCTGGTCGTAGTAAGGCCTACATTAATGGTGGTGCTGCGTCTTTAAATCAATTACGCGAGCTGGGTGATCGTCTCGTCGACATTCACGGGCAACACGCACACCAACTGCTTCTCAAGACTGGCGCGCAACGAGAATTGCTCGATCGACATGCCAATCTGCATGACCAAGCTGCAAAAGTGGCGCAAGCGTATCAGCTGATGAATGCTACTTCAAAGCAATTACAGCAAGCAGAAGCTGCAGGGGCTGATTTACAACGCGAACAAGAACGTCTTCAGTGGCAGCTCGATGAACTCAATGAAATTGCACCGCAAGCACACGAGTGGGGGGAAATCCAAACGTCGCATGCTCGACTCGCAAATGCCGCCAAAATTATTCAAGGGATTGAGCTTGCGATTGATCACTTGAGTGATGCTGAGAATTCGATTGAGTCACAACTCAATCGGGTACAGCATACGATTGATGATTTAGTCAAACATGACGCAAATTTAAGTGAGATCAATGAAAGCCTTAGTAACGCTCAAATCCAGATTGACGAGGCAATTCATGGATTAAATCGATATCGACAAAAAATGGATTTGGATCCAGATCGCCTTGCAGAGCTCGAAGCCCGAATGCAGGTTCTTCATACCGCGGCCAGAAAATACAAAGTCAACCCCGATCAGTTACCAGATCTCTGGATCAGCTCTCAAGAAAAATTAGCAGCATTCACGGCAGCACAAGATATCGAATCCCTTCGTCAGAAACTCAAGATTCAAGAGTCCGATTTTCTAAAACTTGCCAAGGATTTATCAACGCGTCGTCAGCAGGCAGCGATGGAGCTCGGTCAAGCTGTCAGCGACGCAATGCAGCGCCTAGCAATGTCGGGCGGTCAGCTGCAAGTGCTAGTTAGCCCAACTGAAGCGAGCCGCTATGGAATCGATCAAATTGAGTTTCTGATTGCTGCCCACAGTGGCAGTACTCCAAAGCCTTTGGCTAAAGTTGCCTCTGGTGGGGAATTAGCCCGTATTAGCTTAGCTATTAGCGTGATTACCAGTAAAGCGAGTTTCACCCCAACCCTCATCTTTGATGAAGTGGATTCCGGTATTGGAGGCGCGGTGGCTCAAACCGTTGGCGAGCTTTTGAAGCAACTGGGAGGGTCCCATCAAATCCTTTGCGTTACCCATCTAGCCCAAGTTGCGGCTCAAGGCGATCATCATTTCAAGGTTAGCAAACAACCGTTGGATGGTAAAACGCATTCGGATGTGAAAAGTTTAGGTCGCCAAGAGCGAATTGAAGAAATCGCTCGGATGCTTGGTGGCACAACGATTACTGATACCACGCGTCGACACGCGAGAGAATTACTAGGACAAACCTAAAGTCAATTAAATCGGTTGCGAGGGCGCACCAAATACCGTCTCCCAAAGTTTGGTCACAGACGCTTTCGCTTGAGCAAAATCAGGGTGCTCGTGAATAGATACTCGGATTTTTTCTGCTCCATCGAGACGCAATCGATGTTGTTGGGCCCGAAACATTCGGTAGGCATTACCAATTTCAATCGCATCCATCTCAGAAATCAACTGATGCTTTGCGGCAATTCCTAAAAGCGCAATATTACCTAGATTGCCTAATAAATCAAGATACTGCCGTGCATATGCCAAAACCAAATACTGAACAATGAATTCAATATCGACCATCCCTCCAGGATCGTGCTTTAGATCAAAATCATTGGATGCATTCGGATGACCAGCGTGGACCTTGTGGCGCATTTCAATAATTTCATGCTTGAGATCGGATTGATTTCGCTCATGGGCAAGAACTTCCTTACGAATCTCTTCAAATTGGGCCCCCACCCTTGGGTCGCCAGCAGCAAAGCGTGCTCGAGAAATGGCTTGATGTTCCCACACCCAGGCAGCGTTATCACCCTCACGCAATTGATAACGTCGAAAGGAATCAAGGCTGGTCACCAAAAATCCTGCGGCTCCATTAGGGCGCAGCCGAGTATCAATCTCAAATAAAGTTCCAGCGGCAGTCAAGGTGGTTAACCAATTAATCATGCGTTTACCAAGCACGGAATAAATCTCTTGAGCGGCATAGTCTGTTGGTGACGCGTCATATAAAAACACTAAATCGAGATCCGAGGCATAGCCCAATTCTTTACCGCCCAACTTGCCATAGGCAATTACTGCAAACGGGGGTTGATGTTGAGGATCCAAACCAAATTTATTGGCGACCGATGGCCATACACGCTCATAGGTTGCCTGCAAAATCAAATCCGCAAGTGCGGATAAGCGATCACTGACCCGCTCGGTGCTTAAACCCTCGGGAGCACCAATGCCTAAATCGGCCAAGAGAATTAAAAAAGTTTCTGTGTGATGCGTTACCCGTAGGATATCCATCGCATGATCTGGGCTCGCCTGATCGGCAAGGGCATCATCTAAACGAAGATCAAGATTTGCCTTTACTTTGCTCCAATAACTCTCGGGATCGTGAATGAGTTCAGATTGAGCATTAGCTGATAGCAAGTCGTCCAATAAATGTGGATGCCTTGCTAAATATTGGGCAGCCCACTGCGAGGCATTGAGAAGCATCAATACCTGTTGCAAGGCATTAGAATTCTCGGCCAAAATCGATAGATAGGCGCTGCGGCGACAAATCGCTTCCAAGAGATCAAAAAATCGCAAGAGGGTTTGATCCATATCAGCTGGATGATCTGCCTCAATATCATTTGCAGCCTTTTTTAAGAGGCTCCGTATTGTCAACCGACTTTTTTCTGGTAGCGATTTTGCCCGTGAGCTCTCTTGCCATGCGTCCCAGCGCTCATTGGCTTTTGGAAATAAAGCGGCATTGGGTTGCCAGCTCACATCACTGGCATCAATTTGTAAACGGGTACTTTCGTCTAAAGCAAAGGCTTTTTCAAAACAGCGTGCCACCTGATTTTGGTGATTGGTCAGCGCACCCATGAACTCCTCAAGATTGCCCTCTTGATTGGGGCCTGCCATGGCTTGCGCTAATTGCATTCTCGCATCATCATTTTCAGGTAAATAATGTGTCTGCTGATCTTCCCAAATCTGTATCCGATGTTCTAAGCGCCTTAAGAACACATAAGCAGATTTAAGGGTCTGAATTTCTTCTGCGTTCATCAGCCCGCCTTCTTGAAGCCGATCTAAGACCTCTAGCGTTGGGCGAATTCGTAAGCGCGGATCAGTTCCGCCTCGCATTAACTGGAACATCTGAGCTAAAAATTCGATCTCACGAATTCCACCGCGGCCCAATTTAATATCGCGTGATCGTCCACTGCGTTGATTGCTTCGCTTATCCGCTTCTCGTTGAATTTGTGCATGCAACTCTCGAATGGCTGCAATCACACCGTAATCCAAATGGCGCCGATAAATAAACGGTCGAATAATTTGCTCAAGCCCCTTCTCGCATCGAACATAATCAGGGTGTGAGATCGAGGGATAAATCATACGGCCCTTAATCCAAGCGTAACGCTCCCATTCACGCCCTTGGACGAACAGATACTCTTCGAGCATTTCTAGACTACAAACCAGTGGGCCAGAATCGCCATTGGGACGCAAGCGCATATCTACTCGAAATACAAATCCATAAGCATCATGCTCTGAGATGATTTTAATTAGGCGGCGACCCAGCTTTGTAAACCACTCGTGGTTTGAAATTGAGTTTGCTCCATGTTGGGTCTCACCCTCCTCTTCATACAAAAAGATCAAATCGATATCAGAGGATAGATTGAGTTCTCGACCACCTAATTTACCCATGCCAACAATTAAAAATGGAAGCTCATAATCTTCCGTCCGGGCCCAGGGCAAACCAAAGCGCGCTTGTAAATCAGCTCGAACATAGCGCACCGTAAGGCTAACTGCTTGCTCGGCAAAATAACTTAGGGATTGAGTCACCTCCGATAAAGAGGCGATTCCATTGAGGTCTCGGCAACCAATCCAAAGCATTAACTGTTGACGACTCAACCGGAGCTGACTCATGAGCGCTGCCTCATCGAGCGCTCCATTATCTAAATCCTGACTTATTGGCAAGAGCAGCTGATCAATCTGATTCGTATCGACCGGCGTATGGATGCGCTCCCCCAGCCAATCTCGCCAATCGGGATGGGCACTTAGCCAGCGATTTGCATAGACGGAGTTTTTCTCCAGAAAAGAAAGGGCATCTTCATTGGAAACCATACCTTATCTTAATCGCTACTAGCCCAATCAATGAAGGGTATCGGATAATGGATCCCAATGACCGAAAAAAAGTATCCGCTGCGTTTTAAAGACCTCCTTACCATGCGGCCCGATGCCGCTTCGTGGGTACGTTGGTCGCGTCGCCTCGCAATCTTAATTCTCGTTATAGGCGCTCTAATTGTTCTTGGACACCTGGTCATCCGATTTATTGTTTGGCCACAACTAGAAACCTCAAAACCGGCGGTTGAAAAGTTATTGTCCAAGCGCATTGGGATTGAGGTCAAAATGAATGAGCTCAATGTGTACTGGGAAGGGATACGTCCAGTCTTTGATATCCGCGACCTAGAATTTGTGGTCGATGCTAATCGCAATCCGTCTGCCATTTCCGATAAACCCTATTTAAAAATTGCAGAGATCCGCGGAGAACTTAGTTGGTCATCGTTTTATCACCTTAAGCCCTATTTCACTAAATTACACGCCAGTAATGCTGTGATTCAAGTCACACGTGACTCACAAAAACGTTTATACGTAGCCGGCATTCTTGCTGGGGATGGTGGTGATGAGTTCCATCTTGAAAATTGGTTATTCAAGCAAGGTGATTTAAAGCTTACCGATATCAACATTCTGTGGAAAGATTTTTCAAAGTCCAAAGCCGATGCCGCTGATCTGCGGATCGAATCGATGCAGCTGCAAAATGGAATTCGACAACACGAACTGGATGCAGCACTCTACAGCCCATGGCATCAAGGCAAATTAAGCCTCTTCGGAAAATTTTCCCATCGCTTTGGTGGACAAGCAGGTTATTGGCGTGATTGGCTTGGCGATTTTCAATGGGAAGTCCAGCAACTCGATCTTGGGCAATTTAGTCGTGATTTTGAGATTCCATTTAAACAACTAAGCGGTGTTTTGGACTCCTCGGGATCCATTGCTCTAAATAAAGGTATCCCAGATGGCGGACAGTTCAAGCTTGCAATCGAGCAACCTGTTTTTCAACAATCAAAGAGTAATCAAGCACTTGAATTTGGTCGCCTCGAAATGGAAGCGAAGCAATTTACATCTGGGAAGTTTATTTCGTTGGGTGTTCAGCGGTTTGCCTGGTTAAATAAGAATCAAAAGCGAGGAAGCGCAATGGAGTCCCTAGCGCCCATGACATTTGGTTGGCAGGCTCCTAAGCGCGATGATGAGCTTGAAAAGTTTTCGTTCTCATCTGCAAAAATAAGCCTCGAAAACCTTAGCCTGTTTGCGATGAATTTGCCCATTCCCAATCGCATTCGTCAGATGTTAGAGCAGGCTGAGCCACGCGGTGAACTTCTCGATGTCGATATTACGTGGGCCGAGTCAAAATCCAATATTCCCTTAATCGGCGGTCTCTTAAGTGGCCAAGGCCCTAAATTTAATATCACGGGCGCTTTAAATCAGATCAGCGTTAAGGGTTACCGTGACATCATCCCCAGCATTAGTAATTTAAGCGGGAAAATTATCACCAATCAAAACCAAGGCAGTCTTAAGCTCAATTCACAAAACTTGGGATTAGTGATTACTGATTTTTTAGCTGAACCGCGCCTACAGTTCGATAGCGCAAGCGGAGGACTTACCTGGTCATTAAAAAATAAGCAATGGCAAATCGGATTTGATCAGCTCTCTGTTAGTAATCCTGATATCGCAGTAATCGCCAATGGCAATTATCTGATCGGTAAAGAAAAAACGCCTGATACTTTGGATCTAAGCATTCAATTTCCGAGAGGAAAGGCGGGAACCATCTACCGCTATCTTCCTGCTGAAATGTCTAGGGATGCCCGCACCTATATTGAAAAAGCCTTTGTTACTGGCGACATTAACAATGGCAGCCTCAGAATTAAAGGGGACCCTAATTTAGCGCCTTATGATGCCTCAGGAACCGGTGAATTCTCATTAAATTTGCCAATCTCAAAAACAGTTTTTCGACCAGCCCCTCTCTTTCCTTCCACAAAAGGCAGTTGGCCTGAATTGACTGAAGTGAGCGGTTTGGTTTCCATGCAACAAGCCAAACTGATGGTGACCATCAAAGATGCTCGCTATCAAAGTCTACAAATTCAGAGTGTCAACGCAGAAATTCCGAACGTTTCGAGCGCAAAGGCCGTCCTCAATCTCAAAGGAAACATTTCGGGCCCGACTAATGAAATGATGGACTATCTTAGAACAACACCAGTCCTTCTATCTCGTCCAGAACTAGCAAAAAACCTGAAGTTATCCGGGCCCGCAAAACTCGATTTAGAACTTCTTTTACCCTTACAAAATACCGACGATCTCAAATTAAATGCTCTACTGAACTTAGACAATAACGTCGTCGTGTGGTCTGATCTTGCTCCTTTTAATCAGGTACGAGGGACTGTTCGCATCACTGAAGACTTGCCCCGCTTTGAACAGGTAAGCGCTGAATTTTTTGGTGGAACAGTCAACATGCGCTACAACACAGCGCAATCCCAAACCAAACAAGAACTGTATGACCTCAATGGAACAATTGATCTAGATCGTCTTGAACGTCACTATGCCAATCAAGTAGGCCGTCAATCTCAACAACTCCTAAAGGCATTAGATGGCAAGGCTGGATTTAAAGGCAGGCTTGCCATTACCAGTAAATCAACGGATCTCAATCTCAACCTAGATCTCAGCGGTTTAAGTACCACCCTCCCCGAACCTCTTAGCATCAAAAGGGGTAACAAACTAAATGGGGTTTTTCGATATCAATCCACTACTAGCGAGGGAACATCGAAGGGGACTGCGCAATGGTCAGCACAAATTGGAAAAATAATTACCTTACAGGGAAAACAGGGGGCCGACGGCATTGTGGCGCATGGAATTGGAGTTGGGGCTACGGCCATCATTCCTGATCGAGGCCTTGGCCTCAATGTGCAAGCCAATGATCTCAATATTGATGCTTGGCACCGTCTTTTGTTTCCGAGCGGAGCAAGTAATCGCACTAATAAAACTCCTCCCATAGCTAACTCTGAGAATAGTGCCGATGGCCTTCGCATCGTTACTGCACGCATCAATCAAACGATTGCCATGAATCGCTCATGGCCCAATCTGAGTGTGAGCGCTAAATTAGGTAGCAATGCATGGCAGGTCAATTTGAAGTCTCCCAACCTTGAGGGCGATGTTCAGTATCAAGAGAGAAAAAATGCCGATCTTTTAAAGGGTAAGTTGGTTCGTTTGCATATTCCCCAAAAACGACCCAACCCAACGAACCTTAAAGCCTCCAATAACAAGGAGGTTTCACTCAATGCAATTCCTGAACTTGATCTGAGTATTGATGACTTTAGTTTCAATTTGTATAAGCCGGGCATGGTTGCAATCAAGACCCGTAACAGCACAAACCGAATTACGATTGAAAGCTTAAAAATCAACAATCCAAGTTCGTCATCAAGTGTTACTGGCGAATGGACGAGCGATGCCCAAGGCAATAATGAGCGCGTCATCATTGATACAACATCACAGATCAAGGATTTAGGGGCAGTAGTTACCTACTGGGGTAACCCCAAGGCAGTTGAGGGTGGCAAAGGAACAATTAGTGCCAAATTAGATTGGAGCGGCCCCCCTTATGATCCTTCCTTTGATACCCTCGCTGGTAATGTAAAGATCAATTTAGAAAATGGTCGTTTACTACAAGTGGACTCTGGTTTTGCCAAAATTATTGGCGTCTTTAGTTTGCAAAGCTTATTAAAATTTGCAACCTTCGACCTGCAAGGTAGCTTAGGTAATGTAGTTACTTCAGGAACAAGCTTTAATGCGCTGTCTGGTGATTTTGTTCTACGCAATGGTGTTGCCAGAACGCAAAACTTTACGATGCAACTCAATCAAGCACGCGTTGCCACGAGCGGTCTTGTGAATATTCCTAAACAGACCCAAGATTTACGAATTACCATCTTCCCCACAATTGATGCAACCGCTGGTGCCTTAGCACTCTTTGCTGTCAACCCAATTATTGGAGCTAGCGCTTTGATTGGTCAATATTTAATCAGTAATCAGTTAAATCGAACACTGCAGACGGATTATCTGGTACAGGGAAGCTGGGATAAGCCAGACGTGATCCCACTGGATCAAAATGGCCAGCCATTAGATCCCAAAGTGCTCGAGACCATTCGCTCGCGGAATCTGCTGCGCGAGCAAAAGATGCCCCCAACCCCAACAAAACCTGTCCCAAGCACTCCAGCACCTGCCAATTAGTCGCTAAAGCTTTAGTATTAGCTGGTATGGCAAAAAAATTAACAGTCGCTGCAATTCAGATGATTTCATCTGCTAATTTGGCAGACAATCTCCGTGCGGCTGAACGACTGATCAAAAATGCGTCTGACCAAGGTGCGGCGGTCGTTGCTCTTCCTGAATATTTTTGCTTAATGGGTCTTGCGGATACCGATAAAGTAAAAGTGCGGGAGTCATTTGGTGATGGCCCCATTCAAGATGCGTTGCAAAACTTTGCTCAGAAGCATCAGGTCTTCTTAATTGCTGGAACCATACCGCTGGCGGCAAGCGACCCTCTAAAAGTTCTTAATGCAAGCTTGGTATTTAATCCAGAAGGTCAATGCATCGCACGTTATGACAAGATTCATTTATTTGGTTTTCAGACTTCGCATGAACGCTATCAAGAATCTGAAACGATTGAAGCGGGTAGTCAACCTACAACAGTTCGCATTTTGCATGAGGGTAATGAGTGGGTATTTGGTCTAAGTATTTGCTACGATCTCCGATTTCCAGAGCTATATCGTCAGCAGGCCGAGGTTAACTGTCAGATCATTCCAGCTGCATTTACCCATACGACGGGTAAAGACCATTGGGAGATTTTGCTACGGGCTCGGGCAATTGAAAACCAATGCTACTTTTTAGCATCTGCTCAAGGTGGTCTTCACCAAAATCAACGTCGGACTTGGGGTCAATCCATGTTGGTCGATCCCTGGGGCAACATTGTTTCTGAACTTCCAACCGGAGAAGGATTTGTGCTTGGCGAACTAGACTCGGCCGTACTCGAGGAAGTGCGCTCTAAGCTACCCGCCCTAAAACATCGTAAGCTTATCCGATGAACGCCATAAACTCACTCGCCATCCCACATATTGCAACATCAGCAAATCCTCAAGAGGCCCTCGATATTGCCTATTCTTTTTTGCTTAAGCCCAACGACTTGAGCACCTCTGACCTTGATCAACTTTTTGGGGTCATGCATGCGCATCGCTTAGATGATGCCGATTTGTATTTTCAACACACTCGGAGTGAGCAGTGGAGTTTAGAAGAAGGAATTGTTAAATCTGGTAGTTTTAATATTGATCAAGGTGTTGGTATTCGTGCAATCTCAGGGGACAAAACGGCATTTGCCTACTCAGATGTGATTAGCTCCGAGGCTCTACTAAAGGCTGCGCATGCCACACGCGTCATTGGCCCAAAAGGTGGCAAAGTCAAAGTCCGCACTCCTCTTTTGGCATCTGCGCATGGTATCCCATCGCTATACAGTGCCCTCAACCCCTTGGACTCTTTAACGCCTCCAGAAAAGATTGCACTGCTCGAGGGAATTGAACGGCGCGCCAAAGCGCGTGACCCACGCATCATCCAAGTCATGGCCAGTCTTGCTGGTGAATTTGATGTGGTCATGGTGGCTCGCTCCAATGGTTTATTGGCCGCCGATATTCGACCTCTTGTGCGAGTATCAATCCATGTCATTGCTGAGCAAAATGGTCGCCGAGAGTCAGGCTCTGCAGGCGGTGGGGCACGGTCTGACTACGGTTTCTTTGATCGCCACCGAATCGATCTTTGGGTTGACGAAGCAGTCGATCAAGCACTTCTTAATCTTGATTCCCGACCAGCGCCTGCTGGACCGATGACCGTTGTAATGGGACCGGGTTGGCCTGGTGTGCTCCTTCATGAAGCCATTGGCCACGGTCTTGAGGGAGACTTTAATCGCAAGGGGTCTTCGGCATTTTCTGGACGCATTGGTCAACGTGTGGCTGCCAAGGGTGTCACTGTGGTTGATGATGGGACACTCAGTGGACGACGCGGCTCACTCAATATGGATGATGAGGGCACACCCACGCAGTGCACTACTCTGATTGAAGATGGTGTTTTAAAAGGCTACATTCAAGATAGCCTCAATGCACGCTTAATGAAAATGCCACTGACGGGCAATGGGCGACGTGAGAGCTTTGCCTCTCTTCCCCTGCCCCGCATGACCAATACCTACATGCTATCGGGTCACTATGATCCACAAGAAATTGTGGCAAGCATCGATCGAGGTCTTTATGCAGTTAACTTCGGTGGTGGGCAAGTCGACATCACAAGTGGCAAATTTGTATTTTCTGCTTCCGTGGCGTATTGGGTAGAAAAAGGCAAGATTCAATATCCCGTCAAAGGGGCAACGATTATTGGTAACGGCCCCGAATCCCTCAAACAAGTGAGCATGATCGGTAATGACCTTCGTCTGGATAGTGGGGTGGGCGTGTGCGGGAAAGAAGGGCAAAGCGTCCCTGTTGGCGTAGGCCAGCCAACCTTGCGCATTGATGAAATGACCGTTGGGGGCACGGCCTAATTTGCGTTTGCTTGCATTGGCTCGCACTCACTTCTATCAGGCTTTAGAATGGAGGGTATGAGTACAAAACCCCATAACCCCCAAGAAAACTGGTACGCGAGTCTCGATAAAACCTCTGCGACCGATGATCAACGTGTTGGCAATATCACCGTTTTGCCGCCCCCTGAGCACTTGATTCGTTTTTTTCCAATTGCTGGGACGCCAACTGAAAAACTGATTGGGCGTACTCGGGACAAAATTCGGAACCTAATTCATGGCAAAGATGATCGTCTTTTAGTCATCATTGGCCCCTGCTCGATCCATGATCCTTCCGCAGCACTGGAGTACTGTCAACGCCTTATGAAGGAGCGTACTCGCCTAGCCGATGATCTTGAAATCGTCATGCGCGTCTATTTTGAGAAACCCCGCACTACGGTTGGCTGGAAGGGACTGATCAATGACCCTTATCTTGATGAAAGTTTTAAGATCGAAGAGGGTCTACGAATTGCGCGCCAGGTTCTCATGGAAATTAATCGCCTAGGCATGCCAGCTGGCAGTGAATTTCTCGATGTAATCTCACCCCAATACATTGCCGATCTGATTTCGTGGGGTGCAATCGGCGCAAGAACCACAGAGAGTCAAGTTCACCGTGAACTCAGTTCTGGATTGTCAGCGCCAATCGGATTTAAAAATGGTACCGATGGCAATATCAAAATCGCAACGGATGCAATCCAAGCGGCTCATCGGCCACATCATTTTTTATCGGTTCATAAAAATGGGCAGGTTGCAATCGTTGAAACCAAGGGTAATAAAGACTGCCACGTGATTCTGCGCGGCGGCAAGGAACCTAATTACGAAGCAAAGTATGTTGAAGCAGCGTGCGCAGAACTAGAAGTAGCGAAGTTACCTGCCTCTTTGATGGTTGATCTATCGCATGCCAATTCAAGCAAACAGCATCAACGCCAAATTGATGTTGCAAATAACGTGGCTGAACAAATTGAGCACGGGTCCCGCAAGATTTTCGGTGTCATGATTGAAAGTCATCTAAATGCTGGTGCTCAAAAGTTCACACCCGGCAAGGATGATCCTAAGCAATTGGAATATGGTAAGAGTATTACTGATGCATGCATCAATTGGGATGATTCTGTGAAAGTACTCGAGCGTCTTGCACAGGCAGTTCGTCAGCGGCGACGTTCCTAGTCACCGTATTTAATAATAAGCGCGGCTCAAGGCCGCGTTTTTTATTTAACTGTCTTGTGGTTTATTTTGATTCTTCCAAAGCACGTCTTGACCACCAGCAGCCTGATTTAAAACCCGAGCAATCACAAATAGAAGATCAGATAAACGATTAACGTATTGACGGGGGGAGTCGGCTATTGGATCGACCCAACCCAATTTAACAATCGAGCGCTCAGCGCGTCGACAGATCGTTCGACAGACATGTGCCTGAGCTGCTGCACGGGTCCCTCCTGGCAAGATAAATTCTTTTAACGGCGGAAGGTTAGCGTTGTAATGCGCTAACCATGTATCCAGTTGCTCAACTTGCTCAATTTTTAATAGGGTGTAATTTGGAATGCATAGCTCCCCACCCAAATCAAATAAATCATGTTGGACTCGCAACAGCAATGCCTGAAGATCAGAAGCAATGGATGGAGGGAGCTCTTCGGTCATCAAAACCCCTATTTGTGAGTTCAGCTCATCCACATCGCCCATGGCGCAGATGCGCAAATGATCCTTTTCGACGCGGCTGCCATCCCCAAGGCCAGTCATGCCGGCATCACCGGTTCGGGTTGCAATTTTTGATAGTCGATTTCCCATGAACAGATTATAGGTAAATGGCTAAAATAGGCGAATGAATGCACCCTCTTCCTCTGCGGAAATCCAATCTTTACAGGCTAAACAGGTTATTTTGGTCAATGCATTGCGGCCATTTCTAACGGACGATGCTTTACTTTGGCAGCCGGAAGACACGATTCCCTATGAGTGCGATGGCTTAGCTGCTTATCGCAAAATGCCCCTCGCCGTTGCGCTTCCTGAGAACGAAGGGCAAGTGGTCAACATTTTGAAGGCCTGCAAAGATCTGGGAATACCTGTTGTACCGCGTGGCTCAGGTACCGGTCTCTCGGGTGGCGCAATGCCAATCGAGCAAGGCTTGGTCTTATCGTTAGCAAAGTTTAAAAAGATTTTGCATATTGACCCTTTTACGCGCACGGCAGTTGTCCAACCCGGAGTCCGAAACCTTGCTATCTCGGAGGCAGTGGCAAAGCATGGCTTGTACTATGCACCTGATCCATCGTCACAAATTGCATGCTCAATTGGCGGAAATGTCAATGAGAACTCAGGTGGCGTGCACTGCCTGAAGTATGGCTTGACCCTGCACAATGTATTGCGCGTTCGCGCCGTCCTCATGAGTGGTGATGTTGTGGAATTTGGCAGCATGGCACCTGATTCACCAGGATTGGATTTACTCGCCGTATTGATTGGTAGCGAGGGAATGCTTGGCATCGTCACTGAGATCACCGTGAAACTTGTTCCCAAGCCAAAATTAGCGCGAGTTATTATGGCGAGCTTTGATGATATTGAAAAAGGTGGCAACGCTGTAGCCGCTATTATTGCTGCTGGAATTATTCCGGCTGGCTTAGAGATGATGGATAAACCAACTACGCGTGCCGTTGAAGAATTTGTGCACGCTGGTTACGATCTCAACGCAGAAGCAATCCTACTTTGCGAATCGGATGGCACGCCCGAAGAGGTCCAAGAAGAAATCGCACGCATGAATGCCGTGCTAGAAAAGCAAGGTGCAAGTCGTATTCAAGTATCCGAGAGCGAAGCCGAGCGTTTACGTTTTTGGAGTGGTCGCAAAAATGCCTTCCCAGCCGCAGGACGAATTGCAGCAGACTATTACTGCATGGATGGAACCATTCCAAGGCGTCATATTGCAACGCTTCTAAAGCGCATTAAGGGCATGGAGGCTAAGTATGGTCTTGCTTGTCTCAATGTCTTTCATGCAGGCGATGGCAATATGCATCCTCTGATTTTATTTAATGGCGCTGACCCGGATGAGTGGCACCGTGCTGAAGAATTTGGTACAGAAATTCTGGAGGCCTGTGTTGAACTTGGAGGCACCATCACTGGGGAGCATGGGGTAGGCATTGAGAAGATTAATTCCATGTGTGTGCAATTTGGGGAGCAAGAGCGTGAGCGTTTCTGGGGTGTTAAAGCAGCATTTGATCCAGATCGTCTTTTAAATCCTGATAAAGCGATACCAACCCTCAATCGTTGTGCGGAGTACGGACGGATGCGCGTAAGCGGTGGCGTATTGCCACATCCCGAGCTGGAGCGCTTCTAAGCATGAATGAAACGGTACTCTCACGGTTTCGTGAGCAAATCATTGAGGCTGGTAAACAGAATCAAACCCTATCCATACAAGGCGGCAATACAAAATCCTGGTACGGCAACCCAAGCCAAGCTTCAATAATGAGTACAGCGCCATATCAAGGAATTCTGGACTACCAACCTGAAGAGCTAGTAATCACGGCATGCGCTGGCACACCCATTGCCGAGATCGAGTCAACGTTAGCTAAAAATAATCAGATCCTGCCATTTGAGCCCCCTCACTTTGGTGATCATGCGACCTTCGGAGGCGTCATTGCTGCGGGTCTCGCAGGCCCCGCTCGCATCAGTGTTGGTAATTTACGAGACTTTGTTTTGGGAACCCGACTCATGGATGGTCGCGGCGAAGATCTCTCTTTTGGTGGCAAGGTCATGAAAAATGTCGCCGGTTACGATGTATCACGTCTTCTACCTGGCTCACTTGGAACGCTTGCCCTACTTTTAGAGGCCTCCGTAAAAGTGCTTCCAAAGCCTGCTGCAACTGCGAGTCTTCGTTGCATGATGAGTGCTACCAATGCATTAAAGATCCTAAATGAATGGGCTGGGCAACCATTACCGCTCAATGCCAGCGCTTGGATTGGCGATGCACGTGGTGAAGGTGAGCTAACAATTCGGTTAGCAGGGGCGAAGGCGGCGGTCATATCGGCCAGTCAAATGATGCAAGATCGAATAGGCGCTACCGCACTCGATGACTCAGAGGCTGATCTATTTTGGCGCAATCTTCGGGAGCAGCAGCTTTCTTGGTTTAATCAAATGCCAAATCACCATGCCCTTTGGCGACTCTCCTTGCCAGCCAACTGCCCAGCACTGGAGTTGCCCAAGGACTGCTCACCAAAAATCATTATGGAATGGCACGGACAAGAGCGCTGGATACAAGGTCCTGCCAATGAATCGACAGTAAAGGCATTGCAAAATCTAGTGTTGGAGCATGGCGGTCATGTGACATGCTTTCGATTAATGAGCACAGTAGCAATTGAACGATTTACGCGTTTAGAGTCAAACCCTCTCACTGCAGGATTAGAAATGGTTCAAAAACGGTTGCGGCACTCCTTTGATCCCTTTGGAGTATTTACCACTGGACGCTTACCTTAAGTATGGAAACAAAATTAGCCCCTGAGTTCATCAATACCCCTCTCGGTATTGAAGCAAAACGTATTTTGGGCAAATGCGTGCACTGCGGTTTTTGTACAGCAACCTGCCCAACCTATCAATTATTAGGCGATGAGCTAGATGGGCCTCGTGGTCGCATTTATCTAATCAAGCAAATGGCTGAGGGTCAGGCTCCTACTGAAAAGACCAGAACCCATTTAGATCGTTGTTTAACGTGTCGAAATTGCGAAAGTACATGTCCGAGCGGTGTGGAATATGGCAAGTTAGTGGATATCGGCCGTAAATGGGCTGAAGAGAAGACGGCACCACGCCCCATTGGACAAAAATTGATACGCTGGCTGTTAAAGGAGGGGTTAACGAACAAACCTTTATTTGATTCGGCGATGCAGATAGGTCGCATCATGCGGCCTTTAATGCCAGCCTCCATCGCTCGCAAAGTACCACAGGGCTTACCTGCCGGTCAAAGACCGACTAAAGAACATTCCCGCAAAATGGTGTTGCTTGATGGGTGTGTGCAACCCGGCATGTTGCCAAACATCAACCATGCCACAGTCCGTGTATTCGATGCACTGGGCATTCAATTAATCAGTGCTACCAAAGCGGGCTGTTGTGGTGCACTCCGGTATCACCTCAATGACCAAGCTGGTGGCTTAGAGGATGCAAAGCGCAATATCGATGCTTGGTGGCCATTGATCGAGAATGGTAAGGATTCAGCCGAAGCGATTGTGATGAATGCATCGGGCTGCGGGGTCATGGTCAAAGACTACGGTCATTTGTTAGCAGATGATCCAGTCTATGCAAAGAAAGCAAAGCGTGTCTCGCAATTATGCAAAGATGTTTCGGAGCTCCTTCCTGAGTTTAAAGACGCATTAATAAACCAAATTGGCACGCATCCAAAGCCTGGTGTGGTTTACCACCCACCGTGTACGTTGCAACATGGTCAACAAATCCGTGGAAAAGTTGAAGGCCTTCTCGAAGGCTTAGGAATTTCAGTAAATTTGTGTGCGGATAGTCACCTATGCTGTGGCTCAGCTGGTACCTACTCAATTTTGCAAGCTGATCTTTCTGAGCAATTACGATCGCAAAAACTACAAAATCTTGAGGCGGCTTGCACTCAATCAGGTGCGACGACGATTGTCTCTAGCAACATTGGTTGCATTAGTCATTTGCATCAAGATCATCTTCCCGTGCGCCATTGGATTGAAATCATTGATCAACTATTGTCAAAAAATCCATGAGCCGAATTACTGATCGCTTAATGGCTGTTCGGCATCGTATCGATGCAGCGGCCGAACACTTTGGTCGCGACCCGGAATCGCTTGAGTTAATTGCAGTTAGCAAAACCTTCCCGACTACTGCGATTGAGGAAGCCATGCACGCTGGTCAAAAAGCCTTTGGTGAAAATTATGTCCAGGAGGCGGTTGAGAAGATTAAGCGACTTGATCAATTGCGCCCATGGCTTGAGTGGCATTTCATTGGTCCGGTACAAAGCAATAAAACGTCTGAGATTGCCGAACACTTTGATTGGATCCATACCATTGATCGCGAGAAAATTGCGCAACGCCTCTCGGATCAACGGCAAGCCCATAGTCGTCTGGGCCCTCTTCAAGCATGCGTTCAAGTCAATATCAGTCAAGAAGAAAGTAAATCGGGTGTGATGCCAAATGAGACCTTACAACTTTGCAAGGTCGTAGCCTCCCTTCCGGGTTTAGTGTTACGTGGACTAATGGCTATCCCAGCTCCTAGCACGAATGAGACGGAACAACGCGAGGCCTTTGCGGCCCTACGGCACTTATTTGAGGATATCCGGATACAAACCCAAAAAGTGCCTGGTTTTGAAGACTTTGATACCCTGTCCATGGGAATGTCGGATGATCTTGAGGCAGCAATTGCTGAGGGTGCAACGATGGTGCGCGTTGGTAGTGCAATATTTGGAGAGCGCAAACTAAGCGCTAAGATAGAGTCATGACAAATACCCAGCCGATGAATACCATATTTATTGGTGGTGGCAATATGGCAAGGGCCATCATTGGCGGCCTGTTGCAGCAAGGTGCCGACCCAAAGTCTATCGGTGTCATTGAACCGCAAAGTCAAACTGCCAAACGGCTTGAGCACGATTTTTCGATTTCAACCTATGCTGGGATAGGCGACGCTCAGCAAATCATCAAATCAGCGCACATCATCGTCTTAGCCATCAAGCCTCAAGACTTTAAGGCTGTAGCCACTGAACTCGCTAAGCACTTACAACACGTCGCGCATGGTCCTGTGATTCTGAGCATAGCAGCTGGTATCCAAATTACCGATATGTCACGCTGGCTTGCATATTCAGCATGCATACGCGCCATGCCCAATACCCCTGCCCTAATTAATCAAGGAATCACTGGTTTATTTGCTCCTGCTAGCGTCAATGAGCAACAACGGCACTGCGCCCAAACCATTTGCTCTGCCGTTGGTAAAGTGATCTGGGTGCCTAATGAATCTTTGATGGATGCCGTGACCGCTTTATCAGGTAGCGGCCCAGCGTATGTATTTGCTTTCTTGGAAGCCCTTCAAGCAGGCGGAGAAAAAATGGGGCTTGCGCCAGAAATTGCTCGTGAGTTGGCTTATCAAACTCTAACGGGAGCAACTGCCCTTGCGCTCCAATCTTCAGAATCCCCCATGAGCCTTCGGCAAAAAGTGACTTCCAAAGGCGGAACCACTGCTGCTGCACTTGAGGTGCTTGATCAGCAGCAGTGGGCAACTATTTTGCAAGAGGCCCTTCTTGCTGCACAAAAACGTGGAGCAGCTATGGCGAAAGAATTTGGTCAATCCTAGTCTACGGGCGTAGCGCTAGGCCCAACACAATCCCCAAAAAGAGCGCTGCACCCAACCAATTGTTATGTAAGAATGCTTTAAAGCATGCCTCACGTTGACGGGTGGCAACGAGTCGTAATTCATATACTGCACAACCTAATGCAATAAACCAGCCCAGATAGAACCAAGGGCTAAACTGAATCATCTCGGCTACCCAAATTTGAGATGCCAATAAAAGTCCGTAGCAAATCGAGATTGCCGTTACATCCAAACGCCCAAAAGTAATCGCGGAGGTTTTTAAACCCAAACGCAGATCATCATCGCGATCGACCATGGCATAGGCGGTATCATAGGCAATCGCCCAAAATACATTACCGATGAATAAAACCCAGGCCTCTAGTGGTATTTGATTTTGTACTGCTGCAAATGCCATGGGAATACCAAAACCAAATGCTAAACCAAGGATTGCTTGTGGAATCGAGAAAAAGCGCTTCGTAAAGGGATAAATGGCTGCCAAAAGAACTGCAACTACCGAGAGTTGCTTGGTCAATGCGTTTAAAGGCTGAATTAATCCATATGACAGCAGCGCCAGAATTAAGGCGATTGCAATCGCCTCCTGCTTTGAAATTTTGCCACTCGTTAGTGGGCGGTGCTGTGTCCGTTCTACATGTTTATCAAAATGACGATCAGCATAATCATTGATGGCGCAGCCAGCACTTCGCATGAATACTGTTCCAAGGCAAAAGATTAATAAAATAATGGGGTTTGGAAAACCATCGCTTGCAATCCATAGACCCCATAGCGTTGGCCATAAGAGCAAAAGAATACCGATGGGCTTATCTAAGCGCACCAAGTAGATGTAAGACTGCAAACGCTCAGAAATCAGAGCAACCTCGCTCCAGGTAAGTCGCACGCTCGAATAGTCCGAGCAATCGCCTTCATGGCCTCAACCCGTGGATAGCCTTTTCGCCACACCAAACTAACGCGACGAGTTGGCTCCGGTGATTCAAATGGGATATAGAGGATCAATCCGTCGCGATCATTTGGATTGCTTACTGATGTGCGCGGCAAGACCGTAATTCCGATGCCACCGGCAACCATTTGTCGGATGGTCTCTAAAGAGGATCCTTCAAAACTACGATGCTCTCCAAGGGTTAGACCATTGCCGAAACGGTTCAGTTCAGGGCAAACGCCAAGCACATGATCCCGAAAGCAATGACCGGCACCTAATAGCAAAGTATTTTGTTCCTTCAGTTCTTTTTGGCCAATCGTTTTTCGGTCCGACCATTCATGACCTTTAGGGATCGCTACCAAAAAAGGCTCTTCATAAAGATCAACAAAATCGAGGCCAGCACTGGGAAATGGGTCTGCCAAAATGGCGCAGTCGAGCTCTCCCTGGCGCAACATCTCGATGAGGCGCACTGTGAAGTTCTCTTCCAAAAATAAGGGGGCTTTTGGCAAAGTATCGCGGGCTACTCGTACAAGACTAGGAAGTAAATAAGGGGCAACGGTATAAATCGCACCAAGTCGTAATGGTCCGGATAAGGGATCTTGTCCATGTTTAGCAAGATGCTTAAGGGCATTGGCTTCCTCTAATACCCGCTGCGCTTGCTGAATAATCACTGCGCCAAGCGTTGTGAGGGCCACATCTGAACTGGTACGCTCAAATATTTGAGTTTGCAACTCTTCCTCTAGCTTTTTAATCGCGACTGATAAGGTAGGCTGAGATACATGACAGGCTTCAGCAGCCCGTCCAAAATGGCGCTCACGAGCAACTGCAACGATATAGCGAAGTTCGGTTAAGGTCATGGCTCTATTATCAAGCCTTTAGAAAATCCGTGCGTGAGCCCAGCCAACGACCCAAATGGGCCTCGACAAGCTCTGGGTGGTTACGTAACCAATGCTCGGCGAGCTCTTGCGCAATCTGAATTAACCAGGCATCGCGTTGCAAATCAACAAACCGTAACATAGCCTCACCTGACTGCCTAGCTCCTAAAAGCTCGCCGGGGCCACGCAAAGCAAGATCGCGCTCAGCAATCACAAATCCGTCAGAAACTTCTCGGAGAGTCTGTAAGCGCTCTTTGGCGGCTAGAGATAGAGGCTCGGAATACATCAAGATGCATGCCGATTGATTAGAACCCCTCCCAACACGACCTCGTAATTGATGGATCTGTGCATAACCAAAGCGTTCGGCATGCTCGATTACCATGAGTGCGGCGTTTGGAACATCCACTCCCACCTCAATCACCGTGGTCGCAACCAACACATCAATCTGGCCTGCTTTAAAGGCGGCCATAGTAGTCGCCTTCTCATCAGCCTTCAGGCGCCCATGAATTAAAGCCAGTGTGTATTCCGATAAATACTCGGATAACTCCGCGTGACTCGCAACGGCTGTTTGCAATTGCAATGCTTCGGACTCTTCAATCAAGGGGCACACCCAATAGGCCTGAAGACCCTTTTGCAGCCACTGTTTCAAACCCTCAATCACCTCCTGGCGTCTTGCATCTTTAACCAATTTGGTAGTAATCGCTTGTCGTCCGGGCGGTAACTCGTCGATAACCGAGACATCAAGATCGGCGTAATAGGTCATTGCTAGGGTTCGTGGAATCGGGGTTGCAGACATCATGAGTTGATGGCTATAGTAAGTTTCTGAGCCAATACGTTGGGTAATCTCCATGCGTTGACGCACTCCAAAGCGATGCTGCTCATCAATTACTGCTAATCCTAGGGCGGCGAATTGAACGGCGTCTTGGATTAGTGCATGGGTTCCCACAATGATTTGAGCCACACCCGATGCAATCAATTCCTGTGCGTGTTTTTTTTCTTTGCCTTTCATACCACCCGATAGCCACACCACACGCACACCAAGTGGCTCAAACCACTCTTTAAATTTCCAATAATGCTGTTCTGCCAAAATTTCCGTTGGTGCCATGATCGCCGCTTGAAATGAGCGCTCTACTATTTGCGCGCTGGCTAAGGCTGCGATGATGGTTTTACCGCTCCCAACATCGCCCTGCAAAAGACGATTCATGGGAAATGGCTCTTTTAAATCATGAGTAATTTCCGACCATACTCTTTGCTGTGCATCGGTCAGCTCAAATACCAGAGCGCGCATCAGTTGCGAGGGGAGATTTTTGAATTCTTTTAGCGAATGCGATTGTTTTGGCGGTGCGGGGCGCGCTCTGCGACTGGCATGGGCTTGCTTTAAAGAAATTTGCTGCGCTAGGAGTTCTTCTAATTGCACCCGACGCCAAGCAGGATGAGTCCGCTCAACAATCGATTCAGTATCGGCATCAACGGGTGGCTGATGTAAATAATGAATGGAATCACGTAGACTCCACTGCATCACGCTTTGTGCGGCAGGACTTAAAGCGCTCTTTGGAATTGTCTCTGCTAAGTACTCTTCTAGACGAGAATCCTTCAAAGCATTGAGCACTGCCTTACGAATTTTGGCTTGACTCACTCCAGCAACCACCGAATACACTGGGGTTAGGCTTTTAGGGAGCGGTGCATCCGGTGATACCACGCGTACCGTAGGGTGAACCATTTCTGGACCGAAATAGCCATCCCGAATATCCCCACGAACGCGTACATGCACCCCAACTGCCATTTGCTTTTGTTGACTCGGGTAAAAATTTAACCAACGAAGATTTAAGACTCCGGTATCGTCCTCGATCGCAACCAACAGTTGTCGACGGGGTCGATAAACTACCTGACTACGAATCACTCGCCCTTGCGTTTGAATAGGTCCTTGGAACCCTAATGCACAGGCCTCGTCAATCGACCACAGCTTGGTTTCATCCTCGTAACGAATGGGCAGATGGAAAGCCAATGCAACAGGTGTAGTCAGCCCCATTTTTTCGAGAGGGTCTGTAGACCCCTCACGGCTCGGTGTTTTAGGTGTTTTTATGTTGGACTTGGTTCTCATGGTTAGAATCCCAACACCGATAGTAATGCCATGCAATTATCCGACTTCAACTACGACCTCCCGCCTGAGCTAATTGCTCAGCACCCACTTGCACAACGCTCTGCCAGCCGTCTTTTGGAACTGGGCAAAAGTGCGGATGGAGGACCTGAGTGCATTGATCGTTCATTTACCGATATTGTCCAATTAATTGACTCAAACGACCTCCTCATTTTTAATGACACCCGCGTCATTCCAGCCCGTCTGTTTGGGCAAAAAGAAACAGGCGGTCACGTTGAAGTATTAATCGAGCGAATTACAGGGCCTAATCAAGCGATTGCCCAAATTCGCGCCTCTAAGGTTCCAAAACCCGGAGGGAAAATCCGGCTTCTCGCGGATTCGGATTTGGTCGCGCCCGAGACGCCTCCAGAACTCGTGGTCAATGGTCGAGTTAATTTAGGTGGCAATAGCGATTTTTACGAAGTCATTTTTCCGGATCATGCAATGGCTGTCTTAGAGCGTTATGGTGAGCTACCATTACCCCCTTACATCAGCCACACCCCCGATGAAGAGGATGCAAACCGATACCAAACCGTCATGGCGCAAAAGCCTGGAGCCGTTGCAGCACCGACCGCAGGATTGCATTTTGACGAAGCCTTACTAAAGCGCCTATGCGATCATGGCGTGCAAATGGCAGCAATCACCTTGCATGTCGGCGCCGGGACCTTTACTCCGGTTCGGCACGAAGACTTGGCGCTGCATCAAATGCACCATGAGTGGTACTCGATCTCCAAAGATACGCTAGAGGCCATTGAACGTACCAAACAAAATCAAGGCAAGGTAATCGCTGTTGGTACTACCAGCATCCGAACGCTTGAAAGTTATGCCATCAGCGGCCTTCTCGAAGGTGAAACAAATTTATTTATCACGCCCGGCTTTGAGTTCAAAGTTGTCGATGCATTAATCACTAATTTTCATTTACCAAAGTCGACGCTGCTAATGCTCGTTAGTGCATTTGCTGGAGTGGACGCCATTCGCAACGCCTATGCACATGCGATTCGCGAACGCTACCGATTCTTTAGCTATGGCGATGCCATGTTTTTGCGCCGAACCTGAGACAATACGTGCATGAGCCCACTTGAATTCACCAGCATCCAGGAGGACTCCAATAGCCATGCCCGCCTTGGAAAAATCCGCCTACCCCATGGTGAGGTTCAAACCCCTATTTTTATGCCAGTGGGAACCTATGGCACAGTAAAAGCAGTAACCCCGAGAGATCTCAAGGAAATGCAAGCCCAAATTATCTTGGGCAATACTTTTCACTTGTGGTTACGACCCGGCCTAGATGTAATTCGTAAACATGGTGGCCTGCATCGATTTATGGGCTGGGATAAACCAATTTTGACCGACTCAGGGGGCTTCCAGGTATTTAGCTTGGGTGCTTTACGAAAAATTACGGAAGATGGCGTAACTTTCTCCTCACCGATTAATGGCGATAAATTATTCATGTCCCCAGAGGTATCCATGGAGATTCAGGCAACGCTCAATAGCGATATTGCCATGCAATTTGATGAATGCACACCCTATGAAACCAATGGACAGCCGACTCCCCAAAAATCCGTAAACGAATCCTTACAACTCTCCTTGAGGTGGGGTGAACGTTCGATCAAGCGCTTTCGAGAACTCGAAACTGGTAATGCCCTATTTGGAATCGTGCAGGGCGGTATGTATGAAAAACTTCGGGATGAGTCGCTTGCGGGTATAGCAAATCAGGGTTTTGATGGAATTGCAATTGGCGGCCTTTCCGTTGGCGAACCCAAGCCTGAATTTGAACGCATCTTAAGTCATACGGGACCGCGCCTACCTAAGCATTTACCGCATTACCTGATGGGAGTTGGAACCCCTGAAGATTTGGTGCTTGGGGTCAGTATGGGAATTGATATGTTTGATTGCGTGATGCCAACGCGCAACGCCCGAAATGGATGGCTATTTACCCGCTTTGGGGATCTCAAACTTCGTAATGCTGGCTATCGCGACGATGATCGACCAATTGACATGCAATGCACCTGCTATACCTGCCGCCACTTTACCCGCTCCTATTTGCATCACCTCCAAAAAGCCAATGAAATCCTAGGGGCGCAGTTAAATACGATCCATAATCTTCATTACTACTTAGAGCTCATGGAAGGCATTCGATCTGCCCTTAAAGAGGGGGTTTTCTCCCAATTTAAAGCCTTATTCCACCATCAGCGTCAACGCGGGATTGAGCCCCACCAAGACTAAGGCTTTTTAGGAAAACACTTCCCTCAAAATCCCAATGAATAGCCAGACGGTTTAGAATTGCGGCTTACGTGTCGTAATTAATTGGAGGCTCCAAGATGTTGATTAGCAATGCATTTGCGCAAAGTGCGCCAGCTGCCGGCGGCGATGCTGGTGGATTAATGAGTTTTATTCCTTTAATTCTGATGTTCGTGGTGCTTTATTTCATCATGATTCGTCCACAAATGAAACGCCAAAAAGAGACCAAAGCCATGCTCGAGGCCCTTGCAGCTGGTGATGAGGTCATTACCGCTGGCGGCATTTTGGGTAAAGTGACTGCAGTTAAAGATCAGTACGTAACGCTTGAATTAGTACCAGGCACCGAAGTTCAAATGCAAAAGAATGCGGTAACCAGCGTTCTTCCAAAAGGTACGATTAAATCCGTTTAATGAATCAGGGCACCATGATTGGTGCCCAGTAAGCCAGCTCTATGAATCGCTACCCCCTTTGGAAATACCTTGTCATTGGGGTAGCCCTTGCCATTGGCTTTTTGTATGCCTTACCAAACATCTTTGGCGAGGCGCCTGCCGTTCAAATCTCCGCGGCTAAACCTACGATTAAGGTCGATTTAACTACTCAATCGCGGATCGAAACACTGCTTAACGAATCGGGTATTAAAAATACTGGGATTTTTTATGAGCGAACTGGGAATGTTGGCAGCATCAAGATTCGCTTCGAAAATACCGATACGCAGCTCAAGGCGCGCGATTTAGTTAATCAAAAGCTCAATGCCGACCCCAAAGAGCCAAACTATATTGTTGCGCTCAATCTTCTCTCTAATACTCCAAACTGGTTAAGCTCAATCAATGCCCTTCCCATGCCTTTGGGCTTAGATCTACGTGGCGGCGTCTACTTCTTGTTGCAAGTTGATATGCAAGGCGCAGTCCAAAAGAAATTAACTTCCTTGGCAACCGATATTCGGGGGCAGCTGCGTGATAAAGGGATTCGCCACCAAGGCATTGAGCGTGCGGGTGACGCGATTACGATTCGCTTTGGATCGACTTCAGAAGCGGATACTGCTCGCTCGACACTCGCAGGCCCTCAAGCCGAACTCGAGTGGCTCATTGAAAAAGTGGCCGATGGTGCCAAACTGGTTGGACGGTTTAAAGCCAGTGCACTTAAAGAAGTTCAAGAAAATGCCGTCAAGCAAAACATCATCACCCTCAATAAACGAGTTAATGAATTAGCGGTCAAGGAACCGGTCATCCAGCAACAAGGGTCCGAGCGGATTGTTGTTCAACTGCCAGGCGTTCAAGATACTGCCCGCGCCAAAGACATCATTGGGCGTACCGCAACCTTAGAATCCCGCCTCGCTGACCCAGTCGCCTCAACCATTGGCTTAAATGAGACTCCACCACCGGGAACGGATGTGTTTCGTTTTGGCGAAAACCGCCTGGGGGTCTTTAAAAAATCCGTGATCTTCACAGGCGATCGGATTACCGACGCCAGTGCAGGTTTTGATCAAAACCAGCGTCCCTCCGTCAATATCTCACTGGATGCGGCTGGCGGTCGAGTCATGCAAGAAGTAACGCGTGAGAACATCGGTAAACCCATGGGTATGATTTTGTTTGAAAAGGGTAAGGGCGAAGTACTAACCATTGCAACGATTCAAGGTGAGTTTGGCTCCAAATTTCAAATTACTGGGCAACCAACCACTGAAAGCGCAAACGATCTTGCTCTCCTACTCCGCGCTGGGTCCTTAGCCGCACCTATGGAAATTATTGAAGAACGCACTATTGGCCCTAGCCTAGGACTTGAAAACATTGAGAAAGGATTCAAATCGCTCATTTATGGGTTTGCCGCCATTGCGATATTCATGATTGCGTATTACTTACTGTTTGGATTATTTTCAGTCATCGCCCTAGGGGTCAATATTGTTTTACTTATCTCCCTGCTCTCGATGTTGCAAGCTACCCTCTCTCTACCGGGAATTGCAGCAATGGCATTGGCAATTGGTATGGCGATTGACTCGAACGTTCTCATCAATGAGCGGATCCGTGAAGAACTTCGGAATGGCGCAGCTCCGCAGACGGCCATTGCCATTGGTTTTGATAAAGCGTGGGCCACGATTTTGGATTCCAATATCACTACGCTGATTGCTGGTATTGCATTACTTGCCTTTGGATCTGGTCCAGTCAAAGGCTTTGCAGTTGTCCATTGCCTCGGTATTCTGACTTCAATGTTTTCAGCAGTCTTCTTTGCGCGTGGCATCGTCAATCTTTGGTATGGGCGAAAGAAGAAATTGCCATCGATTTCAATTGGCCAAGTTTGGCGACCCGAGGGGAAATAGGTCATGGAATTTTTCAGAATCCGCAAAGATATCCCCTTCATGCGTCATGCATTGTTACTCAATGCATTTTCATTTATTACATTTCTCGCTGCGGTCTTTTTTATTTGGCAAAAGGGCTTGCATCTTTCAATTGAGTTTACTGGCGGGACCGTCATGGAGATTACTTATCCCCAAACTGCCCCACTTGACTCTATCCGTGATCAGATTGCCAAAATTGGATACACCGATACCCAAATTCAGAACTTTGGAAGCTCACGCGACATCATGATTCGTTTGCCTCTTCAGCGAGACCAAACGGGTCAGGTCATTCCTTCAGCGCAGCAAAGCAGTGCCGTGATGCAAGTACTAGAAGCGAACAATTCTGGGGCAAAACTGCAGCGTGTTGAATATGTCGGGCCACAAGTTGGTAAAGAGCTTGCTGTTGACGGAGTTAAAGCTCTTATCTTTGTTGTGATCGGCATCATGATCTACCTTGCATTCCGTTTTGAATGGAAATTTGCTGTCGCTGGTATTTTGGCCAACCTTCATGACGTAGTAATCATTTTGGGATTTTTTGCTTTCTTCCAATGGGAGTTTTCGCTCTCCGTACTGGCCGCTGTATTAGCGGTTCTTGGCTACTCGGTGAACGAGTCGGTGGTGATCTTTGACCGAATCCGCGAGAACTTTCGTAAACAGCGCAAGATGAATACCCGTGAAATTATTGATAGCGCAATTACGAGCACGATCAGCCGAACCGTAATCACCCACGGCAGCACCGAGATGATGGTAGTTGCGATGCTTATTTTTGGTGGGCCATCCCTCTTCTATTTCGCTCTTGCGCTCACGATTGGTATTTTGTTTGGAATTTATTCATCGGTATTCGTCGCCGCTGCAATTGCAATGTGGCTTGGCATTAAGCGCGAGGACCTCATCAAAGCAGATCGCAAACCCAATGAAAATAATCGGCCTGATGATCCTAATTTTGGAGCGCAGGTTTAAGCTGATCTAAGATTCGTTGGGTTGCGCCTTGGTGTTCTGCAGCAAAATTAAGGGCATAATCTGTGCGTTTTTTACGCTCTGCATTATTGACCAGTAGTTCCTCGATCGCTTTAGCCAAGGCGTTTATTAACTCTGAATTCAAATCGCCGGTCACCAAAATCGCTGCGCCGCAAGCAATGGCATCCTCACTGGCTTTCTGGAAATTATAAGTATGCGGCCCCAAAATCACTGGGCAACCATTTGCACATGCCTCAATGAGATTTTGTCCGCCGGTTGGTAAAAGACTACCGCCCATCACCACAAAATCACTAGCAGCGTAGTAAGCCGCCATCTCCCCCATTGAGTCACCAAGCAGAACATCGATTTTTGCCCAATGCAAGGATGGGTCTACCTCTTCACTGGAACGCGGATCACTCATGCCTGAGCGGCGTTCAAAAGCCAACCCCGATTGATAAATGAGATCAGCAACCTCAGAGAAGCGATCTGGATGGCGCGGCACCATCATCAGTAACGGTGGGCTCGTCCAGTTGTTGGTTGTCAGGATATGCTTCCAAGCTTCTAAGATAATCATCTCTTCACCGGCTCGCGTACTTGCAGCGCAAACTGCTAACCGGCCTTGGACTTGAATCGCATTTTTCCAATGCATTCCGAGAGCGAGTGTTTCTGGTTGACTGGCGATATCAAACTTCATATTACCAACGATCTGAACATTCTTAACGCCAAGAGCTTGATAGCGCTTTGCGTCATGCCCTGACTGAGCCAAAATTCCTGTAAACGATTGGAAGAGTATCTGCCCTGCCTGCCCAAAACTCTGCACGCGTTTAAAGCTACGTTCAGATAGGCGAGCATTGATTAGAAAAAGGGGTATCCCGAGCTGGTGAGCCCGGAACACAAAACCTGGCCATGCCTCGGTTTCCATCAGCAATCCAAGTTGGGGTCGAAAACGCTTCAGGAAGCGCTCGATCGCCCAACAAATATCGTAGGGTAAATAAACCTGCTGGAGTCGACCCTGCTGAATTGCTTTCCAATAAAGTGCGCTACCCGCTTCACGCCCTGTCGGAGTCATGTGCGTTAAAAGAACGGGGTGACCTTCATGGAGCAGTCTCTCAATTAAGGCTTGGGTTGCATGTGTTTCCCCCACCGAAACAGCATGAATCCATATCGGCTGAGTTTGTAATTTTTTTGCTCCATAGAATCCAAAACGTTCAGCGATATGTTGACGATAACCCCGATGGTGGCGACTACGCCACAGGAGGCGCAAAATGACAAACGGTATTAATAAATGCCAAATTGCCTCATACAAAAAATAGAGGCCAAAGGGATAATGCGCAATCGGATGTTTGGATCGACTCAACGCTTACTTGACTTCAATCGCGATGCTAACTCAGCTGCCTTGCCCGTATATGAAGCGGGGGTCATTTTTAATAAGCGTTTCTTCTCTGGCTCAGGAATCGCAAGGGTTTTAATGAAACGATGCAATACCTCACGAGTAATCGCCTTACCCCGAGTTAAATCTTTCAACTGCTCATAGGGGTTCTCAATTCCGTAACGACGCATCACGGTCTGAATAGGCTCAGCCAAAACTTCCCAGCAATTATCAAGATCAGATGCAATTGCGGCCTCATTCACTTCCAATTTAGACAGTCCGCGCAGGGCACTGTCATATGCCAACACACTGTGACCAAATGCTGGGCCTAAATTACGCAAGACGGTTGAGTCAGTAAGGTCGCGCTGCCATCGTGAAATAGGAAGCTTTTCAGCTAAGTGGCGCAGGAGTGCATTTGCAATTCCAAGATTACCCTCAGAGTTCTCAAAATCAATCGGATTGACTTTATGGGGCATGGTAGACGAACCAATCTCACCCGCTTTAGTTTTTTGCTTAAAGTAGCCAAGCGCAATATAAGCCCAGAAATCCCGATCGATATCCAACAAAATTGTATTGGCTCGAGCAATGGCATCGAATAACTCAGCCATACCGTCGTGGGGCTCAATCTGAATCGTATAGGGATTAAATTCCAAATCAAGACGCTTTTCAACGACTCCTTTGGCAAATTCTTCCCAGTCAAACTCAGGATAAGCCGCTAAATGGGCGTTGTAGTTACCAACCGCACCATTCATCTTGCCAAGCAGTGCGACGTGGCCAATGGTTTGAATCGCCCGCTCTAAACGTTTCGCCATATTGGCAATTTCCTTACCCAAGGTCGTGGGTGATGCTGGCTGACCATGGGTTCGAGAGAGCATTGGAGTGGTGGCATGCCGAACCGCCAGCTCATTTAATGCTTTCAAAATCAATCGCAGTTGCGGAATTAATACGTGATCACGTGCGCCCCTGAGCATGAGACCGTGCGAGGTATTGTTAATGTCTTCTGAAGTGCAGGCAAAGTGGATGAACTCACTCGCTTTTAATAATTTTGGACGTTTAGCGACCTTTTCTTTCAACCAGTACTCCACCGCTTTGACATCATGGTTGGTGATCGCCTCAATATCTTTAATGCGCTGCGCATCTTCCTCTGAAAAATCACTTGCAAGCTGAAGGAGGAAAGCCTCATCGGCAGAGTCAATTTTAGGAATATTGGCTAACTTGGCCTCACTAAGGGCTAAAAGCCACTGAATCTCGACAACAACCCGTTGTTGCATAAAGGCTGCCTCGGATAACCAAGGACGAAGCGCATCCAGTTTTTTTGCATATCGGCCATCCAGTGGCGATAGTGCAGTTAATGAAGTTAGCGTGGACAAGGGGTTCTCGTGACAAAGTGTTCAAAACCTGATTTTAATGGGTTTATGACGAGTCTCATAGATTGCTATACTGGGCTCTTATGAAAATTATTGGATCATTAACCAGTCCCTTTGTTCGCAAAGTCCGTATTGTTATGGCAGAAAAAAAGATTGATGCCGAGCTCGTACTTGAAAACGTTTGGGATTCGGGTACCTCCATTGCGGAATTCAACCCACTTAGCAAGGTTCCATGCTTACTCATGGACGATGGTGGGGCTATGTTTGATTCACGAGTAATTGCCGAATACATCGATACCTTAAGCCCAGTCGGCAAACTGATCCCTGCCACTGGACGAGAGCGTGCTGCAGTGAAAACTTGGGAGGCATTGGCTGACGGAATAATCGATGCTGGCATTTTGGTGCGCCTTGAAAAAACATTTCGGGGTGAGGGCGAACAAAGCGAAAAATGGCTTGACCGACAAATGCACAAAGTGCATCAAGGTATGGCGACCATGTCAACGAGTTTAGGCAGCTCAAAATGGTGCCATGGCAATCAATTTAGCCTTGCAGATATCGCCCTCGGATGTGCTCTTGGCTGGTTTGAATTGCGGTTTCCCGAACTTGATTGGAAAACTAAATATCCAAATCTTGCAACGCATTTTGCACAATTATCGGAACGTACTTCGTTTAAACAGACTACCCCGCCAGCGCAGTAATCCTTAGCGAACAATAATTCCGCCACCCAAGCAAACGTCCCCTTGGTACAAAACGGCTGACTGACCTGGTGTGACTGCCCATTGTGCTGCCTTAAATTGCAACTCAAAAGAATTATCCTGTTCCGCTGTAATCGCGCACAGTGCATCCTCTTGTCGATAACGGGTTTTTGCACTGTATTGACCAAGGGGTGGTTCATGGCCAGCAATCCACGAGGCATCGATTGCCGCCAACCGTTCGCTCAATAACCAAGGATGATCGTGACCTTGTGCCACATAGAGGGTGTTATTGGAGATGTCTTTACGGGCCACATACCAAGCGTCACCCGTTCCGTCTTGACTTCCGCCCAAGCCAATTCCCTTGCGTTGCCCTAAAGTAAAAAATGCCAAGCCCATATGCTCACCTAAGTGCTTACCATCGACACTCAAGATCGGGCCTGGGGCTCTCGGTAAGTAGCGATTTAAAAATTCTCGAAAGGGACGTTCCCCAATAAAACAAATCCCTGTTGAGTCTTTTTTGCGGGCATTTGGCAAACCCAAATCCGCAGCGATTTCTCGAACCTCTTTTTTCGTAATTCCGCCAAGTGGAAATAAGACTTTGGATAATTGGGCTTGCGTTAAGCGGTGTAAGAAATAGCTCTGATCTTTACTAAGATCAGTAGCTTTAAGCAATTGAACGCGATTGGCATGGCGTTCAACTCTGGCATAGTGCCCGGTGGCAATAAGATCAGCCCCCAAATTGATTGCATGATCTAAAAATGCCTTGAACTTAATCTCTGCATTACACAACACATCAGGATTGGGGGTTCGGCCTGCCGCGTACTCTCTCAAGAAATCAGCAAAAACACGTTCGCGATATTCTTTTGCAAAGTTCACTGCTTCAACATCGATCCCCAACAGATCAGCAACGGATACAACATCAATCCAATCTTGCCGTGCCGAACAATACTCATCTTCATCATCGTCTTCCCAGTTTTTCATGAAGAGGCCAACCACTTCGTAGCCCTGTTCTTTCAGTAACCAAGCAGCCACCGAGGAATCAACGCCCCCAGACATCCCCACCACCACCTTTGGCTTGCTAGGGCTTGTTTTTTCTAGGGATTGAGCGGCCATCATGGATGAAAAATCGAATTATTAGGGGAAACCATTAAAAAGTGCGAAAATACAGAAATTGTTTCAAGCTCACATATTGTAAAAGTCTCGGCCAGCCTCTGGCCAAAGGGATATACAGGAGACTGAGCTGGCTAGCTCACAAGGCATGGCTAATTTATTAAAATGGTTCCTTTTTTAAAAATTCTTGCATTTGGAGATACGCCATGCGCATTGGAGTGCCGCTGGAAACAAGGCCCGGAGAGACCCGGGTTGCCGCGACCGCTGAGACCGTTAAAAAGCTAATTAGCCAAGGTCACCAGGTCATTATTCAATCCGGTGCGGGAGTTGGCGCCAGCTTGCCGGATGCCGCCTATGAGGCCGTTGGTGCCAGTATTGGCTCTGCAACGGATGCATTTTCCTGTGAGATTGTTCTCAAGGTTCGCGCCCCTCAAACCGATGAACTCAAGCAGATCAAATCAGGATCTGTCCTGATTGGCATGCTCGATCCCTTTGATAATGCAGGAATTTCTGCCATGGCAGCCCAGGGAATCACGGCATTTGCCCTTGAGGCCGCACCGCGGACCACCCGCGCCCAAAGTATGGATGTCCTATCCTCCCAAGCCAATATTGCTGGCTATAAGGCGGTTATGTTGGCCGCTAATGAATATCAACGCTTTATGCCAATGCTGATGACGGCTGCAGGAACCGTCAAAGCGGCCCGTATTCTGATCCTGGGCGCTGGGGTTGCTGGTTTACAGGCCATTGCGACTGCTAAACGTCTCGGCTCGGTCATTGAGGCCTCTGACGTGCGCCCTGCTGCCAAAGAGCAAATTGAATCTCTTGGCGCTAAGTTTGTCGATGTGCCCTATGAAACCGATGAGGAACGCGAGATTGCCCAAGGCGTTGGTGGTTATGCACGCCCCATGCCAGAAGCCTGGATGAAGCGTCAAGCAGCCCTAGTGGCGGAGCGCGCAGCACAGGCTGACATTGTGATCACTACCGCCTTAATTCCTGGCCGCAAACCTCCCGTTCTCTTGCATGCCGATACCGTCGGAAAGATGAAAGCTGGCTCGGTCGTGATTGATATTGCCGCTGGTCGAGGTGAGAACGGCTCGGGGAACTGCCCTCTTACCCGAGCGGATCAGGTAATCAATCACAACGGGGTAAAGATCGTTGGTTACACCAATTTACCGAGTATGGTTGCTGCCGATGCCTCAGCCCTCTATGCCAGAAATTTGCTTGATTTCATGAAGCTCATCATTAATAAGGAAGGACAACTCGCCATTCCTGCTGCAGCCGATGACGACATTGTTGCCGCCTGCTTGATGTGCCGAGATGGCCAAGCCATTCGCACCAATTAATTATTGAAGGAACCAAAATGGATGCTGCCGCTATTCAAAACCTATTAACCGTCCAAAACATCACGGTTTTTGTATTAGCCATTTTTGTGGGCTACCACGTGGTGTGGAATGTTACGCCTGCCTTACATACCCCACTTATGTCGGTCACCAATGCAATTTCAGGAATCATTATTGTGGGTGCCATGCTGCAAACTGAAGTCATCAATGGCGATGAAATTACCTTAACGAGCTTGATTGGAGCGCTAGCTATTTTTCTAGCGTCTATCAATATCTTTGGTGGTTTTATGGTAACGCGGCGAATGCTTGAGATGTTCAAGAAAAAAGCTCCGAAGAATGAATCGGCTGGTCACTAATAAGAGAGCACATCATGTCAAACTTCACAGCCATTTCTTATCTCGTCTCATCCGTGCTATTTATTTTGGCACTTAAAGGACTCTCGTCCCCAACCACCTCGCGCCAAGGCAATGTCTACGGTATGGTTGGGATGGCACTCGCCGTCATTACCACCTTTCTAGTCCCGTCATTTAAGCCAGTCTATTGGTTAATTGGGGGAGCAATTATCGCTGGCGCCATCATCGGTTCAATTGCCGCGCAGCGCGTGCAAATGACCAAGATGCCCGAGCTTGTCGCCTTAATGCACTCTTTCGTCGGTTTGTCGGCAGTATTAATTGCGATTGCTGCGGTCTTCAATCCTGCTCAGGCCCATAGCGGCGCCCAAAAAATTGAGTTATTTATTGGCGCTTTCATTGGAGCAATTACCTTTACAGCCTCTATCATTGCGTTTGGAAAACTCTCTGGTAAGGTCAGCGGTAAACCAGTGAGCTTTTCAGGGCAGCATTTACTCAACCTGATCATGGCGATCTTGATGGTCGCTGCGGGCATTGCGTACTTCCTCACCGATAGTCACGCTGCATTCTTGGTCATGTGCGCGATTGCGTTGGTACTTGGTGTGACCTTAATTATTCCAATTGGTGGCGCTGATATGCCAGTGGTAGTCTCAATGCTCAACAGCTACTCCGGTTGGGCAGCCGCTGGTATTGGTTTTACCCTCAACAATCCAGTGCTGATTATTGCGGGTGCTTGCGTTGGATCCTCCGGTGCGATTCTGTCGTACATCATGTGTAAGGCCATGAATCGCTCGATTACCGCTGTTCTACTCGGCGGCTTCGGTGCGGAAGCTGCTGCCGGCGGTGACGATGGCGGTCCTAAGAATTACAAAACAGGTTCTGCAGAGGATGCTGCCTTCTTAATGACTAATGCCGATACGGTGATTATTGTTCCAGGATATGGCCTAGCGGTAGCACGTGCTCAGCATGCCCTCAAAGAGCTTACCGAGAAGTTAATTCATCATGGTGTAACGGTTAAGTACGCCATCCACCCTGTTGCTGGTCGTATGCCAGGACATATGAACGTTCTCCTAGCAGAGGCGGAAGTTCCGTACGACCAAGTATTTGAGATGGAAGACATTAACAGTGACTTTGGACAGGCAGACGTGGTCTTGGTTCTGGGTGCCAATGACGTGGTAAATCCAGCGGCACGCACTCCCGGTAGCCCAATCTTTGGTATGCCAATTTTGGAAGCGTTCAAAGCTAAAACCATCATCGTGAATAAGCGCTCCATGGCAGCCGGCTACGCTGGTCTCGACAATGAGCTCTTCTACATGGACAAAACCATGATGGTCTTTGGTGATGCCAAGAAGGTGGTGGAGGATATGGTCAAAGCGGTGGATTAAGTCTAGATAGCCTTACCCAGTAAGGCTTGAAAGCAAAAAAGAATATGAAAGGCCCAAATCTGTCCCACTAACGGGGGAGAAATGGCAACATTTAGAAATCGGAACGGGCGGTGGCAAGCCCGTGTTCGTCGCAAAGGGCAGCAGCCCGTCAGTAAGTCTTTCAAAAATAAAGAACATGCTCAGCGTTGGGCTAGACAAGTCGAAACTGAAATCGATAAAGGTTCATATACCAATCAGGTCTTAGCCGAAAAGTCACTCTTTAAGGATGTAATTGCAAGATATATTGAGGAGGTTACTCTTAAAACTCGAAGTATGCGGGAGGATACCTATCGACTCAAAGCGTTGGCAAGACACCCCATAGCAAACTTATGTATGACTGCCCTAACCCCAATGAGGGTTGCCGAGTATCGGGACGAGCGCCTTGATTTAGAGGACCCAGCACAACTATTGGAAGCTATCGCAAGAACAGCTAAAAAATCCTAGACTATCCCATACCCTCTATGAAGGTCTCAATATACCTATTAATTAAATCACCACTACTGGAAATAACTGATTTATGTCCAAAGATTGTAAATTTGCAGACCTGAAGAGCAACTAGCTCACCAGAGCTTGGTTGTTGATCAGTGAGCTGATAGCCCTGAATTAGGTTTTCAGGCCCACTCTTATAAGGTGGCATACTTATGTAATAAAAAACACTAAGGCACTTAAAAGTATGACTGCTGAAATTTATTGCAGACTATGTGGGAACATAGCTAAATTTTCGTTCCAAAAAAGAATTCTAAGTAAGTATGATGTTGAGTACTTTCATTGCCAAACATGCGCAGCCCTTCAAACTGAAAATCCTTATTGGCTTGAAGAAGCATATCAACCCATTAATGAGCAATTAGATACCGGTCAATTTATCCGTTGCCTGCATAATGCAGCATTTCTTGATGCACTCACTTCTCAGTTGAATTTATCTATTGAAACGCTTATAGATTATGGATGCGGCTCTGGTCTAACCGCTAGAATACTTAGGGATATTGGAATTAATGCCTACGGGTACGACACTTACTCAACACCTAGACTACTGATGGGATTTCAAAAAGAAAATTTAGAGGGGGCCGCAATAATTAATCTTTGCGAAGTTGCAGAGCATTTTCCCAACCCTAAATCTAGCTTTGATAATATTTTTTCCTGCAATCCAAAAATTGTGGTTGTGCAAACAGGAATTTTTAATGAGCCAGATGTTAGCTGGAGTTACTTAGCACCTGAACATGGACAACATATTTTCTTCTATTCAGAGAAAACTATTTCATACTTGGCCAAAGCACACTGTATGGCTGCAACCTTCATTCAAGGGTATATTATTTTTATCAAGATTGAGCTTTTGGAGAGTTTATTCATAAAAAACACTAACACTTTGAAAGTAGATTTTGTATCAAAATTGAATCAATCGATACAAAATCTGTTTAACAAAATTTTAACTAATGGCTATAAGTACGCTATTAATGATAATTTAATGTTAACTAAGTCTTTACAAATACGTTAAAAAAGCATCCCCCTAAATGCAGATGGAGGAAAACTCATTCCAGAATTAACTCCATTGATTAGTTTGGGATAAATAAACATCTCCCCACCCTGACTTTTAATCCCAGAATGAAAATGTACATGCTCGCACACTTGCCATCTAGCGTAGCATGGGGTCCCATCATCTAATGGTACTATTTTTGTTTTCGAGCCAAGATAAGGATTGGGGTTATTTAGCACATAATCCATTTTGTAAATGCCGAAACCTCCAAATGCCGAATCAACTTTAATTGGCCCCAAGGACTCATCAATAGAAAAGACACGTTTTGCAAATGTTTGATCGAAAGCAATCTCATCGGAACATTTATGCTCAATAACATAATCTAAAACCTCCTCCCATATATCAATCGGGCATTGTGACGGTAGACGAAGAGCCCACATATCGTAATAAGTTCCTCTTTGGTTTGCAAAGACCGCCGCCCTAGTCGGCGAAGCATTTAAGAACTCAATCGCATTCGATACGTCTTGAACATCAATTAAATGCATACCAATATCATCCATATCTAAGACGACTAAATAATCAAAATCTCGCAGCCAAGCATAGTGCCTAATTGTTTCAATATAAGCATTGCGAATCATTTCAAGTCTGATAGTTCTGATGGGAATTGCTTTTAAACCATCTAAGCTAATCAAGTGAAAATTTGATTTGGTGCTGCCCCAGTCTTTCAGTATCTTTTTTGTATTATCTGTTGAATCATTTTCAATAAAAATGTAAGCAGCTTCAGAAAAAATCTTTGTAAGATTCTCTATATTCCTAAATACTGCAGGCAAATAGTTTTCAGCGTTCTGCACCGCCCCAGCAAAAATAATTTTAGATAGCATTTAATTATTCACATTTAAATACTGAGTCATTCAATATTAAATAATGTTTTTCGAATAAATCGTACTAAATAAAAATTTATTTAAAAAAATCATAGAATAGTTATGTTAGATTGATTTAGCTAAATAACAATATAGTCCGGTTGTAAATCAGCCTGATATCTTTCATACATTTTTATATAAGCAGTTTCGAGGTTTTTAGCAAAGAGCTTAGTATCAAATAGAGAACTGCTTAATCGATTACGGACTAACTTTTCTTTAATCGAAGCCAATTTTTGTGGGGACTTTGCCAAATCAATTGCCATGGCTTCATATGTTTCTTGAGTATCTTTAATAAGCTCTGGTAGACCAATCGTATTTAACAAGCTTGAAGCCACTCGACTAGCAAAAGATTCTCCCAATAAAGTGAGAACAGGAACTCCTGATTTCAAGGAATCAACAGCAGTAGTATGTGCATTATAGGGGCTAGTATCTAAAAATAAATCTGCAAGTTTATATCTTGCTAAATGATCTGCCATCAGTTCTTCTCTTTTGGCAAAAATTATTCTGCTCGATTCAAGTCCACGGCTTTCAAATTCGGTTACTAAGTTAGTCCTAAAGTATTCATTATTTTCTGAAACCCATAAAACACTATTTCTTACTTGTTTTAATATCCTTGACCAACTATCTAAAACCTGATAATTAAATTTATAGTCATTATTAAAACAACAGAAAACAAAAGCATTTCGGGGTAACTTACACTCCTCTCTTGTAAATATGCGAGATGAGGCAACTCTCGTAGAGTCGTCGACGATATACGTATCAGGGAGATGTACTACTTTTTCAGAGTAAAAATGTTGATGCGAATCTGGAATTATAGTTTTATCAGCCACAATGTAGTCGATAAAATCAGTACCAATTGTCCCAGGATAGCCCAACCAATTGACCTGAATAGGGGCAGCTCGGTGTGAAAAAATTTTAGTTTTAGAGTATTGCGTAGAACCAGCTAAATCAATGGCTATATCTATCTCTAACTCCCTGGCTAATTTAGCAATATCTCGCTCTAACATATTCTCAGTATCTATAAATCTATCAAAAACTTTTCGTAAACGTAAATTCATTTCATCACCAGTTGAAGCTTTTTGTAATGAGAATGCGTATACTTCAAATCTTTTTCTATCGTGAATTTCAAAAAGCTCGGAGGTTAGAAATGAAACTGGATGATTTCGAAAGTCAGGGGAGAAATATGCAATTCGAATTTTATCTCTTTTAGTTAACTTTGGAATGGGCCCCAAAATAGGATTTGCTGGATATTTATGTTGAGCATAAATCTCAGAACATTTTTTATGCAAAAAAGCATCATCAATCAAGCCAAGAAGATTGAAGGGATGAATAACTTTCTGATTTACCTTAATTTTTTTAGCGATATTTTCCATATAAGAATCCAGGCTTGACCAATCGCAGACCTTCATTTTTATATGAAGCAAATCTCCAAGTATCCAATCAACATCTGGATTCAGCTTTTGTGCTTTTTCATAGTGTGCAATCGCCTCATCATAACGCTTTAGTTCATTGAGTGTGGCACCTTTGTTAGCCCAAGCTTCGTGATAATCAGGTTTAAGGCTTAACGCCTTATCGTAGTGTGCAATCGCCTCGTCATAACGCTTTAGTTCATGCAAAGTCACGCCTTTAATAGCCCAACTCTCAGCATAAGTAGATTTAAGGCTTAACGCCTTATCGTAGTGTGCAATCGCCTCGTCATAACGCTTTAGTTCATGCAAAGTCACGCCTTTATTAGCCCAAGCTTCGTGATAATCAGGTTTAAGGCTTAACGCCTTATCGTAGTGTGCAATCGCCTCGTCATAACGCTTTAGTTCATTGAGTGTGGCACCTTTATTGACCCAAGCTTCGTGATAATCAGGTTTAAGGCTTAACGCCTTATCGTAGTGTGCAATCGCCTCGTCATAACGCTTTAGTTCATGCAAAGTCACGCCTTTATTAGCCCAAGCTTCGTGATAATCAGGTTTAAGGCTTAACGCCTTATCGTAGTGTGCAATCGCCTCGTCATAACGCTTTAGTTCATGCAAAGTCACGCCTTTAATAGCCCAGGCTGGAACTAAATTAGGGTTTATAGACAAAGCTTGTTCAGCAAAAGCCAAGGCTTCTTCGCATTTTTTAAGCTCTTTGAAGATTGCGCCTTTATTTAGCAGTGCCTCCGCGAAATTTGGCTTCAAACTAAGTGCCTTATTAAAACAATTTAAAGCTTCATCATGGTAACCTAAGTTAGATACGCTTTTTCCATAGTTTAGCCAAGCTTCTGGATTGCTGGGGGCTAACGCAACAGTCATCTTATGATTAATAAGAGCATCTTTATCATTCCCAGATTCGGAGAGTACTTTCGCTAGGTTGTAATGTATTGAAGCATCATTAGGATGAATTCGAAGGGCCCTACCTAAATAATCAACAGCTTCCTTGTAATGACATTGGGAAGCTTTAATTAAACCGAGAATATGGAGAGCAGGAAGATTTTTTGAGTCAATCTGCAAAACTCTTTTTAGCATTAAATCGGCACTTTCAAGATTTCCAACCTGAAAGGCTTGGATGGCTTGCTGAAGGATAATTTGGGTTTGAGAATTCATAGTAAATATTTTATAGATACGTTACCACCTATTCCTAAGATGCAACCATAAATCAATATTTCTTGAAAAATATTTAGTCTTTTGAGCAAAATAAGATGATGGCGGTATCTAGTTGGGACCCATTTTAGAAATTGGGGGGATGGGCGTATGAATGCGCAACTCTAAAAAAAGCGAGGGGGTGCCCCCACTACCTAGATCCAAATCCGCATGCTCCATCTATTCATTGCCTTAAAAACAAAGCTATGTTAATTTGTTTTCCTGGCCCATTTTGGGCCCACTTAGTATTTGAATTTTGGGTGTATTTTTTTAATAGACAGATTTAGCTCTTCTTGTTCTTTTTTATACCGCTCTAAGTCTTTGTTTTTGCTGGCCTCGACAACGAGCTCTTCTACATGGACAAAACCATGATGGTCTTTGGTGATGCCAAGAAGGTGGTTGAGGATATGGTCAAAGCAGTGGATTGATCAATTCTTGTGAGTAATCAAAGGCAGCCCTCGGCTGCCTTTTTTTATCGAAAGCCTAAGCGATCCTTATCGGTTCGCTCTTGTCCGTCTACAAATAACTTTTTACATAAACCTGCCCCGCTACCATGAGGCATTTTGCTGGCCTCCTTTTGCATCTTAAACATCGCCTCAAAACAATCGCGGCGATGGTCATATTGACTGATAACAGTTTTAACCTCTTTACCTTTATAAAAATAGGTGAAATCAAGCGTCCAAAATTGATCACCCAAGGGGATTGGCTCACCCTTTTTAAGAACGATCGGTTCTTGCTGCTTTACCTGTGGTGCACATCCAAACAGAAACAGTATGACTCCGATAGCTGTGATTTTATTCATTAAAAATAGTCATTCATTTTTCGTAATGTCAGCCCATGGTATCCAAAATTTTCGGAAATAAAAAGGGCAGCCTAGGCTGCCCTCTGTTTTGGACTGAAGTCTTGTTACATCATTCCGTCCATACCGCCCATACCACCCATGCCACCCATACCGCCTGGCATACCGCCACCTGCAGATTCCTCTTTTGGAGACTCTGCAATTGCGCAGTCAGTGGTTAGCAATAGTGCAGCAACGGATGCAGCATTGACCAATGCGGTTTTAGTAACCTTGGTTGGATCAATCACACCTTGAGCAACTAAGTCACCATACTCGCCCGTGGCAGCGTTGTAACCATGATTACCTTTGCCAGCTGCGACGGAGTTAACAACTACACTTGCCTCATCACCTGCATTGGAAACGATGATACGCAGTGGCTCTTCCATGGCACGCAACACAATGCTAATACCAGCATTTTGATCAGGATTGTCGCCCTTGAGTCCGGCGATACCTTGCTTCGCACGAATCAGAGCAACGCCGCCGCCAGGAACAATGCCCTCTTCAACGGCTGCACGAGTTGCATGCAAAGCATCATCCACACGCGCCTTCTTCTCTTTCATTTCGACTTCGGTTGCGGCACCAACACGGATTACAGCAACACCACCTGCTAACTTAGCAACACGCTCTTGTAATTTCTCACGGTCATAGTCACTAGTTGCCTCGTCAATCTGCACCCGAATGTTCTTAACGCGCGCTTCGATCGATTTTCCATCACCGGCACCATCAATAATGGTGGTGTTCTCTTTACCAATCTCAACACGTTTAGCTTGTCCAAGGTGCTCAAGAGTAGTTTTTTCGAGGGTTAGCCCAACTTCTTCAGCAATGACTTGGCCGCCCGTCAAAATCGCAATATCTTCTAACATTGCTTTGCGACGATCGCCAAAACCAGGAGCCTTCACAGCACAGGTCTTTAAGATGCCACGAATGTTGTTCACGACCAAGGTTGCCAAGGCTTCACCTTCAACATCTTCAGCAACAATCATCAATGGACGACCCGATTTAGCGACTTGCTCAAGAACTGGCAAGAGATCACGAATATTGCTGATCTTCTTATCAAACAAGAGGATGTAAGGGCTTTCCAAAACAGCGGTTTGCTTCTCAGGCTGATTAATGAAGTACGGGGACAAGTAGCCACGGTCAAACTGCATACCCTCTACTACTTCTAACTCGTCTTCAAGTGACTTGCCATCTTCAACGGTAATCACACCCTCTTTGCCAACCTTTTCCATGGCTTCAGCGATACGCTTACCAATGCTCTCATCGCTGTTCGCTGAAATCGAACCAACTTGTGCAATTTCTTTGGTGGTGGTGCAAGGTTTGCTAATTTTTTTGAGCTCTTCAATCGCAGCCGTTACCGCTTTATCAATACCGCGCTTGAGATCCATTGGATTGTGGCCAGCAACCACATACTTCATCCCTTCACGAACAATCGATTGAGCCAATACCGTTGCCGTTGTTGTGCCGTCACCTGCGATATCGGCGGTCTTGGAAGCAACTTCCTTGACCATCTGGGCACCCATGTTCTGAAGTTTATCTTTGAGCTCTATCTCTTTGGCGACTGTGACGCCATCCTTGGTGATGGTTGGGCCACCAAATGAGCGCTCGATCACCACATTACGACCCTTGGGTCCAAGGGTTACTTTGACTGCATTTGCGAGGATGTTGACACCCTCAACCATCTTGACGCGGGCGTTATCGCCAAACACTACATCTTTTGCTGCCATAATTAAATTCCTTTCTAAATGCCTAATTACTTCTGAACAACGGCCATGATGTCTTCTTCACGCATGACAAGAAGCTCGTCGCCATCCACTTTTACGGTCTGACCTGCATACTTTCCAAATAGCACGCGATCACCAACTTTGACATCGGGGGCATTTAATTTGCCACTGTCATCCCGCTTTCCTGGGCCAACGGCTAATACCTCGCCCTGATCAGGCTTTTCTGCTGCGTTATCTGGAATGACGATTCCAGAGGCGGTTTTTGTTTCTTGATCTAAGCGCTTAATAATCACGCGATCGTGTAAAGGACGTAAATTCATTCCCTCTCCTATGTTAGTAAGTATTAACTAATAAAATTTGCTGCCTCATTATCTCTGCACATCATGCTAAATATATGATTTATATAATTATTTTCATTGAAATGAAGTAATTTATAATCACTGTTAGCACTCTCGTGTAGTGAGTGCTGATTATATAGGTCTTCATTAGCTATTTTCAAGAGCCCGCTTTTCTCAACCCCAACGACACGGGTTTCGAATGATGAATGCCACAGTTAGGCAGCTGTAGGAGATTTCCTACACATAAATCATCTTTATGCCCTTACTTAAAACCTTTGGCATGCATAGACTCGTTGATATTCGATTGGAGAGATCATGAGCCCTAAATCACGGCTTTATAACTTGGTAATGGCATGGAAGAACAAGCCCTTCCGCC
This sequence comes from Polynucleobacter sp. MWH-UH24A, assembly GCF_018687475.1. Lineage (NCBI taxonomy): Bacteria > Pseudomonadati > Pseudomonadota > Betaproteobacteria > Burkholderiales > Burkholderiaceae > Polynucleobacter > Polynucleobacter sp. MWH-UH24A. Next base: position 1,645,621 of record NZ_CP061292.1, read on the forward strand.
AACTACGCGACATTGAACAGCCCTATTGGGAAAGCCCAAAGCATGAAGATCAATTTGCTCAGGCTACCCCAAGAAACGTCGTCGATCCATTGGCATATCGAGGAATTGATTTTGAGCCAATCTTTAATCGCTCTGGAAGTAGCCTCAAGGGTGTTTTATTTCGGCCCTTATTAAGCGCTTCCTCATCCGAGGTTCTGCGTTACTGCATGGAGGGGATTGATGCAATTCATTACTGGCAATGCAGTAATCGGATCATCCCCCTCATTCTGCCAATCAAAGTGACGGATCTAAAAATTGCAGCGTGTGTTGATGGACTATGCGATCTGATTCTAAATTCAAGACTCCCGATTGGTTTAATCAATATTGGCTTTTTGCATCATCAAGACATCGATAACGAGTTAACCGCTGCGGTCACGAAACTAAGGCGTTTGGGGGTGCTATTTCATGCTCTTCAATTTGATGGAAACCCCAATACCATCAAACTGATTAGTCAATTTCAATTTGAGGCCGTGCATTTGGATGTTTCGCAACTTCGTGAAACAAGCTCCTTAAGCGGAACCCAACTCATCGACCAAATTCACTTATTGAAGAAGTGGTCCTGCAAAACCTATTTCAGTAATGTCACCTTTGTTCGCGATAACGAACTTGCCTATCAACTGGGTATCGATTATTGCTACGGCAGCCTCATGCTCTCACCGGTTAATCGACATCAAATTATTCATATCCAAGATAGTCGTATTGGTAAGGCACTTTTTTCCATTCAAACATCAAAATAACTTTAACCACAAGGAGACCTGTAATGCGTAATAAAGTGATGTTGATTGATGATCATCCCGCCATGTTAATGGCGTTGAAATCAATGCTGTTAAACCAAGTACCATTTGAAGTGGTGGCCCAAGCCCAAAGCGGCGAAGAGTGCCTAAGTGTATTAAAGAATGTCCAACCCGATATTGTGATTCTCGATTTGGATATGCCCAAAACCGATGGCTTTGATGTCATTCGAAAAATTGGGATCTCATACCCAAATATTCGCATCCTCATCCTATCAAGCCTTGACGAGCAAGTGTATGGGGGTCGAGTTCGTTCTTTGGGTGCTCATGGTTTTGTGAACAAAACGGCTAGCGCAAATATTATCTTGGCGGCTTGTGTTGCAGTTTCTCAAGGCTATACCTTCTTCTCGACTGGACGTAATGGCCATGCAGCCTTATCCGATAGCGAAAAGATGGCATCGATTTCTGACCGAGAATTACAAGTTATGAAATACCTCGGCAAAGGGAAATCGAATGCAGAAATATCGGATCACCTCAATATCAGCAGTAAAACGGTTGCAACCTATAAGCATCGCTTATTTGATAAGTTAGGGATCTCAAACATTGCCGATCTGGTGCTATTTTGCCGCAATAACCACATCATTGAAGGCTGAGATTGGGGCGAAGCGCGATGTCTTCTTTATCAAAGTGGGTATTCGGACTAGGCATCGCGTTCTTCATGCATTGCGGTCATGCTCAAGGGGGCTTGCCTCAATTTACCCAAACAGAGCAAATGTGGATCAAAGCCCATCCAATGGTTCAATTTAGCATTCATGAAAAATATCGCCCGTACTGGGATAGTGGCATTTATCCCAAACTGTTCTCAAAATTAAAGGATTGTTCAGGTCTCGAATTTTCACCAAAGTGGCGGAATTCTGAAGAAGTTGGTATTCATCAAATTCGTAATGGTGAAGTGAGTTTTGTGATTGACCCCAATCAGCAACTGGAATCGGCAGTTCCCGGCCGACTTACAGAACCGATCTTTTGGGGTCACGATGTGGTGCTGGCAGCGCACTCAAAGAACACACTGCCATTGAGCCCGAAGATGGAAAAAACCGTCTTTTTTGATCGAGGTTATGGCTTCTCGGAGTCAATTAATGGAGGGCACCTCATCAATTCACCAAAATTAATTGCTCAACAATTGATGGCTGGTGATGCACATTTTGCGGTTATGCCTTTGCGCTTAGCCGTTCATCTTAGCAAACAACTGAATTTTCAAGAGATACAAATCCGACCTCTAGGTCATCAGCCTTTTGCGTATCGATGGTTTATTTCAGATCAAGACCGCATTCTTCACTCAATTGTGCAAAAGTCATTACATGCAGCAGATCCTTTCTTCATGGGTGAACTTTTAGCCATCCCATCCTTAGCATCAGATCGATCGCAGCATGTAATAAATTGGCTTTGGTTTGGGATTGCTGGTTCCTCTGGACTTATTGCAATCTTGCTTGGTTTCTTTGCTTGGCAACGTAAGAAGCAATTGCGCACAGAGGCTGATCTCATGGATATTGCTCAAGAAGCACAGGACGCAAGCGATGCAAAATCTGCGTTCCTAGCAACCGTTAGTCATGAAATTCGTACGCCAATGCATGCTGTAATCGGCGCACAGGAGCTGTTGCTAAAAAATAGCGCATTGAATCAGCATCAACGGGAATTATTACAAAGCGCCCATACATCGGCTGCCTCTTTACTGGGCATGCTCAATCAAGTCCTCGACATCGCCAAAATTGAAGCAGGGAAATTTACGGTTGAGCATGAGCCGGTGGATTTAAAACAAATTCTTTTCGAAATTAATCAGACCTTTTTTGTGTACGCCAAGAATAAAGGTCTGCATTTAGCTAGTTTTATTGATTCAAGTATTGCCGATGTCTTACTTCTTGACCCTTTACGTATTCGTCAAATTCTTCACAATCTCTTAAGTAACGCGATTAAATTTACAGAGCAAGGCTTTGTGTTTTTTGAGATTCGAATTCTAGCGAACGACCATGCTGGTCAATTATTAGAGTTTCGAATCATTGACCAAGGCATTGGAATGGCAAAAGAAGATATTGAGCGCGTACAAATGCCCTTTGAGCAAATTCGCTCCCACTTATCTGCGAATAATGAATCAGGGTCAAGTACTGGCCTTGGATTGAGCATTACCAATCACCTGATTGGATTAATGCAGAGTAAATTGATCATTGAGAGTGCGCCCAATCTAGGTACAAGTGTTCATTTTGTTGTGGCATTTTCTAGAACGTGTCACTCCATTGAAAATAGCCAACGCTCTCCCAATGCATCAACTCATCCCTTATTTAAGAACATTCGCGCCCTGATTGTTGAGGATCATCCAGCGAGTCGACATATCCTATTTTTGCAATTGCAAACCCTTGGTATTCATGTTGACCAGTGCGCCAATGGAGATGAGGCGCTTATGCGACTTCACGATGATTTGTATGACGTTATTCTGACCGATCACTCGATGCCTGGAATGCATGGTACCGAGTTAGCGTGCAAAATTCGTGCCTCAGGTCACCGTGATATTGTCATTATCGGCATTACAGCAGACATTTATGCTAAGACCTCACAGTCTGAACTGATCGGATCGGGCATGAATGGTGTTCTGATTAAACCGATCCGCTTAGAATACCTTGAGTCTGAGTTGTTAAAGCACTTACATCACCATTCATCGACCACCTTTATCAAACCATCCGTTAGCTCACTTTGCATGAGTCACTTAATTGTGGAGGAGGTTTTAAAGGTTCAACTTGAAACCTTGGATGCTCTTAAAGAAACGCTTAGTCTTGACTCGCTGATGAGCTTGATTCATAAAATCAAAGGTGGCGCATTACTCAGTGAAGATCAATGGCTATATGATCAATGCGTTCTCTTAGAAAAATCAGATGCTGAGCTAATAAGCCTGCAGAAATCATTCCAACGAATTCTTGATACCAGCAATGATCGCCTAAGAAAACAAATCAACGCGCCTAGTTAAGCGTAAATAGCTTTTCTTAATCTAGGCGACTTTTATCGGAACTAACGTTTATTAACTGCATCCTTAAATGATTTGCCAGCCGAAAATTTGACAGTCTTGGATGCTGCAATCTTGATGGCCTCGCCGGTTTTTGGGTTACGCCCCATTCGTGCAGCGCGCGAACCCAAGGAAAAGCTTCCAAACCCGACCAGCTGTATCGTATTGCCCTTGGCAACACTTGCCTTGATTGCATCGAGGGCTAAATTAAGAACCTCCTCAGCCTTGGTTTTACTTAAATCCGCTCCATCCGCAATCACATCCACTAAGTCTGCTTTTGTCATGATTTACTTCCTTTATTGAAGTGTTATTTGTCGAGGAGCGAATCGCCATTATTTGGCCAAACCAGATCTCCACGTTTATCCTAGCAAAGATATAAGGAAAATCTGTAAATACTTTTTGACAAATTAGAAAAATAATGAAATTTGATCGGCCAAATCGCAGTTTTCTAACTCAATATCTAGGGTTAGTACTAGCACTTTTTTGTTTTACCCCTTTTCTTGGTCATCGCGCTGTAGCCCAATCTTCAATGCCAATTGGTGTTGAGCAGGCGATTAAACGTAGCGGCATCCCAAAAGACTCAATCAGTATTGCCGTCAGTGAAATCCCTTCGGCAGCCAATCCTAAACCCGGATCGCGCCAGATCCTGAATTGGCGCGATGAGGTGGCAATGAATCCGGCCTCAACCATCAAATTACTCACTACGCTCGTTGCCCTAGATATTTTGGGACCAAAATATCGATGGAAGACTGAACTCTTCACCGATGGTGCGATCAAAAACGGTACCTTAAAAGGAAATATTTATTTTGTAGGTCACGGCGATCCCAAATGGATTCCAGAGGAACTCGATCGCTTAACAAAGCAATTACGCGATCTTGATATACAACGCATTGACGGTAATTTAATCTTTGATCGAAGTGCATATGCCAAACAAGTGATGGAGGAGGTAACCATTGATGGCGAAACCTTGCGCGCTTATAACGTCGCCCCTGATCCGTTGTTGTATGCATTTCGGACACTATCGTTTGAGATCAATCCCAACAAGACTGGCCAGGGATCTCAAATCAGCTACACCCCAAAGTTAGCTCGTTTTACGATTCAAAATGATATTTCGATGCGCCCTACCCCCTGCGATGGAACAAGACGCAATCTTCGGTTAGAAATTATTCCGAATCCAACTGAGATTGCAAGCTCGCAACTGAAGAACAAATCAGCAATTCAATGGAAAGCTATTTTTTCGGGAGAACTCTCTCAAAAATGTCGAGAAATTACATTCAATGCGGTTAAGTTTGATCCTGATACGTTTCTGACTCTAGGGTTTACAGCTGCATGGGAAGATGCTGGGGGTCTTTGGGTTCGCCCACCTAGCGGTCAAGCTGGGTCAGTTCCTGTGTATGCGCGTCCTCTATTAAGTTTTGAGGGCCTGAGTTTGTTAGATGCTACCGAAGACATTAATAAATTATCAAATAATGTCATGGCAAGGCAGGTTTTTTTGACATTAGCACTTGAAAAAGTTGGCAAGCCCGCTGATATCGAATCGGCAAAAGGCGTGGTGCAGGCCTGGCTTAATCAACGAGGATTGGATTTTCCGGAACTAGTGATTGAAAATGGTTCGGGCTTATCTCGTAATGAAGCAATCTCGGCACGTCATCTCAATAGCCTCTTAATTTCAGCTCAAAACTTACCGATTGCAGAGGCCTTTGCCAATACCTTGCCGGCTGCAGGATCGGAGGGAACGATGCGTCACCGTTTAATTACGCAATTACGAAAATTTTTACACCTCAAGAAAAAGCCAGAGGCCCGAATTAAAACAGGCTCCCTAAATCATGTGCGCACCATCTCGGGTTATGTCTTTAGTAAATCAGGTCGGATCTATGCAGTGACCTCATTCATCAATGACCCCAAAGCCAATCGAGGGCAAGAGGTACACGATCAACTGCTCACATGGTTATTAGAAGATGGTCCAGATCCAAAAGATGCGCGCTGAAGCCGATCACGTACTGCATCCCATGCCTCAGTCTTTGGGGGGCTTGGGATAAAAATGCCTTGGTATTGGCCTTGATCAAGATCCCTTAAAAGACGATAAAGTTGCTTTGCAAGTAGTCCGGGATCCATCGCAATCGCTATGAAGGTTATGTTTTGTAAATATGCTTTAAGTTCCTCTTGATGATGCGAATGCTCATGCTCCCAAACGATTACAGCCAATCGTAACTTGGGTTCTTGATTCATAAATCCACTGAGTTGAGATGCAATGTCAGATTCTGAATACAGATACAGAGCGGTGTGGGGCGCATAGTGAGCCAGATGAGTACCGGATACCCGGGGTTGGTTCGCTATGCCTGAACTACTGACTACATCGATTCCAGTACTTGCCTTAATCATGGATGGACTAATCGATCCTGGTCGAAGTAATTTAGGTAACCCCTCCCCAGAGACATCCAAGATCGTTGACTCAATCCCGTGTTCACAAGGGCCGCCATCCAAAATCAATAAATTTGGATTATTTGGAAACTCAGTCTCAACGTCCGCGGCGGAGGTTGGTGAGATACGTCCGTAACGATTGGCAGATGGTGCAGCAATTCCGCCCCCAAAACGACGCAATAGCTCCTGGGTCAGTGGATGAGCGGGTGAGCGGATCGCAACGGTAGATTGTCCTCCGGTGACACAATCCAAAACTAGTTTACTTTTCTCAAATACCAAGGTTAGGGGCCCTGGCCAAAAATGCGTAATCAAAGTAAGAGCAGTCTCTGAGATATGCCGAGTCCAAGGATCTAAAACGGTCAACCAGTCTTTTTCGGTATCTTTGCTACCCGCTAGTGGCGCTTGCACATGAATAATTAGAGGGTGATTAGCAGGTCTTCCCTTTAGTTGATAGATTTTTTGGACCGCATCGCGATTACTTGCATCAGCACCTAAGCCATATACCGTTTCGGTAGGAATGGCGACAAGCTGACCAGCACGAATCGTGTTGAGCGCGCGGTCTAATAAAAGCGAATGTAGCTCATCCATTACCAAGCTTAAGGAGCAATCGCCAAATGATTGGCAACCTCGGCACAGGCCTGCTTCGCCTCCTCAATGGTATGGCCCAAGCAATTGATATGACCCATCTTGCGTCCAAGCTTTGGACTTGCCTTGCCATATAAATGCAACTTCGCACTGGGATGATCCAGCACTTGATTCCAGGGGGGCTCTTGCATTACTCCAGAGGTAAACCACGCATCACCCAAAATATTAAGCATAGAAACATTCGTTAGCAGACGGACGTCTCCTAGAGGGAGTCGCGCCATGGCTCGGACCTGTTGCTCAAATTGACTAGTTACACAAGCGTCCATGGTGTAGTGCCCTGAATTATGGGGCCTTGGCGCAATCTCATTGACGATTACCGTATGATCATCCAAAACAAAGTATTCGACACACAAAACGCCGACATAGCCCATTTCTTTGGCAATCAACTGACTAGCACCAATGATTTTTGGTAGTAAGCTAGCTTGAAGGGATGGGGATGGAACCGTGCTGGTGTGCAAAATCCCGTTTCGATGAACATTCTCCGAAATCGGATATGCAACGGATTGCCCATCATGACCCCGTACCACTAACGCCGATACTTCAAAGGCTAACGGCATCCGTTTTTCGAGCACACAATCTACGCAGCCCAAATCGCGCCAAGCCTTACCGAGCTCATTTCGTTGATGAACCGTAACCTGACCTTTGCCGTCATAACCCAAGCGCGCAGTCTTTAAGATCCCTGGAAATAGATCATCGGGCAGAAGCGCAAAATCACTCTCTGAGCGAATCACTGCATGAGGTGCAGGACCGATACCAGAAAGCTCTTGGCATTGTTTCAAAAACTGCTTTTCGACGATTCGGTCTTGTGCAATCGAAACACAGGCGCCGCGAGGCGCTACGAAAATTCCCTGCCCTTCAAAATAATCTAAGGTCTTCGCTGGAACGTTCTCAAACTCGGTACTGATGGTTGCACAAAGCGCTGCCATCTCTTTTAATGCGATTACATCATCGTAATTAGCGCAGAGGTGCTTTTCAGCAACCGCACCCCCTGGACTTAAAGGATCAGGATCCAAAACACAGACCTTGTAGCCCAAGGATTGCGCCTCATGCACAAACATTCGTCCTAATTGGCCGCCGCCCAAAATACCAAGCCATGCTGGCGGAAGAATTGCCTGTTGATGATTCAAATTCATACTTTGCGATGAACTCATGGTGAGTGCTAATTGAGATAAGTCGCTTATGGCAACTTCATTGCACTGGCGACTTGGGTTTGCTCTATCCGAAACTCATGCAATTTTTTTGCGAGCACAGAGTCCGAATGGGCCAGCATAGCAACGATATGTAAGGCTGCGTTTGCTGCACCGGCTTCGCCAATCGCAAACGTTGCTACTGGAATTCCTTTGGGCATCTGTGCAATCGAATATAAGGAGTCTTCCCCGCGCAAATACTTACTGGGAACGGGCACCCCCCATACCGGAACAATTGTTTTGGATGCCAACATTCCAGGCAAATGAGCAGCTCCTCCTGCTCCTGCGATGATGGCTCTCAAACCTCGCGCCTGGGCAGATTCAGCATAGGCAAACATTTCATCAGGCATGCGATGAGCAGACAGCACTTGTTTTTCGTGGGGAACCCCAAAATGCTCTAACACATGAACCGCGTGTTGCATCGTATCCCAATCGGAATTGGATCCCATCACTACGCCTACGATGACCGGACTCGTCATGAACACTCCAAGAATCTCAAATTTGTATTATCGCAGTCTTTATGAGGCTCTAGGCCCCCATTACTGGGTTAGGCGTTGCCATGCCTCACGGTATTTTTCTGCGGTTTTCTGAATAATCGCATCCGGTAAATGAGGGGCGGGCGCAGACTTATTCCAAGGCCGTCCTTCGATCCTCACCGACTCGAGCCAATCGCGCAAAAATTGCTTATCAAACGAAGGGGGATTTGAACCGAGTTGATAGGTATCAGCAGGCCAAAACCGTGAAGAGTCGGCCGTTAGGATCTCATCCATCAAAACCAATTGTCCCGATGCATCTAAACCAAACTCAAATTTGGTATCCGCAATAATAATTCCACGACGTCGCGCATAGTCTGCTGCCTCGGTGTACAAACGAATACTAGTATTTTTAATCTTTTTCGCTAACTCACCCCCAATGCGACGCTCAACCTCTGCATAGGAAATATTTTCATCATGGTGGCCCATCTCTGCTTTGGCCGCTGGAGTAAAAATAGGCTCTGGAAGTACCTGCGCATTTTGCATACCACTTGGCAATGCGATTCCACAAACTGAACCAGTTTCTTGATAGTCTTTCCAACCACTGCCAGCCAAGTACCCCCTTACAACTGCCTCAACCAAAATAGGTGTTAAGCGCTTTGCAACGACGGCTCGACCGCGCACTTGGTCAATCTCGGTTGGATCAACTACGGTACTAGGATCAATACCAGTTAAGTGATTTGGGATGACATGGGCCAAATGAGAAAACCAAAAATTACTCATTTGATTGAGCACCACACCCTTCTCAGGGATAGCCTCTTGCATCACCACATCGAATGCAGAGATACGATCGCTTGTAATCATCAATAAACGGTCCTGATCGATCGCATAGACATCACGCACTTTGCCACGTGACACTAATGGCAGCGAGCGAATCGACGTGGTGTGCAAAGCATGCATGATTAACGAACTTTAATAATTTTCAAAGTGTTAGTACCGCCAGGCTGATCCATCGGCTCACCAATCGTTAAAACAATCGTGTCTCCCGATTTGACGACCCCCAACTTCTTTAAACGCTCCTCCACTTGAATTAGAGCGGATTCTCGATCGGCACCTTTACCAATACTAAAAGGTCTAACGTTGCGATACGTACTTAAGGCGCGCTGGGTTTCCACGCGACTGGTCAGGGCAAATATGGGTACTCGAATGTTATGTCGACTCATCCAAATTGGCGTTGAACCAGAGTCGGTTAGAGCTGCAATCGCGGCGGCATTGAGATGGTGCGCCGTAAAGAGTGCACCAAGGGCAATCGCTTGATCAATCCGTTCAAAGCGCTGGTCCAAGAAGTCCGTATCCAAGTGAACCACTTCGGATTTTTCTGCTTCGATACAAATGGCGGCCATCTGCTCAATGGTTTTCACTGGGAACTGACCGGTGGCTGATTCTGCTGAAAGCATCACGGCGTCAGTACCGTCCAATACTGCATTGGCAACGTCACTCACCTCGGCACGGGTTGGTACTGGAGCACTAATCATCGACTCCATCATTTGTGTAGCGGTGATGGTAAATTTGTTCGCATCCAAAGCCATCCGAATCATGCGCTTTTGCAATGCAGGTACTGCTGGATTACCAACTTCAATTGCTAGATCACCGCGAGCAACCATAATGCCGTCGCTCTCATCAATGATGCTCTGCAGGGCTTCGGTAACGATCGCCTCAGCACGCTCAACTTTAGCAATGAGACGCGCTTTGCCTTTGCCGTGCTTCGCACTTGCTGCATCTGCGAGCTGGCGGGCATAGGCCATATCTGCGCCATCCTTTGGAAAGCTAATGGCTAAGAAGTCAACTCCCATTGAAATTGCGGCATCCAAATCAGCAATATCTTTTTCGGTGAGGGCGGGTGCCGTTAAGCCACCACCGGCACGATTAATACCCTTGTTATTCGATAGGGGGCCGCCACTCTCTACGCGCGTGTAAATCTCTCCGCCCTTGACTTGGTCGACTACCAAGACAATCAAACCGTCATTGAGTAAAAGTCGATCACCCGCTTGAACATCATTGGGTAAATTTTTATAGTCCAACCCCACCCGCTCTTCATTGCCAAGCTCACAATTGACGTCCAAGATGAAGCGAGCGCCCTCTTGAAGAATGACTTTTCCATTGGCAAACTTACCCACCCGAATCTTCGGACCCTGTAAATCGGCCATGATGCCAACTTCACGATCAAGCTCTTTAGATATTTGACGAACCAGGTCATAACGCGCCCGATGGTCAGCGACGGTTCCGTGCGAAAAATTGAGACGAACCACATTAAGCCCCGCACGAATCATGTCGCGCAAGACCTCGGGCTTCTCGGACGCTGGCCCTAGCGTGGCAATAATTTTAGTTGCTCGTTGCATGATTACTCCTTCGCGCGCTCTGCGAGCACAGCAAATGCAGGTAGGGTTTTACCTTCAAGAAACTCTAAGAACGCCCCGCCTCCGGTTGAAATGTAGTCCACTTGATTCTCGATGCCGTACTTCGCAATGGCGGCTAAGGTGTCTCCACCACCAGCAATCGAGAATGCGGGTGAGTGAGCAATGGCTGCTGCAATCATTTTGGTGCCACCCCCAAATTGATCAATCTCAAATACGCCTAAAGGACCATTCCAAACAATCGTACCGGCATGAGCAAGCATCATCGATAGTTTGGCGGCTGTTTTTGGGCCAACATCTAAAATCATGTCGTCTGGGGCCACTTCATCGACGGGTACCCGATTAGCTCTGGCTAGAGGAGATAACTCATTTGCAACCACCACATCCTCAGGAATCGGAACACGAGCCCCGCGCTTTTCCATTAGCGCAATAATTTCTTTAGCCTCATTAATCAAATCTGGTTCGGCTAGCGATTTGCCAATATTGAACCCTTTGGCCAATAAAAAGGTGTTGGCGATCCCACCGCCAACAATCAACTCATCAACTTTCTCAGCGAGTGATTTCAGAATGGTTAATTTAGTTGATACCTTGGAACCCGCCACAATGGCAACGAGAGGCCTTCGGGGTTCCGCTAAAGCCCGACTCAAGGCATCGAGCTCAGCAGCCATGAGGGGACCAGCACACGCGACGTTGGCAAACCGGGCAATACCATGCGTCGTTGCCTCTGCACGATGCGCCGTGCCAAAGGCATCATTAACGTACACATCGCATAAGGCAGCCATTTTTTTAGCTAATTCATCGGCATTTTTTTTCTCGCCGACATTGACCCGACAGTTTTCTAAAAGAACCAGATCGCCCGGGGTCAGCTCAAAACCACCGTCAACCCAATTACTAATTAATGGAACTTTGCGATTTAGGATTTCAGCAATACGATGGGCAATGGGCGCCAAACTATCTTCTGCCTTAAACGCTCCTTCGCTAGGCCGACCCAAATGAGAGGTCACCATCACCGCTGCCCCGCCATCCAAACACATCTGAATCGCCGGGATCGACGCCCGAATCCGCGTATCTTCTGTAATGTTGCCTGCCTCGTCTTGAGGGACATTCAAATCCGCACGGATAAATACTCGCTTGCCTTTGAGTTGACCAGATGCTGCGAGATCACTCAGGCGCTTTACGTGAAGCAAGGTGGAAGACATAGGTTATTAAATTTGGAGAAATTAGAGTATTTAGAGTGAAAGTTCTATTTTAGAGCCAGTAGCGCACCAAACTAAACACGGTCATACCCAAAATCAGGGTTGGCAACATCTGACGCGTCCAGAAATACGCAATAAAGCCCGCGAACCCACCCCAAAGGTTAGGGGATTTCCAGTCTATTTGAGTGATTTCGGCCGCTCCTGGGGGTAAAAGCAGTTCGGGTGCCACAATACCCACAATGGCTGCTAGCGGTGCATATCGAATTGCCCGAAGAATCAACTCAGGCACTCGAACGCGTGCGCCCAAGAACACAAAAAAAGAACGGGTTAATAGGGTTATGAAGGCCATCCCCCCAATGAGTAAAGCAATCTCAAAAGCGCCCAAGGAGTCTGATCTCATCGCATCACCTTGGATGAGCGGTCGGCCAAGATCCCAACCACGATCGCGGCCAGAATGGCGGCCGTCAAATTAAGCTTAAGAGGCAAGCTATAAGTCAGAATGGCAACCATCGCTGCGACGACGGCTGCCCAGCGGGCTGCCCGGTGATCTAGCATTGGGACAATCACCGCAATTAGAGCTAGGGTCCCTGCAAATTCCAGCCCCCATTCATCTGGGATTTGACTTGCGCCCATAATCCCTAAAATTGAACCGGCTTGCCAGATACCCCAGTTACCCGTGGCAAGCCCATACATAAAGTAAGTACGGTAATACGAATCGTTCTTACGCTCGGCCTCCGTTTGCACCTCGCCAAAGCGACTGGTGTACATCAAATACCCAAAATCCGCTGTGAAATATCCCAAGATGGCTCTTCGCCAGGCAGGTAAATGAGAAAAGTGCGCTTGTACGCCAATACTAAAAATCACAAAGCGCAAGTTCACAATCAATGCAGTAATTAAGATCGTTAAGACCGAAAATCCAGCCCCAATGAGCGGAAGGGCGGCAAGCTGAGCTGAGCCGGCAAAGACAAATAAGCTCATCGCCAGAGCTTGCTCAGTAGACAAAGATGATTTGCCCATTGCCAGTCCAGTCACCACCGCCCAACTAAAGATAGCAAGGGCTGAGCGCGACATCGTTTTCAGTCCACCACGCCAGGCCGATTGCTGTTGTTGGCTCCAACCAAAGTAAGGTAATTTAGCAGTCAGGCGAGCGAAATCCATAGATCGACAGATTATAGAAAGCCCGCCCAATTGGACGGCAGCCCGAGCGATTCCTCTGCTCTACAATAAGGCTTTGGGGCTAAATTGCATAAACAATCTGCAAGCCCACTACAACATAAAGGTGCTAATAATGTCGATGTCTGACCGTGATGGAGTTATTTGGTTCGATGGCAAACTGGTTCCCTGGCGGGATGCCAATATTCATGTGCTAACGCATAGCCTTCACTACGGCATGGGCATCTTTGAGGGCATTCGCGCCTACAAAACCGAAAACGGCACTGCGGTGTTTCGCTTAGCTGAACATGTGAAACGCCTTTTTAATGGCCTTAAGATTTTCCAGATGAAAATCGATTACAGCGAAGAGCAAATTGCACAAGCCATTCTTCAAGTTGTACGCGATAACAAATTGGCCTCGTGCTATATCCGCCCCATTATTTTTATTGGCTCGGAAAAGTTGGGAATTTCGCCAACTGGCAATAAAGTACATACGGCAATTGCCGCCTGGCAATGGGGTGCCTACCTTGGTGAAGATGGCATTAACAAAGGGATTCGCGTTAAAACCTCATCCTTTACGCGTCACTTTGTGAACTCCTCACTCGTTCGTGCGAAAGCCTCGGGTTACTACATTAATTCAATCCTGGCGCATCAAGAAGTCGCTGCTAATGGCTATGATGAAGCCCTCTTATTGGATACCGAAGGCTATGTCTCCGAAGGTTCGGGTGAGAACATGTTCATGGTGCGCAATGGCATTGTGTTCACCCCTGATTTGGCTTCCTGCCTTGATGGTATTACTCGTGACTCCATCATCCGCATTGCCAAAGATTTAGGATTTGAGGTTCGAGAAAAACGCATCACCCGAGATGAGGTGTACTCGGCTGATGAAGCATTCTTTACTGGTACCGCAGCTGAAGTGACCCCAATTCGTGAACTCGATGACCGAGCGATTGGTGATGGTAAACGCGGTCCGATTACCAAACAAATTCAGGATGTATTTTTCGATACGGTGTATGGTCGAAACGACCGTTACCGTGCTTGGTTAACCACTGTCTAACTTTAAATTGGTATGCGTGATTTAAACGAAATGAATGCGGTCATGGTTCATGGCAATGACTTACCACTGCATTGCCCAACCAAAGATACCCCAGCCTGGAACTATCACCCACGCGTTTTTCTGGATATTCTGGCTACCGGTCAAGTTAAATGCCCGTATTGCGGCACTGAATATCACGTGATTCCTGGTACCGAACCTCACGGTCACTAAGATCGTCCCAAAACGGGGCTTCGCTATGCCACGCATCCTCGTTATCGCCCCGCATTGGATTGGGGATGCGGTTATGTCCTTGCCGCTTATTACCCTCATTCACAATCGGTTTCCCAATTCCAGTATTGATGTCTTATGCACTCCTTGGGTAGGCCCTATCTACCGTGCATGCCCTGAAATGACCTCAATCATTGAGCATGATTTTCAACACGGAGCCTTGCAGTGGGGATTGCGGCGATCAATTGCCCAGGAGCTAAAGCGGCAAGATTATGAAATGGCATTTGTACTTCCTAATAGTTTTAAGTCGGCACTCATCCCATGGCTTGCCAAAATCCCAAAACGGATTGGTTACCAAGGCGAGTTTCGGTTTGGGTTAATCAATCTCTCTTTACCCAATCCATCACGTCACGCACGCACACCAATGATCGAGCACTATGCAAAATTAGTGGAAGGTCTCAACCCGACAGCGGATCTAAAAAATCTTCCTCAGCCTCGCTTAACGATTGATCCCGTACTTGTGAAATGGGCGGCAAACAAGATCGATCAAATCGGGGGCGGGTCTTATTATGTATTTGCACCAGGTGCTGAATACGGTCCTGCAAAACGTTGGCCAACCGGTCACTTTGCGAAGTTAGCAACCCAAATTTTAGAAGGCCATCCAGACACGAAAATTATTATTTTGGGCAGCCTTACCGATCACGCACTTGGCCAAGAAATTGTGCAAGGTTCCAATCTTTCTAAGCGGCTTCATAACTGGTGTGGCACGATTCGCTTAGACCAATCGATGGCGCTGATCGCGCAATGCACATCCCTCATTAGCAACGACTCCGGTCTTATGCATATTGCTGCAGCTTTAGCGGTTCCCCAAATTGCTATTTTTGGCTCAAGTAATCCCAAGCATACGCCGCCTTTATCCCAAAAAGCCCAGGTCATTTGGTTGGGACTGGACTGCAGCCCCTGCTATCAGCGTACCTGCCCGCTAGGGCATCTCAATTGCCTCAATCAGATTGAAGCAGAACGCGTCTACAGTATGCTTACACCATTAATAACCCATTAGATCGCTTATGCCGCGCTTTGCACGACTCTTTCAGAACCCCGATGAGGTCATTGATGCTTGGCGTGAGACCTTGCGTCAAGGAGATGTCGAAGGCGCGCTAGCATTGTGGCTTGATGACGACTCAATTACTTGCGTATTACCAGAAGGGAACCGCTTAAGCGGTCATGCGGAGATCCGGATGGGGCTCGAGCGGATGCTCGCACGGCCCCTTTATTTAGAACCGATTGCTTGCATTGAACACATTACTGTGAGTGCTGCGGTGTTTGATTCTACTGAAGCAGTTTATTTTAAGAATAACCAGATTGAAGCCGACTTTATGATCAATATCACCCTAGTCCTCATGCAAGACGGTAAAGGCTGGCGCATTGCCCATTTACACGCAAGTCGCTCCCACGATGATGACTTTGAATTTCCGAGCGACCAGCACGAGTTGCACTAGCTCTTTTTTTGCTCTTTTTGCTCTTCGCGATATTGATTCTGAAACACCCGCAGTCGAGCATCAATAACTGATCCCAAATAAAAATCATTGCCCGCTACCGAGCGCGCGATCTTAAGTTGCTCAATCGCTGATGGCCAAGCTCCTTCAGTAGCGAATTTCTCAGCAAGTGCGTAATGCCGTAAACCAATTTTTTTGTCTTGATCGTAAGCGCGTGCTAGCAAATCCCACCAGATCGTCTCATTAGGCTGCGCCTTGGTCTTGGCTCGTAGTAAATTAATTGCATCATTGGTTCGACCCAAACGCAATTCCGCGTTGACCGTTGCTACAACTGCGGAGAATGAAAACGAATCTGCCTTGGCCGCATTTTGGGCATATTGCAAAGCTTCCTCAGGCTTACCTCTGGCCAGCGCTAGTTCGGATGCGGTGTAATCAAACGATAAACTCTGACGCTGTACAGGTGATCCTGGTGCCAAGACATTTTGTGCGATGGCCCGAGCCTTTTGTAAAAAACCCTCAGCCTGATCAAAACGACCCTGCTTTTGGGCAACTAAGGCCAAGCCATAGAAACCCTCCATTTGCTTTTCAGGGGAGGCTTGTTTACTCAAACTCTCAAATAAATTACGCAGATCAAATAAACCGCTAGTGCTCCCACTTTGTTCGATGCGAGCTCGGGCTTTAACTAAATAAAACTCGAGCGCACTGGGGACTCGATTTTGTGAGACCGTCCTTGCCCGATCTTGCATATCGGCAATTCGGTCGGTGGTTAAGGGATGAGTGCGTAAATACCCCGGCACACCACTATCCATAATTCCGTAAGCTTTTTGTAAGCGCTGAAAAAATGCGGGTGCGCCATTCACATCGTAACCGCTCGCTTGTAAGATCTGAAAACCAATCCGATCAGCCTCGCGCTCCGCATCCCGCGAATACGAGAGTTGATTCTGAATCGCTAAGGCCTGACCACCCGTGATCAGGCCGGCAGCAGCACCAGGATTACTGGCCGCTGCTAGTGCACCAAGCACAATGCCCGCCAATGCAATGATGGAATTGGTACCTTGGCGCTCTAAAGAGCGCGCTAAGTGGCGTTGCAACACATGGCCAATCTCATGGCCCATCACCGAGGCGACCTCTGAATCGGTTTCTGCAGTAATCAAAAGTCCCGTATGAAAACCAATAAATCCACCGGGTAATGCAAATGCGTTAATTGATGGATCCTTCACCGCAAACACCTCATAGTCATATGCCGCGCTGCCTTGAGCATTCGCTCCGCCCAGTTGCAAGCGTTTTGCGGCTTGCATGAGACGCCGCTCCATCGAATTGAGGTAATCGTAGATGGGCCAATCATTTGAAAAATCCCGATCTCTACGAATTTCACGCATGATCTGCTCGCCGATCTTGCGCTCATCAAGCGGACTGAGGGCATCACCGCCAGGATCACCCATATCTGGCAACACCAAGGTGGGCTGCGATTGCAAAGTATTTCGGGAGGGTAAATTGGCTGAGCGCGCTTCCGGTGACTGAATCACGCGCCCAAGGTTCTCCTTGGCGGCGCTATCTTGAGTCACCGACACCCCTGGCTGTTGGGCCAAGGAGGAGATACTCAAGATCCCGCTTAAGATCAATGCAATGATTCGTTTTGCTTGCTTACCCATGCCTATATGGTAAAACCTCTTGTATGAACAAACTGACGCATTTTGATTCCAGCGGCCAAGCGCATATGGTCGATGTTGGCGATAAAGCTTCTACCCACCGGGTAGCGATTGCGACTGGCCGGATTCAAATGAATCCTAACACCTATGAACTCATTGAGTCGGGTGGTCATAAAAAGGGGGATGTTCTTGGCATCGCCCGAATCGCTGGAATACAGGCGGCCAAGAAAACTGCTGATCTCATCCCGCTTTGTCACCCCATAGCACTCACCCACGTCAGTATTGAGTTTCAGTCTGATCAGTCAAGTCACACGATTTATTGTCAAGCCAGAGCCGAGACCACTGGGCCCACCGGCGTTGAAATGGAGGCACTCACCGCCACCCAAATTGCCCTACTCACTATCTACGACATGTGCAAAGCCGTCGACCGAGGCATGGTCATGAGCGACATTAAGTTACTTGAAAAGAGCGGTGGTAAATCGGGTGATTGGAAGGCGAGCTAAACACTCGCCATAACCGATACCTACTTACCTACGCGGCACTCCGCTGGCAAGAGCTTGGCGGGTAAGTTTGTTTGCTCCGATCGGCACGACCAACCACCTGACCAAGTCACCAAATTACTCTGTGAGAGATCAATTGCTCTGGGTGAGGCTACATCTGGTTCATTGGTTGGAATCAAAATCAAGCTATTTTTACCATCAGGCGCCACCGAGGTTTGGTAATCAATTGCAATCGCCCCACTTGCCAAGATCTCAATGTCTTTCACACTTCGCGTTGGGGTAAATGAAAATGACTCTTGGGTAACCCGATCCATTGGGCTTGGCCCTTTGCTGGCATATGCCTCAGTCACCGCCAATTTAGCACTCGAGGCAAGATTTAAGCCTTCCACCACTCGTCCACGAGCAATGTAATCCTGATACTGTGGAACAGCGACGGCAACTAAGATGCCTATGATAGCCACGACGACCATGACCTCAATTAATGTGAATCCGCGCTGATCGTCAGTGACTTGATGATTTGTGTGCATAAAAAATCCCCTCCTTAATGGACCTCTATCTTCGGACAGAAATCCATCGCAGAGGGGCTTATTAGTTGTCAGTAATCCTTGATTTTAATATCAGTACTATGCAGCTTTTGAATTCTTGGCACGGCGCTTCATCAATTCACCGAAGGCCATGACACCCACCGCACCAGCAATGCCAGCAATGGTAGCGTAGGACTCCAATCCCTCGCCAAACTGCTTAATGAGAGCAGGATCCGTAACCATCATTCCGCCAGCAATCCAGCCCAGGAGACCCGCACCAGCCGTCACAATCAGTGGGAAGCGATCAATCAAAAATAATACGATCTTGCTTCCTGCAACAATAATTGGCACAGATACGATCAAACCAAAAATCACATAACCAATTTGATGAGCTGAGTTATCAACTTGGCCCGCAGCACCGGCAATTGCTAGAACGTTATCTAGACTCATCACAATGTCGGCAATGATGATTGTCTTAATCGCAGCAAATAATTTGTCTGGTGCATCTAAGTTATGTTCACTTTCATCCTCTTGCACCATTAACTTATAGCCAATCCACAAAAGTAATGCGCCCCCCACAAGTTTTAAGAACGGGATTTGCAACATGACGACCGCAAATGCAACCAAAATAACGCGCAGGATAATGGCGCCAGCAGTTCCCCAAATAATGCCTTTCTTACGCTGGTTTGGATGTAAATTACGGCAAGCCAACGCAATCACAACAGCGTTATCTCCCCCGAGTAAAAGGTCGATGATGATGATTTGAATCACGACCGACCAGTCAATCATTGTGAAAAATTCCATGTCTTCCTCTAATCGTTATAACTACTTACCCAAACACTTTGTTCCTACATCGCCTGCCATTACAACTGAATTCACAAACTAAATCATTGCTTTTAGTAAAGCCGCCATCTCAGAGGGGTTTTTGGTGACCTTAAAGCCACACTCTTCCATCACCGCTAATTTGGCATCCGCGGTATCGGCACCACCGGAAATCAATGCGCCCGCATGACCCATCCTTTTTCCTGGAGGGGCAGTGACGCCAGCAATAAATCCAACAACCGGCTTTTTCATATTGGTCTTGCACCAACGTGCTGCCTCAACCTCATCGGGGCCACCAATTTCGCCGATCATAATGACCGCATCTGTCTCGGGGTCTTCGTTAAACATCTTCATGATGTCGATGTGCTTTAAGCCATTAATAGGATCGCCGCCGATACCCACTGCGGTTGATTGCCCAAGGCCAATTGACGATAACTGACCAACGGCTTCATACGTTAAGGTGCCAGAACGACTGACAACCCCAATACGGCCCTTACGGTGAATATGACCGGGCATGATGCCAATCTTAATTTCGTCGGGTGTGATGAGACCAGGGCAGTTAGGTCCCAACAATAAAGTTTTCTTGCCTCCCTTGGCTTCTTTTTGCAACATCTTGTTACGAACCTCAAGCATGTCGCGAACCGGAATTCCCTCGGTGATGCAAATGACTAAATCGAGATCTGCTTCAACGGCTTCCCAAATTGCAGCAGCAGCCCCTGGCGGTGGTACATAGACAACCGAAACGGTCGCACCTGTTTCCTTGGCTGCATCTTTAACTGTTCCGAAAATCGGAATCCCGAAAATTGACTCGCCAGCTTTTTTGGGATTCACACCAGCCACAAAACAATTTTTACCGTTAGCGTATTCCTGGCATTTCTCGGTATGAAACTGACCGGTCTTACCGGTAATCCCTTGGGTGATGACGCGTGTATTTTTATTAATCAAGATTGACATTGTGAATTCCTCAAATTAGTTGGTCGCTTACTTGCCTTGAACAGCTGCCACAACTTTCGTTGCCGCTTCGGCCATTGAATCGGCGCTGATGATGGGTAACCCAGAGTCGGCCAAAATCTTTTTGCCTAACTCTTCATTGGTACCCTTCATCCGAACCACCAAAGGAACTGATAAATTGACTGCCTTACACGCTGTCACTACGCCATCGGCAATCACATCGCAACGCATGATGCCGCCAAAAATATTGACCAAAATGGCTTTCACGCTCTTGTTCTTGAGCATGATCTTGAAGGCTTCGGTCACTTTCTCTGCCGTTGCGCCACCGCCCACATCCAAAAAGTTGGCTGGCTGGCCACCAAATAATTTGATGGTATCCATCGTGGCCATTGCCAGACCCGCACCATTTACTAGGCAACCAATATTGCCATCCAAGGAAATGTAAGCGAGATCAAATTTAGATGCCTCAATCTCAGCAGCATCTTCTTCGTCGACATCACGATAGGCCACGATTTCAGGATGGCGATAAAGCGCATTTGAATCAAAGTTAAATTTCGCATCGAGAGCCTTAATCTTGCCATTGCCCTCAAGAATGAGTGGATTAATTTCGACTAGAGATGCGTCCGTATCCCAGTAGGTTTTGTAAAGATTCTTCAATACCTCACGCGCTTGGGCTTGCGAACCTTCCGGAACCCCAATACCTTTACTCAGTTGATCGCACTGCGCATCGCTTAAACCAGTTAAGGGATCAACAAACACTTTGATGATTTTCTCAGGAGTCTTTGCAGCGACCTCTTCGATATCCATTCCGCCCTCACTGGAGGCCATGACCACCACTTTCTGAGTGGCGCGATCGGTCAAAATTCCGAGGTAGTACTCTTTTTTAATATCAGCGCCGTCCTCAACGAGTAAACGACGGACTTTTTGTCCTTCAGGCCCTGTCTGATGGGTCTTTAATTGCATGCCCAGAATTGCGCTGGCGTATTGTTTTACCTCATCCATGCTTTTGGCTACTTTCACGCCACCGCCTTTACCGCGACCGCCCGCATGAATTTGCGCCTTTACAACCCAAACTGGTCCACCTAACTTCTTTGCTGCTTCGATGGCCTCATCAACACTAAACGCTGGAATACCATTGGGTACCGGTACATTAAATTGGCGCAGAATCTCCTTGCCTTGGTACTCATGAATTTTCATAGCAACTCCTGGAATGATTAAATTTCAACGCCAGCGTGAAAAGCTATTTTCCTTGATGAGGCCCCTGGGTCATTGACCCAAATCAAGGCAAAAAAGGCTTAATACGCCCTCAAAAGACCCATAAGTCTAACATTTTCACTGCACCAAATTGGCTATTTTGAGGGGGTCCGGCCGCTAATAAGTCGATTGACGAGCTCTGGATTAAATCCTTTTGAAACCAAGAATCGGTACTGTTTGGCACGCTCCTTTTGGTCGGAGGAAATTTCACCAAATTTACGTGCCCACAAGGCCTGGGCGCGCTCAAATTCAGAAGAGCTTAACTCATGACTTAGACTGGAAATCATATTTTGATCAATTCCCGCTCTCTGTAACTCATCGGCCACGCGGCGCAAACCGTAGCGCTGACTTCGCCGTCGCACAAGGGCCTGAGCATACCGTTCATCGGATAACCAACCTTTCGCCTCAAAGTCATCCAAAATCGCAGTAATTTGCTCCTCAAAATCGACCGGCGGATTGTTATCCGTTTGACTACCTATGCGCTGTAACTTTTGAGCGAGTTCATGACGACTGTATTCACGTCGGGATAAAAGACGCAAAGCCCGAGCTTTAAGACTCGGGCTTTGTTTAGGAACGCGATCGAAATCTGGCATTAAGCGCTCGCTGATTCAATCTCCTCATCGTCTAAGGTTTCGCTAATGAGGGTACCGCCACTCTTAACACCAAGCTTTTGTCGAATCTTGGCCTCGATCTCCTTTGCGATCTCAGGATTCTCCTTTAAGAATTCGCGCACATTATCTTTACCTTGGCCGATGCGATCACCGTTATAGCTATACCAAGCGCCTGACTTTTCAACGATCTCGGCCTCAACGCCCATATCGATAATTTCGCCTTCACGGGAGATGCCCGAGCCATACATGATGTCAAAGATTGCTTCGCGGAACGGTGGCGACACTTTGTTCTTCACGACCTTCACACGGGTCTCGTTACCGATCACATCATCACCCTTCTTGATGCTGCCAATCCTTCGAATATCAAGACGCATCGAGGCATAGAACTTAAGTGCATTACCGCCAGTCGTGGTTTCTGGCGAGCCAAACATCACACCAATCTTCATCCGAATTTGGTTAATGAATATCACCATCGAATTCGTGCGCTTGATGGTGCCAGTTAACTTACGTAAGGCTTGGCTCATCAGGCGTGCCTGCAGTCCTGGTAATGAGTCCCCCATATCACCTTCAATCTCGGCCTTTGGAACCAAGGCTGCGACCGAGTCGATCACGATTAAATCAATTGAACCTGAACGCACCAGCGCATCGGCAATTTCCAATGCCTGCTCACCGGTATCGGGTTGAGAGATTAGTAGATTATTGACGTCCACGCCCAACTTAGCGGCGTACTGCACATCCAGCGCATGTTCGGCATCAATAAATGCGCAGGTGCCACCAAGCTTTTGCATCTCAGCAACAGCATGGAGGGTTAATGTGGTTTTACCGGAGGACTCTGGACCGTAGATTTCGATCACGCGGCCACGTGCGAGACCGCCCACGCCTAAGGCGATATCGAGGCCTAGGGAGCCACTCGATACCACTTGAATATCTTGGTTAATCTCTGCGTCGCCAAGACGCATAATCGAGCCCTTACCAAACTGCTTCTCAATTTGGGCCAAGGCGGCCGTTAGTGCTTTTTGCTTCTCACCGCTCATCCCTGCAAACTCTGATGAGGCTGATTTTTTCTTGTCGTCCATGGCCATCCTTTTCTTAATTTTGGTTCGGTTTTGCTCGAATAATTACTTTATTTCATACTGTATGCTTACTGTATATAAAAACAGTATTGTTTGCAAGTGGGGTAGTTTGATTTATTTGTGGGATTTGCTTGATATTTAAATAAGTAAGTGCTTATTTACATATAATTAATTGATTTATATCGATTAATTTTTTTCTTTCGCAAAAAATAGAAATACTGGCATTGCAATGGCCCAAACCACCGCCAAGTAAATCAATGCAAAAATTTGATCGTCTGAGCTTGGCCAGGAGGCGGCACCAAGGCGCACCCCCGCTTCGTAACACAGCGGTCCCGCAATAGCCCCCAAAACGGCAGCTAAACCATTTTTACCCTGCAACCAAGCCATCGACTCTTTCAGAGTGGTCGCAAAGACCAGCCATAGTGCCCACATCCAGACCGGTGAAATGGCAGCAAATGGAAAGTCCGACTCAAACCGAATCCACCCCAGCTGAACCAAAATCGTGTCCGCAATCAGGCCATAAATAAATACCTTCAGAAGTAGTTCATGTTCGCCGCGGGCATTCTGATGCAACCAGAGATAAATTCCGATGCAAATAAGCGAGATGGCGAGAGCCAACCCAATTTGATGATGAGCAGCACCTAAGATGCAAGCAAACCAACCAATCTGAAATAAAACGAAATTCCAGATCTTGCGCCAAGTACCTCGTGAAATGACTAGATTCACAATAATCAATCTAGCGTTTATAGAAAGCTAAAGTGACTTCACCCAAATAAATTCCGAACTTACTCATTTCAGCTTTATTGAGCATGACCTTATCGTCCATGAGATACATCCAATCATTAAATTGCACATGGTAAATTTTCCCATCCACTGGCAAAGCCAAGGTGTAGCGCCAGTTGAGCGCATTACCCGCTAATTCACCCACCGCTTCACCAATCACGTCACTGGCCGTGCCACTGTAACGGCCGGGGGCCACCTCGGTGAGCGTCCAAATCCGCTTTTGCTTGGTGCCATCGGAGTAAACAAAATCTTCGTCTAACGTTCCGACGCGCTTTCCATCTTTCATTTCCCATTTCGCTTTAATCAGAACCTTAAAGCGCTTAACGACTTCGCCACTTCGATCGGTAAAGATGCCATACGCATCAATTTCACCGTTAAAGTAAGTCGCTAAATCGAGCTTTGGCTGCTCCTTGCTATACATTTGCACGCTTGGACTGGAGCACGACATTACCCCTAACGATAGGAGAGAAAGCAAAAAAATGGTTGTTAGACGCTTGAGTCTAGTAAACATAGTGGGCACCAAATAAAAATTAAGGATTAGGGCAGTTTGCTGCAATCAGAGCGGGTGGACAACGACTGGCAATCAGCGCCGAGCGTAACCTTGGCGCACTGGTTCGTTCATCAAGCCAGATGCCAAAAAAGGCTTTCGCAAATGCGTCGCCAGGAACATCACCAACGGGTTTGCCGTTGTGTAAAAACAAAGTACCCCGATCGGGCAAGTGAATACCAATCAAGGTGTCCCCCGAAGCAATATCTGGAAAAATTTTCTCAAGACTTTGCAACCAAATCATTCGCTGCTTTTCAGAAACGCCTAAGCGAGTCATTTCATCGATCGTGCGCTTAGCGAGATCAGCGCCCTTAAACGATCGAATGTAATGAATTTCGAGAGCAAATCCGTTTTGACCTTTTGGATCAGCTACGTAATAGCGAGCGTCGTAGACGTCAAAACCCCAAAATGTGAGTCTTCCCTGACCTTGCAGGCTAGCGCTCTCAATGTAGCGATAAACCGGTGATTTGCCGCCTGAGGCATTCGCAGTTACCCAACTAGGCCCCAAAAGAGCAAGCAATAAACAAGCGATTCGAATAGAGGTCCAATTCATGCCACTTAGCATAGAGGAGTTTTGTGACCCTTGCACAAACCCAATTTTTCACAAGGAGGAATAAAAAAACCCGCTCCGAAGAGCGGGTTTTTAGTCCTAAACGCTAGATTAGGTTGCTTCAGTATTGAGCGTATCACCACGAAGCGTTGGGTAACGTACGTGATCAACCAACTCTTGAATATCTTTGCGTGGGGCTGGGGTTACCAAACTCACCAAGATAATTGCTGCAAATCCAAGAGGCACTCCGAACACACCGGCAGAAATTGGTGCAATTCCATACCAGAGCTCTACCGGAGATGTGACATTAAACACACCGCGCAGCCATGGCTGGGTCATGATCATGTAGTACATGGTAATACCAAGCCCCAGAATCATACCAACGCAAGCGCCTGCTTTTGTAGCACGCTTCCAAAAAATCCCAAGTACCAAGGCAGGGAAGAATGCAGCAGCAGCAAAGGAGAACGCGGCACCCACTAAGAACAAAATGTCAGCAGGTTTTTGAGCGGCCACATATGCCGCTGCAAGTGCCACAACAAGCAACAGGATTTTCGAAATTAATACGCGACGTGCCGCTGGCGCATTAGGATCGATCATCTTGTAGTACAAGTCATGCGACAAAGCGTTAGCGATGGTCAATAGCAAGCCATCAGCAGTTGACAGCGCAGCAGCCAAACCACCCGCTGCCACCATACCGGAAATCACGTAGGGCAGGCCTCCAATTTCTGGGGTTGCCAACACAATGATGTCACCGCCAATGGTCATCTCAGCCAATTGGAAGATACCGTCCTTATTGATATCCACTACCGACAGAAGCGCTGGATCGACTTTTGCCCACGCAGAAATCCAAGCGGGTAGCTTATCAAACGGCGTTCCTACCAAGACCGTAAAGACCTCGTATTTCACCAAAACTGCCAAAGCAGGAGCAGTGAAGTACAACAGGAAGATAAAGAACAATGACCAGGTCACAGATTCACGCGCTTGTTTTACCGACGGGGTCGTGTAATAACGCATCAGAATATGTGGCAAGGCAGCTGTACCAACCATCAAGCAGAAGATCAATGCTAAGAAGTTACGGCGCGATGTATCAAATGCTGCTCGTGCCTTTTCATCACCATTCGGATCACCTGCAAACTGCTGAGCATGACGTGGCATATTGGCTAACGGCTTGGAGCGATTATCTGCACCAGTTCTTTGAGCTGTCCAAGCTTTCTTTGCAGCTTCCGCATCTTTTGGAACGGCAGCCAAGGCTTTTTCAGCAGCAGCAATTTCATCTGCAGGAGCATTCGCAGCCTTCAAATCAGCCACTTTCTTCTCTGCAGCCGCTTTATCAGCAGCTAGTGCAGCAGGAACATCTTTTAATTTCTCAGAAAGGGCGTCCGCACGTGCTTTGAATATCGCACGAACTTCAAGCTCTTTTGGATCCTTAATCAGCTCTGCTTCTTTAGCTGTTACCTTTTCCAACTGTTGACCATAAACCAACTGAGGGATAGGGAAGTTTGTCTGCTTCACGGATAACCAAACCACAGGAATCATGTAAGCAATAATCAAAATGATGTATTGCGCAACCTGTGTCCAAGTTACCGCACGCATACCGCCCAAGAAGGAGCAAACCAAGATACCAGCAAGTCCTAAGAAGATACCGATCTCAAAGGGTACGCCGGCTAGACGAGTCGTAATCAAACCAACACCGTAAATCTGTGCAACGACGTATGTGAACGAGCACAAAATCGCAGCCAAGATACCGAGTAAACGTGGCAAATTACCGTCATAGCGCGCGCCCAAAAAGTCTGGGATCGTGAACTGACCGAATTTACGAAGATACGGAGCAAGAAATAATGCCACTAAGCAATATCCACCCGTCCCACCCATGATGAACGCAAGACCGCCATAACCGGTAAGGTACAAAGTACCTGCCATTCCGATAAAGGAGGCCGCAGACATCCAGTCGGCGCCTGTTGCCATGCCGTTATACACAGCAGGAACACGTCGTCCTGCCACATAGTATTCGGCAGCATCATTGGTACGACTCATTACTCCGATACCAGCATAGAGCAATACAGTAGCGCCTAAAAATACGTAACCAATCATGGCACGGCCCATACCCATTTGCTCGAGGATCGCGAGAACTATTACAAACAATACGAAGCCACCGGTATACCAACCGTAAACTTTATTGAGTTGTTTTTTAAAGGCTGCGTTACTTTGGCCAGCTCCGCCAAAAGTACCACCGCCTGCGTCAGGTGTCATTCCGGCCATGATTAATCCTCCTCCACTTCAGCACAGTCATATTCTTTGTCAAGATTATTCATGTAATGTGCGTAATAAGCGATGATGAGAACATAAATCACTAATGCTCCTTGGGCGCCGACCCAAAAACTAAATGGCCAGCCAAAGAAATTAAAATTTAGATCTCGCGCGTAAAAGCCAACAACAAAGGTTACAAAAAACCAAATGAATAACAGAATGGCTGTTATTCGCAGGTTCTTCGACCAATATTGTTTGTGCGATTCTGTTAATTGCATAACAGTTTCTCCTTAAGTTAATAAAAACAACTACTGCGAACTTCGTACGACAACATCATGAGCTAAACCGTTAAACCGGTCTCCCGTTCCAACTGTTTGGCAAATTTTGGCTCAAATTCCTTTAAATGCTTGATGATTTTTACTGCTTCTTCGGGCTCTTGGCGATCCACGTAAACCCTTGCTAATTGGTACCAACCATAGGGACTCATAGGTTGAAGTTGGGTATTTTTTCTTAATGCCTTCACTGCATCATCAAAACGACGCTGTTGAATTAGGGTTAGCCCTAATCCATACCAGGCCAAGTCTAACTTTTCATCCAGCTTGAGTGCCTTACGAAAACTAAATTCGGCATCTTCGACCTGTCCCGTCTCTTCTTGCAAAAAACCGAGGTTATACCAAGAGTAAGCTGGAGCATCAGAACGCTGCACCACTTTTTTATACATCTCGATAGCGCCTTGTTTATCACCCTCTTGGGTCTTCAAATAAGCAAGACTGGAAAGAACATACGGATCGTTTGGATATTGATGCAACATCTCTTCGAAGGTCGCAATTGCCTTGTGCCGAAGACCCAAAACAATGAATGCCGAAGCATAAAGTTTAAAGAGGTGCCAACGAAGGTCTAGCTTTACTGACATAACTCGATTCCGATGCTCACACAATGCTCAATCTTGGCAAGGGTGACTGCTATGTACAAGACCGCAACAATACAAAAGGCAACAAATGGAATTTGATGATCGGCAATTTGTTTTGGAGAAATAAAACGGGCTACACTTGTCCAGGGCTTGTTAACAATTTGAAACAATTGATAAAACAAATTCGTATCGCGCTTTTGCCCGGACAGAACAAATAGCAATCCCTGGCCCATTAAAGCAAGTCCGCCGATATACAAAAGTAATTGAGCGATATTAAGGAATAAAAGCACAGAAGCCTTTTGGGAATTGAAAAAATGCCAATGGGGATTATGGTTGGGTCACAAAAATGCCCAAATCAGTGATTTCCCTAGTAATTTAAAAATACTTGGCTAAGTATTAAGGGCTTACCCTTAATTTGTAAAGTTTAATTTACGCTCTGGGGATCCAGGCTCCCGCTTTAGATAGGTTTTTAAGCTCAGCAAGGCTCTTTGCCTCTTTCCGAATTGAATTCCAAAGACATAAAAGCAATTCACATGTGGCAAGCGTGTCCGCTGCAGCCTGATGGCGAACGCTGCATTCAATACCAAAGAGCTGCAACCAGTCATCTAAGGCTCGTGCTTTAGGATGTATGCCTGATACTGCAGCCAACGGTTCAATATCAATCCAATCATTTGCTAGCGGTGATAGGCCAAATCGTTTGTAAGCGCGGGTAATCATGCCCTGATCAAAAGGAGCATGAAATGCGAGTAAGGGAGAGCTTCCCACCCATTGTCGAAACTCCTCCAACACTTCAACCGGTGGTCTTCCGGCAGTTTGTGCACCGACGCCAATATGGTGAACCAAAATATTGTCTTTATCGGACGCTAAATCTTGTTTTAAGACCGCTTCAAAACTATCCCCAATCACAATCGTGGGTTTTGTGAATCCCGGTCCAACCTCAATCGCAATAGCTGCGATCGCAAGCAAGCGATCACGACTAGGATCCAAACCCGTTGTCTCTACATCCAACACAACCCAACGACTGGGTTCAATTCTGGATTGGCTAATTCCAAAACGGGCTAATAGATTAGCGAACATAATCGAGTTCAAGTCGTTGCTGCAGATTACGGACCTCGGAGAGCGACTCCCGCAAAATTGTCTTATCGACAGCATTCAATTTATCAACATCGACCGCATTGGGATTGCCACCAATCGCATGGCCATCAATTTGCGCAGCAAGCCGTAAGGTCTGCAAATACTCAAACGCAGCAATCCATGCAAGACTTTCGGCCCCATCCAGGTTTAATGCACGGCCAATCGCCGCTAATCGCTCACGCGTATTCACAGCACTAATACCATTCGCTAGCGAATAAATACGGGCACAGTCAACCACGATTGCGGTACCCTGTAGTTTGATATCGATGATTTGCTTACCATCGAGGTCTTTGGTTTCTAAACTACCAAACCAATTGAATGGCACTTTCCATTTCAATGAGTTTTCAACGAGTAATTTGATAAATCGTGGTGTAGCCTCAGCGCGCTTTACAACATACTCGCGCAATGGCTCCAGCAAAGACTCATTCCCTGCAAGCGCTCTAAAGTCAAAGAAGATGCTGGCATTGAGAAGATCCTCTGGATTACCCTGCTCAATCCAGCGTGCAAAACGCTCTAGCCACTCTTGTTGACTGATGCAAAGCTCTGGGTTACTTGCCATAATATTTCCCTTGCACAAGGGATACCCGCATGCATCAAGCGCCTGATTGACATCGTTCGCAAAAGCTAAATAGTGATTCTTTTTAGAAGTCTCACTATCCATATAAATCAACGCATTGTCTTGATCAGTGGCAATCGTTTGCTCACTGCGCCCCTCCGAACCAAGCGAGATCCAGGCAAAACTCTCTAAATTCAAATCATGCTGTTTAGCAAAGAGAGTGATGAGTTGTGCGGTCAGCACATCATTGAGATGACTAATAAGGGCGGTTAATTGCCTTGCCTGCACCCCCTGACCTAAAAGATTACGAGCAAATTTACGAATATTGTTTGCACACTCTTTTAGACTGTCCACGTCCTCAGCCGACCGAATCGCACTGCTAATATTGTTCAGCGATAAACGTTGCAAAGAGAATAAATCGCGTTCAGAAATGATTCCGACCAGTTCCTTGCCCCGTAACACTGGTAAATGGCGAATGTGATAACGCGACATCGTAAGACCAGCAGTCTCCGCAGTATCGTCAATCGACAGAGTTTTAACGGATCGCGACATGACCTGTTCAATCGGTGTAGTTAAGGGAACTTGAGCAAGTGTCACGCGACTTAAGACATCGTAACGGGTCAAGATGCCAACAATGTTCCCGCCATCATCTACTACTAAAACAGAGCCTACCTTTTTGTCATGGATCAACTGCAACGCATCTTGCAAAGAAGTATTTGGACTAACAGCGATTGGCTTTTTTAAAGGAAGATCGCGCAATGGACTCTCGAGGGACTGCTCGGTTAAGGCCTTAGATGCAAATGTATTTCTGAGTGCTGCTCTGGATTCCTCAAGCAGCTTGAGAATGCGATTGTTTAGAAAATCACCAAATGGCTTCGATTGGCTTGCCAGTTCGTGCATCCGTTCCAATGGCAATGCCAAACAAAAACAATCATCGACCGCTACATACTTCACGGTTGTTGGAAGCCCGGCATAGCATGCACTGACTGCCAATATATCGCCAGGATCTAATTCAAATCCCGTTTCCTCAAAGCCAGGTATCAAACGCCGACCGGATACCCGTCCTTGCCGTATTAAGTACAGGGCTTTCGGAACGCCATCGGCAGGCGAAAGAATGACCTCCTGTGGGGCAAAGTACGATTCCACCGAGTAGCGAACAAAAAAATCAACGTCTTCTTCGGCCATCTGCGAAAAAGGCAAAATGCGCATCAACTGCTGACGCAAATTCTGAACCAGGCTATACGAAATCGAAGGCTTTTTTAAACGATCACCAGATTCCATCATCTCGATTCCTCGATGTAAATCAACGATAAAGAGTTATTTCATTATGATGACTATGGATTTCGATATCAATACAATGATGGTATTGCGGGTATTACTGATTGTTTTAGTCAACTACTAGGAAACAACTATGTCGACGGCGCCAACCCTAATCAATATTGTTAGTACAACAATTTTTGCTTTGGCAGTCATTCACACCTTCTCAACAAAATTTTTTGAGCATCTTGCACACAAGCAACCGAATCATGCGGGGGTTTGGCATTTGTTGGGCGAAGTGGAGGCAGTCTTTGGTTTTTGGGCCATGGTTCTCGTTACTTTCTTTTTCATTCATACCGGCAATCAGGCAACGATTCAATACCTAGAGAGTTTGAACTTTACGGAGCCTTTGTTTGTCTTTGTGATCATGGTGATTGCCGCCAGCAAACCGGTCTTGGAATTTTGCTTGTTTCTAGTAACGCGCGTTGCGGCACTAATCCCAATCAAGAAATCGGTTTCTTTCTTTTGGGTCACCCTGACCCTAGTTCCTCTCTTGGGCTCTTTTATTACTGAACCAGCAGCAATGACGGTTGCCGCTTTATTACTAAGGGATCACTACTTTTCCAAAAAGATATCCCCAAAATTAATGTATGCCGCTTTAGGGGTTTTATTTGTCAATATTTCGATTGGCGGCACCTTAACTCCCTATGCCGCTCCTCCAATCTTGATGGTTGCTGCCAAATGGAATTGGGATATTGTTTTTATGCTTCACGAATTTGGATGGCGATCTTCTCTAGCCGTTGCTGTCAATTCAACGATTGTTTGCCTCCTGTTTTATCGTCAGCTAGAACAAATTGAGACAAATCCCTCTGGCAAGGGAGTTGATCGGATTCCCTTTAGCGTCATTCTCATCCATCTTCTCTTTTTACTGGGTGTAGTTGTCTTCGTTCATCACTCGGTTATTTTCATGGGTCTTTTTCTCTTCTTTATTGGCTACACCACAGCGTACGCTCGCTATCAAAACAAACTTATTTTCAGAGAGAGTTTGATGGTGGCGTTTTTCTTGGCAGGCCTCGTGGTTCTTGGGGGGCAGCAAAAATGGTGGTTACAGCCCCTACTAGCTAATTTAGATGCTGATACGGTCTACTACGGTGCAACCGCTCTCACGGCTATTACCGATAATGCGGCCCTGACCTATCTTGGATCATTGGTAGATGGTCTGTCTGATGAGTTTAAGTATGCCTTGGTAGCTGGTGCAGTTACGGGCGGAGGCTTAACCGTGATCGCAAATGCTCCTAATCCAGCTGGGTACTCCATTTTGCGCCCCAGTTTTGAAGATGGCGCAATTAGTGCTCTCTACCTATTTATTGCAGCGCTACCGCCAACCCTGGTCGCGATTATCGCCTTCCGCTTTATTTAAGATGCGATATCAGCTAATTGCATTTGATGCCTATGGAACCTTATTTGATGTGTATTCCATCGGCACACTTGCTGAAAAGCTATTTCCAGGTCAAGGCAAAGCACTCTCACTGCTATGGCGCGATAAACAACTTGAATACACGCGCCTCATTTCATTAGCAGACCCCAATCCGTTGGGTAGTCAACATTATCAATCCTTTTGGGATCTGACAATTGCGGCCTTGCATTTTTCTTGTGCCCAATTAAAACTTGACCTGAGCCCAGAAAACGAATCTGCTCTTCTGAAGCAATACGCTCAACTTGATTCCTTTCCAGAGTCTGCTGCGGTTCTCGAAAAGATAAAAGCTACGGGTATTAAAACGTGCGTTCTCTCAAACGGGAATCATCAGATGCTATCTTGGGCAAACCAGTCAAGTGGCTTGGATCAATTCCTTGACCGAGTGATATCGATTGAGGAGGCCCATCAATTCAAAATTACCCCCAGTAGTTACCAATTGGTTCTGAATCATTACCCAATCCCAAAAGATCAAATCTTATTTGTGTCGTGTAATGCCTGGGACATCATTGGTGCTAATTGGTTTGGCTTTGATACCTATTGGGTCAATCGCTATCAATTTCCGTTTGAAGAAATTGGTAAAAAGCCAAAATACTCAGGCTCTAATCTCAATGGAATCCTAAATTATCTGGATACTAGTCAATCAACACCGCAATAAATTCATAAATTAAGTAGCCCACCCCAATTGCCAGCGTGGCGTATACAAAAGTCTGAACAAAGGTTTTCCCCAGGGCACCAAGGCGTTCGAGCAAAAAGGCTAAAAATGTGGAATCAGGATTGGGGTCATTTCGCCAATCACGATAAGCGACTCCAAACTGATAAAGATTAAAAATCAGCCAAAGCACGAGGGCGACTTGGATAGCGATGACAATATATTGCATGCCGTCATTCTAGAGCTTTTTAAGCTCTCCCCAATATCATTACAATCGCAGCAACACATAAAGGCTGATCTTGGACTTTTCCTACCTCATCGATTTATTTCTCAATCTAGATAAAAACCTTGCGCTGATTGCCAGTGAGTGGGGTACCTGGATTTATGTTCTCCTTTTTGCAATTATTTTTATTGAAACTGGCTTAGTTGTCATGCCATTCCTCCCCGGCGACTCCTTATTATTTGTTGCCGGAGCACTCACTGCTGCAGGTGATTTGAGTTTGCCAGTTCTCATGATCTTACTTACCAGTGCCGCCATTTTGGGCGATGCTGTCAATTATTCGGTTGGGCGATTTGTCGGTAATAAAGTCTTCTCGTGGGAAAACTCACGATGGTTTAATAAAAAAGCGTTTGACGAAGCGCATGCCTTTTATGAAAAATATGGACCCATCACGATCGTGATCGGTCGCTTTCTACCGTTTGTCAGAACCTTTGCTCCCTTTGTGGCCGGTGTAGCCCAAATGCGCTATCCCGTATTTGTTTTCTATAACATCATTGGGGGCATCATTTGGGTCTGTAGCTTAACGGGGCTAGGCTATTTGATTGGCGAGCATCCATGGGTAAAAAGTAATTTTTCGATCGTCGCATTAGCAATGATCATTATTCCTGGTCTACCTGCTCTATGGATTTTTTTGAAAGAACTAACCGCTCGCTTTCGAAAGCATTAAAACCCTATGTCAAATCCAGCGCAACCCATTTGCATTATTGGTAGCGGCCTAGCAGCCTACACCCTCATTCGTGAGTATCGCAAGATCAATGCAGAGCACCCCATCACCCTAGTGACTCAGGAAGCCGGTGATTTTTATTCCAAGCCGATGTTATCCACTGCGATTGCTGGTCAAAAATCTGCCGAGCAACTCGTCACGAGCCCGGCAACCAAAATGGCTGAGCAATTCAATCTTGTCATTCATACCCATACAACAGTTAAGCAGATTGATCCGGCACATCAAAAAATTTCTGTGATGTCAAATAATGGGCAATCCTTTGATATTGAATACAGTCAATTGGTTTTAGCTCTGGGCGCTGATCAAATTCGCATTCCGATGAATGGAAATGCTAGTCATGAAGTTCAAACGGTCAATGATCTTCAGGATTACGCTCGTTTTCGTAAGCAACTTGATGGCAAGAAAAAAGTGGTCATTCTTGGTGCAGGTTTAATTGGCTGTGAGTTTGCAAATGATTTAGCAAGTGGTGGCTATCACGTAGAGCTCATTGATCTTGCTGATCAAGCCCTCAGTCGTCTATTACCTAAACCGATTGCGCAAGCACTTGAACAGCGCTTATCAAGTCTTGGTGTCTTGTGGCATTTGGGAGTCAGTATTCAATCGGTATCTCATGATGGCGATCAACTTCAAGTCATCTTAACGAATGGCGAAGTAATCCAAGCTGATTTGGTGTTATCGGCTTTGGGGCTAGCCCCGAGAATTCAATTGGCGAAAGAAGCAAGCATTACTACCAATCGAGGAATTGTTGTCAATCGCCAGCTAAAAACTAATCTGCAGAATATTTATAGCCTAGGCGATTGCGCAGAGGTAGAGGGTCATGTGCTCCCATATGTGATGCCAATCATGCAAGCAGCGCGTACCTTGGCGACGGTTTTGGCTGGGCAAGAAGCTTCACTCGCCTATCCAGCGATGCCGGTGATGATTAAAACACCCGCACTCCCTTTAATTGTGTCCCCGCCGCCGATCGGAAGCACTGGCTCGTGGTCGATCAACGAGTTAGAGGATGGAATTGAAGGACTCTTTCATAACGATCGGTCTGAACTGATTGGCTTTGCCCTAGCAGGCTCAGCAACGAGTCAGCGCGCTAATCTCACCAAACTGCTGCCACCGATTTTGGGATCTACTTAAGGGCGCCAGAACAAGGTTAGCTTTTGCGGGTCTCCCTCTTTAAGGACGATACCTCGCTTTAGTAACCTGCCTTGATAGCTTGCCTCAAGCGTATATTGACCTGAAGGTGCATGAAGAAGCATCAAGGGGCCATCGCATACGGTCTCTAAAAGAATTTGTTGTTTGTCGTTGAGCACACGAATATCGACACCCGCAATCCAAACACCGCGCCCACTACTATCAATCTCCGACATCTCTATGAGTAATGGCCACTTTTTAGCGGCTGCAAAGATGGCACTCGACTCATCACTACCAATACCGCCCGTAATGAATGTGATATTTCCTTGCGCTTTACTGGGTGGTAGCTGAGCAAGGCTGGGGCCAGATAGAAAACCGGCACAAACAATTAGGCATTGAATTAGGAATTGACGCATCAATCATCTCCTCACAGATCGCGGCTATTTCATGTTCTTTTCTAAAGTTGGTTATGAACCCACTGAATTCCAGCATTTGCACTTGATGCTAGACGATAAGGCAATCAAGAAGTAACTAATGATCCCGATGGTAAAAAGAGTTGCGTCTTGAGAATCAAAGTACATTAACAAGCCAATAATGGTTATAGCAACAGCCAGACAACTGAGTATGGTTTTAGCGAACATGGCTCCTCCAATAATGAATGATTAAGTATAAAAGTGATTTAGGAATTCGAATAGGGCTGAACGATCTCTATGCCCTAAACATGAAATACACGGCACCTAATAAACACAACCCCGCCCAGAGGTAATCCGTCTTAAATGGCTCGCCCATATAAATGATTGCAAATGGTATGAATACACTCAATGTAATGACCTCTTGGGCAATTTTTAATTGGCCAAGGGAGAAATACTCATAGCCGATTCGATTGGCAGGAACTTGTAAGACGTACTCAAAAAATGCGATTCCCCAGCTCACAAAGACAGCGATCCACCAGGGTTTAGCACTTAGGTCTTTTAGGTGGGCATACCAAGCAAAGGTCATGAATACATTCGACAGAATTAAAAGCCCAATGAATGAAAAGGGGCCAGTTAGGGAGCTAAATGTGGGCATTTGGCAATTCTCAACGGTTAGAAAGACTTCACTTTACTAAAATCGGCTGACTTTTTGATCTAGCGCAAATTGTCAAAGTCACCTCTTGCTAGACTGAGGCCAATTCGAGGTGAAAATGCGACTTCTATTATTTTGTGAACAAACTGGTGCTCGTCTAGACCCCAAACAGTCGGCTGCGGTGTGTGCCGCTGCACATCACTGCAAGTCTCTCACGAACTGCCCATTGATACCCAAGCCACAAGAGACGAATCACAAAGCAAGTTCTTTCCAGCCGATTAATACTTCCTCGTAAGATAAAACTGTTTACACTCTCTATGAACGGAGAGAGCTCAAATGCGAATGGTTTTGTATCTATTACTTGCGTTAATCCCAATTGCAATGGTTTATTCACGCCTGTTGGATCGCTCAAAATTACGGGATTTTTTTATTGCCATTTCGTATCTAAGCATGATGGCATGGGCATTTTTGTTTGCCCTTGTCTTAGAAATGCTACTTCGGATTCCAGTCAAATATTCAGTAGCCATTTTGGCAATCGTGATGGCTTATGCGCATTTTCGTACCATCACTTACTTACAGAAAAAACGGCAGGGGAACTAGTTAGTCCTTACCATCTTTGTTTTCAAGCCTGATTTGCATTTCCTCGTCTTGGGGCGTTTCAAGATTTAAGGGCATGTGTACCATCTTTTCACCATCCCATTTTTGACCACACCAGCACTCTCCAGCGTCATTGATGATACAAACACCGGATCCACAACAACGGTTATCCGACTTTGTCATAGTTTCACCTCATTGATTTAGTCTTCAACCACTTCCCAGGTACTATCGCCCAACTTACGGACTACTTGGCAAAAAGACCAACCCGCTGGTACACCACAACTCCACTCGCTCGGAGAGTTCTGAACTAAACGATAGGAACCCAGGCTCTGGTCTTGGTATAGATAATATTTTTTTCCATAAACTGGACTAAAACTAAACTTAGCCGCATGAACCATTTCAGTTGCATCTAAGCGGGCTTGCAGCGCTTTTGCTTGGCGCATCAAAACCGCAGCCTGCTCCATGATGCGCTCGTATTCTTGATTAGCATGCGCTCTAGCAACATTGATAGCCTTGTCTTTTTCTTCACGAATTGGAACGGGTGCAAACTTAGGTGCGCCCACTTCCATAGGGTATTCAATGGCGTTATGACGGTCTGGATCGGTATCTTCAATGCGCATAATCACTGAATTCTAGTGGTTTATCACTAAAATCACAGGGCTCAACCTAGGGTTTTTAATTACTGATAAATCTGTATAGTGAAATTGACAGTCTTACGCTTAAATAAGCACTGATTTATTTCCTTTGAATTTAAGCCCCGCAAGGGGCTTCTTTTTTAGGCCTACTTCTCGACAAAGGCCCTCTCAAAGACGTAATCGCCCAACTCTCCGGAGGATGGTGAAACCTTAAACCCGCGCTGATCCAATAATTCACTGGTTTCTTTGAGCATCGCGGGGCTGCCACAGATCATGGCACGATCCACCGCAGGATTGAGCTGTGGCAATCCAATATCGGTAAATAGTTTTCCAGATTCAATCGCGGTAGTTAGGCGACCAGTATGGGAATATGCTTCGCGTGTGACCGTGGGGTAATAAATCAGTTGATTGCGCACCAACTCTCCCAAAAACTCATCATTGGGTAATTCTTTCGTAAGGTACTCTTGGTACGCAAGCTCACTCACCACCCGCACACCGTGAACTAAAACAATCTTTTCAAACCGTTCGTAGGTCTCTGGATCGCGAATAATGCTCAAAAACGGAGCTAATCCGGTTCCAGTACTAAATAAATACAAATGCTTTCCTGGATTTAGATCATCAATTACCAATGTGCCGACGGATTTCTCACTCACGAGAATTGAGTCACCCACCTGAATGTGCTGCAGTCGCGAAGTTAATGGGCCATTGGGAACTTTGATGCTGAAGAACTCGAGGTGCTCAGCATAATTTGGGCTCACCACACTATAGGCACGAGCTAAAGGCTTACCATCCACCTCAAGACCAATCATTAGGAAATGGCCATTACGAAAACGTAATCCTCTATTTCGGGTGGTAGTAAAACTAAATAAACTTTCGTTCCAGTGTTTGACAGAGAGCACGCGCTCTGTTTGATAGGTGGCCATAACTATTCGGGTGTTCGCATATAAGAATCAATCCATCCATTGTAATGAATGGTCTTACAGCGCCGGATAGTCGGTATATCCCTTTTCATTACCGCCATAGAATGTGGCGCGTTGATAGGGGTTTAATGGAGCGTTTAATTCAAACCGTTTTGGTAAATCGGGATTGGCAATAAACAACCTACCAAAGGCAATGGCATCAGCCTCGCCATCGGCAAGCGCTTTCTCAGCGCTCGCTTGATCAAAGCCCCCAGCCAAAACCACCTTACCCGTGAACAAAGAACGAAATAATTGACCTGTACGCGGCGCGTCAGCTACTAGTTGATCATTGCCCCCAGCCGTCGTTGCGCGTGGTTCAATCAAATGCAGATAAGAAAGATTAAATGGATTGAGTGCATTGATCAGGTGAGCAAATAAACCTTTCGGATCGGAATCGGCAATGTCGTTAAATGTGCCGTATGGTGACAAACGGATTCCCACCCGACCACTACCCCATACCGGAATGATTGCCTCGAGTATTTCCAATACCAACTTACAACGATTTGCAATTGAACCACCATACGCATCCGTGCGCTGATTGGTGCGATCTTGCAAAAATTGGTCGAGTAAATAGCCATTGGCAGCATGCAGTTCAACGCCATCAAATCCGGCCGCTTTAGCCTGCTCGGCAGCGTGCACATAATCGGCCTTCAACTGCCCAATCTCTTCGAGTGTTAATGCTCTTGGGGTTTCGTACTCGGCCAAGGACCACGATGCGGTGTAAACCTTACCCGCCGGTTGAATTGCTGATGGAGCAACAGGCAATCCCTCATCCGGGTGCAGTGAGGAGTGAGAAATTCGTCCAACATGCCATAACTGCAAAACGATCTTGCCACCCCGAGCATGCACAGCATCGGTAACCGTCCGCCATGCCGCCACCTGCGCATCACTATAAATACCGGGGGTTGCTGGATACCCTTTTCCCAAAGGAGAGATCTGCGTCGCTTCGCTAATAATGAGTCCTGCTGAGGCACGCTGAGCATAGTACTCGGCTGCCAAGGGTCCCGGTACTCCGTCATCACTCGCTCGCATCCGAGTGAGCGGTGCCATCAAGATTCGATTTTCAAGAGAGAGTAAGCCAAGTGTGACGGGGGTAAATAAATTCATTGCCAACCTTTATTAAGTTCCATGTAAAGTGTGGATTTTATAGGCTATCCATATAATTTTCTGATGAACACAACAGCAAAATTTCAGGCGGGCGACCAATTAATTCATCTCAAGTCAGGCGGCCTCTATCGCGTGATTGGCCTGGGTAAGATAGAAGCTAATCTCGAAGATGTATATATCTATGAGGCGATGCGTAACCAAACCTTATGGGTTCGGCCCAAAGCTGAAATGGAAGATGGCCGCTTTGTAAGGCAAATTGGATAACGATTCGATGTTTTTAGATGAGCACGATTTACAAACGTCCACTAAGATCGATGCCCTAGAGGCAAAGTATCGTGAGATTGAGGCGTTCACGCGTAATCTATTTGCCGATATGAATGATGCTGAACGAAATCGTCTTGAGGCCATCAAGCATCGATTTGAAGAGCTCAAGCTTACTCTGTTCCAAAACTCAGACCATCTGTTGAGCCAAGCTAAGCATCCTGATTCAGGTTGCGCACAAAAGGCATTGCGCGAGGCGCAACTCAATATGATGTTTGATTGGGAACAATTTGGGCTAACCGAGGACATGTTTTTTAAGTTGTATCAATGCCATCGTAATCAACTAACCGGCGATGCTGATCTCAAAGCTCGAGCTACTTTAATTGAACAGATATTAACAATTGAAACTAATCTCACCTTGCTATTTAAGACTCGCCAAATTTCTTCATGATCATTCGTAAGCTCTTTCTTATTCTCGCTTGCTGCCTAGTAACTGGAATAGCAAATGCGCAAACGACGTATGTCGTTGTAGCGGCAAACATGAAAGATGCATTTATTGAGATTCAAAATCAATTTCAGAAAGAGAATAAAAGTGATCTAAAGGTCATCTATGGCTCCTCCGGAAACTTTGCTTCGCAGATCATGAACGGCGCCCCGTTCCATTTATTTATCTCAGCCGATGAACAATACCCCCTTGAATTATTCAAAAAGGGAAAGACAGTAAACGAAGGTGCTGTCTATGCAATTGGTAAATTAGCTCTAATTGCGAGTAGGAACAAAGGTATCGCTCTTGATGACTCTAGAGAAAGAATTGCAGATGCAATTAAGAAAGCAAACAAGATTGCGCTTGCAAAACCAGAACTTGCGCCCTATGGTCGCGCTAGCGTTGAGTATCTAAAAGCCATCAATTTATGGGAACTAGCAAATACGAAGATTGTGTATGCCGATAATATTGCGATGGCAGCAATGTTTGTAACGACTGGCTCTGCTGATATTGGCTTTACAGCACTCTCCATCGCCAAATCTCCTTCAGTTACTAAGCAGGTCTCTTCCGCTGAGCTAAATGATGGTTATCAGCCAATTAAACAACGTATGGTGCTCATTAAAAATCCGACGCCTGATGCAGTTCGTCTTTATGAGTTTATGCGCACACCTAAAGCAAAAGAGATATTGCGCTCTTATGGATATTCAATTTCAAATTGAAACGTGGTGGACTTGATCAATAAAGCCAGGATAAGCCGCGATGGATTTAAATATTAAGCGCGCTTCTGTACAAATACCGGAATTGCTTCTGCGATAGAAAAGATTTTTTCATCATTAGAAAAAATGGCTTCAGAGCTGCTTTGATTAAATAAATTTATATTTAATTTGTCACCGCATTTTTTGGCTACTTCAATTAAATCGTCAATATTTTCATGAAAAGCGTAAATGTTGCCATTTTCAAGATGATTGAGCTGGTTGACAGAAAATCCGGTTAATGATGAAAGCGACTGAATGCTTAGTCCACAAGTAATCCTCGCTTTATGGACAGTGCCTCCTATTTCTTTTGCTTTGCGAATGCTTACTAACGTTGCCATGATGCATTAAAGTGTTTAATAAAATTAAATCTTCTACTTCAACAACTTAGTTGTCTATTCGCTTCTAGTCTAATAGTAATACTACCTAGATTTAGTGCTTAACGACGTGAAAACCACTGGTGATCGTCTTTGAAAATTAACATTATGCTGACCACTTCCCTGCACGCACCTTAAAAGACTAGAGCGTTGCTAACAAGTTAGCCTCATGAAGGCTGCGAAAAAATGTGCGCTGATTGTGTATGCGAAATCCATGACCATCTGATTTTGACGTGTCATTTAAATCGACAAATTAATCGTAGTGTGTCCACATCCTCAAAATGCGCACAGTCTTCTCTTTACGAAAAACCTCGTAAACTAAACGATGTTGAATATTAATTCTGCGAGAACAAGCACCTTTTAAATCCCCCACCAACTTTTCGTATGGCGGTGGATTTTGAAGTGGATCTTCTTCTAATAGATCTAATAATGACTGGGCTTTATCTCTTAATCCAGCGGTTGAGAGTTTTTTGGCATCTTTTAGGGCGTACTTGGAATAGACTAAATTCCAAGTTACCACTTTAATGTCCTTTTACTCTTAGCCAAAGGCTCAGCCATTGATTCCTTAATAGACTCACGCATTCCTGGAATAGCTAATAGGTATAGTGTTTCCTGAATTGCGCTCCAGTCTTCTTCAGAAATTAAAACGGCATTACTGCGCTTACCTGAAATAAGCACTGGCTTATGTGTTTCTGCGGTTTGATCAATTAAGCGATATAAACCTGCTCGCGCTTCACTTGCGGTTAATGTGGTCATGATTGAACTCCTTTCCAACATGGTACGTAAAAACGTACGCTTTGTCAATCGATCGATTGTGATTTTTGGTAGCCTTGAGCGGAATCGACCATGGCTGAGGATGCCTGACTCTTACTCTAGACTGTCTTTTTAAACGACATATCCCCAAACCGCACGGATGAGATATTCCCCAGTTTGAGCTTGACTGGCTCTTAAGGCCTTTTACCTTATAATTCCCAGTTCGGCGAGTTAGCTCAGCTGGTTAGAGCAACAAAATTTTACGATCTTATTTTCATAAAACTTAACAATATCCTTTCACAATCTTTCGCCTTGAGGCGCCTTATCAGATAGCCCTCTTTGCAATTCCTTAGATTTTGTATGGATACTTTTCTACTGCATGAGTGGCAATTGAAATTAGTCCATTATTTCTAAAGGACTTAATCAATTATGACTAATCTAAATACTATCCACATTATTGCCACTACCTTATTTGGGATTGCAGTGCTGCATACTTTTTTTGCTTTCTATTTTGAGGGACTTGCTGATCGTTCTCAAAATCACACTGGGTTATTTCATCTTTTGGGTGAGGTGGAGGCCGTTTTTGGTTTTTGGGCCTTAGTACTGGTTATTTTCATGGCTTTCATTCATGGCAGTACGAGACCAGCTATTAGCTATTTAGAGTCGAGAAACTATACGGAGCCACTTTTTGTTTTTGCCATTATGGTTATTGCGGCCAGTAAGCCTATTTTGTATACCTCTAAAACCATTGTTCTAGCCCTGTCAAAACTTCTTGAAAAATTGTTCAAATTGCCAACGGCAATTGCTAACTATTTTGTTACCCTTAGCGGCCTTCCCATCTTGGGTTCGTTTATTACGGAGCCGGCTGCGATGACTTTGGCTGCTTTTTTACTACGCGATACTATCTTCTCAAAAACGAGTTCAACTAAATTAATGTACCTCACAATAGCGGTTTTATTTGTGAATATTTCTATTGGCGGAGCTTTGACTAGTTTTGCTGCTCCCCCTATTTTGATGGTGTCAGCCGCTTGGGATTGGGATACTGCATACGTCTTTCAGACCTTTGGAATCAAAGCAACCATTGCGGTCTTGGTGAACGCCCTTCTTGTAACGATAGTTATCCACAAAGAATTACCAAAAGTTTCATCTGCACATCACCAGGATCAAATGCCTTTATGGGTTGTCCTCACTCATTTAATCTTTCTTTTGGCAGTCATTGTTTTTGCTCACCATCCGGTGATGTTTATGGGGATTTTCCTCTTTTTCTTAGGCTACACCCATGCTTACAGTTCCTATCAA
Source organism: Polynucleobacter sp. MWH-UH24A (assembly GCF_018687475.1). Lineage (NCBI taxonomy): Bacteria > Pseudomonadati > Pseudomonadota > Betaproteobacteria > Burkholderiales > Burkholderiaceae > Polynucleobacter > Polynucleobacter sp. MWH-UH24A. The sequence continues at coordinate 1,689,600 of NZ_CP061292.1, forward strand.
TCTCCGTTGATTCTTAAAGAAGCACTCATGGTGGCATTTTTCTTGGCGGGCCTTGTGGTATTGGGAGGCTTACAACAGTGGTGGCTCCAACCGTTACTAAATGACATGAGCAATACAGCTGTGTTTTACGGAGCTATTGCCCTAACCGCAATTACTGATAATGCGGCCTTAACTTATTTAGGATCTTTGGTGGAAGGGACAACAGAGGAGTTCCGCTATGCTTTGGTAGCTGGCGCTCTTGCAGGTGGTGGTCTTACCGTCATTGCAAACGCTCCCAATCCTGCCGGTCTCGCGATCCTAAAGGATTACTTCCCGCAAAAGGCCATATCAGCCCTAAAACTTTTATTAGCCGCACTTCCACCAACCGCTATCGCAATAGTTGCATTTAAAGTGCTTTGAATCGCCTAGCCAATAATATTAATCAGTCTTAAGCTAACGCTCTGCTCTTTTCGCAGAGCCCCTGCTGCAACAGACATTCAAACAGCACCACAAAAATAAGTACTTTCATACTGTGAGACACACCTCATCACACTCACCTTGGAAGCCTTACAGCACAATGTTAGTCGGTTAGGTTTAAGAAGTCCGTAAGTTAATGGTTGCGATTGGGTATGAAAATAATACTGAGCTTTAAAGCTTTGATTAGACTATTTTTAATTAGCCAGCTAGAGTAAGCCTAACCTACATCTACGACATAGACTCTTTACGATATTTTTTCAAACGGAATAATTAACTGTTCTTTTTGGAGTGGCGAACAATGTATTCCCAAGTTTCTTTCTGAAAATCGGTAGCATGCTTTGTATCGGAAAGATAGCGCGCCAAACGCTCCTGATCAACGCTAATTGCTAATTGCTGGAGTTGAGCTACCAGGATCTTAAATTGCTCGCCAGCAGCCTCTGGATGCTTGGAAAGGTAGCTCAGATCCAAATGATGGCGGTGGCTATCGTGATGACTATGCGGACCATGCGAATCATGGTGCTCGGTATGGGGGGTAAGCCCCAGCTCAACCCTGGCCTTTTCCAATAGTCGATCGACCTCTGCTTTAGACAGATGTAAGCGCTTAGCCTCTGCATCGATTATTGACCGTTCCTCCGGCGATATCTTGCCATCCCCAAGCATTTCGTAGAGCTCTTGCTTCATGGTCTCACGCTCAATGCGCAATTGATCACTGAAGGCCGAGGATAAAATCGCTGCAGGAATGGCAAAGATTCCGATACCAAGAAGTGCCAAAACAATGGTAATCGCCCTGCCAGCCGGGGTTACTGGGGATATATCGCCATACCCAACACTGGCCAAGGTAATAACCGCCCAGTAAATGGATTGCGGGATATTCTCAAATTTGTCGGGCTGCGCCTCATGTTCAAATAGATAGCCTAAGCAAGCAGCGAGCATCACCAACATCAGCATGATAAAAATAGCGGCCTTCATGACTGGCCACTCGCGCTGAATCACTAAAAATAAAGATTTTGTAGCATCGGAATAACGCCCGAGTTTCATAAGACGTAGCAGTCGAAATACCCGCAAAAAGCGCAGATCAAAAAGATGATCGAGTAAGCTTTCTAAGAAAAAGGGAGCGATCGCCAAAATATCGATGACGCTAGATGGCTGTCTAGCAAATTTCAAACGACCTGATAGCCAGTGCTGATAGGTTGGATTCTCAACGCAGCTGTATAGCCGCATGATGAGCTCCGTAGAAAAGATGGCAACCGTAATCGTATCGAGAATGATGAATTCGACATGCAGGTAATAGTTGATCGAATCAACCGACTCCAAAATAACCGAGGCAACTGAAATCAATACCCAACTGACAATAAAGAAATCAAATATCTCATGCAACTTGCCGCTATCCGGGGTTTCATTGCAAATGGCATAGATTTTTTGCCGCAGCGTCTTGTGACGATTAATGGCTAAAAATTCAAGTAAAGCAGGATAAAAGGCTCGGAGTAATTTGAATAAACGCAATAAGCGCAAAGCGCGAAGCGCGCGCAGATCGATATTGAAAAAAGCCGCCAAATAAAAAGGCAAAATAGCTAAAAGATCGATAATTGCAAAAGGGCTTCGAATAAAGCGAAGTCGTGAGAATCTGCCCTTAAAATCCGGATCCTCTGGCGCCACGTAAAGACGCAGTAAATACTCCAAGGTAAAAAATCCAACTGAAGCAATATCAAACAGATGGAAATAGACTTCACGTGTTTGATAAATAATTGGGATCGTCTCAAAAAACAAAGCAATCAAATTGAGAATAATGACTGCGATAACAGCCCTCTCAAAAAGACGAGCGTAACCATCTGAGTTTTCTCGATTGATAAAAAGCTCATAGAGAAGTTTTCGGACCGTGGCTTGGGTCATAGCTTCGCGTCTCCGCTTTTGATTAATCGAAAACCGCGGTCACAAATATTGACTCTAAATTCAGTGCCACTGACCAGAGCATCCGATTCTTTAATTTCGGAGAGCACGGGCGCCCCTGTTGGACCTGAAGTCAAATGCAAAAATACTAGCGCTCCTTTGGATTGGACATGCTCACGATCGCATTTTTTGGTCCAAATCAAACCATCTTTCATAAAATGATTGCGAAAATCTGAAAATTTGCCAGTGGGGCCAAATAATGCGCCAAGACAATCCCCCCAGGTATTAGCATTGAAATTTGGTTTTTTTAAATCCGCCTCGCTCGCGGGGGTGCACGCTTTAGGGTCGATACTTTCGCCAGACGCAATTTTTTCATCAATTTGATTGGCCCAGACCATGACTGCCTCACCATCTTTTCGGGCTTGCTCGAGCTTATCACCCTGAATGAAAATGTCTCGTCCTAAATAACAGACAGTAATGAGATTAATAATCAATAGCGCAATAAATACATAGTCCGAACCTACCAGTGGGGGGCTATTAAGTTGAGCGCCATGAGAGTTCATGATCAATCGTTTTTATTAGTTTTTATTATTATTGTCTACTATACTAAAAATTGATCTTTATCTAGAACTTTTTAATTTATGTTCATTCAAACAATCTTGCAAACGATTCTAAGGCGCAAGAAGAATGTTGCTTCGACGCAAAATGGACCGTCGACCCAAAAACCATCTCCTTTGGTTCAGCGGGTCTTGTCTGAGATGAAGAAACACAGTCAAACCAAAGAAAAAATACAGGCTACACCACCGAGTTCCAATCCAAAAGAGCCGCAGTAATTACATTCTTTGTGGACTTTTTTGGATTCAGATCTTTAATAGAAAATATTAATAATAAGTATTTACCCTCTATACGCGTCGGTCTAATAAAAATATACTAAAAGTGTTTAGTCAAATGCAGATTGACTAAAGCAAGTGCATGTTGTATGTCTCCGTTTAAACGCCACCGGTAAGGTGGCTTTTTTTTTCGGGATCTGGTTTGCCCAGCAGGAGTTATCAAGTGTCTTTTAAAACGACAATTATTTTTATCTAAATGAAATTTTTTTAATGCACAAGCGAGATCGCGCAAACATTGCGCACATGCCGAGCTCCCGGGCGGATGTCACTCAAAGCACGAAATGATACTGGCCCCTCTTGGAGATCTAAGGCTTTGCCATCTTGCTTCGTAATGATGAGGATCTGCGATCCCGCAGGACTATTAAATACCTCACCCCAACTAAAGCTGGCTCGATAACCGTCGGTCGCCACTACTTCAATGCGTGTATTGCGAAGCGCACGACTGGGTACTGTTTCTAAGCCATTTTTAAGAAGGAAGTCCCGTAACAGCACCCCACTCCATACGGTTCCCTGCGAGTCCGTTGCGGTGGTCGCACCACTGACTTGATTGCGCCGCTCACTCGTAATTTGGGTTTGCGGGAGTTGATTGAGTTTATTTAAATCAAAGAGAGCCGGTCGAATGGCAAAAAGGCGCAATGCCAACACCTCCCGATCGGTGTAAACAATAGATGGATCAACCGGACAGGATTGCGCTGTGGCCAGTCCTGTCCATAGTGCGGCACACGCGGTAATCCATAAGCGCTTCATCGGAGCCTAATATGCGCTTACTTCGCTACCATCACGTCCGAGGCTTTAATGATCGCCCAGACTGTATCACCCGATTTGAGCGCGAGCTCATCAACCGCTTCATTAGTGATCGAGGCAGTGACCATATGCCCACCACCAATATCAATTTTGAGATGGCTCGTGGTTTGACCCTTTTTAATCTCTTTGAGGGTTCCAGGAATTTGATTGCGAGCGCTGAGGGCGACGTTGAGTTTCATGGGTTCTCCTTTAATAAACGTACCGCTTGGCGTAAAGCGCATCATTGTAAAGAGCTTCGCCATATTGGCCCCTGCCATAGTCCCGCATGATTTTCTGTCCGGCATCGGAAGCCACAAAATCAATGAACTTACTGGCAGTGGCTTGTCCGGGGGTGGCACCTGGAGGAGCAACCAAGGCATCGTAGGTGTTGACTAAAAACTTATCGCCACGATAGAGCACTTGCAAGTTTGGAGCGATCGCCTTTTCAGCGACCCAAGTACTGCTATCACTCATGAAGTAGGCATTCTCGGCATTGGCGCGCTTTAGCGATGCGGTCATAAAGTCTTTGGTCACAATGTACCAACTGCCTTCGGGCATTACCCCCGCTTGCTTCCAAATATCCATCTCTTTGACGTGGGTGCCCGAGTTATCACCACGCGAGACAAAGTTGGCTTTCGCCTTGGCAATTCGGGCATATGCATCAGCACCACTACTGGCGGCTCCAATCTTAGCGGGGTCTGACTTCGGTCCCACAATATAGAACTCATTGGAGCCAATCAATGTACGTTTGGTCGCCCAACCTTCACTGACTGCCCTAGCAACGGCCGCAGGGGCATGGACCATGATCATATCCACTTGCTTGGTTTTCAGTAAGTTCAAAGAAGCACCACTGCCGGCTTTGATCCAAACCATCTTGGCATTTTCACGTTTGCTAAATTCTTCACCCAATGCCTGAAGAAGACCTAGCTCTCCTGGGCTACCCGTCGCGAGAGTAAAGGTATTGACTCCAGTGCCATAAGTTACCTCGACTTTTGGGGTTTGTTGTGCATTCACAGAAAATCCAATGCATAAAATGAGAGTGAAGAAGATACGACGAATTGGTGAGATGGACATAAGGGGATGGATAGTTAAAAACCCATCATCCAGTGCAAATTGGTATTAATCAATATGAATCGATTTACATATATCAATAAGCATCCGATCTGGTTGTGATCATTTATCAATCCTCGGCCAGAGCTACTGTTCAACTGATTCTGTTGGTTAATTCAGATTACAATCGTTTGCATGATGTTATTAGCCAGCAAACGCCGTATTGTTCACTACGTGGCAGCCTTTGGGATTGCCTTTAGTGCCCTTGCGCCGGCGATTGCTCAGGCCGTTGCCATCGGTCAGACCGGCTCCGGATTTGCCATTGAGGTATGTACGAGCACGGGGACCAAGATCATTGAGCAGGTCAATGAAGAATCCACCGCCAATACCGCTGAGTCCTGCCCGTATTGCACCACCCATCAACCCATTAGCACGCCGCTAGGCGAGCAATTGCAGTTTGCCGCTCCCGAGCAGTTAGCGCTGTACCCCACCCTCTTCTATTGCGCACCCAAGCCCCTATCGGCCTGGGTGAAGCACCCCTCGCAAGCCCCTCCGCAGTTCTCCTAAAACTCGCTAGTTCCATAGCTCTGCTATGGCCTTTGGGCCTTGGCCCGAATTTATTTTGGAGAACTCCATGAGTAGAACCACGCAACGCGTGATGTATTGGATTACGCACATCAATATTGGTGCGGCGCTCGGTATTGTGGCTTTTTTGGTCTATAGCAGTATTGAGACCGTTTTTATTGAACCCCATGGCAATTTAGTAAAAACAAGCGCTGTGACCCAAAGCCAGGAGGTTCGTAAATGAATCCCGTGGCACGCCGAGGCTTCATGCGGGGGCTCTTCATTGCCACGCTCCTGGCCACAGTCTGGCTAGGCTGGGCAATCGCCTACCTGCTTGACTCCCAACATCCATTTAAACACCGCGATCCACAACCCAGTCGTTGTGAATGCATACATAACACCTAAGAAAGAGACACGCCATGAAATGCCTAAAGACACAACAAAAACCCATTGCTGCTCTTGTGGCCTGCTTCATTGCTGGCAATGTCTGGGCGCAGATTGCACCACCGCCCAATTACGATCAAAAACTCAAGGACGTTATCGTTGATGCGACCCGCTCAGGCACGCCCCTCGATGAAGTACCCCTAAATACAACCATTTTGACCAAAGAGGCGATCGAGATAGCCCCAGATCAAACAATTGATCAGATTTTGAAAAACGTTCCGGGAGTAATCCTTAACGATCAACCTTATTATCAAAAGGATCCAACCGGGCAGAGTATTAATACTCGAGGACTTGGAAATGCACGAACCTTAGTGTTAATTGATGGCGCGCCTGCTAATGATGCATTTTATGGAACAGTCCAATGGAACTTAGTCCCTCTTTCCTCCATCGATAGTGTTGAATACATCCGTGGTGGAGTCTCGAGTCTTTGGGGTAACTATGGTATGGGTGGCGTAATTAACATTAAGACTAAAAATCCTAAAAATAGCCAACAAGATGTATCTGTAAGCTACGGCACTTTTGGCACAGGGAATGTTGCGGCATCAAAAGACATTATTGCATCCGACAAAATGCAATTACGTATTTCAGCGGATTATTTCAGTACTGATGGCTATCAAAATGTATCAAATATGAGTCCGGCCCCAGCCAATAATATAAAAAATGGTCAAGGTCCAGCCAGCTCTGATAACAGCAATTTTCGGCTTCAGAGTTATTTCAAACCAACCGAATCAACGACGGGATATTTTCGAATGGGTTATCACACCATGGCGGATTTATCGAGTGGCTACGCATTTGCCAAAAATCTCAAGCAAGATACAGATATTGCTGCGGGAACAAAAACACGAATCGACGCAAGCTCAACTGTTGATGTTAATTTCTTTTATCAAAACACTATTTTTAATAAACAAAATGGATCCACAACATCTGGTGGCACACCCTATATAAGCGCTAACTACCAAAATCCGTACAGTACGATTGGCGGAGCTGTACAGTACACAAAAAATATGAAAGGGTTCATTGATCAAGCAATAATTGGTGTTGATGGTCGCAATGTAAGTGGCTCTAATCTTGCTAATAATTTTGGTTCAACCGGTGCCAATCAATTAATTAACTACTCTAAAGGTCAGCAAAGTTTTTATGGCTTGCTTGGCCAACTAAAATCGATTGGGAAATCGATCCCGCTTGAAACAACGCTATCCGCACGGCTTGATTATTGGAATAGTCAAACCCCCGATTATTACAACCGAGATCCCAGCACTGGAAGCACGGCGTATCAAAATGTTCCTAATCAAAGCAAAACAATGCTTAATCCAACTTTAGGACTTTTGTATAAGCTCAATCAAAGTTGGGATTTACGTTCGGCTGCATATCGAGCATTTCATGCCCCTGGTATGAATAACACCCTCAGAACATATGGATCTTCATCTGGCTGGACTTTTGCCAATCCTAACCTCACTCCAGAAACGATGACTGGATATGAATTTGGTACTGATTATCGTTGGCGAACAGGATTTGCCCAGTTAACTTTTTTTAATAACTATATCCAAGATGCCGTTGCAACTTACCGATTAAGTACGAGTAGCGCAACGGATCAAGCGCTGGCTCAACAATTATGCAATGGGTCTGGCACGTGGACTGGACAGTCCAGTTACGGTGTATGCAACTCCTCCTCGATTAGCTACTACACCAATCAACAAAACCTATTGAGCCAAGGTATTGAATCCCAATACCATTGGGATTTTGATCCAAAATGGGCGATTGACCTTAACTATGCATACACACAGACAAAGCTGACCATGAGTACTACTAGTGACCCAATCAACAAGCAAGTTGGAGGGGTGCCACGCAATATTGCTGGGGCGGGATTAACATATTACCCAGTTCCTAAGGCTAGTATCACAACAACCATTCGATATGTGAGTACATCATGGTTGAATACGAGTAATACCTTAATCGTTCCAAGTTACACCATCGTCGGACTAAGGGCAAACTATGAGATTGAGAAAAATATGGTGATGTTTGCGTCGGTGGTGAACTTATTCAACCGTCAATATATAACGTTTAGCTCCGGAGGATCGGCTACAAGCTATACGCAAGGCATGCCACAATCATTCAATATTGGTGCAAAAATTACCTTCTGAAATCATGAAAACACATCTAATCAATTGGATGGGATATCAATGCCTTTTGCTTATTAGCCTTGGTATTGGCTTTGCAATGCCAGGCTATACGCAAACTAGTCATTCCTCCCATGGCAGCATGGGAGGCGTCTCTAAACAAAAAGTATCATGTGAATCGAGTGGCTTAGATTGTGCCAATGCTGTTAATCCATTTTTTTCTCAAGATGGAAAGTTGCATCTAGTCTGGTCTGCAAACGGCAGTATCTCTTATGCTCAATCAATCGATTTAGGAAAGTCTTGGTCTACGTCGATTGAAATTGCGAACCATGGCAAAGCACTTGACACCGGAAGTGATGCTCGTCCGCAAATTGCTGTAAACAAAGATGGGCAGATAATCATTGCTTATTCATTCTTCAAGGACAAGAACTGGAATGCGCAAGTAAATTATGTAATTTCAAAGGATGGTGGTAATTCCTTTACAACCCCAAAATCGATTGTGAAGGATCAATCGAGTCAACGCTTTCCATCCCTATTAATTGAACCCGATGGGACTTTATTTATTAGTTGGATTGATAAACGGCTAGTTCAAGCAGCCAAAGATAAAGGAAATAAGCCTTTGGGTGCCTCATTGGCTTTTGCAACGTCAACCGATTTTGGTGGATCTTTCACAACAGAAAAAATTGCAAATGATGCGATGTGCGAGTGCTGTCGAATTGGCGCTGCATTAAATACAACCAATGAACCTACTCTTATTTATAGAGCCATTTTTGACGGAGGAGTTCGTGATCATGCCAGTCAAGTATTTAAAAAGAGTGAATTTGGCAAAATCGAGCGCGTTGCTAATGATGGCTGGAAAACCGACGCTTGCCCCCACCATGGTCCAGCAATTGCGATATCAAGTCTGAATACCAGTCATGTAGCCTGGTTCACGCAGGGCTCCATTCGCTCTGGACTTTTTTATGCCCGCTCTGAGAATGGTAATTCAAGATTTAGCGATCCAGCACAAATAGGCTCGCAAAACGCAAATGTATCGAGGCCATATTTACTAGCTAATGGTAAAAATATCTGGCTTACTTGGAAAGAATTTGAAGGAAAGCAAACCTTAATTTGGATGCAGCAATCGATAAATGACGGTGCAACATGGACCCTACCTCGAATCATTTCCAAAACTTCTAATTATTCTGATCACCCATTATTGATTAAAAATAACCAACAAATCTTTCTCTCATGGCTAACACGAGACGATGGCTATCAATTAATACCTATTGGAGGCCTACCATGAGGCATTTATCTATAGCTCTTCTTATCATCATTTCTTTTTGCTCGTCCTCTTGGGGCAATGAATTGAGGCCCTATCAGAAAGGAGAATGGTCTAAATTAGTAGCAAGTAATCCCGATCGCCCACTGGTGATTCATTTTTGGGGAGTAACATGCGCACCCTGTGTTAAAGAAATGCCTGTATGGGGCAAATTTACTAAAGAAAACAAGAAGCTAAACATCGCCTACGTACAGGTTGACAATGTTCCTCCGGAACAGATTAGCAAGATGCTCATAAAAGCAAATCTAGGTTCAGCCAATAATTACTACCTTATCGGTCCGTTTGACGAATTCTTGCGATTTGAAATCCATTCAAAATGGCGGGGCGAAACCCCCATGACGATCTTGATTGATAAACAAAATAGACAAATATTGAAAATTGGAACTATGGATTTTGAATGGCTAAAAAAACAAATCGGCCATTAAGTACCTATTCATTGATGACAAACCATGTGAACGGTTTGCATCCTTGACTTCTTAGTAACCCGGGGTTGAAGCGACTAGAGTCAAGGATATTTGACTCTAACTCTAGACTGTCGTTTTAAACGACATATCCCCAAACCTCACGGATGAGATATTCCCCAGTTTGAGCTTGGCTGGCTCTTAAGGCCTTTTACCTTATAATCCTCAGTTCGGCGAATTAGCTCAGCTGGTTAGAGCGACGGAATCATAAGCTCGAAGTTTCTGGAAAATCCTCAATCGTTTCAAAGACGTAACGAAACCACAAATGTTGGTGTGCGCACATTGTGCGACACACTTCACTACACACAGCTCGGAAGCCTTATGGCTAAAGGCTAGCGGGTTAGGCTCACGGAGTCCACCAGAAAATGTGCGGCGATTGTGTTTGAAATCTAAGTATTTGAACTATGTCGTTTTAAACGACATTTATAAAAACACTAATATCGCTAGCATGGATTCATTAACACCTAACTGTATTCCAATTAATTCAAATGATTAAAAAGTCACCACTGATCCTCATGGTGGCTTTTCTTTTTTCGGTTGTTTTACACCTCACGCTTTTTGGGTTGTGGCTTCGCTACAAATTTCCCACACCTCCAAAAACTGATGATGTTTTATTGGTTCAGTTACAAAAGCAAGAGCGTCCAACGCCCATTGAAAGGAATCAACCTCAGGTAGCCACCCAAGATGCACCTCCAGCGCCAACAGCAGAAGAATGGGCTTTCGCATCCCAATACACTCTTAAAAATAGCAAGGGCTACAGACATGCGTGGGGCAAACAAGTTCGCAGCATGATGGGTATAGCTGTTGAGGGCCCAGATCAAGGGCAGGTTCGATTTCGAATTGAGATCGCTCCAAATGGCAGCATTACTTCCGTAGAAACACTTTGGAAGACCTCTGATAAAGCTGAAGCTCTGGCTCGCAAAGCCATTTACTCCATGCCGCCTCCACCACCAACGCCTACTGGTAAGCCACTCATTTTTGAAAAGACGATTTCATTTTCTCCGTTTGCCAACGACGACACCCCTTTTTATGGTGATGATTGTCTACCCGATCCCCCATTTTTTACAAACCCATTTGCTTGGGACGGTAAGTCACCTCAAAAGATTAAGCCAAGCGCACCTACTGAAAAACTGAGCCCAGAAGCATTGGCTGAGTGCCTGAAACAATTACCACGAGATTCCATTGAATCAATCACTGCGCACAATCAAAGACAGCTCGACCAGTGGAGATCGGGTAACTTGAATCGCAAGAAATAAAGTTCGTTATATGCGCATAAACGAATATATATGCGTAAATGCTTATATTTGTTAACACGCATATACGCAATTAATTATATTTGTATATGCGAATATACAAATATACGCATATATAGAACTTCATGTCGTTTTAAACGACAGTTCACGTCCAGCCGAATAATCTACAAGATAAACTAATTTAGGTAGCGTTTATACATATCTTAAGAATTACTTCGGTAAATCATTAAAAATTACATTAAATTGTTTTTGTAATGATTCATTTAATTCAAATCTTTTTTGATTAGCCATACCAATGGTTAAATCTTTCGAAATTAATCCATCATAGACTTTGTCCATTTCTGCATAAAAATTAACATATGCCTGAACCATTTCTTTAAGCGGCATTTGATAATAATAAAATCGACACTGTCTTCGAACATCAATGTAGTTTTTAAGTATTTCAACTTGTTCCTCTGATTAAGTTTCTTCGGAGTTAAATAGATATTGATACTTATTAATCTTTCCTAAGGGGGCAAAAATTTGCTCATGAATAATTAGGTCATCTTGATGTGACTTAAGCTGTTTGATACAGCTTGATGTAGCTTTTTTGAGAATAAAAAACTGCTCCCTTAAATTTTTTTGATCGAGATTATTCAAATTTGATGCAGAAATACACGAATAGCTTGTCAACACACTCACAAGAAAAATGATTAATCGAGTCATGGCTGTCTCCAGAATAAAAAAGCCCCCTCAATGAAGAGGGGGCTAAAGGACTACCGGTAAACAATATCAGCTCGCCTATTTTCTTGCCACGCTTTTTCGCCGGTACCCGTATTTTTTGGCTTTTCTTCACCAAAACTTACGGCTTCGATTTGATTGCTATTCACGCCAAGCGCAATAAGTGCCCTTTTTACGGCCTCTGAGCGCCGCTGACCCAGTGCGAGGTTGTACTCCGATGTGCCTCGGTCATCGGTATTGCCCTCAATCACAATTCGGGATTGATTGGATTTCAAGTAGTCGGCATTGGCCTTAAGGAGTGGCTGGTATGAGCTCTTTACCGTATATTCATCAAAATCGAAATAAATCGACCCCTTTTGATACAACGGTGATTTTGGGTCGCTAATGGGGTCGTATTTTGCCGACTGGGAACCAACGGTTAGTGGAGCTACGTTATCTGTTTTCTCATCAAGCTTTGTCGAACTACATGCCGCCAAATAACAAGTAACAAAAACTAAAAAGGTTTTTTTAATGATTGACATATCAACTCCTTTCAATTGAGTGGTGAGCGTTGCATTCGGATTCGTTTTGCCAAAAAAATGATCTGCCGTACGCCCGCATTTTCGAGTTGCACTTTGGACACGAGTATCGTTTCCAGATCGATAAATAACCTGTTTTAGAGCAATAATTACAAACCAATGACTGCTTTGTAGGATAGCCATCCTTATCAAATTTAGTATCGATATAGTTCGATAGGTTTTGACATGCAGAGCAAATCATTGGACTCACACTAAATCGCGGCGTGATCTCGCGGGCAACACAACAGGCTACCTTGTAATCACACTTGCTACAAAGAAAACAGTCATTGTGTGGCATTACTTTTCCTCGTGGAATCCTCGATTGCATGCCATTTAATGAATGCCTCCTCAAGTAACTTCATTTTTTTCTGATTGGCCTCACCAATCGTTATTTTCTTTTCAAGCAAATCGTCATATATTTGATCGACTTGCTGATAATATTTTTGATATATCTCCACCATACTGGGCAACGGGAATTGGCTTGACAAACTTCGGCAACGATTTATAGCCAATCGAAATGTATTCAATACCTTTACCTGGCCATCATTGAGAACAGCCTTCGATTGAAGTAACCGATTCATATTTTCATTATTAAATCGCAAGAAAATAATTTCTCGATCAACAATTTGCTGATCAATGAAGTCAGCCTTGTGAGTACACTGAAGGATTTGTTGCTGTACTTTGTTAACCAGCTCCAAAGTCTCTTTAGCCCCATTTTTTATGGCTTGAGCCTCAGCCCCAAGCGGCAGCATGGTAAAGCACCAGATGACAAAATAGCAAATACGATTTTTCATAAACTCCCCAAATTCAAGACGCGCTAAAAATGGCGTCTGCTAAAACAACAATCGTTTAGGAGATTGTTGTTTTTGGGGGCTTATAGATGAAGTGGGCTAAACGTTGCGCCACGAAATAGTTTGGTCTGGCATTAAAGTCGTGGCTACGAACGGAATCCAATTGAAAGGCTGTCTCCTCCACGGGATAACCGAGCACATGCGCCATCAAGTGAAAACTCTTAACAAACTCGCCAAGTAATTTACTTTTTTGATCGACGCACTTTTCAAGAGCTACCTTACTCAACTGTTGTTCAAACTGTGCAAACTTGATGCCATTCGTAATGTAAGTATTTGCAGCCATGACCTTAAAGGCAAATACAAATAAGCAGCACAGAACAACAATGGATTTGGAATGAATTTTCACTATTTGATTCTAACGAACATTACTGCGTTTGGCATTTATTTTTCGTCGGTAGAAAATCAATGAATAAGAAAAATATTAATGAATTCAGTAGTTTATAAAAACCATTTTGCTAGCATAGTTTTATGTTTTAAGATGAGTGCCTCAGTACTGAAAAGGAAAAACCATGCAAACTAACCGTCGTCAATTTCTCCTATTGTCTGCCGCTGGTGCAGCCACTTTATCGCTTTCAAACTTAGTCCAAGCTCAAGCCATGGTTGCGGAGACCGATCCTCAAGCCCAAGCCTTGGGATATAGAGCCGATACAACTAAAGTAGATGCCAAGAAATTTCCAAAGCACACAAATGATCAAAAATGCAGTAACTGTGCTCTATTTCAAGCCAAAGGTGGCAATGCTGGTGGTTGTAGTTTGTTTGCTGGTAAGCAAGTGGCTGCTGCCGGTTGGTGCTCCGCCTGGGCGAAGAAAGCGTAATTGTTCTTCTAAAAAATAAAAGGGTTAGTAATGTCAACCGTTCAAGAGTGTCTGGATCAGAAACCAAAACGAATTATTTCTGTTTCATCAACGGATTCTGTATTCAAAGCTCTTGAGCTGATGAAATCCAATCGAGTGCGCGCCATCTTGGTGATGGACGATGGGCGCTTAGTAGGCATTGTCTCGCAAGGCGACTGTGCGATTCGCGCCTATTTGCGAGGGCTTGATATCAACAGCACTCCAGTTGCTGACATCATGACCAAAGAGCCATTGACCGTGAAACCCACAGATACCATGGATCACTGTATGGCGATCATCTCCTCGCGGGGTATTCGTCACATACCTGTAGTGGATCAGAACCAAGTAATCGGTATTGTTTCTGTGGGTGATGTGGTGAAAGAGACCATGAGTCAGCTTACTCAAAATGCTTCGTTCCTTGAAACATACATCAAGGGGCATAGCGCTTAGAACATGTTCTAACCTAGTAGAGCAAAATGTCGTTTAAAACGACAATTTTCTTTGCAGTAAAGGCAATGTTGCTTATTGTCAGCTTGAGCTCTCAACAGTTATTAATTGTTGTTGGATATAACGATCCAATTCACCAAGTCCTAATGCGCCACTAAGGCGATTAATTTCTTGACCACCTTTAAAAAAAGCGAGGGTGGGGATAGACCGAATCCCAAACTGAGCGGCAATACCTTGTTCTTCCTCGGTATTGACTTTCACAAACAAAACTTGATTGGTGTATTTCTTGGCAAGCTGGGCAAAGGTGGGCGCAAACATTTTGCAAGGACCGCACCATGGTGCCCAGAAATCAACTAAAACTGGTATCTGAGTTTGATGAATTAAATCCCCAAAGTCGCCCGCATTCGCCTCGATTGGGGCTGAGAGCAGGTCATGCTGGCAGCTACCGCAAATAGGTTTGCTCCCAACTTTGTTACTGGCTAGACGGTTACGTTGATTACAGCTTGGACATTGAATTAGCATTTTGAGCCTCTTTTTTTGATTTATATCAAATCGAATCCAAATCTTCAAGCAGACTATTAATATATTATTATATATAATGTATTTAAATATTTTATTAACTAAGCGCAAGGAGTCAATGTGAATCAAGCTAAACCAGCTCAGGTCCCGCTGCCATACTGGAATCCACTGGTAGCGGGGATTGCCCTCGGGGTTGTTCTACTAGCAACATTCGTCATCACAGGCCATGGTCTAGGAGCTACTGGATTTACAACCCGATTAACTGCCTGGTTTGGTATGAATTTGGCTCCGATTGCAACCGAGGCTAATGAGTATCTTGGCGGCATGGTTGAAGACGGCAAGCCATTGAGTGCCTGGATCACTTGGCAGGTTATTGGGGTCGCAATTGGTGCATTGGTATCAGCCTGGCTCGCAGGGCGGATGCGACTTCAGTTGGATGGCAAGCGATTCTTAGGGGGTGCTAAACGACCAGTCACTGCCTTAGTTGGCGGCATATTGGCAGGCTTTGGGGCCCGAGTCGCCGCAGGCTGTACGAGCGGTATGGGCCTTTCAGGAGCTGCAACGCTTTCCTTAGCAGGATTTGTATTTTTAATTACCTTTTTTGCTGTCGGTTTAATAGCAAGTCGGTTGATGAAGGAGGAGGCATGATGGGAACCATCATTTCAGGATTGATATTGGGCGCTGGATTTGGCTGGGTATTGGAGCGAGCAGGTTTTGGTAGCCCATGTAAATTAACTGCGCAGTTTCGTTTAACCGATTGGTCTGTTTTCAAGGTGATGTTCACAGCCATCGTGTTTGCAGCAGTAGGTTTAATGCTTCTTGAGGGAGTTGGAATCGTTCAGGGCGATGAACTGTTCATTCCGCCCGCATTTTTAGGGGCAGCGGCTCTCGGCGGAGCTCTGGTGGGAGCAGGATTTGCAATTGGTGGCTACTGTCCAGGGACATCATTGGTTGGTTTTGTGTCAGGACGCTTAGACGCCGCATTATTTCTGATTGGCCTAATTCTTGGTACTTGGGGATTTGCATGGGCCTTTCCGCAGATTGAATTCTTGACTAGCTTGGGAGAGCTAAACAGCGTTAATACCTTGCCTGAGCTTATTCATGTTTCACCACTCTATGTGAATGCAGCTTTGATATTGATGGCAATCGGTGTCTTTTTAATGGGAGGTTGGATGGAGAGGAAATCCTCGGGTCCGATTAGCTCCCAAGATGCCATGAATGGCTGCGCTCAAAAAAATTAAATAACGAAAGGAAATCTTATGTCAAAAAAATCATCAGTCGTTGCTCTTGCCGTGTTGCTATCGGGATTAGCCGGCGCACCCATGGCTCAGTCGGCCGAGGCTGGCGCTGGAAATAAAACGGCAGCTGAGCAGAAAAATCCATGTGGCCCCACGAAGAAAAAAAGCAGCAATCCATGTGGCCCATCGAATCCCTGCGGACCTAAAAAACGCAAGCCCCAGTGATCGTGACCATGAATCAGCAACCGAGGCGAGTCTCTTTGGAAAAAGCTTGGCCAATGAAGAATGTCGAAATGCATGCAAAAAATGCATTAGATATCCTGACCGATTTTGCTCAGAGGGGCTTAACGATCCCCCAAGTATTAATGGGTCAGGACCGCATATTTAGGGAGTGGCAGCATTATCCGAGTCATGATTTGGTTGATGTGGGCACTGGTTACGAGGCTTACTACCATGCCCACAAGGTAGACGAAATGTCGGACACGGAGCATGGACACTTTCACCTTTTTAAACGAAGCCCAACGCAAAGTGAGCAATTTATGCACTTAATAGCCATTGCCTTAGACTCAAAAGGACTGCCGGTGCGCTTATTTACAACAAACCAGTGGGTTACTGGTGAGACGATGGGCTCAGCTGAATCTTTACGTGATGCACTTGCTCATTTCAAGATTGAATCAGGAAATTCCATAGATACGTTAGCCAGCTGGATTCAGTCGTTAATCACCCTATACCGTGATGAGATTGAGCAATTAATTGAAGAGCGGGATCGGCGACTCAATCAACTAGCAAGCCAGACCAAGTCAATGGCATCTGTTTTAAATGATCAATCCATTCATGTTCTATCGCAACGCCAGATTCATTTATTGGATGACTTATCCAGTCCAATTAATAATCTTCAATAAGGAGGAGTAATCATGAAGAAAATAAAGTATTTATTAACAGCCATCTTATTGGGAACTAGTCAATGGCTAATGGCATTAACCGTTCCAGGCCCAATAGTGGATGCAAATTGGCTGGCTAACCACAGTGCACAAGTTCAAATCCTTGAAGTGCGAAGTGATGTGAAGTCATTCACGCGTGAGCCTGAGTTTGAAACTGACAAGAAGACTGGAAAAAAGATGGTGGTAGAAGTTGGGGGACGTATTCCAGATGCCAATGTAGTTAACTTTAAAAATGTACGCGCAGAGCGTATGGTTGATGGTCGAAAACTCAAGTATTTGGTTCCCGAGAAAGCCGATTTTGAGAAGTTATTACAACAGGCTGGCATCAATCAAGGTAAACCGATCATTTTGGTACCCGCCGGTCAAGATGTTTCAGACATTGATGAAGCGTTAAGGGTGTATTGGCAGCTCAAGATTTATGGCGAAGACAATATTGCTGTGTTGGATGGGGGTATGGCTGGCTGGTTAGCTCAAGGCCGACCATTTACAGTGACCCCTTCTAAAGCGGCTGCAGGAAACTGGACTGCAAAAGCATATCGAAGTGAGCTTATTGCTAGTTCTGATGATGTTGCAAACGCTTCGAAAACTGGCAAAACCCAATTGGTAGATGGCAGAAGTCCGGCCCAGTTTTTAGGGATTACGAAACGTGATTATGTGAAGACGTATGGCCATATTGCTGGAGCACAAGCCTTTGCCCCCGAGCTGATGACACGATCAAGCGATGGAGCTTTATATTTCTTGAAGCCCAACACGTATGAGGCTTTACTAAAGGCCAATGGCATCAAACCAAATGAGCCTGCTATTAGTTACTGTAATAGCGGACATTTAGCGTCTGGCCCATGGTTTGTGATGTCGGAATTGGTTGGCAATAAGTCCACCAAACTTTATGATGGATCTTTATATCTTTGGACCTTGGAGGGTCGACCTACTCAGGGCGTTCCACTTAACTAAACGCTTATTGGCAAGACTCCAGGAGTCTTGCTAACAGCATCTCAATTTGAAAAGGGGCTGGTGTATGTTTAAAGGACTTCCCCTAATTATTTTGGTTGCAATTCAATATATTCAATCTTGAGTATCGGTGGATATGGATTTGTAAATTGAGGAGTGGCGCCCATGATCCCAAATTACAAAGAATATAAATAAATTATCCAAAGTAACCTGTATTCTGAAGGACAGCTAAATCAGGGTAGCATATGCCACTGTGCGGGATTGCGAGATTTGCTAATTTGAAGCCATTCCAGGCAGTATCAAGCACCATAGTCTTAGCCATATACACCATTGGTTTGTAGTGTCGTTTAAAACGACATATCCCCAAACCTCACGAATGAGATATTCCCCAGTTTGAGCTTGGCTGGCTCTTAAGGCCTTTTACTTTATAATCCTCAATTCGGCGAATTAGCTCAGCTGGTTAGAGCGACGGAATCATAATCCGCAGGTCCGGGGTTCAAATCCCTGATTCGCCACCAAATTCTGCCCTCAGCTTGTCTGGGGGCTTTGTTTTTGGATCGTTTATTGGTAAGGTATATCGATGATTTCTAGAACGTGGTGGATGATCTTTGGGTTTGTTGCCCTTGGTTTAGGCTTTTATATGTACATTCGGGATAAAGATCTAATTGGTATTGTGATTGCAATCTTAATTTTGTTCGGTGCCTTTTCCACTAAACCCAAAAAATAGTTTGTTATGGATCCAAAAACACAACGAGAGCGCGATGAAGCGGTTAAGCGCAAATATATTTACAAACCTGTCTTCATTATTTTTGGCATCCTCAACCTCTTAATCATTGCTCTGTTTGTTATTTCTCTTTAGTTTTAATTGTGGTTTCGTCCTTTGTTTCGTTTGACATTACTTCTAAGCCATAGGGCTTGACCAGTTGCCAAACATGATTGGGCACCATGTTTTTCATCTTCTTTGGCATTTCTCTGCGTAGGTGCAATATCGTTTCAATCGCCTTCATCTCAACGCGAGCTCTTGCGAACTCCAACCCTCGAGGTCCAATCTTGGGCATGAGCCACCCGACGATCGGTCTTAACCAATTGGGCATTTGACGCAGTGGTAAACCACCAGCAGCTAACTCAACGTTTTTCATAAACCCTTTAACAGGGCTTGCGCGATTACCAGCACTCTCTGGTTCAGTAAGTTGTATTTGATTGCCCAACAGATTGAGTAACTCTTCCCCCTGTTGATTACGCACAATTAACCATTGCTCCCCAGAACCACCCATATATCCAACCGTGATATCCGAAAGAGCATTGGTGTAATCCACGCAGGTTCTGCACGTCAATGGGAAAAAATCGGGTCTAAGTTTGGATAGTGGCAGCATCAAAAATGGAATTGTTTTATTTCGTCCATCTCGATAACGCAACTCCACATGGTAGTCGGCCCTGAACTCTAAATACGTGATTTCTTCTGGGCTCTCATCAATCAGTTGCAAAAACTCATGAAAGTTCTCGGTACTGGTGTTATCTGAACACGGTGTACCAATCACATAGAGTTTCTTTAGGCTTAACTCTTTTTCTAACGCTCTTAAGGCGTAGACCTGACACGGGATTCCAATGACCCCTAGCCGTTGGTAGTTTCGCTCTCTTGCTACATCAAGAAGCGCTAGGAGTGGTGCGTAGCCCATTCGCATGCCTCGCGCTTGTTCGAGCTCTTGAGGATCTGTGATTAGGACGGGCATTGGTCGCCAACGATCATCCGGATCCGGTGCCATGGTCAAAATGGCATCAACTAAATCATTTTTTAGGAGTTGATTAGCAATCGAAGTGGTAATTCCGGTCCACTGCGCTCCGGCTAGTGGCTCACGCATACTTGCGCGGTACATCTTGCGATAGACCCCAAAGAAGAGTTGATCGCCGCTGAATGCTCGCGCTTTTCCATGAATTGCTTGTTCAAGAGATTCGTATTGAGGATCGATGAACTGACAGGCTCGACCGCAACGCTTTGGGTCTGAGGAACGTGAAATTCCGCAATCGGTACAAAGCTCCCGCTCGGGCGCAGGGCCCGAGTATGAGAGTGATTCAATACTAATTACTTTTTTACCATCCAATTAACTTAGGCAACCATAGCGAGATTTGAGGGAACTGGAACACTAAGTATAGTGTCACGCCCTGCATCGCAATGAACGGTATAGCTCCTTTATAAAGATGTTTAATTAATACCTCGGGTGGCGCAACTCCTTTGAGATAAAAGAGAGCCCAACCAAATGGAGGGGTTAAGAAGGAGGATTGCAAACACACCGTGATCATCATGGCTACCCAAACCGGATCAGCGCCTTGAGATAACAAAATTGGCATAAATAATGGAACGGCAATATAGCTAATTTCAATCCACTCTAAGAAGAATCCCAAGACAAAAATTAGCAACAGCATCAACCAAATATCACTATTGAGTCCACCTGGTACAACATTAAATAGTTTGGCAATCAGCTCTTCGCCATTGAGACCCCTAAAGGCCAAAGAAAAGACTTGGGCACAAATCAAAATGAACATCATGAGTGCGCTAATCTTGGTGGTATCGATCATCACAGCCTTTAAGCGCGCCCAGGTAAATCGTCCAGAGAATATGGTGACCAAAATTGATCCGAATGATCCCATCGCTGCTGCCTCGGTAGGCGCAGCAACGCCTCCCACAATTGACCCCAATACAGCGACTACCAACATAATGGGCGGCACAACCACTTTCCAGAATCGAACCCAAAGCTCTTTGCCTGAGACTTTGCTACGTTCCTCAATCGGAATCGGCGGCATGAGTTCGGGTTTCATCCATCCCCGAATGAGGAGATAAATGATATAGACCAATGTGAGTAACAAGCCAGGCATGACTGCAGCTGCAAATAAAGTGCCAACCGATAACTGCAAAATATCCGAGAGCAAAATGAGGATCAAACTGGGAGGAATAATTTGACCCAAGGTTCCGGACGCCATAATCGTGCCGCAAGCAATACCTTTGTCATAGCCTCGACGTAACAAGGTCGGCAAAGTTAGCAGGCCTAACGTAATGATGGTGGCACCCACAATTCCGGTGGTAGCACCCATCAAGGCGCCAAAGAGAATGATGCCAACGGCCATGCCGCCCTTTACGCCCCCGGCTAGATGACCAATTACATCGAGCAAATCATCAGCAAGCCCTGATTTCTCGAGCATGATTCCCATAAAGATAAATAAGGGGATAGCCAGCCACTGATAGCCTGCGGCAACCCCGAATATTCGGGCGGGCAATAGATTAAATAAGTTATCACCAAAGCCAATAAAGCCAAATACAAAACCAACAGTTGCTAAAGAAATGGCAACAGGTACGCCAATCATGAGCATGGCAAAAAAGCCGCCCAACATCAAAAACGCAATGATTTCTGGATCAAACATGCTTTTGACCTCCTGAAACAGGGCGATTCATAATGACTCGCAACATCTCTGCTAACCCTTGCAAAGCCAGTAAAGAAAATCCGATGGGTATTAAAGACTTTACGAGCCATCGCATAGGAATACCGCCAGGATCAGGAGATTTTTCTCCAATCGAAAACGATTGACCAACATAATTGATGGAGAGTTTGACAAAAAAGACCGCAATAATGATGGTCAAAATCGCCGAGGCCAAATCAACCATGTATTTTTTCTGGGGCGTGTAGTTGGCATAGAACAAGTCAACGCGGACATTGTCGCCGCGTAATAATGAAAAGCTTATTCCAAAGAGAATCATGGCTGCTAATAAATGCCATTCCAGTTCTTGTGCCCAAACTGAGCCTAAGCTCATGCTGTAGCGCAAAATCACATTGATAACGATTAAAAGAACGATTGACAAGGTAAGCCATGAGGCTACCTTGCCAAACAAATCAATTACGCTTTCAATGCGTTCAGCAATAACAATCGATGCTTTCTGCATTTGAAACCTTTACGTATAAATTAACCGCGAACTTTACTGTGATAAGTTGCTTCACTGTAAGCAGCCCACGCATCGTATTTTTTCTTGTATGCGAAATAAGAATCGTGGACTTTCTTCGTCATCGGATCCTTGGCTGCCTCTTCATTTAATATCTTCGTGGTCTCTTCACGCATTGCTTTGACTACGGAGTCTGGTAAAGGCAAAGCTTGAACGCCTTGATTCTTGACCAAATCTTCCATCGCATCGGCATTATTTTTCTGACACCAGGCCTCACCAATCACATTACAAGCGGCTGAGGCATTCTTCACAACCTCTTGCAAATCTTTGGGCAACTTCATCCAGGCGGCTTTATTAATCAGTAACTCAGATGTGGTTGCAGGTTCGTGCCAGCCTGTGGTGTAGTAAAACTTCGCAGCCTTTTGTAAACCAAGGCGACGGTCCTGGAATGGGCCGACGAACTCAGCTGCATCGATCACACCGCGCTCGAGTGCTGGAAAAATCTCTCCACCTGGAAGAACCTTAACGTCAACGCCTAATTTGGCATAAACCTTGCCTGCCAAGCCAGGAATACGCATTTTCAAGCCCTTCAGATCGGCAACTGAATTAATTTTTTTCTTAAACCAACCAGTCATCTGTACGCCAGTATTACCGCAAGGCATGGCCACCATACCGAATGGGTTATAAACCTCATTCCATAAATCAATACCACCGCCGTCGTAGAACCAGCCGTTCATCCCCTGGAAGTTCAAACCAAAAGGTACAGCGGTGAAGTACTGAGCAGCAAATGTTTTACCGGTCCAGAAATAACTATTGGCGTGATTCATTTCAACGGTACCTGCGCGTACCGCATCAAACCCCTCAAAAGCTGGAATCAATTCACCAGCTCCAAAGACCTGAATCTTCAAACGACCGCCCGACATTTCCAGAATACGTTTAGCTAAATCAGTAGCGCTGCCTGGACCATCCATATAAAACGGCGCGCCTTTCGGATAGGCACTGGTCATTTTCCAATTAAACGTTTGTGCTGACTGAGCCTTTACAATGGCAGGCGCAGCAAGAGCCGCGCCAGCAACGCCTGCACCCAAACTGGTGCCTAAGAATTTACGTCTGGAATTACTCATACATGTTCTCCTTTGTGAGTTTTGTGAGAAAAGACTACTGATCAAACAATTTAATAAATATGACTTAGGTCAAGAAAATCAAACCGTTACATCCTTTATAAGTAAATTAAAGAAATTGTGTTTGAAAATTTACTGACAAATCAATTTACAACAAACAATTAAGGGTGATTTAAGTAAATTCCCTAACATAGTGCAAATATGATCGATATTGGTGAACGTTTTTAAACTTTTCATAAGGAAGATATTGCTATGCAACCAAAATGGGGTATCCGTGGAATGGCCGTTGCGCCCCACTCGCTCGCTTCTCAATCAGCGCTTGCTGTCTTGCGCGAAGGAGGTAATGCCCTTGAGGCTATGATTTCTGCAGCTGCCACCATTGCGGTTGTTTATCCACATATGAACTCAATTGGTGGTGACTCTTTTTGGGTGATTCATGCGCCTGGTAAAGCAATGGGTGGCATCGACGCCTGCGGCGGTGCCGCTGGTTTGGCTACTCGCTCGTGGTATCAAGAGCAAGGAATCACGGGAGCTATTCCATTTCGCGGACCAGTCGCAGCGAATACGGTTGCAGGCACCATTTCAGGATGGGGAGCAGCCTTTGATCTTTCCAAAAAGAGCTTGGGTGGCAGATTACCCTTGTCCCGTTTACTCGAGGATGCGATTCATTATGCTGAGCATGGTGTTCCAGTCACCCATAGTCAATCTGCCCTCACTGAGAAAAAACGGGTTGAGCTGAGTCCCCAACCTGGATTCTCAGAAACCTTCTTAGTAAAAGGTAAGTCTCCAGCGACTGGCAGCGTGTTTTATCAAAAGCGACTTGCGAATACCTTACGTCAAATCGCCAAAAAAGGGACCAATGATTATTACCGTGGAGAGCTCGCAGAGCTAATCGCAAAAGAGCTTAAACAGTTGGGCAGTCCACTGCGCCTTGATGATCTGCAACGCCACCAAGCAAAATTGATTAACCCCCTACACCTAGCGCACAGTTTGGCAGATGTATTCAACATGACGCCTCCAACCCAAGGGGTAGTATCACTAATGATTCTAGGCATTTTGGATCAACTCAAACTCAAGCAATTTGCAGTTGACAGCCCTGAATATGTTCATCATTGTGTGGAGGCTACCAAACAGGCGTTCAAGATCCGCGATCAACATATTACGGATCCTGCCTATATGCAAAAGCATGCCCAAGAATTTTTATCGCCCAGCTTTTTAAAAACACTCGCCAATCAAGTAGATCGTCAACGTGCTCTGCCCTGGGGCGCCGGTCGAGGACCCGCAGACACCATTTGGATGGGCGTAATCGATGGCGAGGGCCGGTGCGTCTCCTTCATTCAAAGTATTTATCATGAGTTCGGCTCCGGAATTGTTTTACCAAAATCAGGCATTAACTGGCAAAACCGCGGTTGTAGCTTTTCATTAGATCCAAACGCACTCAATACCCTTCTGCCTTACCGCAAACCATTTCATACCTTAAATCCTGCTCTTGCATTATTTAAAGATGGTCGGTCCATGGTTTACGGAACGATGGGTGGTGATGGACAACCACAAACCCAGTGCGCAGTATTTACGCGAACTGCCATTTATGGACTCGATCCACAAGATGCGATTAGCCGTCCTCGTTGGCTATTAGGACGCACGTGGGGGCAAACTAGTGATACGCTGAAATTGGAATCCCGTTTTGATCCAGCGCTAGTTCAACAGCTTCGCGACATGGGTCATGACATTGAGATCTTGGCTGAGCTTGATGAAACGGTTGGACACGCGGGTTGCATTATTCGCGAGCCATCAGGCATCCTCAAAGGTGGCTGGGATCCAAGAAGCGATGGTGCGGTAGCATCGTTCTAATGAAACCAACTCTATATAGCTTTTGGCGTAGCTCCGCTGCCTTTCGGGTGCGGATTGCACTCAATCTCAAAGGGATTGAATATGAGGTAATTCCGGTTCACCTTCGCAAGGGCGGTGGTGAGCAGCTCCAGGAATCCTATCAAGCTCTAAACCCAAATGGTTTAGTACCGCTCTATATTGATGCGGGAATTACTCTGCACCAGTCATTAGCGATCATTGAATTCCTCGAGGAAAAATATCCTAAACCAGCCTTATTGCCAAGCAAGATCGAGGATCGAGCGTGGGTTCGTGGTTTGGCTCAAGATATCGCTGCGGATATTCATCCGATCAACAATCTTCGGGTTCTACGGTATCTCGTTGGAAAACTCGGAATTAGTGATGAACAGCGTTTAACCTGGTACAACCATTGGGTCGATAAGGGGCTCGCTAGCCTTGAAAAACGGCTTTCAAAAGATCCTCGCGTTGGTCAATTTTGCTATGGCGATCAACCAACGATTGCTGACGTTTTTTTAGTACCGCAAGTCTTTAATGCCTTCGATGCCAAGATTAGTTTTAGTGGCTATCCGACCTTGCACCGCATTACGCAGAATTGCATGCAGCTCCCCGCGTTTATCAATGCCTCTTGGGAGTACCAAGTGGATGCAGAAGGAAAAAATCCAGAGCCTAGCTAGGGGTCATCCACCACACCAAAATCGATAGCGTGAATAAAGAGCCTAGGGTAGTAATTAATACGACACGTGAGATCAGGGAACCGTCAGCTCGGTAATATTGAGCTAGCATGAATGGGCCTGTGCCTGTTGGTAAAGCACTCACCAAGACAGCCGCATAGACCCAAAATGTTGGCAATCCTAAGATCGGATCAGCCACCACCCAAACAATGAATGGTTGCAAGATCAGTTTTACAAACACCAGACTCCAAGTGGTCTTTACGGGTGCGGCAGTTTTTTGAACTAAAAATAATCCAATTGAAACTAATGCACAAGGACTAGCTGCGGCTCCTAAAAAACTGACAAACTGGCGCAGTGGTCCATAGAGCTCTAAACCAGTTGTCGCCCAAAGAGCCCCACAAAACGGCGCTACCAATAGAGGATTGGTGGCTAAGGATTTTCCAACCGTTTGAATAATTTCACCAAACGGCTTTTTGGCGTGCACACCAAGCTCAATAAAAATAATGGCTACCGCAAAGAGTGCGCACACCACAATCAAGGTTGCAATCACAGCGGGTCCAAGGCCGCTCTCACCAAAAGCGAGTAGTAGTAGCGGAATGCCCATATACCCAGTGTTCGCATACGAGCCACTCAGGCTTTGAAAGCTAGCAACGGTCCAATCTTTGGTCTGAATTCGGTAATAAATCAGGAGTGCTAAGTAGACTAAGATCGCACCCGAGCTAAACGCAATAATGAATCCTGGTTGCCAAAGCTCTTGCCAATTACTGTGCGCAGTAAAGTCAAACATTTGCGCAGGCAATGCAAGCCACACGACAAACCGATTGATTTCGGTCGATGCGTTTGGACTTAATTTACCCGTTTTGCCACAAATATATCCTGCCAAGATTAGGGCAAAGATCGGAATAATGACGTTAAGAACGTGAAGCAATGAAAACCTAGGAAATTTTCTTGAGGGTTTTGCGGTAACGTGCAGCGTTCTCTACGTAATGCGAGGAGATGCGATTCATCTCAGCAATTTGCTCTGGACTTAATGATTTGACTGCTTTTGCAGGCGATCCAATAATTAAAGAACCGTCCGGGAATTCTTTTCCTTCTGTGACTAACGCACCAGCACCAACCAAGCAATTTTTGCCAATCTTGGCACCGTTAAGGACAATCGCGTTAATTCCAATCAGGCTACCATCACCAATCGTACACCCGTGCACCATAGCCTGGTGACCAATCGATACGTTCTCGCCCAAAGTGAGCGGCCACCCATAGTCAGAATGCAAAACTGCAGAATCTTGAACATTGGTGCCAGCCCCAATCCGAATCGGCTCGTTATCGCCCCGAATCACCACACGTGGCCAGACATTGGCATTTTTGCCGAGATGAACACGCCCAATCACCTCGGCAGAGTCCGCCACCCAGGCGCCTTCGCCTAATTCTGGAGATATCCCATCTAACTCATAAATTGCCATGCCCTAATTATAGAGAGTCTGGGCTACCAATTAGAGTCACGATCCGGGGTAGCAGAGATTTTATGAATACTCAGGTCAGCGCCGTCGTATTCATCTTCTTGAGACATCCGAATTCCAACCGTTACTTTAAGAAGACCGTAAACCAGGAAACCACCAAGCAGTGCAATCGTCACCCCCAATGCACTCCCGATCGTTTGGGCAAGGACATTGACTCCACCAAGTCCGCCTAACGCAGTGCTGCCAAAGATTCCTGCTGCGATTCCGCCCCATAAACCACATAAGCCGTGCAGCGGCCAAACGCCCAGCACATCATCGATCTTCCAACGATTTTGTACTTTAGTGAACATATAAACAAATAAGGCACCGGCAACTAATCCGACGATGAGCGCACCCAGTGGATGCATTAAATCGGAGCCGGCACAGACCGCCACTAATCCTGCTAACGGTCCATTGTAGGAAAATCCTGGATCATTGCGCCCTACAAACCATGCTGCAAGAGTGCCACCAACCATGGCCATTAGAGAGTTCAGGGCAACTAAACCGCTCACTTTATCAATGGTTTGCGCACTCATCACATTAAATCCAAACCAACCGACTGTTAGGATCCAAGCGCCTAATGCTAAAAATGGAATGCTTGAGGGTGGATGTGCTGCAATTTGACCCTCTTTCGAATATCGCCCACGTCGCGCACCCAATAACAAGATCGCTGGCAAAGCCAACCAACCACCAACCGCATGAACTACGATTGAGCCAGCAAAATCATGGAATTCATCACCGGTCAGCTCTTTAATCCAAGCTTGAATTCCATAATGCTGATTCCATGTAATGCCTTCAAAAAATGGGTACACAAAACCAACAATCACAAAAGTAGCAATTAATTGAGGATTAAATTTGGCACGCTCTGCGATTCCACCGGAAATGATGGCTGGAATTGCAGCAGCAAATGTCAGTAAGAAGAAAAATTTAACGAGATCAAAGCCACTTTTCTGAGCGAGCAGTTCAGCGCTGGAGAAAAAATGAACACCGTAAGCGATGCTGTACCCAATAAAGAAATAGGCGATGGTAGATACTGAAAAATCCACCAAAATCTTAATTAGGGCATTGACTTGATTTTTCTTACGAACGGTACCAAGCTCTAAAAATGCAAAACCGGCATGCATCGCCAACACCATAATTGCGCCCAGCAAAATGAATAGGACATCTGCCCCAGATTTCATTGCATCCATGTAATACCCCTACTTTTATTAATTAGTTTTGAGTATTATGTTTTGTAGTGGGGCAATTGATTCATCAATTTGCACCCATGTGGTGCAATTTTGCTTTTTTAAAGGACTAATAATGAAAAAACTGTTTTTATTGCTGGGATTTGGCCTTGCTTTGAGTTCGCCAACAATGGCCCAAAATCAAGCCCTAAGTACGCAAGAGCTCGTGAAGTACTGTCAATTGCCCGCCAGCTCGGAATACCGCTCATTTTGTGTTGGTTACTCAACGGCGATTTACGACACCTATTTAGTGACACGCCATCCCACCAATGCAAAACCTTTCATTTGTTTAAAGCAACCTGCCCCTCCGATCGATAGCGTAATCGCTGATTACGTCAATTGGGCTAAGCAAAATCAGCAGTTCGCCAATACCCCTGCAGCAGATAGCGCACTTCGATATCTTGCTGGCCGCTACCCCTGTGGCAAATAGTCATTTCTTTAGGAGAACGTGATCATGAAAAAATTTATTCCCATTATTCTTGGTTCAGCATTGCTAATCAGTGGTTGCTCCAATATGGACACTACTCAGCAGCGTACTTTATCGGGTGGCGCAATTGGCGCAACCGCAGGCGCAGTCGGTGCTGCGATTTTCCATAGCAACCCAATTTGGGGTGCGGTGGGTGGCGCAGCAGTTGGTGCAGCCTCTGGCTATGTGTATGACATGTATGAGAAAGACAAGCAAGCCCAATACAACAAAGGCTATCAAGCTGGTAAAGCAAGCTCTACCAACTCCAGTAGCTCCTCATCGGGCTCAAAGTAATTCAGTATTAATTTCAATCGTGCCAGTAAGTGCCTTATGAACAGGGCACTTATTGGCAATCTCCAGTAGACGTTGTGATTGTTCCACGTCTACCACGCCCACCAGCTTGATGGAGCGTTTAAATTTTTCGATGTCGTTCACTCGCTCAATATCCACGGTTACGATTGCATCTTGCAGATCCCACGATTTTCTCTGGGCGTACATTTTGAGGGTCATGCCTGTGCAGGCAGCTAAAGCAGCACCCAGATACTCATGGGGCGATGGGCCTGAAGAATTACCGCCCTTCGCCTCATCAATATCGGAGACAAAATGATCATAGCCGACTTCAAGGGCCTGCTGAAAATGACCGCTACCAAATCGAGATACCACTGCTCTCATAACCAATCCTTATGCCAGTAGCATTTGATTAATCCGTTTTACATATCCAGCGGGATCTTGTAACTGACCCCCTTCCGCAAGCAATGCCTGATCAAACAAAATCGTTGCCCAATCGTCAAATTGCTTATCCTCGTATTTTAGTTTTAGAACTAAGGGGTGTTGTGGATTAATTTCTAAGATCGGTTTGCTATCCGGTGCTTGCTGACCCGCAGCCTTGAGCATCCGCAATAGGTTCGCAGAAAGTTCATGCTCATCGGCGACTAAACACGCAGGTGAATCCGTCAAACGTAAGGTGACACGCACATCCTTCACCTTGCCATCGAGTGATTTTTTCATGCGCTCAATGAGATCTTTATATTGCTCTTCGGTTTCTTTTTGTTCTTTTTTCTCAGCTTCATCGGCCAAGGCACCGAGATCAAGGCCACCTTTTGCAACGGATACCAAGGCTTTACCGTCAAACTCATGGAAATAGGACAACAGCCATTCATCAACCCGATCGGATAGCAATAAAACTTCTACGCCTTTTTTCTTAAAGATTTCCAAATGGGGGCTGTTTTTGGCAGCAATATAGGATTCCCCAGTGACGTAATAAATCTTATCTTGCCCCTCTTTCATACGACTGACGTAATCGGCAAGAGTTACGGTTTGCTCGGAAGAATCGCTGTGCGTACTGGCAAAGCGTGCAAGTTTTGCGATCCGCTCTTGATTGCCCACATCCTCGCCGATCCCCTCTTTAAGGACCTGACCAAACTCCTTCCAAAAATCAGCGTACTGCTCTTTTTTAGCAACATCCTCACTATTAGCCAATTCCTCGAGCATGGTTAAAACCCGCTTGGTTGAACTCTCTCGGATACTTTTAACATCACGTGATTCTTGTAAGATTTCGCGTGAGACATTGAGTGGTAAATCAGCAGAGTCAATCACGCCAGTGACAAAACGAAGGTACATTGGCATGAGCTGCTCGGCATCGTCCATGATAAAAACGCGTTTAACGTAAAGCTTGATGCCATTGCGCTTGTTGCGATCCCAGAGATCAAAGTTGGCTTTCTTTGGAATGAATAAGAGCTGGGTGAATTCACTGCGCCCTTCAACCCGATTATGCGAATACGTTAATGGGTCCTCAAAGTCATGGGAGATGTGTTTATAGAACTCTTTGTACTGCTCATCAGTAATCTCCGACTTTGGTCTGGCCCACAGGGCAGTGGCTTGATTGATGGTCTCAAACTCATCTTTTGTGACCTGCTCTTTTTTTTCTTCGTCCCATTCCTCTTTATGCATTTGGATTGGCAAAGAAATATGATCCGAGTATTTGCGAATGATGGATTTCAATTTCCAAGAAGACAGTAACTCATCTTCACCTTCGCGCAAGTGTAAAGTGATCGAAGTGCCACGCTCAGGACGATTGATGGTTTCAATCGTGAACTCTCCAGCACCCTGGGATTCCCAACGCACACCCTCGGATGCGGGTAAGCCGGCACGTCGTGTTTCCACGATGATGTTGTCAGCTACGATGAATGCTGAATAGAAACCAACGCCAAACTGACCAATTAGGGCCGCATCCTTTTGCTGATCACCCGAGAGTTTTGTAAAAAACTCTTTCGTGCCCGATCGCGCAATGGTTCCCAAATTAGCAATCACCTCATCACGGCTCATGCCGATTCCGTTATCACTAATCGTGATGGTTCTAGCCTCTTTATTGAAGCTGATTTTGATTTTTAACTCGGGGTCTGACTCATACCAGTCAGAATGGGTCATCGCCTCAAAGCGTAACTTATCAGCGGCATCCGAGGCGTTTGAAATCAACTCTCGCAAAAAGATTTCCTTGTTCGAATACAAGGAATGGATCATCAACTGCAAAAGCTGTTTTACTTCGGCCTGAAAACCAAGGGTTTCTTTTACTGTACTCATCAATAAGTCCTTTTTAGATCTTTTTTTGAACTTTTTATATGTTGGGGCGTCTTGACCGATTTCAAGGGCCTAAGATGCTTGAGAATCGCCTACAATAGAAGCCTTGCCCCCAGTTATAAACCTGAGATCGGCGTATGAAAAAGCTCTATATCAAGACATTTGGCTGCCAAATGAATGAGTATGACTCGGAAAAAATGGCCGATGTCCTTCATTCCACCCAAGGCATGGATCAAACCGATGAAATCGACGATGCCGATGTCATCTTGCTCAATACCTGCTCCATTCGGGAGAAAGCCCAAGAAAAGGTGTTCTCTGATTTGGGGCGTCTAAGGGAGTTAAAGCAGCTAAAACCCGATCTTTTAATTGGCGTAGGCGGTTGCGTCGCCAGCCAAGAAGGCAAGCAGATCATTAATCGTGCCCCGCATGTGGATTTTGTCTTTGGCCCACAAACCCTGCACCGCTTACCAAAACTGATTGACCAGCGACTCGCTACCGGTCAATCGCAAGTGGATATCTCATTTCCAGAAATTGAAAAATTTGATCACCTGCCCCGCTCACGTCAGACCAAAGGCTCCGCCTTTGTTTCCATCATGGAAGGTTGTTCCAAATATTGCAGCTACTGTGTAGTGCCGTATACCCGTGGGGAGGAGGTATCTCGCCCCTTTGAAGATGTCCTCACCGAAATTGTGGGTCTGACCGAGCAGGGCGTTAAAGAGATCACCCTTTTAGGGCAAAACGTCAATGCCTATCGTGGTCGCATGGGCCAATCATCTGAGATTGCTGATTTTGCCTTGCTCCTTGAGTACATGTCTGAGATCCCAGGTCTAGAGCGCATTCGATTTACCACCAGTCACCCCAAAGAATTTACTCAGCGCCTCATTGATGTTTATGATCGCGTCCCCCAGTTAGTCAGTCATCTACACCTTCCAGTGCAGCACGCCTCGGATAAAATTTTGTCGGCGATGAAGCGGGGCTATACGAGCTTAGAGTTCAAAAGCATTATTCGTAAAATGCGCTCTGTGCGGCCCAAGCTCTCACTCTCGAGCGATTTCATTGTAGGCTTTCCAGGTGAGACAGAAGCTGACTTTGAAAAGCTAATCGATATGGTGACTGAACTTCAGTTTGATAACAGCTACTCATTCATCTTTAGCCCTAGACCTGGCACTCCCGCAGCCAATCTGGAAGACGACACGCCCTATGAAATGAAGTTAAAACGTTTGCAACGTTTAATTGCCCAAATTGATTCTCAAGCACTCACAGTCAGTCAGGCCATGCTTGGTAATCAGGAGCGGGTGTTAATTGAGGGCTTAACGCGGGATAACGCACACCTTCTAGGACGTACCGAGAACAATCGCGTGGTTAATATCATCATTCCTGAGGGTGATTCTGATCGAAGTGCAGTCGATCAATGGATTGGGCAGATGCTCGAGGTTAAAGTCACCGAGGTTCTAAAGCACACCCTACGCGGTGAAATTGTTCATTCTTTGGTCTAAATTGATTAATGCGCCGAACCCTTAGCCTTGATCTTCAGTTTGCTACGCAAGCCTTACAAAACCAGGTTTTAGCTATTGTGAGCATGGCGCAAATCCGTAAATGGGTTGGAGCCTGTTTTCAAAATAATGCAACACTTACGATTCGTTTTGTGAATAAAGCTGAGGCTTATGACCTTAATTTATTTTTTCGGGGCTTTGATAAGCCCACCAATGTCCTCACCTTTTCCTACCCAACACAAGGGAAATCGATTGAAGCAGACATTGTTTTGTGTTTACCAATTCTGCGCGCAGAAGCTAAAGAGCAACAAAAGTCACTCGTGGCACACCTAGCCCATCTTTTGATTCATGGCTGCTTGCATGCGAAAGGCTATGATCATTTAAAGCCAAAGGATGCCAGCCGCATGGAAGCACTTGAGATCAAAATCTTACAATCACTTGGTTATCCAAATCCCTACTAAAAATGAACCTTGTGATTGACTGTCATAAAAATGTTTTATGCTGTCTATTAATTTATGTCAAATAGTCTAATTGATCGCCTAAGCGCGTTTTTTTCTGACCAGTCTTCTGATCCAAAAGCGCAGCGTAAAGAGCTGATTGAAACGCTTCGTGAAGCCCAAGCCGATGGGCTCATGGATGCCGATGCGCTTTCCATGATCGAGGGAGTATTTCAGGTTGGCGAATTATCCGCTCGCGATGTGTTGTTGCCTCGGGCCCAAATTGACTGGATTGATATCAATGCACCTCTGGCACAAATCATTGCAGATGTCGTCAAAACAGGTCATTCGCGCTTCCCAGTCTATGAGGGTCATCGCGATCAAGTCATCGGCATTCTGTTAGCCAAAGATCTCTTACGGCATTTCACAGAAAAAGATTTTCAAATTCGTGACTGGCTACGGCCGGCTGTTTTTATTCCTGAATCAAAACGCTTAAGCGTCCTTCTCAAAGACTTTCGTAATAATCGCAATCATCTGGCCATTGTGGTTGACGAGTACAGTGGCGTGGCTGGAATGATTACGATTGAAGATGTGATTGAGCAAATTGTTGGCGACATCGAGGATGAGCATGACATCGATGAGGAATCTGACAACATCACCGTCTTAAAAAATGGTGATTATCGAATCAAAGGCATGACCGAGCTTGAGCAGCTTAATGAAGAGCTAAAGACGGACTTTTCAGCAGAGGACGTAGAAACCGTGGCTGGGCTGGTGATTCAGCATTTAGGTCGAGTTCCAAAATTTGGCGAGCGGGTTCGTATTGATGGTTTTGAATTTGAAGTGCAGCGTGCCGACCCCCGTCAAGTGCATATTCTTTTGATGCGTCGCATTGCACCATCTAACGCTTCTGCTACCGAATCGTAATTGCAAAGTAGTCGACAGGCCAATCCGATTATTTACAGTGCCTTACTTGTTTTTTTAGGGGTTCTTTTAGCGGTCGCGAGTGAGCTTCCCTTTAGTGGTTACTTTCAAATTCCTTTATTTGCTTACGCTCTATACCTATTAGATCGAAGCAGTGAATCAAGATTGGGCCAAGTATTTCGCGATGGATTCTTACTTGGTCTGGGTTATTTTGTGCCTGCTCTTTGGTGGATTTTTATTAGCCTGCACGATGTCGGTGGAATGGCAGTATGGTTATCAAGCCTTGCTGTTCTTGCCCTAGCCAGTCTAATGGCAGTCTATTTTGGATTAGCCAATATGCTTGCAAAGCAAGTCAATGATTCTGCGTGGCGATCCCTGGCGATTCCTGCGGCGTGGGTACTCACTGAATATTTACGAGGTCAGATGTTTACTGGCTTTCCATGGATGGGCTTTGCCGAGTCGCAAGTGAATGGTCCATTTGCACATATCGCACCCTACTTCGGTGGCCTAGCTTGTACCTTCTTGTTTATCTGGGCCGCCTCACAATTGAGTCAGCCCCGACTACGAAATATCGCTGCCGTAGTGGGAGCGGTTGCAATTGTCCAGGTTTTGGGAATTTGGTCGTTCACCAGCCCCAAAGACTTGCCCATCTCAGTGCGATTGATTCAGGGGAACTTTGAACAAAGCCTCAAATTTAATCCCGCTGACATCCTGAAACAAATCCATTTTTATCGGGATCAAATTATTAAAGCTCCGGCTGATTTAATCATTGCTCCTGAGACCGCATTTGAATGGCCAGAGCCAGATATACCTGATCAGTCGATTGAGCGGATCCAAGAATTTACTAATGAAACCGATAGTCATGTGCTTCTTGGTTTAATTGGAAAAATATCCAAAAATGAC
The DNA here is from genome assembly GCF_018687475.1 of Polynucleobacter sp. MWH-UH24A. Taxonomy (NCBI): domain Bacteria; kingdom Pseudomonadati; phylum Pseudomonadota; class Betaproteobacteria; order Burkholderiales; family Burkholderiaceae; genus Polynucleobacter; species Polynucleobacter sp. MWH-UH24A. Next base: position 1,724,967 of record NZ_CP061292.1, read on the forward strand.
GGGTCTTTTCAATATTCCAATCGGGTCAGCGGTTTTTCGAGTCACAAATCCGTTTATCGCTACGACAAACATCACCTAGTCCCTTTTGGTGAGTTCGTCCCCCCCGGTTTTCAATGGTTTATCGATGCATTTAAAGTCCCATTAGGTAATTTTGCAAGAGGATCGATTAATCAGGCGCCATTTTTGATTCGCCCCCGCTCCAATCCAGATCGTCCGCTTTATGCGGCCATCTCAATTTGCTATGAAGATATTTTTGGCAACGAAATCGCCACCCGAATTCGTAATAGCCGAGAACCAGTTAATCTTTTAGTGAACGTTACGAACTTGGCTTGGTTTGGCCAATCGCAAGCCCCCATGCAGCAACTGCGCCTCTCCCAATTACGCTCTCTCGAAACCGGTCTACCCAGTTTACGTGCTACCAATACCGGGATCACCGCCCTGATTGATCAGCGCGGCCGAGTTGTAGCAAGCCTTTCGCAATTTGTTCAAGGCGAACTTGATATTCGAGTGCAAGCCTTTGAAGGACAGACGCCTTATGTGATCTGGGGCAACTGGCCGATTTTGATCTGGGTTGTTTTTGCTCTGGGGATTGGTTATTGGCGTAGATCGCAACCGAACTGATTTTTTAACGAGTCCTTGGTTTGCCGAGTAAAATCAAGGTCTTATCTAAAAAATCATTGTGTCGCATGCTAACGTTTCAACAAATTATTCTCAAACTTCAAGATTATTGGGACCAACAAGGTTGTGCGCTGTTACAGCCCATCGATCTCGAAGTTGGGGCCGGCACCTCGCATACAGCCACTTTTTTAAGAGCGATTGGTCCTGAACCATGGAAAGCAGCCTATGTTCAGCCCTCAAGACGTCCCAAAGATGGTCGTTATGGTGAAAACCCAAATCGTTTACAGCATTACTATCAATACCAAGTGGTTTTAAAACCAGCGCCTGCCAATATTTTGGATTTGTATTTGGGCTCTTTAAAAGCCTTGGGGCTTGATCTAAAGCAAAACGATATTCGTTTCGTGGAAGACGACTGGGAGAACCCAACCTTAGGGGCGTGGGGCCTTGGCTGGGAGGTTTGGCTCAATGGTATGGAAGTGACTCAGTTTACGTATTTTCAGCAAGTGGGTGGCTTGGATTGCAAACCGGTATTGGGTGAAATTACCTACGGAATAGAACGCTTAGCGATGTACTTGCAAAACTGCTCCAATGTGTTTGATCTGGTCTGGACAGAGGGCGTAAGCTATGGTGATGTGTATCACCAAAATGAAGTAGAGCAGTCACGCTATAACTTCGAACACTCCAATACAGACTTTCTGTTTGCAAACTTTAATCATTACGAGAGTGAAGCAAAGCGCTTAATGGAGCAAGCGCTTGCACTACCTGCGTATGAAATGGTTTTAAAAGCAGCTCATACCTTTAATCTTCTCGATGCCCGTGGGGCTATCTCCGTAACGGAACGCGCTGCCTATATTGGTCGTATTCGTAATCTGTCGCGCTTAGTTGCGCAAGCGTATTACGAGTCACGTGAACAACTAGGCTTTCCTATGTTGCAAAGTAAAGCGCATTAAGGCATTGATCTTCATATGAAACACCCTCCCTTACTGCTCGAATTATTTACCGAAGAACTCCCACCAAAATCACTCAAACGGTTGGGCGAATCCCTTTCGCAATCAATTTATGAAAGTTTAAATAAAGCCCAGTTACTAAGCGCCAGTAGCACTTATCAGTCATTTGCCAGCCCAAGACGTTTAGCAGTGCTGATTAGCGATGTTTTAGATCAAGCGCCCGATTATCCGGTGCGCGAGAAACTCTTACCACTTTCCATTGCTTTTGATGCACAAGGTAAACCCAGTCAGGCGCTTACCAAAAAGTTAGTGAGCTTGGGTTACCCTGATACCCCGCTCGATCAATTGGAACGTAGCGGTGAAGGTAAAAATGAGGCGCTCTACTTAAATACGATTGCTACAGGTGCACGCCTTGAATCGGCCTTACAACAGGCTTTGATTACTGCCATTGATCATTTACCAATCGCAAAAATGATGCATTATCAAATCACAGTACCGTCTGGAGCGATTGAAGAGGTTCAATTTGCTAGACCCGTACACCGCATTATTGCTCTTCACGGATCAAAGACACTTGCAATCCATGCTTTGGGGATTGATGCAAACAATCAAACTGAAGGCCATCGTTTTTTATCTTCCGGGATGATGACTATTCGTGACGCGCAGCAGTACGAACCCCAACTGGAGGCTGCAAAAGTAATTCCGTCATTTACTAAACGACGCGCTTACATTGAATCTGAGTTGCAAAAGGCTGCCAAGGGCTTGCGGGTCCTAATGCCAGATGCTCTTTTGGATGAGGTCACCGCCTTGGTGGAGTATCCGGCAATCTACAGCTGCGAGTTTGATCCTGAGTTTTTGGAAGTTCCTCAGGAATGCTTAATTTTGACAATGCAAACCAATCAGAAATACTTTGCCTTAACTAATCAAGACGGCAAGCTAAGCAATCGTTTCCTCATCGTCTCAAACATCCAAACGGATCAACCAGAGTCAATTATTTCCGGGAATGAGCGCGTTATTCGCCCCCGTTTGGCGGATGCTCGCTTCTTTTATCTTCAAGATCAGAAACGTACTTTGGAATCGCGCATTCCTGATTTAGCCAAGGTGGTTTATCACAATCAATTAGGAAATCAACTGCAACGCTCAGAGCGAGTCCGAGCATTGGCCAATGAAATTGCTAGCAGCCTAAATCAAGCTGGATCGCAGCTTAAGCTTCAGGAGGTTGACCGTGCCGCACAACTCGCTAAAGCTGATCTATTAACGGAGATGGTTGGCGAGTTCCCCGAACTACAAGGGGTCATGGGCCGTTACTACGCCTTAGCGAATCATGAAGCACCGGATGTTGCTGCCGCGTGTTACGAACACTACCTCCCCCGATTTGCTGGGGATTCCCTACCGCAAACCTCTGTGGGAACCGTATTGGCGATCGCCGATAAGTTAGAAACCATTATTGGGATTTGGGGTGTCGGTCTTGCTCCCACTGGCGATAAGGACCCCTATGCACTGCGTCGCCATGCCTTGGGATTTTGCCGTCTACTATTGGAGAAGAATCTACCGCTCAATCTGATGCAACTAATTGGGCTTGCGAAGCAGCAATTTTCAAATCTGGCTTTGAAGGTTGAGATTGATGAAGAGGTTATCTTTCAGTTTATTCTGGATCGATTAAAAGCATACTTAAAAGATCAAGTGATTGAGGGAGCTGCCTTTAGTTCCGCAGAGATTGATGCGGTACTAAGCACCCATCCAGATAGAATCAACGATCTGATTGCACGCTTGTTGGCAATTCGAGCCTTTAATCAGCTGCCCCAAGCAAATTCGCTTGCCAGCGCCAATAAGCGAATTAGCAATATTCTGAAAAAAGTGGAAGGTAAACCAAATACGGATATCAACCCGAGTTTGCTCTCTATTGCAGCAGAACAGAATTTATATGCCGCTCTTACAGAACTGCAGCCGCGCCTTGATCAACAGCTCCAAGCCCAACAGTTTTTTAATTTACTGCAAGATCTTGTTGCGCTTAGTGAACCAATTGATCAATTCTTTGCGGATGTCATGGTGATGGATGAGAACATCGGGCTTCGCAATAATCGTCTTGCCCTGCTCCAACGTCTCCACCAACAAATGAATTTAGTCGCCGATATTGGCAAGCTTGCATGACAGTCAGAGTCGATAAGCTCATTATTTTGGATCGCGATGGAGTGATTAATCAAGATCGTGATGATTATGTCAAATCATGCGAGGAGTGGATCCCAATACCGAATAGCCTAGAGGCGATTGCATTACTTTCTCAGGCAGGCTATACGCTAACCATTGCCACCAACCAATCGGGTATTGCACGCGGCTATTACACCTTAAGTGAATTGCATGCGATGCATCAAAAAATGATGGATTTGCTCAAACCACTGAGCGGCAGAATTGATAGCATTTTCTTTTGTCCTCATACCGATGCCGATCAATGCGACTGTCGTAAGCCTAAACCCGGATTAATGCACCAAATTGTAAGCCGTTATATAAAAAGCCCCGTAGACTCTGCGTTGCCATTAACCCATGTTCCAATCGTGGGTGATTCATTACGTGACCTACTGGCTGGGACAGCTCTTGGTGCAAGTCCGCACTTGGTCTTAACAGGAAAAGGTCAGGGCGTTAAAAAAGCTGAGTTACCTCCTAATACCCAGATCCATGCGGATTTAATGGGTTTTGCACAATCGATCCTAGCTCACCCATGATTTGGCTGCGCTCTCTTCTTTTTTTTATTAGTCTAATATCTTACACGCCGTTTTATGCGGTTTTTTGCTTAATTATTTTTCCATTTATAAACGAACACACCCGCTATCGCATCATTCAGTTCTGGGGTCGAAGTATTATTTTTTTCCTGCAATTCTTTTGTGGGCTTCGGTTTGAAGTTCTAGGAAAAGAAAATATTCAAGCAGTAATTGATCAGCCTGTCGTAATTCTCAGTAAGCACCAATCGGCGTGGGAAACCATTGCGTTTTTACAGATCTTTCCTAAAGATCTTTGCTATGTTTTTAAACGCGAACTACTTTGGATTCCATTTTTTGGTTGGGTAATTGGTTTACTGAACATGATTCATATCAATCGCTCTGATGCAGGTGGCTCTGCAATATCGGTTGCTAATCAAGGTAAAGAACGCTTAAAGGCTGGTAAGTGGATGATTTTGTTTCCAGAGGGTACCCGTACGCCCGTTGGGTCCCATAAGCCCTATCGCAAAGGTGGGGCCCGCTTAGCTGGACTCACGGGTGCAACCGTATTACCGGTCGCACATAATGCCGGGCGCTTCTGGCCACGAAATAGCTTTTTGAAGTACCCTGGACTCATTACAGTCTCAATTGGTCCCTCGATTCCTTCACAAGGTAAATCTGGGGATCAATTACACGAGGCTGTAGAAACCTGGGTCGAAGGTGAAATGCGGCGAATTGACCCAGTGGCTTATCAAGCCAAATAATCATTTTCCTGACAGCATCAAGGCCCACTCAATATAACGCTCCACCGAAATATCTTGGGCGCGTGCTTTTAGTTCCGTATCGGTCAGATTTAATTGTTCAGAAATACTCTGTAAATTACTGCGTAGCATTTTTCGGCGCTGCGAAAAAGCCATGGCCACAACCTGACTGAGCGCATCCCATTGCGCTGATGTTAAAGAAAAATCGACTTTAGGAATCATCCGAATCACTGCAGAATCTACTTTGGGTTGTGGCTCAAACGCAGTCGGTGGTACATCCATTAAGTAATCCACGTGGTACCTTGCTTGCAACATGACCGATAAGCGGCTGTACTCCGAATCACCCGCTGGTGCAGCGATCCGCTCAACCACTTCAGCCTGCAACATAAAGATTTGTTCATCGACCCATAGCGCAGCTGCAATCAGATGAAATAGTAAAGGCGATGAGATGTTATATGGCAGGTTACCAATCAAGGCACATCGCTCTTTCGTTAACTTGGCTTGCTTCGCCCAGTTCGTAAAATCAAATTGAAGGGCATCCCCCTCATGAATAAGGAGTCCGTCCAGTCCCTTTCGCTGTTTTGCCTCTTGCCATGTATGAACAATGTCGCGATCAATCTCAAGAACTTCAAGCTTTTCAAGGCGCTCAAGTAAAGGTCGGGTTAAGGCGCCCAATCCTGGACCAATTTCCAGAACGTGCATGCCGGGCGTTGGATTTAAGGCATTCACAATCGCAGTAATCACTCCCTGATCCATCAGGAAGTTCTGACCAAAGCGCTTACGAGCTCGATGCATCGTGATTCAATTTCGTGAGAGCCAACTCCCTGGCGAGTCTTAAAGCGGCAAACATACTGCGCCAATCTGCCCTACCCTGTCCGGCGATATCTAAGGCCGTGCCATGATCAACGGATGTTCGGATATAAGATAGACCCAGGGTGACATTCACCCCCTCTGTAAAGCTAGCAAACTTAAATGGGGCTAGACCTTGGTCATGGTACATCGCTAAGACTGCATCAAAAGAATGCAAGCGATCAGCATGAAATAAGGTATCGGCTGGATAGGGTCCAGAAGCCAGAATTCCTTCACGTTTAGCAGCCTCAATCACAGGAATAATTACTTCAAGCTCCTCGCGACCAAGATGACCATCCTCCCCGGCATGGGGATTTAAGCCGGTCACCGCAATACGTGGCTTTGAAATACCAAAGCGCACCTGTAAATCGTGCTGCATGATTTTAAGGGTGCTCAATAACGACTCGAACTGGATGGCATCAGCAACTTGGGTAATGGGTAAGTGCGTGGTCGCAAGAGCGACGCGCAAGGCAATAGCCTGCCCTTTGCCAGTGAGGGCCTGGGGGATTTCGCCACAGAGCATCATGACAACTTGGCGCCGTTGATCGAAATCAGCTAAGAACTCGGTATGCCCAGTAAATGGCGATTGCGGTGTGTCTAAGATACTTTTTTGGACCGGTGCCGTAATTAATGCATGATGCTGGCCAACTCGACATGACTCGCTAGCTGCTCGAATAACTGAAAGTACGTACTGTGCATTGGCTGAATCCAGAACACCAAATTGCGGTGGATTTTTTAAAGGTGTATGCGAAATTTGGATTTGGGGCGGCAATGCCTCATGTGCAAATAGCTGCTGATCGCCAAATAGGCTAATTTCCACATCCGAGTGCGCTGCGACAAAGGCTTTGGCAGCCACTAGTGAAACTTCGGGGCCAATACCTGCAGGCTCTCCAGTACTAAGTGCGAGCTTAACGAACTTGCTCATCCAGATTCAAAATCTTGACAGTCGCCGTATCGCGCAATTGGCGTAACCAGTCTTGATAGGCTTGCTCGAACTTACGCTCTCGAATCGCAGCTCGCGCAAACTCGCGCTGCTTCTCAACCGTTAATTGCGCATCGCGTCGCTCCAACACTTGAATTAAATGCCAACCAAATTCAGTCTTGACCGGATCACTCACTTCACCAATTTGTAAGCGATTCATGGCAATCTCAAATGGGGGGACCAACTCACCAGGACCCATCCAACCCAATAAGCCACCGTTCGGGGCCGAGCCATCTTCCGAGAACTTCTTTGCCAATGACTCAAAATCAGCGGTCTTAGCCCGAATTTGATCGCGATAACCTTGAAGGCGTCGCTCCACATCCGCGTCCTGCAATCCTTGACGCTGACGAATCAAGATATGTCGCGCTAGTGTTTGGGTAACAATCATATTTTGCGGAGTGAGATCCGCAGGATTGGTATTGCTGGTTGCGGCGCGTGCGCCTGAACCACCAGCGCGTCGATCCATTACCTTCAGTACATGAAAGCCGGCCGGGCTTCGCACTACCGATGGCGCCACTTGCCCAGGGCCAAGATTACGAACTGCCTCAACAAAAATTTGAGGTAAACGATCTTGGGTTCGATAGCCAAGATCCTGAAACTTAATGCGAGAATTTTCTTTATTGGCTTGTGCGCCCAATTGCATAAAATCAGCGTCGCCACGCGCCTCTTTTAATAGGGCCTCAGCGCGTTTTCTGGCATCAGCCTGAGCGCTCGGACCTGCACCCTCTTCGACAGGAACAAAGATTTGAGCAACCGCAATTTCCTCAGGACCTGACCCTGTTGCAGTAGGCTCTGATCCGCGACGCTGCATCTGCTCAATAATAAAGTTATCGATTTCTGCATCCGAGATCTTTATTTGTGAGTCAACCTCTCGCTCCCGTAAACGGGCTTTAAGAACATCTTCACGAAGCAGTTCCCGGTAGCGCTGAAAACTCATCCCCGACTTCGTCACCGTATCGCGAAACTCAGAGAAAGTTAACTTATTTCGGGTTGCAATATCTTCAATAATCTTATTGAGCTCTTTTTCATTTACAGCTAAACCAGTTTGCTCCGCTTCCTGAATTTGAATTTTCTCTAAGATCAAGTTTTCCAGCACTTGCTTACGTAACTCGTCACCCTCTGGTAGTTTTTTTCCGCCAGCTGGTGCTTGCTTTTGAATCGAAGTAATTCGATCATCAATCTCTTTGCGCGTCACAACCCCAGTATTAACAACGGCTACGACTCCATCAATATTGATGATCTTCGGTTCATTGCCAGAGGGATTGCTTTGTGCGCCCAAAGACTGACTAAATAACAGCCCTAAAAACCCAAACGCCATTAAATAACTGGGCATGCTGAACTTATGGGATGAATCACAAGACAAAATCATTATTGATAATTTTCGTAGGGCGAAGGTGGCAAAGGTTTAGCGATTGGCTGGTATCCAGGTACGTTTAAGCGCATCACATCAACTGGGTTATTTCCAACGCTCGCAAAGCCTCTAAATTCTAATTGAAAAAGGACTTGGGTAGTGGTGATCTGGGAGGTGTTACGGGCTTGAGAGTACGCAAAGCGTGCGGTCCAACAGTCTTCGTCATACTGCAATCCCACCAATGTGTTTAAGGTCTTTGCTGTTAAGGCATCGTATCCCCAACGACCTAACAAGCGATATTTTTTGAATACCGGCCACTCGCCAAATGCATTGTATTGGTCGGTCTGAGTGACCCCCGAGTTTGTACCATCGGTTGGTGGATTCCAAACATTACGATACGCAAAATTAAGGCTACGTCCCGGGGTTGGTCGCCATCCAGCGCCCACACTGCTTTGCACAAAGCGATTGAGTTGGGTGTTGTACTGCCCAAACAAATCGACGTTGAAGTTCCCTAACAGTCGAATCGTACTCGCTCCCAAGGTGTCTGAGTATCGGGTTGGATTTTGGATCGTACCGTTTAGACCAACTCGTTGACCAGTGAAATCCTGGCGCTGCGCTAGGGTCACTGTGGCACGCTCTGCACCCGTATTCGTTTCTAAAACACGGCTAGTCAAGCCCATCGTTAGTTTGTTATTGTCTGCGACCCGGTCATTACCCACAAAAGTGTTCTCACTAAATATTTGAGTAATACCAAAGCCAGCATCTGCAGTATCAAAGAGCGGGGTCTGTGCCTGACTTTGAAATGGCGTGTACACATAAAAGGCCCGCGGCTCCATGGTCACAATCATGTCGCGTCCAAAAAAGCCTTTCATTTCGGTTGCATCACGCTCAAATGCCAAACCTGAATCCAAGCTAAGGGTTGGTAAAGCGAAGCCTTGAATTGGCTGATTAAGGGATTGATTGATGGAGGTTGAAGGACTGTTTGTTAGGATCCCAGAATATTGGTTCGCTTGAAAACTAAGTTTTGGCTTTAAATAATATCCGGGGGTAATTTGTGGCATGGCGATGCTGCCTCGAATCACGGTTCGATCGGCTTGACTAAATGATCCCCCCTGAGGCATTCCGGATGCGGGTGCATATAAATTATTCGTGTTGTATGAAAAGCGAGTGAAGTCAGCCCCAAAGGTAATGTCAGGGGTTCGATTAAATCCCCCTGCAAATGAACCGGGGCTAGTCAGATTACGCTGGTTGCGATAATTTGCAGTGACTTGAGGCAAGACATTGTATGGGGATGTAACAGGTGAGGTTGGATCTGGCTGCAAGGTCTGAAAGGTCAGTGCACGTGCTGTGAAATTCCAGTTTTTGATGCCGCCATAATTTGTGCCCACCTCTTGCCGAAACTGATTCGTAACAGCCCCACCAATGCCATACGAAAAATCGATTGGGTAGAGACTATCCGATACCTTACTGACATTGGCGTAACCATTCCATGCTCGGCCCAACATTTGACGCTGTTGCCAATCGTACTTCCAACGATCACGTCCTAAAATTTTGTCGTAGTTCATGAACTGCCCACTTAGCGTTCCTGAGTACTTTGGATCGATGTAACGAAAATCACCGCCAAGTAATGTACCGCGGTGGTTCATAAACCGGGGTGTAATCGTCAAATCACGATTCGGTGCAATATTGACGTAGTACGGCTGCGCAATATCTAAACCATTATTTGAGTTATAGCCAGCCACGGGTGCCAACAATCCCGAACGACGTTGATTAGAAGTGGGTAGACTAAAGTAAGGTGCGTATGCAATTGGTACATCAAAAAACCGCATCACCCCATTGCGACCCGTCATCTGCTTTTGTTCTTGATCGACTTCAATTTGACTAGCTGTGAAATACCAATCCAAGTTTTCTGGGCTGCAAGTGGTATAGGTTGCTTTATCAAATACAAAGACGTCGGCTGTCTCGATGGTTAATCGGTTAGCTTGTCCTCGGCCACGCACATCTCGAAGCTCGTACTTCGGTTTATCCATCTCGCCTTCGCGTGCATCGACCTTAAAGCGAGCACGAGGTCCTGAGAATTGAGTGGTTCCCTTAATTAATTCAACATTACCAATTAAATTGGCAATATCCGTATCGGGGTCATAATTAATTTCATCGGCTTTAATAACAGTGTCGTTACGCCGAATTTGAGCGCGCCCCTTCAAGTTCATTTGACGATCAACTACTCCATCGATTTCATCACTGAATGAGAAAGTCAATGCTTCACTGTCTGGAATTGGTTTGCCTACTCGTAATTGGTCGTCTAACTTTAGAACCGTTACTTCGGCACGACTAGGAACTAAGATTGATGGAGGTAATGATCCGACCGGAAGTGGTCGCGGTGGCTCACCAATCGGAACGGGTGCTTGCTTTTGTAATTCCTGCTGTGTCTGATTTTGTTGTGGTGATGGCAGTAATGGTGAAATGGTATTAACAACTGGGCCTAAGTTTTGCGCCTTCAATGGCATGGCTAGCAACAAAAGGCCGAGTAATAGACCCCTGCCCAGGATCACGTACGGGGTCTTTAAGGTTGCAAGATAGGCGCTGATGCCGGCGCGAAGGCGATAATGACTCATGGATCCAGACAGCCTTATTATACGAATCGATCATGCCTGACAATCGCTTAATTCAAATGAATCAATGGCTTGATAGCCTAAAAAGCCGCTGGGGGCTTCAGCCCGCTAGTTTGGCTCCCGCTTCTGCAGATGCCAGCTTTCGACGTTACTTCCGAATTTCCAGCTCCCACCCACAATACCCCAGCCTCATTGTGATGGATGCCCCACCGGATAAGGAGACAGTATTACCCTTTATTCAGGTCGCTAATCTCATAAAAGAAGCTGGACTTCATGTGCCCCTTGTTCTTGAGAAAGACGAAGAAAAAGGGTTCCTACTGCTTAGCGATCTTGGAAACAAAACCTACCTGAGCGTCTTATCCCCCAGTAATGCAAAAGTACTTTATCGAGACGCTAGCCAAGCACTAATTCAAATGCAAAGCGCGAGTCGTGAGGGAGTGTTACCCCCCTATGATGATGCAACCCTCCAGCGCGAGCTAGATCTATTTGATGCATGGTATCTGAAACGCCATCTTCAATACACGCTAAGTGATGAAGAAAGTAATCAACTACACACAATCTTTCAGTTGATTAAAGGAAATAATCTTTCACAAACGCAAGTGTATGTTCACCGTGATTTTCATTCGCGCAATCTTATGCATTGCTCATTAAATAATCCTGGGGTTTTAGATTTTCAAGACGCTTTGTATGGCCCAATCACGTATGACATCGTTTCTTTGTTACGCGATGCATACATTGAATGGACAGAGGAGGAGGTGCTTGATTTTTTAATTGAGTATTGGGAAATGGCACGCGCTGCAGGTTTGAACGTTCCTCCTGATTTTGCAGATTTCTATCGTGATTTTGAATGGATGGGTCTGCAGCGACACTTAAAAGTCTTAGGTATCTTTGCACGCTTGTACCACCGAGACGGCAAAGCAAATTACTTAAATGACATTCCCTTAGTTCTCAAATACACGCGTGCGGTTGCGAGTCGTTACAGCTGCTTTAAGCCACTATTGCGAATTTTGGATCAAGCACAAAGGCAATCGTCATAAACTGTTCACTATCGATGACTGCACAGCATCTTCCTTGTCTTCTATTAGCGGCCGGTCGTGGGGAACGCATGCGGCCATTAAGCGACCATACACCGAAACCACTATTAAAGGTGAAGGGCAAGTCATTACTAGGTTGGCATTTGGAATCGCTCCAGCAGGCTGGTATTCAAAATGTCGTAATTAATCACGCCTGGCTTGGTAATCAGATCGAGGCAGCGTTTGGTAATGGTCGTGACTATGGCTTATCCATTCAGTACTCTCCGGAGGTAAGCGCCTTGGAGACAGCCGGGGGAATCTGCCAGGCGCTGCCCATTCTTAATCCGAATGATTTCTTTCTAGTAATGAATGGGGATATCTTTTGTCCTAATTTTCCAGTCTCAGAATTGATTAAACGTGGCGAACAACTCCGTACTCAAGAGCAGTTTTTAGCTCATCTGATTTTGGTACCCAATCCACCGCATCACCCCACCGGCGACTTTTATCTCGATGGCAGCATCGTGCGCGGAGAAGAGAATCCGAACGCTCATTGTCTAAAACTTACTTTTTCAGGGATTGGCATTTACCATCGCCGCTTGTTTGATGGCTTAATTCGGGGGGAAAGTGCTAAATTAGCCCCCATCTTACGCAGGGCAATGCTCAATAATCAAATCTCCGGTGAAAAATATTTGGGTTCGTGGCAGGATGTAGGTAGTCCCGAACGCCTTGTCGAACTAAATCGATCCTAAGAACTTAAAAATGAATCGTCCCAACCTGCAACATTCATTGATTAGCGCCTGCCATAAGCGCCGCGATCGCCTGGCTTCGATGATCCAGGCCAAAACGGGGGGTGGCGTTGTCATACTGGGGACGGCTCCGGAAAAAGTTCGCAATCGGGATAGCGACTTTCCCTATCGGCATGACAGCGACTTCTATTACCTCACTGGTTTTGAGGAGCCTGCGGCTACCTTAGTGATGCTTGTTTCAAAGTCGAGCTATGAGACTCACCTCTTTTGTCGGCCCAAAGATCTCGAACGCGAGATTTGGGATGGATACCGCTTGGGCCCTCAAGAGGCACCTGCTCTTTTGCTGATGAATGCTGCCTACCCAAATTCAGAGTTAGACCAAAAACTTCCCGACTTCTTAGCAGATCAAGATTCGGTATATGTCAAACTCGCTGCTGCCTCTGAAAACGATGCTTCTTTACGCCATTGGATGAATACGGTCCGTCAGCGGGCCCGCACGGGTGTGAATGCCCCCGAGGTGTTTCATGACATTGAATCCGTCATCCATGAAATGCGTTTATTCAAAGATCCTGAAGAAATTGAGATCATGCGGCATGCGGCGGCGATATCTGCACAAGCCCATATTCGTGCCATGCGTTCTTGCAAGCCCGGTAAACGTGAATATCAATTGGAAGCTGAGCTGCTCTATGAGTTTCGTTACCATGGGGCAGAAAGTGTCGCTTACAACAGCATTGTGGCCGCCGGTGCGAATGCCTGCGTTCTGCATCACCGCGCAGGATCTGCTGAACTCTTCGATGGTGATTTATGTCTAATTGATGCCGGGTGTGAGCTTCATGGCTACGCCTCGGATATCACCAGAACCTTTCCAGTTAATGGACGATTTAGTAGTGCTCAACGTGCGCTCTATGACATCACGCTCGCAGCCCAACAAGCAGCGGTTGACGCGACTCGCCCTGGTCATTCATTTATCGATCCACACCAAGCAGCGGTTCGAGTACTGACTCAGGGCTTGATCGATGAAAAGTTAATCCGAATCGATGAAGTAGGCTCGCTCGATCAAGCGATTGAAACGGGAGCTTATAAGCGCTTTTACATGCACCGCACCAGCCATTGGTTAGGAATGGATGTCCATGACGTTGGATCGTATCGAGAACTAGATGCTGTTACTCAACCAGGTACCGAAAGACCTTGGCGCACTCTTCAAGAAAATATGGTGCTCACCATTGAACCTGGTCTTTACATTCGTCCTGCGGAGGATATTTCTGAGGCCTTTTGGAATATTGGAATTCGGATTGAGGATGACGCCCTAGTCACTGCGAATGGTTGTGAACTCATCTCCCGTGGTGTCCCGGTTGATCCACTTGAAATTGAGTCCATCATCCGGTCTTGATGAGTGAACCCATGAAGTCATCCTTTGCAGTAGTGATTCAAGGCGGAGGTCCTGTGGGTCTCGCTTGCGCAGCGTGGCTTTTACAGAAAAACCCGCAGATTAGCCTTCTGTTGATTGATCGCAACCCAGAGGGTGATGAGCAAATTCAATCAGGCGATCAACGTGGTATTGCCCTATCGCATGGTAGTAAATTACTACTCGATACGATTAACGCATGGCCTTCTAATTGTCCAGCGATTCATCGAATTCACGTCTCTCAATCAGGTCGATTTGGTCGAGCTCTCATGACGCGCGAAGAACTGGGGCAGGGTGCCCTAGGTCATATTAGTCGCTATCGTGACATTCATCTAACCCTTAGAAACGCGCTGCGAGCTCTGGGGGCCCATTCACCTAATTTTGTATGGCATCACAACGCGGATGAAAGCTTCAGTACGCCACCAGCTGCCTGCATCGTACATGCCGAGGGCGGATTATTTAAGCAACAAGATTGGGTTGAGTCTGGCCGCGATTACCGTCAAGCTGCTCTGGTGGGAACCGTCGATGTTGAAAATCCCATTGCCCATCAAGCGTGGGAGCGCTTTACCAATGAGGGCCCGCTTGCACTGCTACCCTCGCATTTAGGCCCTCATACGCATAACCTGGTCTGGTGCGCCTCCCCAGAGTCCAGTCAACGCCGACTGGCTCTGAGTGATGATGCGTTCCTTGCGGAACTAGAGCATAGTTTTGGTCAGCGTTTAGGCCGATTTACTAATATTGCTAATCGGCGTCTCTATGATCTGGGATTGAACTATCGCAAAGACATTTGTACGGGTCATGAGGTGTGGATTGGCAATGCCGCGCAGACCTTGCATCCGGTAGCGGGCCAAGGCCTGAATCTTGGCTTACGCGACGCTTATTTACTTGCTGAGAAACTCGCGGAACTCTTTAAGCAAACACACGCGGTTACGCCTGATGCCGTGAAAGCCCAACTTCTTGAGTATGCAAAAAGCCGCCAAGTTGATCGACGTGCGACTATTGGCATTACCGATTTCTTAGCTCGCGTGTTCATCTCGCCCTTATTGCCTATTCAGGTCTCACGCGGACTTGCACTGGGCGCTCTAGCCTGGTTACCTCCGGTAAAAGTGGCTCTCGCAAAACAAATGATGTTTGGTCGGCGCTAGGTTGCCTAAAAATTAAGCAGTTGAGTAGCGGATGTGGTACAGTGATGCCTCTAGTTCTGATCCATTTCCCTCAGCATGCAAATCGGCCCCTACTCACTAGCCAACGCTCTTTTTGTTGCGCCAATGGCCGGTGTTACCGATCGTCCTTTTCGTCAATTATGTAAGAAATTAGGTGCAGGTTACGCAGTCTCCGAAATGATCGCTTCCAATGTCATGCTCTGGAATAGTGAAAAAACCTTGAGACGGGCTAACCATATTGGCGAGTTCAAACCCATCGCAGTACAAATTGCAGGAGCTGACCCAAACATGATGGCGCAAGCCGCTCGCCTAAATGTCGATCGTGGCGCTCAAATTATCGATATCAATATGGGTTGCCCTGCCAAAAAAGTATGCAATGTCGCCGCGGGTTCTGCCCTCCTAAAGGATCAACCTTTAGTACAGCAAATTGTGGAGTCTGTGGTTCAAGCTGTTGGAATTGGGCCTGATGCTGTCCCAGTAACTCTCAAAATTAGAACTGGCTGGGACAGTGAGCATAAAAACGCGCTAGAAATCGCAAAAATTGCGCAGGAGGCTGGAATTTCTATGCTAACGATTCATGGGCGAACCAGAGCGGATTTGTACCATGGTGATGCTGAATACGAAACGATTGCGGCGGTGAAGAGCCGTATTGGCATTCCAGTAGTTGCTAATGGTGATATCGACAGTCCCGAAAAAGCCAAGCAGGTTTTGAGCATCACTGGGGCAGATGCGCTCATGATTGGACGAGCAGCGCAAGGTAGACCCTGGATTTTTCGGGAAATTAATCACTATTTAACAAGTGGTGAAATCCTACCGGCACCGCGCGTTCATGAAATTCAGGCAATCCTCAATGAGCACTTACTAGATCATTACGCCTTTTATGGCGAATACACAGGTCTACGAACCGCCCGTAAACATATTGCCTGGTACTGCAAGGGCTTACGCAACTCGCATGCGTTTCGGCATCTCATGAACAGCGCCGAAGATTGCAAAACGCAACTACAACTTGTTAATGATTATTTTGATGAGATGAAGCTCCATTCGGATCATCTTTTATTTTTAGAAGCAGCCTAAATTACCTCCATGAAAAGTAATAAACATCCCGTTACGGAGTGCATTGAAATCAATCTGCAGCGCTATCTTGATGACCTCAAAGGTACCCCGCCCAATGACATTTATCAAATGGTACTTAGTGTGGTTGAAAAACCAATGTTAGAGCTGGTGATGGCGCATGCCAAACAAAACCAATCCCTAGCCGCTTCGTATTTAGGAATTAATCGCAACACCTTGCGTAAAAAACTAGTCGAGCACCGCTTAATCTAACTATGATTCGTACAGCCCTTCTCTCCGTATCCGATAAAACCGGTATTGTTCAGCTTGCCCAAGCACTCCATACCCTAGGTATAAAACTGATCTCTACTGGGGGTACCGCAAAACTTTTAGCCCAAGAAGGGTTACCAGTAACCGAGGTTGCAAGTCTTACCAACTTTCCTGAAATGTTAGATGGGCGAGTCAAAACCTTGCACCCAAAAGTTCATGGTGGTTTACTAGCACGACGCGATTCTAAAGAACATATGGACTCTATTGCCGAGCATGGCATTGAGACGATTGATTTATTGGTAATTAATCTGTATCCGTTTACCCAAACGATTAGTCAAGCTCACTGTAGCTTTGATGAAGCAATTGAAAACATTGATATTGGCGGACCTGCTATGCTGCGAGCAGCCGCCAAGAATCATCAGGATGTCACCGTCCTCATTTCGCCAGCTGATTACGAGCCTGTTTTAGAAGAAATGCGTCGTAATCAGAATACGGTTTCGTTTGCAACCAACTTAATGCTTGCGAAAAAAGTCTTTGCCCATACCGCCCAATACGATGGAGCGATTGCGAACTACTTAAGTTCTTTAGACGATACCCAAGATCATCGCAAGCGCCACCCCTATCCGCAGACCCTGCATATCGCTTTTGAGCGTGTTCAAGAAATGCGCTACGGTGAGAACCCCCACCAATCAGCTGCGTTTTACAAAGACCTTGTAGCGCCAACCGGAAGCCTAGCCCATTACCAACAGCTTCAAGGCAAGGAACTATCCTTTAACAATATTGCCGACTCCGACGCCGCTTGGGAATGCGTCAAATCCATTAGCCGTGATCAAGCGGCGTGTGTCATTATCAAACATGCAAACCCCTGCGGTGTAGCGTTAGCAGATACCGCAGAAAAGGCTTATTTAAAAGCGTTACAGACTGATCCAACTTCTGCTTTTGGAGGAATCATCGCACTCAATCGACCTTGTGATGAAGCCTGTGCCTTAGCAATTGCAAAGCAATTTGTTGAAGTTCTCATCGCACCATCATTTACGGAGTCTGCTAAAGCAATTTTTTCTTCCAAGCAAAATGTACGGTTGCTTGAAATTCCGCTTCCTAATGAGGGAGCCAATCCGTTAAATCAATTTGACTTTAAACGTGTTGGTGGTGGGCTTTTAGTGCAATCGAGTGATTCAAAAAATGTGCTCCCCCAAGAATTACAAGTGGTTACAAAACGCCAGCCGACTCCCGCTGAATTAGCAGATCTGATGTTTGCCTGGCGAGTCGCCAAATTTGTAAAGTCTAATGCGATTGTGTATTGCGCCAATGGCATGACCTTGGGGATTGGAGCTGGACAAATGAGTCGTATTGACTCCGCTCGAATTGCAAGCATAAAGGCTGAACATGCTGGCCTAAGTTTAAAAGGGTCGGCTGTTGCGAGCGATGCCTTCTTTCCATTTCGCGATGGACTCGACGTGGTTGTCGCTGCCGGTGCAACTAGCGTGATTCAACCTGGGGGTAGCATGCGCGATCCTGAAGTGATTGAGGCGGCCAATGAGCATGGTATTTCGATGGTGTTTACGAGCACTCGGCACTTTAGGCATTAATCATGCGTTGGTTAGGTATTGATCCTGGCTTACGAACCACTGGCTTTGGAGTGATTGAGCTCGAAGGTCAACAATTGCGCTACATCAGTTCAGGAATCATTGAGAGCGGTGAGGTTGCCTTAGGCTTGCCTCACCGTCTGGGTACCTTGTATCAGGGGGTCCAAGAGGTACTCCTTCACTATCAGCCTGATGCCGCTGCGATTGAGGAAATCTTCTTAAACGTTAATCCGCGCTCCACGCTCATGCTTGGTCAAGCACGCGGTGCCGTGATTGCCGCTCTCGTATCGACGGGTCTTTCGGTTTCTGAATACAGCGCGCGTGGCATCAAGCAAGCCATTGTTGGTACCGGTCGGGCTAACAAAACACAAATGCAAGAAATGGTAAAGCGCTTACTGAAGCTCAAAAAAAGTCCATCACCGGATGCAGCCGATGCGCTCGGGGTCGCTATTTGTGCCGCTCACCATCATCAAGTTCAAATGACTAAAGCAAAGCGTTAAGATAGAGTCATGATTGGACGTATCCATGGCACACTTATTACGATTTCAGCTCCCAAATTGCTGATCGATTGCCATGGTGTCGGCTATGAAGTTGACGTACCCATGAGCACCCTCTATCAGCTCCCAGCCATCGGTCAGTTAATTACTCTACTCACGCACTTTCATGTACGCGAAGATCAACAGCAATTATTTGGTTTTGCAACGGAAGCTGAGCGTCATGCGTTTCGGTCTCTGATTAAGATCAGTGGGGTTGGGGCACGCACTGCCCTAGCGGTGCTATCGGGTATGAGTGTGAATGAGTTAATTCAAGCTATTGCGACCCAAGATCCAGGTGCCCTCGTTCGAGTTCCCGGCATTGGCAAAAAGACGGCTGAGCGCCTTTTGTTAGAACTCAAAGGTAAATTAGCCCCCGATTTAGGAGTTGCTCAGAATGCCTCCGGTAAGCCAGATGTCACTTCCGAAGTCATTCAAGCCTTAGTCTCTTTGGGCTACTCGGATAAAGAAGCGCATCTTGCGATTCGTCAAATCCCTGTCGATACCAGTGTTTCGGATGGGATTAAGATCGCCCTTAAATCCCTCTCAAAGGCTTAAGTGTGGCGATTCATACTGATAACTTAGATACCGATGATGATAGTGACCGCATTGTCAGCCCTGGGGCTGGACAGGCCGAAGCTGTCTTTGAGAGAGCTCTTCGTCCAAAACAGCTCGATGAATACGTTGGTCAAAGTAAGGCACGCTCGCAACTCGAAATCTTCATCAACGCAACGCGCAAGCGCAAAGAAGCCTTAGATCATGTTTTATTGTTTGGTCCGCCCGGTTTAGGCAAAACGACTTTAGCGCACATCATTGCCCGAGAACTGGGGGTTAATCTTCGACAAACCAGTGGTCCAGTATTGGATCGCCCCGGTGATCTTGCCGCACTTCTTACCAACCTTGAAGAAAACGATGTTCTATTTATTGATGAGATTCATCGGCTTTCACCAGTGGTTGAAGAAATTCTCTACCCAGCCCTTGAGGATTACTCGCTTGACATCATGATTGGCGAGGGTCCTGCAGCCCGTAGCGTGAAGTTAGATCTCAAGCCTTTTACCTTGATTGGAGCAACAACGCGAGCTGGTATGTTGACCAATCCCTTGCGCGATCGTTTTGGGATTGTGGCAAGACTTGAGTTTTATTCTTCGGCAGAACTCACAAAGATTATTGAACGATCGGCTACTTTACTCAACGCCCAAATTGATCCCCAGGGCGCAAGCGAGATCGCGCGCCGAGCCCGCGGTACGCCTCGGATTGCGAACCGTTTGCTTCGCAGGGTTCGGGACTACGCAGAAGTAAAGGGCAGCGGGGTAATAACGAAGTCAATGGCTGACGCTGCCCTAGCCATGCTAGATGTTGATCCAATGGGATTTGATGTCATGGACCGCAAACTCCTTGAAGCAATCTTGCATAAATTTAATGGCGGTCCAGTCGGTATTGATAATTTAGCTGCGGCCATTGGCGAAGAACGCGACACTATCGAAGATGTGTTGGAACCCTTTTTGATTCAGCAAGGGTATTTGCAACGTACCTCACGCGGTCGCATTGCCACTCGTCAGTGTTATGAACATTTTGGCCTCAAGGCCCCAAGTAACTCTGCAAATCTCGACTTGCTAGATTAAATTCAGTTATTTTTTAACTGTAACTTTGGCAAAGCGGCGCTTACCAACTTGGATTACGTAGGTGCCTGGCTCTACTTTCAAAGCCTTATCGCTTACTACTGCTCCGTCAATACGCACACCATGTTGCTCAATATTGCGATTAGCCTCCGAGGTCGATGGTACCAAATTAGCAGCTTTCAAAAGAGCAGCGATACCTAGCGGAGCCCCGGATAACTCAAGCTCAGGAATATCGTCGGGTATTCCACCTTTGGCACGATGATTAAAGTCTTCCAGCGCCTTCTCTGCAGCGGCCTGCGAATGAAACCGCTCCACAATCTCTTGACCCAATAACACTTTGCAATCTCGCGGATTGAGGCCCGCAGCGACTTCTTGCTTCATTTGATCAATTTCAGCCATGGGCCTAAATGACAATAATGTGAAGTAGCTCCACATGAGCTCATCGGAAATACTCATCACCTTTCCAAACATTTCATTGGCGGGCTCGTTGATACCGATGTAATTGCCTTTTGACTTACTCATTTTCTCAACCCCATCGAGGCCGACCAAGAGAGGCATCGTCAAGATGCATTGCGGCTCTTGGCCATACTCTTTTTGTAGTTCGCGACCGACGAGAAGATTGAACTTTTGATCAGTACCGCCCAGCTCTAAATCACTTTGCAAAGCTACTGAGTCATAACCCTGCATTAATGGATACAAGAACTCATGCACTGAAATTGGTACACCACCACGATAGCGTTTTGTGAAGTCATCGCGTTCGAGCATGCGAGCGACTGTATATTTAGCAGCTAAGGTAATCATGCCTCGCGCGCCCAAGGCATCGCACCACTCGCTGTTATAACGCACTTCCGTTTTGCTAGGATCTAAGATAATGCTCGCTTGCTGGTAATACGTTTTTGCATTCACAGCAATCTCTTCGGGAGTTAATGGCGGACGGGTACTATTGCGCCCCGAGGGATCCCCAATCATGCTGGTAAAGTCGCCAATCAAGAAAATGACGGTATGACCCAGATCCTGCAACTGGCGTAGCTTATTCAAAACAACGGTATGGCCCAAATGAATATCTGGCGCGGTTGGATCTAAACCTAATTTGATTCGTAATGGCTTTTGGGTTGCCTCGCTACGTGCTAATTTTTGAAGCCAATCTGCCTCGACCAGCAACTCCTCGCAGCCACGCTTAGTGACTTCCATGGCCTCAAGAACGCGTGGGGTCACTGGATAGGATTTTGTGCTCATGCCTAATTTTTTCAGTTAAATTAAAGGTTTAATATCGTCAACGTGATATTGTCGCATTCTCAAGAAAGTTCGCTACACCTTTGAATTCTAATCAAGCAAACATACCCAGTTCCCTATTTATTGGACTCATGTCGGGAACTAGCCTAGATGGTATTGATGCGGTCTTAGCCGAGATCGATGCCGCGGGTAAAGCACGTCTGATTCAGTCCCATAGTGTCGGCTTTGATACGAATCTGAAGTCTGAACTAGCAGAATTACAGTTCGCGACCAATGCCGAGCTGCACCGTGAACACTTAGTTGCCAACGCGCTTGCCAAATCGTATGCAGAGTTATGCCAAGAACTATTGCGAATTCAAAATATTCAACCCAGTTCGATATCTGCGATTGGCGCCCATGGGCAAACACTGCGTCATCAACCAGCATCCGATCATCTCAAAAGCTATACCCATCAGAGCCTTAATCCGGCTTTATTGGCTGAGCTCACTGGAATAAATGTCATTGCTAATTTTCGAACTCGTGACATGGCAGCTGGTGGTCAAGGCGCTCCTTTAGTCCCCGCCTTTCATCGTGAACAGTTTTACGACCCCCTGGAAAACCGTGCCATTCTAAATATTGGTGGGATTGCAAATCTGACGATTCTTCCGAGATCCGGTGAGGTATTTGGTTTTGATTGTGGGCCGGGTAATTTATTGCTTGATGCCTGGATTTATCGCCATCATGGAAAAGCATTTGATGATGACGGGCAATGGGCCAGTTCGGGTACTCCCGACTCAGAACTCTTGTCGCGGATGCTCCAAGATCCTTACTTTACAAAGCAACCTCCTAAGAGTACGGGGCGGGATTACTTTAATTTGCGCTGGCTAGACGATTTAATGACTGGACTCTCGCTTACCCCTGAAGATGTTCAAGCCACTCTCTTACAGCTCACAATTGATAGCATCCTCAAGGCATTACGATCCTTTGCGAGCAATACTCAGACCCTAATTGTGTGTGGAGGGGGCGTTCGAAATATTGCTTTGCTTGAGCTTCTTAAAATTCAAGCACGTGATCAAATGCCGAATTTAAAGATTGCATCATCGGCCCAATTCGGAATTGATCCTCAGCTAGTTGAAAGTTTAGCGTTTGCTTGGTTAGCCTGGGCCTTCATGCAAAAACGGCCAGCAAATGTGCCGGCCGTTACTGGAGCAAAGGGCTTACGAATCCTTGGGGCGCTTTATCCTGCCTGAAATGAATTAGGCTGAAAAAGATGAGCCGCAACCACAGGTAGTCGTTGCATTGGGGTTTTTAATTACAAACTGTGAACCGTTGATGTCTTCTTTA
The DNA here is from genome assembly GCF_018687475.1 of Polynucleobacter sp. MWH-UH24A. Classification (NCBI taxonomy): domain Bacteria; kingdom Pseudomonadati; phylum Pseudomonadota; class Betaproteobacteria; order Burkholderiales; family Burkholderiaceae; genus Polynucleobacter; species Polynucleobacter sp. MWH-UH24A. The sequence continues at coordinate 1,747,718 of NZ_CP061292.1, forward strand.
TAGTCAATCTCTGCGCCCACAAGATATTGAAAGCTCATTGAATCCACCAACAAGGTCACCCCATTTTTTTCAAAACTGGTGTCATCCTCATTAACGGCATCATCAAAAGTAAAACCATACTGAAATCCGGAACATCCACCGCCTTGAACAAATACACGAAGTTTTAGTTCAGGATTTCCTTCTTCAGCAATTAAATCGGCAACCTTAGCGGCTGCGCTGTCCGTAAAAATCAAAGGGACAGGCGGCTCTGCCATCGCTGGAGCTTGTTCTATTGCAGTATTGGTAGCGGTCATGGTTACTCCTTTTAGACGTCTATACGGTTGATTGTAGGCTTTAATTCCCCTATTTGCACAAGGTGAATCAAGGCATTAAAGCGATTTGTTCTAAGCCCATGGATTCAGGCAAACCAAACATTAAGTTTAGGCACTGAACACCTTGTCCCGAGGCGCCTTTCACTAAGTTATCTTCGACCACCAAAATGACGAGAGTATTGCCACCGCCAGGCCGATGAATTGCGATCTTCATGCCATTACTACCCCGTACCGAGCGGGTCTCTGGATGGCTTCCCGGCGGCATGACATCCACGAAGAGCTCATTGGCATAAAAACCTTCATACAGCCCCTGAAAGTCGACCGAGCTACCCTCTGGCGTCAAGTGAACATATAAGGTCGAATGGATCCCCCGAATCATGGGTGTCAAATGGGGTACAAACGTCAAGGCTACTTGATCATGGCCAGCAATTGCTTTTAGTCCCTGTGTAATCTCCGGCAAATGACGATGACCTTTCACGGCATACGCTTTGAAGTTATCGCTTGCCTCCGACAGCAAGGTAGCAATTTCGGCTTTACGGCCAGCGCCTGAAGTACCTGATTTACAGTCAGCAATGATTCGTTGAGAATCAATTAGCGGTTTTGAATAACCATTCTTTGGCGACAACAAGGGAGCAAGCCCTAGCTGCACGGAGGTTGGGTAGCAGCCAGCCAAACCGACGACACGAGCTTTCTTAATTTTCTCCCGATTGATCTCTGGCAAACCATAAACCGCCTCTTTAAGGATGTCCGGGCATGCATGAGGCATGCCATACCATTGCTCAAAAACCTTGGTATCTTGAAGACGAAAGTCTGCAGCAAGATCCAATAGCCTCACATTAGCCGCCAGTAATTCTTTGGCCTGCGCCATTGCAACACCGTGAGGGGTCGCAAAAAATACGGCGTCACACTCGGTAAGCTTGGCATTTTCCGGAGTAGTAAATTTCAAATCCACCCGCTTACGTAAGGATGGAAACATTTCTGCAACGGCCATCCCCGCTTCGGAACGAGAAGTGATCGAATGCAGTTGGACCTGGGGATGCTGGGATAAAAGGCGCAGCAATTCAACGCCCGTATACCCCGTGCCACCCACAATACCGACCTTAATCATGCTCTTCTCCATTGCAGCTTATCAATTCATAGATTGTATAAAAATAAAGGGCCGCATTAGCGGCCCCTTACAGACATTTCGGTGTCGCTTAACGCTTACTAAATTGCTTACGACGGCGAGCACCGTGTAAGCCAACTTTCTTACGCTCAACCTCACGGGCATCACGAGTAACCAATCCGGCTTTTGACAAAGTTGGCTTAAGTGCGGCGTCATAATCAATTAACGCACGCGTTACACCATGACGAACGGCACCAGCTTGCCCGGTCTCACCACCGCCGCTAACGTTTACTTGAATGTCAAACGTGGTTAGATTGCTAGTTAGCGCTAGAGGCTGACGAGCAATCATGCGTGAGGTCTCACGAGCAAAATAAGCGTCAATGGGCTTGCCATTCACGGTAATCTCACCCTTGCCTGATTTAATGAAGACGCGAGCTACTGAGCTCTTGCGACGTCCTGTTCCGTAGTTCCAATTTCCGTACATATCGCTTCCTTAAATCTCTAAAGGTTTAGGCTGTTGAGCCGTGTGGGGATGCGTAGCATCGCCATAGACTTTGAGCTTCTTGATCATGGCATAGCCAAGTGGGCCTTTGGGTAACATCCCTTTTACGGCCTTCTCAAGAGCACGCGCTGGAAAGCGCTCTTGCATCTTGTCAAAGTTGGTCGAGCTTATTCCACCGGGGTAGCCACTATGACGGTAATAAATCTTATTGAGTCCCTTACTTCCAGTCACACGGAGTTTGGACGAATTAATAACGACAATGAAATCGCCGGTATCGACGTGTGGGGTAAATTCGGGTTTGTGCTTGCCGCGTAGACGGAGTGCCACTTCACTGGCGACACGACCGAGGACTTTGTCCGTAGCGTCAATCACGAACCACTCGCGCTTTACCTCATGCGGTTTTGCGGAAAAGGTTTTCATGATTACTTTCAAATTGTTTGGTCAACACACTCCAATTCAGAAATCGCACTTTGGCTCCGCTTATGATTGCAGGCTCGCAGATCTAATCCCTCAATTGGTACAACAAATTACCGCTGACCGAATCGGTAATTCAGTAAAGCATTGAATTGTATATCAAAAAAAACCCGGGAATCAATCCCGGGTTGAAATCCACCAATGTTTGGGTGGAGGAGACATCAGTAGAATGCAAACTTGATAGTAAAAAAACAACTTTTGTAAATCAAGATTGACATCAATGAAATCATTTTAAGATTAAAACTTGTGCAATGCAAGAAAAAATTTGGGTTTACCCTATCTTTTATATAAGACTTACAGGGCCATTTTTTAATATAACACATTGATTTAAATAGAAATAATATTTTTTGAGGATTTTTATATGATGGAATGCAAAATAAACTGGTTGCCTGAAGCTGGGATGGCATTTATGGCACAGACAGGAACGGGCCATATCCTCAATATGGACGGCGCCCCTGAGGCTGGAGGGAATAATCTTGCACCCCGTCCAATGGAGTTACTACTAGCAGGTGCCGGAGGCTGTACAGCGTTTGATGTCGTTTTAATCCTACAGCGCTCCCGTCAATCGGTGAGCGCTTGTGAAGTTTTGCTACAGGCCGAGCGGGCTGAATCCGATCCTAAGGTATTCACCAAAATGAATCTGCATTTTTTGGTGAAAGGCTCGAACTTAGATCCCAGCAAAGTTGAGCGTGCCATTTCACTTTCTCACGATAAATACTGCTCAGCAACTGCAATGCTTGGCAAAACGGCTGAGATTACCTATAGCTTTGAAGTAGTGCAGAGTTAACCGATAAGCCGGATTCTGTCGCCCTAATTTGCATTAAGGGGCAATCATTCCTCTAGGCCTGCAGTTACCTACAGGCTCAAGCTCCCTACCCGCAAACTCGACGGGCCATGTCAACATTTGCTTACTTGGGATTGCTCCGAGTGGAGGTTGCCGCGTTTCACCGTAACTCAATACGCTCGTCTCTGTGGCCCTATTCCGCACGTCACCGTGGATGGCTGTTAGCCAACACCCTGCCCTATGGAGTCCGGACTTTCCTCTCCTTTCTTACGAAAGCAGCGATTGCCTGGTTAACTCTGCGATGACAGTCTAAACGAGGATATAAATTTGCACTGCAGAGTTAACTAGCAATCGACCAGCCGATGGTTTCCCCTGCACGCAAAGGCACTAGGGTTGACTTGCCCATTGGATACTCAAATGGCACGGCTTGGGGTTGGTTGACCAGAGTAATTGTCTCTGTATGTCGAGGTAAGTTGTAATAGTCGGCACCATAATGACTTGCAAATCCCTCGAGCCGATCGAGCTTCCCAACCCTATCAAAAGCCTCGGCATAAAGCCCTAAAGCATTGTGCGCGGTGTAACACCCTGCGCAACCACAACTGCTCTCCTTTTCGCCTTTTGGATGGGGAGCGCTATCCGTTCCCAAGAAAAAACGTGGATTACCGCTAGTTGCCATTTCTACCAAGGCAATTCGATGCTCCTCGCGCTTTAAAACCGGTAAGCAATAATGATGGGGACGAATGCCACCGGTAAATAAGCTATTTCGGTTCATCAATAAATGATGCGCTGTAATCGTTGCAGCCAAGGTATTTTTGCCATTGGTATTCGCATCACGCACATAATGCGCAGCTTGCTTAGTCGTAATGTGCTCAAACACGATTCGTAATTCTGGAAAATCCTTTCGAATGGGGTCTAAGATGCGATCAATAAAGACTGCTTCACGATCAAAGATATCAATTGCCTGCTCAGTGACTTCACCATGAATTAATAAGGGTACTGAGAAGCGCTGCATCGCCTCCAGAGCGGAGTATGCTTTTTTTATATTCGTGACACCGCCATCACTATTTGTGGTGGCGCCTGCAGGATACAACTTAAATCCAATAATGCTGTTCTCACTTGCCTTTTTAACCTCATCGGCAGACGTATTGTCAGTGAGATATAAAGTCATAAGCGGCGAGAAATGACTAATTTCCAGTTGTTTTAATGCCTTCTGAATCCGGGCCTCGTAGGCTTTAGCTAAATCAACGGTGGTAACTGGAGGCTTTAGGTTAGGCATGATGATCGCACGCCCAAATTGAGCTGCAGTATGCGCCAAAACATCATTAAGGACCGCACCATCTCGAACATGCAAATGCCAATCGTCAGGGCGCGTGATGGTGATAGTTCTGCTCATGTTTGGTCGATCAAAATCATTCGAAAATCGTTCACATTAGTTAAGGTTGGGCCAGTGTGCACCAAGGCATTCAGTTCGGCAAAGAAACCGTAGCAATCATGCGATTGCTGAAACTGACTGGCGCGTAGATTTTTTTCCATGGCGAGTAAACGCAGCTCGGGGGTAAACCAAGCACCTGCATTTTTTTCGCTACCATCAATACCATCCGTATCAGCAGCAATGGCAGATAAGGTCTTTAAATCAGAGGTTGCAGCATATAAAGAAAGTAAGAATTCGGAGCAGCGACCGCCGCGCCCCTGAGTTCCGGAGGGCAGAGTAACTGTGCACTCCCCACCAGAAATAAGCGCCACCGGTGGCTTTCCCCAACTGGCATGATGGGCTAACTCGCGAGCAATGCCCGCATGCACAAGACCAACGTCTTTAGCCTCACCAGTAATCGTATCCCCCAAAATAATTGGGGTGTATCCATGCCCTTTGCAATAGTTTGCTGCGGCTTGCAGGCTTCGATGTGCTGTAGCAATCACATGATTACGCAGAGAAAAGTGATGGTGATCAATCTCTGACTGCTTTAAGGTTTCAGGGATCTCCCCCGCTAGCCCTTTTCGTAAATGGCTCAATACCGAACTTGGAAGATATCTTTCATCCAAATGGTATTTAGTAAAAATCTGTAAAGCATCGCTATAGCTTGAATAATCCGGTGCACATGGTCCACTCGCGATATCCGCTGGATGGTCGCCGGTCACATCTGAAATAAGCAAGGCCTCGACTCGAGCCCCTCGAGAAAGTGCGACACGCGCTAAATTACCACCTAAGATGGCTGATAAATGTTTGCGGACAATATTCATCTCTTCAATCGGCGCACCACAGTTGAGTAAAGCCTCAGTGGTTTTACGCATATCGTCGATCGTGATCCCTCGCTGAGGCAAAGTTAACAAGCTTGAACCCCCACCTGAAACAAGAGCAATTAGAGTATCGCCAGATTGCAAGGTATTTACCAGGCGCAAAACTTCAGCAGCACCATCCATACCGGCCTGATCCGGCACTGGATGACCCGCCTCGACAATCGTAATTCTCTGAGTAGGTGATGCATGACCATAACGCGTAATCACCAAACCATCGATTGGAGTTTCTGGCCAGTGGGTTTTGGCATAGGCCTCTAAAGCACTTGCCATCGCCGCACTGGCTTTACCAGCACCAACTACGAGGCAACGACCTTGCGGTAGATTGCCAGCCGGAAAAATTTTAGCGAGGTACTCTGGGACGATTTTTTTGGGATCGGCAACAGCGAGTGCCGCCGCAAACGCGCCCTCTAAATGTAGCTGACGACTTGAGGAGGGCTGTGTGGTTCGCATTCGCCCATTTTAAGCCTAATTATCAATGGCTTGATCAGGGTCAATCGGTGCGTTTTCTTGTAACTGCCACATGGAAGCATAGCGACCATTGGATTCTAAAAGCTCATAATGCGTGCCGCGTTCAATAATTTGCCCGTGCTCCATCACTAAGATTTGGTCGGCATGGACCACCGTTGAAAGTCGATGAGCAATAATCAATGTCGTTCGATTCTTAGCCAAATTAAATAATTCATCCTGAAAGGCACGTTCTGTTTTTGAATCTAGTGCCGAAGTGGCTTCATCAAAAATTAATAAGGCAGGCTTTTTCAAAAGAGTGCGTGCAATAGCAACTCGCTGTTTCTCACCGCCTGAAAGCTTAAGACCGCGTTCACCCACGGGGGTCTCATACCCTTGCGGAAGATGCTCAATAAATTGACTCATTTGTGCGGCACGCGCCGCCTCAACGATCGCCTCATGACTTGCCTGTGGATTTCCATAGGCAATGTTGTACGCAATACTGTCATTAAACAAAACAGTATCTTGGGGAACAATTCCAATCACTTTTCGCAAACTAGCTTGCTCGACCTCTTGAATGTTTTGACCATCCAACAAGATCGCCCCTGATTGGACATCATAAAAACGAAAGAGAAGCCTTGCTAAGGTACTTTTACCAGCACCACTTTGACCAACCACTGCCGTAATTGTTCCAGCCGGGATCGTAAAGCTCAGGTCTTTCAAAATCTCACGCTTGTCGTTATAAGAAAAATAGACATGATCAAACCGAATTTCGGGACCCTTGGCAAAATCCCGAATATGCAAAGGCTTAGCGTCTTTAGAGTCTTTGATTTCTTGATCTTCATTTAAAAGGGTGAACATATGATCCATATCAGTGATCGACTGCTTCATTTCACGATAAATCACCCCCAAAAAATTTAAGGGGATATATAGCTGAATCATCAGCGTATTCACAAGCACTAAGTCGCCTAAGGTCATCGATCCATCGACTACCCCCTGAGTGGCTCGCCATAAAATCAGAACCAAGCCAACTGCAATAATGGCCTGCTGACCTAAATTTAAGATGGCTAAAGATTGTTGAGAAAGAATCGCTGCGGACTGGTAATGCCTTAGATTTGCGTCATAGCGACGCGATTCAAAATGCTCATTTCCAAAATACTTCACGGTCTCAAAGTTAATCAAGGAATCAATCGCGCGTTGATTGGCTTTTGAGTCCATTTCATTCATGGTTCGCCGGTAATGGGTGCGCCATTCGGTTACCTTGATCGTATAAAAAATATAGACCACTAGTGCAACAAAGGTAATGATTGCAAACCAAATATCGTAGTTGTAGGCGAAGTATGCCAACACTAAAACGAATTCAATGATGGTTGGCAAAATACTGTAAAGTGAAAAAGAGACAAGGGTTTGAATACCGCGCGTGCCACGCTCAATATCGCGACTGACTCCCCCGGTTTGACGACCCAAATGAAACTGCAAACTGAGTGCATGCAAATGCTCAAAGACTTGGAGTGCAATCTTACGAACTGCACTTTGGGTCACTTTGGCAAAAAGTAACTCGCGCAATTCGGAGAACAACGAAGCAAGTAAGCGCAATGCGCCGTATCCCACAATCAAACCTGCTGGAACAATCAGATAACTTTGCAAAGAGCCAGGCTTGATGTTCATTGCATCAATCAGGTCTTTTAAGACAATGGGAACTCCTAAGTTAGCGAATTTAGCAGCCACTAAGCACAACATGGCAAAGAGAACCCGAAAGCGATGCTCAAATAGATATGGCAAAAGATCGTTAATGACTTGCCAGTCAAAACGATTAGCAGCTCGCTTAATTGGCAGCATACCCCCTGATGGACGGTTCTGAGTTCCTCTCATTATTTCAATGCAGATAGATTGTCATAAAACCGCAAAATGGCATCCCGGTTTGTATGAGAAAAACATTTCTGGGCAGCCTCTTTATAGGGTAGCCAAACATACTGCAGATGCTCGCGTGGAGCCACCCGAATCGCAGCACTTGGGGGAACTTCTAGCGCAAACCAATGTTCCGTATTGCGCTCCACCCCTGGCGGATAGCGATAGCGCCAGCTAGGGTAAATATCATACTCCACAGCATGATGAAGATTTTGTAAGGCGCCCAAAGGTAAAGCTTGAATATCAATACCAGTCTCCTCTGCCACTTCGCGAATGGCGGCCCTCTCTAGGGGCTCATCAATCTCATCAAGGCTACCAGTGACCGATTGCCAAAATCCTGGCCGATCTGCTCGTTCGAGTAAGAGAACTTCCTGATTTCTGTTATGAATAAGGACTAAAACTGAAATCGGGATTTTCAAGTTAGCTAACCGGATTGGTATTGCGTAAACGAATATGCAGTTCACGCAATTGACGCTCATCCACTGGACTTGGAGCTTGCGTCAATAAACACTGAGCGCGCTGAGTCTTGGGGAAGGCAATCACATCGCGAATCGACTCTGCTCCTGTCATCATCGTGACAATACGATCTAATCCAAATGCAATTCCTCCGTGGGGAGGAGCACCATACTGAAGCGCATCCAATAAGAAACCAAATTTTGCTTTTGCTTCCTCCGGTCCGATCTTCAGGGCACGGAATACCTGACTTTGGACAGCCTCTTGATGAATACGAACCGATCCGCCACCGATTTCACTGCCATTCAATACCAAGTCATAGGCTTTTGCCAAACATTTACCAGGATCGGTTTCTAATAATTTCAGATGCTCATCTTTGGGACTCGTGAATGGATGATGACAAGCCACCCAACGGGCTTCATCTTCATCGTAATCAAACATTGGGAAATCAACCACCCACAATGGCTTCCAGCCTTCTGCAAAGAGACCGTGCTTCTTACCCCATTCCGAATGGCCAATCCGTAGACGAAGATTTCCAATTGCATCATTAACAACTTTAGTTTTATCGGCGCCAAAGAAAATCAGGTCACCATCGTTTGCTTTCGTTCTCTCTAAAATTCCGGCAATCGCAGCATCGTGTAGATTTTTTACAATCGGTGATTGCAATCCATTGCGCCCCTCTGCAACTGAATTCACCTTAATCCATGCCAAACCCTTAGCGCCATAGATGGATACAAATTGCGTGTAATCATCGATCTCGCTTCGACTGATTTCTGCTCCACCGGGAACGCATAAGGCCACAACTCGACCGCCTTCTTGATTAGCCGGGCCAGAAAATACTTTGAAATCAACGTCCCGCATTAGGTCGGTTAACTCGGTAAATTCCATCGCAACCCGCAAATCGGGTTTATCGGAGCCATACCGCGCCATCCCCTCTGAATATGGCATGATTGGGAATGGATTTGGCAGTTCTACCTTCATCACAGTTTTAAAAATATGCCGCATCATATTTTCAAAGAGAGAACGAATTTCAAGCTCATCTAAAAATGCGGTTTCACAATCAATTTGCGTAAATTCAGGTTGGCGATCAGCGCGCAAATCTTCATCACGAAAGCATTTCGTAATTTGGTAATAGCGATCAAATCCAGCCACCATCAATAACTGCTTAAACAATTGGGGTGATTGAGGTAAAGCAAAAAATTGACCGTCGTGTACGCGTGACGGCACCAGATAATCGCGCGCACCCTCTGGAGTGCTCTTAGTTAGCATTGGTGTTTCAATATCAATAAAACCAGCGGCATCTAAGTAACGTCTGGTTTCCATGGCAACTTGATAGCGCAGACGCAGGTTCTTTTGCATTTGTGGACGACGCAAATCTAAAACCCGATGGGTCAAACGCGTTGTTTCTGAGAGATTGTCATCATCAAGCTGAAATGGTGGGGTTACCGATGCATTTAATACATGTAAGTCATGGCACAGAACCTCAACCTTACCGCTGATTAAATCTGGGTTCTCGGTTCCAGCTGGTCTTGCGCGAACCAAGCCTTTAATTTGAATGCAGTATTCGTTACGGACCTCTTCAGCCTGTTTAAACATTTCGGGGCGGTCTGGATCGCAAACCACTTGCACAAAACCCTCTCGATCACGAAGATCAATAAAAATGACACCGCCATGATCACGGCGACGATTGACCCAGCCAGCGAGGGTAATTTCTTGACCAATTAAAGAATCAGTAACCTGACCACAGGTATGACTGCGCATCGACATATGTATTCCTAATGAGGTTGATTGGGGGTCTTAGGTTGAGCGATTCGAGGTGCCACCGAACCCATCGACACAATATGCTTAAGCGCTTCTTGAACGCTCATATCCAGCTCGATCACATTGGCGCGCGGCACAATCATAAAAAAGCCGGAGGTAGGGTTTGGTGTCGTAGGTAAAAATACATTGACATATTCACCACCTAATTTGGTGTTTACTTCAGGAGCTGCTGTTCCCGTTTGAAATGCAATCACCCATGACTCAAGATGCGGATAACGAATCAGCAATGCTTTACGAAACGCTTGGTTGTTTCCAGAAAATAAAGTCGACGAAACCTGTTTTACGCTGGAGTAAATTGATCGCACAATTGGGATGCGGGTCACGGTCCGGTCCCAGAGCTTAAGCCACCATTGGCCTGCAAAATTGATGGCGAGGACACCTGTGAATCCAATCACCGCTAATACGATCAAAATTCCAAGGCCTGGAATCTCTCGGAAATGCCGAAGCTCGCCTGAAAACTGACCGGGTGAAACCGTAATAATGGCCGACATTACCCAACCAAAGATTTGATCAATAACACCCAGACCCCATGTGATCACCCAAACAGTGACCGCCATCGGTATCCAAACCAAAATGCCAGCAATAAAGTATTTTTTCATGAGAATTTCGCCTAACCCGCTATTTTAGCGAGTTAAGACCAATTCAGGCTAAATTGGCCTAAATCGAGTGGATTCGGACCAAAACTAAGAGTGCGCCGATGAGGAAGCCACTCAGGAACAGTGTGATCCCCAGCCATTGTCGTTGTTTGCGTCGCTCATCAACTAGCAATTGTTTGAGTAAATCAAATTCTGGGCGCTGCTCTTTCCGATGAACCTGTTCCAGATTTTCAGCAATGAGACGTGGCAGTGTGGGCAAAATTTTTGCCCAATTTGGCGCCTCTTTTTTTAGCCCCTCAATAAAACCCCGTAAACCAAGCTGTTGACTTACCCAACGTTCCAGAATGGGTTTAGCGGTTTTCCAAAGATCTAGGTCTGGATCCAATTGACGACCGAGACCCTCTACATTTAGCAAGGTCTTTTGCAACAAGGTAAGTTGCGGCTGAATCTCCACTTTAAAACGACGAGATGTTTGAAAGAGTCTCATCAACACGATACCCAAGGAAATATCTTTAAGTGGGCGATCAAAATAGGGTTCACAAACAGTACGAACGGCGCCTTCCAATTCTTCTAATCGGGTATTGGCTGGAACCCAACCCGATTCGATATGTAACTCAGCAACGCGTCGGTAGTCTCGATTAAAGAAAGCTAAGAAATTTTGTGCCAAATAATTTTTGTCAAACTCGCTCAAATTTCCAACAATCCCAAAGTCTAAAGAAATATATCGGCCAAATGTATTGGGATCCAAACTAACTAAGATATTTCCTGGATGCATATCTGCATGAAAGAACCCGTACTCAAATACTTGAGTAAAAAAGATCTCAACGCCATCGATTGCTAACTTCTTAAAATCAACACCAGCGGCGAGAAGCTCTTGGGTTTTCCCAATTGAAATACCATACATCCGCTCCATCACGATCACGTTGGTGTGGCATAGATCCCAAATCATTTCAGGAATCATGAGCTTATCGGAGTTTGCAAAATTGCGTCGTAATTGGCTAGCATTGGCTGCCTCACGCATCAAATCAAGCTCGTCGTGTAAATAAGTATCAAATTCAGCGACCACTTCACGCGGCTTAAGGCGACGGCCATCCTCAGAGACTTTCTCAATAATTCGTGCGAGGTCATGCATTAATGCCAAATCACTTTCAATTACAGGCAAAATGCCAGGACGCAGTACTTTGATCGCAATTTCTTTGTCGACCCATTCAGGATGGGTCTCATTCCCACGTAAAACCCCGAAATGAACCTGTGCGACCGATGCGCTCGCCACGGGGGTTGCATCAAAGGATGAAAAAATTACTTCAATGGAATGGCCCAGGGCTTTTTCAATAATTGCTTTCGATTGCTCATTGGAAAAAGGTGGAACGCGATCTTGAAGCTTGGCCAATTCATTCGAAACATCATCGGGCAATAAGTCCCTACGTGTCGATAAAACTTGTCCAAATTTAACGAAAATAGGGCCAAGCGCTTCAAGCGCCAAGCGAATTCGATCGCCACGCGGCAACTGACTTGGGGATGTTGATGCAATTAGTCCAAGGATGAACCGTCGCACACCAGGCTTTAAATTATCACGAATCAGCCCAAATAAATTAAAGCGCCAAGCTGTATAAAAAATAATGCTTAGGCGAATAATACGACTCACAATCAATCCCGACTTTTTTGTAAAAAGGAAATTCGCTTCTCAAGGCGATCTACTGCATCACGCACTGCTTGAATTTGCATTTTATGAGAAACAAAATCGCGTTGATGCAACAGTACTTTTTTTTCTTCACTCAAGTACTCGACCATATTTCCCTGTAAATCAAGCACAGCCTTCTCAGTCGCCTGTGCAAAGCGCTTAGCTTGTGAACAAATGAAGTGTGCGGGTGCATCACCAATAATTTTGGCTAAATCCTCCTCATACTCCCAACGTAATTGGTTTGAAAGCTTGGCAATAAGTTGGGCTAGTTGAGCATCACCAGTAATTTTGACAGCTCGCATTGCCCGATCTTTGATCGAGCCCTGAGGGGTGCTGAGCGCAGAAAAACCATCGGCATCAAGCTCTAAAACCAAATCTGGATGTGGGTGCACATCCGACAAAAGAGACATTAAGCAATCATCTTGAATTTGCCACTGCATACTTCCAATTGGCAGTATCAGCTCAATTACTTTACCTTGATGACTCTTGAGATCACGCAAAGCCCACTCTTCATGTTTTAAGACATGATTAATCGCGCGCACTAAAGCCGTTTTTGGAAAATCAAAACGAAGGTTCATAGTGTAAAAAACCCGCACAAGGCGGGTTTTCCGGTGGGGAAAAGGTTAAAGCTTAAACCAATTGCTGGATGCCAGCTAAAACCCAACCTCCTGGGCAGTTTACAGGCTTGGATAGATTCCAAACTTCTCTAAATGGTTCGGCTGGGCCTTCTGCTTGCTCCCGAATCAGCCCCGAGAACTCAACACTGCACAGATAGGTATTTGCATCGGTCTCAACACCCAAGAGTTCGGCGTTTAAGGTGACTACATCGGTATGATTTACGCCTTCAGCGCGGCCTTGTAAGTCACGTTGCAGACTTGCAAACATTTCGGGGGTTGTAAATTCACGCAAAGCCTCAAGATCACCCGCATCCCAAGCTTTTTGCAAACGAGTGAAATAGTGTTTTGCATTGGCCAAAAATGCGATTTGATCAAAGCCTTCCGGCAATTGATAAGCCGGCGCTTCCTCAATCACTGGGCTTGGCGATCCAAATCCGGCATTAACCGGATGGCTAGGAGCGAAGACAGGTTCTTGTACAGCCGTTTTCTGCATCCCATTTGAAGCGGGCACAGGACTTGGCGTATTTTTAGCACCAGCTGGCATGAAGCGACGCAATACGAATAGCAATGCAAAGCCAACCAGAACAGCCAATAAAAGACCTGTCATAAATGATGCAGCAGCCTCACCTAAACCAAAATGCGATAGCAAGTAAGCAATTCCAAGACCAGCGGCAAGGCCACCCAACATACCGCCCAAGCCCGAACGTTTAGCAGCTGCGGGAGCAGCAGCTTGTGGCGGCGTGGTTGCTGCAGGTTGCTGTGCTTGCTGAGCTGGCTTTTGTTGGGCTGTTGGCTGAGCTGGCTTCTGCACTGGCGCATTCGCTGAACGACCCACATTGGATCCACCACCTAAACGCTTGGCATCAACGACAGCGATGTGTCCAACGGATAAGAATGCAAAGGAAAGTGCAAATACACTGGATTTCAAAAAGATACTTTTCATTCAATCAGTCTCCTGTCTACGATCTGTAAGTTGTACTTTACAGTGAATATTCAATATTTAATACCAATATGCAAAGCAACGATACCCCCAGTCATCCTATGGGTATGGACTTCGTCAAACCCAGCGTCCTCCATCATCGTTTTAAGGGTTTGTGCATCGGGGTGCATGCGAATCGATTCTGCTAAGTATTGGTAGCTAGCGGCATCTTTGGCCACCTTATCCCCAAGCCATGGAAGTACCTTAAAAGAATAGAGGTCATACAGTGGGGCTATCAATGGGTCTGGCTTCGAAAACTCCAAAATTAAGACTTTGCCCCCAGGCCGAATCACACGCGCCATCTCCGATAAGGCACGCTCTTTATGCGTCATATTCCGAAGACCAAATGCAACACTAATTACATCGAAATGGTGACTCGGAAAAGGGATATTTTCAGCGTCGAGCTGAATACACGGGATTGCAAGGCCGCGATCCAAAAGTCGATCTCGGCCCACCGATAACATCGATGCATTGATATCGCTCAACCATACTTCTGCCTCAGGATGCGTTCCCCATTGCGCGGACTGGGCAAACGCATAAGCAAGATCACCCGTTCCGCCAGCAATATCTAAGACCCGATCACCGGGTTTGACATTGGCCTGAGCGATGGTAAATTTTTTCCAAAGGCGGTGCAGGCCAGCTGACATCAAATCATTCATGATGTCGTATTTCGCGGCTACCGAATGGAAAACCTCGGCAACTTTTTCAGCCTTGATTGACTCATCAACACTTTGGTATCCAAAATGGGTTTTTGACATAACTAGTGGCCACACCCGTGGGATTTATTTGCCATCGAAGCATCACGATCTACGCCAGCAACTTTGCAGCGCTCTAGATACTCATTCCATAAAGACTCATGGTTTTCACATAAGCCATACAAATAGTCCCATGAATACAAACCTGAATCATGACCATCCGAGAAGATTGGCTTAATTGCGTAATGGCCAACCGGTTCAATATTTACAATGCCAACGTCTCGCTTGCCCGTTTGCAAAACCTCTTGCCCCGGCCCATGCCCGCGCACTTCGGCTGAGGGTGAATAGACTCGTAAAAACTCGAAGGGCAAACGGTAGCTTTTGCCATGTTCATATTGAAGCTCGAGAACCTTTGAGTTCTCATGCACAATTAAATTTGTTGGAATCATTACACCAGTACCCTTTCAATTCCGCCTTGATTGGCTTTAGTCACGTAACTTTCAAGCCAATTTTCGCCCAATAAATGCTTTGCCATTTCAACGACGATGTAATCCGCCTTAGTATCGCTATCACCATCAAAACGGGATAGGCCTTGTAAACACGATGGGCAACTGGTTAATACTTTAACGTCACCAGCAAAGTCTTTCCTTAAATCGTTAGCGCCTTTTTCCATTTCAATTTGCTTACGATAGCGAACTTGAGTTGAAATATCGGGGCGGGTGATTGCCAACGTACCAGACTCGCCACAGCAACGCTCATTTTTTGGAATGGCTGTACCGTCCTCAAGCCTAATGAGCTCATTGACCGTTTTTAAAGGATCTTGAAGTTTCATGGGGGTATGGCAAGGGTCGTGATACATGTATCGAACGCCCCCAACACCCTCAAGCCTTAAACCTTTCTCAAGAAGGTACTCATGAATATCAATAATTCGACAACCAGGGAAGATTTGATCAAATTGGTAACCCGCCAGTTGGTCGTAGCAGGTGCCACAGGAAACCACGACCGTTTTGATATCGAGATAGTTCAATGTATTGGCAACCCGATGAAATAGAACTCGGTTATCTGTAATCATTTTCTCGGCTTTATCAAAATCACCATTTCCCTTTTGCGGATAGCCACAACATAAATATCCGGGTGGCAGTACCGTTTGTACGCCTACATGCCAAAGCATTGCTTGAGTGGCTAAACCCACTTGTGAAAATAGTCGTTCTGAACCACATCCCGGGAAATAAAAAACAGCCTCTGTATCGACGCTCGTCTCCAGAGGATTCCGAATGATCGGTACGTAGTCTGCATTCTCGATATCCAAAAGCGCGCGAGCGGTCTTTTTGGGTAAATTACCAGGCATCTTCTTGTTCACAAAATAAATGACCTGCTCTTTCAAAGCAGGCTTTCCAACCGTCGCTGGAGGGGATTGCGTTTGCTGAACGGCCCATTTTTTGAATAATTGATGGGCAAAACGCTGTAAACCATAGCCCCACTCAATCATGACCTTGCGACTCATCCGAATGGTTTCTGGATTGGTTGCATTGAGGAACAACATGGACGCACTAGTGCCTGGGTTAAAGCGACGCTGTCCCATCTTGCGTAACAAATTGCGCATATTCATGGTGACATCGCCAAAATCGATCTTGACTGGGCACGGTGTATGGCATTTATGGCAAACCGTGCAATGCGCAGCAACGTCATCAAACATTTCCCAATGCCGAATCGATACCCCCCGTCGGGTTTGCTCTTCATACAAAAAGGCTTCGATTAGCAATGAGGTGGCAAGAATTTTGTCACGTGGGCTATATAACAAATTAGCTCGAGGAACATGCGTTGCACAAACTGGCTTGCACTTACCACAGCGTAAGCAATCTTTCACGCTATCGGCAATTGCGCCAATATCGCTTTGTTGCATGATGATCGATTCGTGACCCATGAGGCCAAAACTTGGGGTATATGCCATTTGCAAACTGGCATTTGGCATCAACTTGCCTTTATTAAAGTGGCCATTTGGATCTACTCGATTTTTATAGGAACGAAATTCCTTTAGTTCCTCGTCCGTCAGATACTCTAATTTCGTAATACCAATGCCATGCTCTCCCGAAATGACACCGTCTAAAGAGCGTGCCAGTACCATAATCCGATCAACCGCACGGTGGGCATCTTGCAACATCTCATAATCGTCCGAATTGACCGGGATATTCGTGTGTACATTACCGTCTCCGGCATGCATATGCAAAGCCACAAACACGCGTTTACGCAATATTTTCTGATGAATCGATTTAATTTCTTTTAGTACCAGATCAAAAGTGGAGCCGCCAAAAATAATTTGAAGGGGCGCTAGTAACTCTTTTTTCCAAGAAGCACGTAGAGTTCCATCTTGCAGTTGTGGGAAAAACTGATCAATTTTCTGCAACCACTCGGTCCAGAGCATCCTTACCTCACGCAGCAGTGTCTGGGCCTGAATGACACGATCACCCACCATTTCCGCTTTGGAGATGTCTTCAATCTCATCATTGGCGCGAATCGGAAGTGTCGCTTGGCTCAAATAATGCTCAAGGGCATCAAGCAATTGAATTTTATTTTTTAGCGATAACTCGATATTGATTTGATCAATTCCGTCGGTATATTCGCCCATTCGCTCAAGCGGAATCACCACATCCTCGTTGATCTTGAAGGCATTGGTATGCTTTGCGATCGCTGCAGTTCGGGCTCGATCCAACCAAAATTTCTTACGTGCTTCACCGCTTACTGCCACAAACCCTTCACCCACCCGACGATTAGCCATGCGCACCACTTCACTCGTTGCTGCGGCTACGGCTTCTTCATTCTCACCAGCAATATCACCAATTAGGACCATCTTGGGTAAGCCATTGCGTTTGGATTTGGTGGAATATCCAACTGCTTTTAAATAGCGATCATCGAGGTGTTCTAGTCCTGCTAAAAGTGGTCCGCCCTTCTTACTGAGATCATCCAAGTAAGCCTTAATCTCAACAATGCTTGGAATAGCGTCACGTGCTTGACCGAAAAACTCCAAACAAACAGTACGCATATGCTTTGGCATACGATGCAAAATCCAGGTCGCGCTCGTGATCAGGCCATCGCAACCTTCTTTTTGAATTCCAGGCAATCCAGATAAAAATTTATCTGTAACGTCTTTCCCTAAGCCCGCCTTTCTGAACTTGGCACCCTCGATCTCCAAAACCTCGGAACGCAAAACCTTTACCTGAGGCGCAGCCTTACCATCAGACCAAGTCAAACGAAACCTGGCAAGGGCTTGATCATGTATCTTGCCAAGGTTATGGTCGAGCCGCTCAACATCCAACCAATTTCCATCGGGATCAACCATTCGCCAGGTTGCCAAATTATCGAGTGCCGTTCCCCATAAAACGGCTTTCTTACCACCTGCGTTCATTGCGATATTTCCACCAATACAACTGGCATCTGCAGAGGTTGGATCAACAGCAAAAACCAGTCCATGCTTTTCTGCTGCATCCGCTACACGACGCGTCACGACCCCAGCACCAGAAAAAATCAGTGGTACGGGATTACTTAAGCCAGGTAATGCTCTTTGTGTGACATCTCCAAGATCAATTAACTTTTCCGTATTGATCACGGCCGACATTGCCACCATTGGAATGGCGCCGCCGGTATAACCCGTACCCCCACCTCGCGGAACAATCGTCAACCCCAACTCGATACATGCTCTAACTAAATTGGGAATCTCTGCTTCCGTGTCTGGCTTTAAAACAACAAATGGATATTCAATTCGCCAATCGGTTGCATCGGTAACATGAGCAACGCGCGACATGCCATCAAATGCAATATTGTCTGCATGCGTGAACTTGGAAAAAACTTTTTTGGCATGTTTTCGTAATTGCGAAACCGTTTGAAAATTATTTGCAAAGGATTCCACTGCAATGCGAGCAGCTGCTAGTAAATCGCTAACCTGCTCAGCAAAATCCCCTGAGATCCTTTTTTCAACTTCACCCAAACGATGCCACAAAGCCTGAATCAGAGCCTCACGTCGTGTGGGGTTATCCAATAAATCATCTTGCAAGTACGGGTTGCGCTCAACAACCCAGATATCGCCCAACACTTCAAACAGCATCCTGGCAGAGCGGCCAGTGCGTCGTACACTGCGTAACTGCTCCAAAATTTCCCATGCCTTGACACCCAAGAGACGAATAACGATCTCTCGATCGGAAAACGAGGTGTAGTTATACGGAATCTCACGAAGACGATGGGATTGCGTATCAATCTCAGACAAACTATCTAAGGAGATAGGTGCGTTCATGGTGACCAGTCGATTAAAGCTCTATTTTAGATGAGCTTGATCATTTCCGTTGCCAATCAATTTGGCACAATACTGAATTAATTTAAGGACTTATATGCCAAGCATGGTACGCTTTCGTGATGAAAAATGATTATTTACACCGAATTGAGAACGCCAAGGTCTATGACGTTGCGCGAAAAACCGAACTAGAAAAAGCCCGGGATCTGAGCGCCCGCTTCCAAAACACGATTCTTTTAAAGCGCGAAGATAACCAGCCTGTGTTCTCGTTTAAGTTGCGAGGTGCGTATAACAAAATGGCTGGATTGAGCCCAGCGGCCCTAAAAAAGGGGGTAATTGCAGCTTCTGCTGGTAATCATGCTCAAGGTGTTGCTCTGGCCGCCGCCAAACTTAAGTGCAAGGCGGTGATCGTGATGCCGATTACCACCCCTCAAGTCAAAATTGATGCGGTTAAGGCGCACGGTAGCAAGTGGGTTGAACTCGTCTTAACGGGTGACTCGTACAGCGATGCTTATCAAGAAGCTCAACTACTCCAAAAAAAGAAGGGGTACACGTTTATTCATCCTTTTGATGATCCAGATGTTATTGCTGGCCAAGGTACGATCGCCAAAGAAATTCTCGATGAACACCCCGAGCCGATTGATGCGATTTTTGTAGCAATTGGTGGCGGTGGACTAATTTCTGGAATCGGCTCTTACATTAAAGCGATTAGACCCAAGATCAAAGTGATTGGTGTGCAAACGGTTGACTCGGATGCAATGAAACAGTCCTTGAAACTGGGGAAACGGATTGAACTTAAGGAAGTTGGCTTGTTTTCTGATGGCACTGCTGTAAAGCAGGTAGGTAAGGAGACCTTTAAGATCTGCCAACGGGTGATAGACGACATCGTCTTGGTGGATACCGATGAACTCTGCGCGGCAATCAACGATGTCTTTACTGACACCCGCAGTATTTTGGAGCCTGCCGGTGCGCTCGCCGTTGCCGGTCTAAAAAAATATGTGGAGAAGCATCGCCTCAAAAAGAAAACCTTGGTCGCCATTGCATGCGGCGCCAATATGAACTTTAGTCGTTTACGTTTTGTGGCTGAACGGGCCGATGTGGGTGAATTTCGTGAGGCCGTCTTTGCGGTCACCATTCCCGAAGAGCGAGGCTCATTCAAAGCCTTTTGCAAAATGCTTGGTAAACGTAATGTCACTGAATTTAATTATCGTATCGCCCATGCGGATCAGGCGCATCTTTTTGTTGGCATCGGAACTCAACGTGCCGGCGATAACAAAACGATTGCGAGTGCTTTTCGTAAAGCAGGATTTGCAACTATTGATCTAAGCCATGATGAGTTAGCAAAGACTCATCTGCGACACATGGTTGGTGGAAGTTCTGCATTAGCGAAAGACGAGTTACTCTATCGCTTTGAGTTTCCAGAACGCCCGGGGGCGCTCATGCGCTTTCTCGACAGCCTAGCCCCCAATTGGAATATCAGCTTATTTCATTACCGTAATCATGGCGCGGATTATGGACAAATCTTATTGGGCATTCAGGTCCCTAAGAATGAACAGTCCGCCTTTAAACAATTTTTGGCAACTTTGGGCTATCCTCATTGGGATGAAAGCAAGAATCCTGCATACCGCCTATTTCTAAAATAAGATGTCTTATACCCTCGCTGGAAAACTAGTCGTTGCCATTTCATCGAGAGCACTCTTTGACTTTGAGGAAGAAAACCGCCTGTTCGAGGAAAGTGACGATAGCGCCTACATGAAATTACAGCTAGAGCGTCTTGCGATCCCTGCCCAAGTGGGCGTTGCCTTTCCCCTCGTAAAGAAGTTACTGCGCTTTAATCAAGATCAACCACGCGTCGAAGTCGTGATCCTGTCGCGTAATGACCCAGTCAGCGGTTTGCGCGTTTTTCGTTCTGCTAAACACCATGGGCTTAGCATTGAACGCGGAGTCTTTACTCGGGGCAGACCGCCATATCACTACTTAAAATCATTACAGGCCAACCTTTTTTTATCAGCCAACGAGGAAGACGTACGCGCTACCCTAGACGCCGGCTTTCCGGCAGCGCGCGTCTACCCAGAATCAACCAAAATGGCTGAGAATAATCCCAATGAAATCCGGATCGCCTTTGATGGTGATGCGGTTTTATTTTCAGATGAAGCAGAACAGGTTTTTCAGGATCAAGGCCTAAAGGCGTTTGTCGATCATGAAAGCCAGCGTGCTGCCATTCCGTTGCCACCAGGGCCCTTTAAGCCACTGCTTGCTGCCCTTCATCAATTACAAGCCGAATCTGAGCCTAAAAATGAAATGCGGATTCGAACAGCCCTAGTCACAGCCCGTTCTGCACCAGCCCATGAGCGCGCTATTCGGACATTAATGAACTGGGGGATTGATGTGGATGAGGCAATGTTTCTTGGGGGCTTATCCAAGCGCGAGTTTCTTAAAGAGTTTGAGCCCGACTTTTTCTTTGATGACCAAACTGGTCATTGCAATGCTGCTTCCAGCGTCGCTCCAACAGGGCACGTAATCTCTGGGGTTAGTAATACCAACCGGTCCAAAACCTAAATTTTTCTATGTCGGAATTTGTTCTCGGTCAGCAAAGTGCTTATCCCAATCAGTATGACCCGGGTCTACTCTTTCCCATCCCCCGCGCTCAGAATCGCAAGAAACTGGGTATTGAAGAAGGATCGCGTTTACCTTTTTTGGGAATTGATCTCTGGAATGCATTTGAGCTGAGTTGGCTAAATCCCAAAGGCAAACCGCAGATCGCTCTGGCTGAATTTTCGATTCCAGCAGAGTCGCCATTCATGATCGAGTCAAAATCGTTCAAACTCTATCTCAATAGCTTGAATCAACATCCTTTCGAAACTCTTGAAGCAGTCCGCGCATGTCTGCGCCATGATTTAAGTGCGGTACTTGGCAGTCCCTTGCAAATCAAGCTTCTTCAGCCTTCGGAATTACAAGACCAAAAAAAGTATCCGCTCATGCAAGAACTAGATGGCCAACTTCTCGATCGACTTGATATTGAAGTCAATCCAGCACAAATTGCTGACCCAACTCTTCTAAGCGCTGATCAAAGCTCAGCCCCAATCACGCAAACCTTAGTGTCACATCTACTCAAATCCAATTGCCCGGTCACAGGTCAGCCCGATTGGGCTAGCGTACAAATTCATTACCAAGGTCGACCCATCAAAGAGGAAGGTCTTTTGCGCTACCTCATTGGCTTTCGTAATCTTGGGGAATTTCACGAACACTGCGTTGAAAAAATCTTTTGTGATATTAAGAATCATTGCCAACCAGAAAAGTTGTCTGTTTATGCCCGTTACACTCGACGGGGTGGCTTAGATATCAATCCATTTCGTGCCGATTTCAATGCTGCCTGGCCCAACAATATTCGTCACGCCAGGCAATAACACTAGAACGGAATATCGTCATCCATTGCATCAAGCGCACTGGCTCCCGAGCTTGATGGACTCTCAGCCGGCTTAGATCGGCCTGAAGATTCCTCTCCAGAGCCAGACATCCGAGCACCAAGCATTTGCATGCTGTCAGCGATAATTTCGGTGGAATACTTTTCTTGTCCACTTTGATCGGTCCACTTTCGAGTCCGTAAGCGACCCTCGACATAAACCTGTGAACCTTTTTTTAAGTATTGGCCTGCGATTTCTGCCAACTTACCGAAAAAGGCGATGCGATGCCATTCGGTATTCTCTTTCATCTCGCCCGTTTGTTTGTCTTTATAGCGATCTGAAGTGGCAACTGAAATATTGGTGACAGCGTCACCGCTGGGCATATACCGAGTTTCTGGGTCGCGCCCAACATTACCAACGATGATGACTTTATTGACTGAAGCCATTTTGTCTCCCGAAGAAAATTAAATAAAAAGTGTGGCTAAAGCTACTTTGCGGTTTGCGACGATGAAATATCACGCATTGGCCAAGCAATTATAAGCCAGGCAATAATCAAAACGGCGCCACCCATGAATACCGAGAGGTTTCCGAACAGTTGCATCATTAGTCCACCAAGCGCCGCCCCGGTAAATAATCCGACAGACTGAGTTGTGTTGTAGATACCCAATGCGGCTCCTTTTTCATCTTTGGCCCAACGCGATACCATTGAGGGCTGCAGAGCCTCGAGTAAATTAAATCCGACAAAGTAAATCAACAGTGCACTGACAATGACTGTTATGGAATGGGCTTGCAAAAAGATGATTTGTGCAATCAATAAGATGACAACGGCTGTAAGCAATACAAGCCGTAATTTCTTTTTCTTTTCGCCATAAATAATCCCCGGCAACATCAGAAAGAATGAAACAACGACAACTGGAAAATAAACTTTCCAATGATCGTCTAATGGCAAGCCTGCTTCCACGAGTAAACGAGGAACAACAAGGAACATTGCCACTTGGGTAGCGTTTAGAACAAACACTCCCACATTAAGCCGAAATAATTCAGGTCTTAGAAAAATTTGCTTTAACGGCTGATGTTCATTCCGAATTTGCTTCGGAGGACTTGGCACCATAAACCAGGCCACCAAAAACCCAATCAGTCCAAGTACTGCCAGTAATAAAAACATGCCATCGAGTCCAATGGCTCGATAAATCGGGGTAGCAATTACTAACGAGAGGGCAAAGGAGATGCCAATACTGCCTCCCACAATTGCCATTGCTGCAGTTCTAACTTGCTCGCGGGTTAAATCCGCCACCCATGCAGATACTGCGGCAGAGATTGCGCCTGCTCCCATCAGTCCTCGCCCGATCGCAATCCAAAGCAAATCGTCTTGACTGGCTGCAATCAAGGAACCGGCAATAAACAAGCTCAATCCCCATAAAACCACGGGCTTACGACCCACCCGGTCAGAGAGAATCCCCAAGGGAATATGAAAAAAGGCCTGAACAATATTAAAAATACCCAGAGCCAGACCTACCCATAAGGCATTCTCTCCTCCGGGCAAATCCCTGGCATGTAAGGAGAAGACGGGTAAAAGCAAGAATAGGCCCAGCATCCGCAAGCCAAAGATACCGGCAAGAGCAAGGGTTGAGCGCAGTTCGGAAGAGTTCATGGGAAAAGGCTATATTAACAAGTTACGCTAAAAAATCATGAATAACGAAATCAAAATCCGTGGGGCTCGTACCCACAACCTAAAAAATATCAATCTCGATATCCCGCGTGAGAAGCTCGTGGTGTTGACCGGCTTATCCGGTTCTGGCAAAAGCTCTTTGGCCTTTGATACGCTCTACGCGGAAGGGCAACGACGCTATGTTGAATCGCTCTCAGCGTACGCTCGCCAATTTCTACAGTTGATGGAAAAGCCCGATGTCGATGTGATTGAGGGCTTATCGCCTGCGATCTCCATCGAGCAGAAGGCAACTAGCCATAACCCGCGCTCAACGGTTGGTACTGTCACAGAGATTCATGATTATTTGCGTCTACTGTTTGCGCGTGCGGGCACCCCCTACTGCCCGGACCATGACCTTGCCCTTGAAGCCCAAAGTGTTTCGCAAATGGTTGATACCGTGATGGCAATGCCGCTTGATGCCAAGCTGATGATCTTAGCCCCAGTAGTCAGTGAGCGCAAAGGTGAGTTTGTTGACTTATTCGAAAATCTCCAAGCACAAGGATTTGTCCGCTTTCGCATTCGTTCGGGTGGTGGCACGAGTAACGCAGCTAAAGCCGAGATCGTCGAAGCCGATCATCTACCGCAACTAAAAAAAAATGATAAACACTCCATTGAAGTGGTGGTTGATCGAATTCGTGTCAAGGAGGATATTCAGCAACGACTCGCTGAATCGTTTGAAACCGCCCTGCGACTTGCTGATGGCAAGGCGATGGTAGTGAATATGGACTCGGGGGAAGAAACTATTTTCTCCAGCAAATTTGCATGCCCCATATGCTCCTACTCATTGCAAGAACTTGAGCCCCGCCTGTTTTCCTTTAACAACCCGATGGGAGCCTGCCCCAGTTGCGATGGACTTGGTCACATCTCGTTCTTTGATCCCAAACGGGTAGTGGCACATCCCGATCTATCTTTGGCTGCAGGAGCAATCAAAGGGTGGGACCGTCGTAACCAGTTTTACTTCAAGCTTTTACAAACCTTATCAAAGTTTGGCGGCTTTGATCTTGAAAAGCCCTTTGAAAAATTACCCAAAAAAGCCCAAGACTTAATCCTTTATGGGTCTGGAGACGTAAGCATCCCATTTGAGTACCTCAATGAAAAAGGTCGCTCCGTAGTACGTGAGCATCCGTTTGAAGGAATTTTGGCGAATTTTGAGCGGCGCTATCGAGAAACCGACTCAGGAGCAGTCCGTGAAGAATTAGCTCGTTATCAAAATATTCGGGCGTGCCCTGAATGCAATGGCACCCGTTTACGCAAGGAGGCCCGCTTTGTCAAAGTAGGAGATGGTCAGCAAGCCCGCGCCATTTATGAGATCAGCGCCTTGCCCCTGCGTGAAGCCCAAGACTATTTCAACAGCATTCAATTAAAGGGCGCCAAACGAGAAATTGCTGACAAAATCATTAAGGAGATCGCATCTCGTTTACGCTTTTTGAATGATGTGGGCTTGGATTATCTATCCTTAGAACGCAGTGCCGATACGCTTTCTGGTGGCGAGGCGCAACGAATACGGCTTGCTTCGCAAATTGGCTCTGGACTAACCGGTGTGATGTATGTACTTGATGAACCATCGATTGGCTTGCATCAGCGTGATAACGATCGTTTAATTGCAACCCTAAAACACCTTCGCGATCTTGGTAATAGCGTTTTGGTCGTAGAGCATGACGAGGACATGATTCGGGCCTCAGACTATGTGATTGATATAGGCCCTGGTGCGGGCGTGCATGGCGGAAAGATTGTTGCGACAGGAACTCCTCGTGAAGTCGAGCAAAATTCTGCTTCACTAACCGGTGCCTACCTGTCTGGTCAAGAAAAAATTGCGGTTCCCCAAAAACGCACAGAACATGATGGACGCTTTCTAAGCATTATTGGTGCGAGTGGTAATAATCTTCAAAGTGTTGATGCACATATTCCTGTGGGCTTATTGACTTGCGTTACTGGCGTATCCGGGTCTGGTAAATCGACTTTGATTAATGACACCTTGCATCATGCAGTTGCACAACATCTTTATGGCTCAAGTGCTGAACCAGCAGAGCATGATCATATCGACGGTATCGAACACTTCGACAAAGTGATCAATGTGGATCAATCGCCGATTGGCCGCACACCACGCTCCAATCCTGCTACCTATACTGGTCTATTCACTCCCATTCGAGAACTCTTTGCGGGAGTTCCGGCCGCTCGTGAACGCGGTTATGAGGCCGGTCGATTCTCTTTTAATGTCAAAGGTGGCCGCTGCGAAACCTGTGAGGGCGATGGCGTCCTCAAGGTCGAAATGCATTTCTTACCGGATGTGTATGTACCCTGCGACGTGTGTCATGGCAAACGCTACAACCGTGAGACTTTAGATATTCGCTACAAAGGCAAAAACATTCATGAGGTCTTATCGATGACGGTAGAACAAGCTCATGAATTCTTCGAAGCGGTCCCGGTTGTGAAACGTAAACTTAAAACCTTACTTGATGTTGGTTTAGGGTATGTCTGTCTTGGTCAAAGCGCCACCACTCTCTCAGGCGGAGAAGCACAACGCGTCAAACTCTCGCTAGAGCTATCAAAACGGGATACGGGACGAACCCTTTATATCCTTGATGAGCCAACAACGGGTTTGCATTTTCATGACATCAAACTATTACTTGAGGTGATTCATACTCTTAAAAAACAGGGAAATACTGTAGTCATCATTGAGCACAATCTGGATGTGATTAAAACTGCAGACTGGTTAATTGATCTTGGGCCCAATGGAGGCGCTGGTGGTGGTCAAATCATTGCAACTGGATCCCCCGAAGAAGTTGCAAATCGCCCCGTTAGCTTCACAGGCAAATACTTAAAGCCTCTCTTAAAAAAGCAGGTTAATTCAAGCCCAATCAAGAAAAAGGATCTCGAGAAGCTTGGTCTTTAAATCCAGCAATGGGGCAGTCGGCATATACTTATCCCCATGAATGCAAAGAACCAACGCGCTCTAGAATTAGCTTGCGCCACCCTTGAATTAGAAGCGGATGCGATTCGCAAAATGCGCGACCGCTTGGCTCAAGGGGGACAATCGGCCTTGCTGCTTTCGGTTGATCTTCTAGAACAATGCCGCGGTCGGATAGTTGTCTCTGGAATTGGTAAATCAGGTCACATTGCGCGTAAGGTAGCCGCTACCTTTGCATCAACAGGCTCTCCTGCATTTTTTGTGCACCCTGCTGAAGCAAGTCATGGTGATTTAGGTATGGTGACTCGTGAGGATGTATTCGTAGCGATTTCAAACTCTGGTGAAACCGAAGAATTGCTAACGATTGTTCCGATCATCAAAAGAACTGGCGCAAAGTTAATTGCATTAACGGGTGATCCCAATTCCTCACTTGCCAAATTAGCGGATGCGCATCTTGACATTAGCGTTGATAAAGAAGCATGCCCGCTCAATATGGCGCCAACAACCAGCACAACGGCAGCCTTAGCAATGGGTGATGCATTGGCTGTTTCCCTATTAGATGCACGCGGCTTTAAAGCCGAAGACTTTTTGCGCTCCCACCCCGGTGGAAGGTTGGGCCGAAAACTGATTGCCCATGTCTCAGAAGTCATGCGTGATCTCTCAAGCACCCCCAAAATTAATGAGAAGGCAACCTTTGCAGAAGCACTCACTGAAATGAGTCGCCAAAAAATGGGCTTAGTCGTGATTGTGAATGACGCCAATCAGGTGTTGGGTATTTTGACCGATGGCGATTTGCGACGGCTTATGGAAAAAGAGGTGAGTATCAGCTCCATCAGTTTGGTGGATGCCATGACCCCCAATCCAAGAACAATCCCGCCCGATTTAATCGCTGAAGAAGCGATTGGAATGATGGAGCAACATCGGATTAATCACTTAATCGTGGCCGATCCCAAAAAACACTTACTAGGGGCCCTCAACTTACACGACCTATTTGCAGCCAAGGTAATTTGATCGATGGCACCAACTCTTCAGACACACACAACAAACCCATTAACGCACTACCCCCAGGCTTTAGAACGGGCGGCTCAAATTCGCTTCTTGGTACTTGATGTCGATGGCGTTCTAACCAACGGTCAGGTTTTTTTCGGGCCAGACGGTAGAGAATTGGTCAAGGGGTTTGATATTCAAGATGGGTTGGGTATCAAACTGCTCCAAAGTATTGGGGTTGAATGTGCTGTCATTACTGGTCGCCACTCCAAAATGGTCCTTGGACGATGTGATGAACTCGGAATTACGCATGTTTTTACTGGCGTTCAAGATAAAAAATCAGCGCTTGATGACTTACAAAAAAAAGTTACGTGCAATCCTGCCATCGACCTAGCGGTCATGGGGGATGACTGGCCTGATCTCGCGATCATGCAGTCTGCAGCATTGCGCATTGCTCCGGCTCAGGCACATGAGGCTGTTCGTCAAATTGCGCACTACGTTACACGCGCCAAGGGTGGCTTTGGTGCTGTTCGTGAAGCATGCGATTTGATCCTTAAAGCCCAAGATCAATACGATTCACTATTAACCAAAGCTAAAGGCTGAGTAAATCCTTTATGCGACTTTCTCGATACATCATTTATCTGTGGGTTGTTCGGGGTTTACTTCGCATACTGCCCTTTTTATTGATGGGCACCCTAACCTTGGCGACTTTCTGGCTAGTCAAACGGAGCACTCCACCAG
This sequence comes from Polynucleobacter sp. MWH-UH24A, assembly GCF_018687475.1. NCBI lineage: Bacteria > Pseudomonadati > Pseudomonadota > Betaproteobacteria > Burkholderiales > Burkholderiaceae > Polynucleobacter > Polynucleobacter sp. MWH-UH24A. The sequence continues at coordinate 1,776,413 of NZ_CP061292.1, forward strand.
AGTCACTCGCGCTTGCGCGCGTTCCTCAGCACGTGCCTGATTACATTCTCAAAAATGCATCCCTATCCAATCTCAATGAACAAGGACAGACAAAATACCGCGTTCTAGGGAAAAAATTGACTCACTACGAAGATGATGCATCAATTGATTTAGAACGGCCCCGGATTCGCATTTTTCAAGATCAAGGTGCGCCAGTTACGGTCCGTGCCGATCGCGGCCATGTTGACGGTGATTTAACGATTTTGGATCTATACGAAAATAGTGAAATATTTCGACCGGCTCAAGAGGCGATTGGAGATCGTAAGGCTGCTCCCCAATTACTTGCGCGCTCTAGCTACTTTCAGGTTTTAATCAATGATGATATTGTTCGAACCGATAAGCCATTAGAGCTTCAACAGGGAATGTCAATCATGAATTCAAGTGGTGGCGGAACGTTTAATAATGTTGATCACAGTGCCAGCCTCAAAGGCCAAGTACGTGGACGAATTGAGCCAAGTGAGCAAAAGGGGCGCAATTGAGAGTTCTCATTTTTATTCTTGCTCTGAGTGCGCTGCCACTATCTACCCAAGCAAATCAGACTGATCGGGACAAACCGCTCATTATTAATGCCGATCAAGTTGATTTTGATGATGTAAAACAAAAATACACTCTAACTGGCGATGTTCTTTTAATTCGTGGCAGCATGGTTGGTACTGGTGAGCGTGGTTTTATCCTAGTGACACCAGAGGGCTATCAAATGATTGATCTAAATGGTAAGTCTAATTTGCCAGCATCAATGCGCCAACGTCGCGAAACCTTACAAGATGAATTTATGCAAGGCATCGCTAAAGATATTCTTTATGATGATCAAAAGGAAAAGCTCTTGCTCGTTGGAAATGCCACTGTCAAGCGTCTCCTTAATATGCAAATGCTCGATCAGCTCCAAGGTTGGCAAATTGAATATGAGGATGTCAAAGAAAGCTATAAGATCAAACCGCAAAAATTGGATTTAAATCGCCCCCCGGAATCAAGAGCAATCCTGTCACCCAGAAAGAAAGTTGTTATCAAATAAGATGGCTTCTGTATCTCCTTCAGTTCTTCAGGCGGTATCGCTTCAAAAACGCTATGGCTCACGCACCGTTGTTCGCGATGTGAGTATTGAAGTATCGAGTGGTGAGGTAGTTGGTTTATTGGGCCCAAATGGTGCTGGTAAAACAACTTCGTTTTATATGATTGTTGGCTTAGTTCCTCTCGATGGTGGTGATATACGCTTAAATCAGAAAAAAATTAGCCATCTCCCCATCCATCAGCGTGCCCGAATGGGCCTATCCTACTTACCTCAAGAGGCCTCTGTTTTTCGTAAACTAAACGTGGCAGAAAATATACAAGCAGTACTAGAGCTTCAAGAAACCAATGGCAAGCCGCTAAGTAAAAAACAAATCCAGGATCGTTTAGATGAGCTACTGGGTGAATTACAAATTAGTCACTTACGCAACAATCCGGCTCTCTCCCTATCCGGCGGAGAAAGGCGACGGGTTGAAATTGCAAGAGCGCTCGCTTCTTCCCCTAAATTTATTCTGCTCGATGAGCCATTTGCAGGCGTCGACCCAATTGCCGTAGGCGAGATTCAACGGATTGTCCGCTTTCTAAGAGACCGCCAAATCGGGGTCCTAATCACCGATCACAATGTGCGAGAAACCCTGGGTATTTGCGACCACGCTTACATCATTAGCGAAGGTAGCGTCCTAGCTGCAGGTAAGCCCGATGAGATTATCCAAAATGATGCGGTTCGAAGGGTTTATTTGGGTGAAAACTTCCGCATGTAAGCTATTGCTTTTGTTGGTAAAAAATTTTACAAAAAATACTGCGCAGCAATAAATCGTACTCTCACATAAGGTTTTTATTGAATTGATTGGTTTTAAATCAAATCACTGATAACCTAATTAAAAATCATCGAGTAAGCAGTCAATTTTTTAATCCTCTTTTTTTAAAGGACTCCTACCTTCACTTAAAACCTTTTTTATCTTCATTATTTTGAATAAATCATCTTTGTAGCTTTTCACTATGGAGGTTTGTAATGAATTTACGCATCAACAGCCGTCATCTCGAAATTACTCCAGGCATCCGCGATCACTTAGAAAATCGTCTTGAACGAATTCGAAAGCATTTTGATCATGTGATTGATGCCTCAGCATTTCTTATGGTTGATAAAGCGAAAGAAAAGGGGCTCAGACAAACGGCTGAATTAACACTGCATCTGAAGGGTAAAGAATTATTTGCTCAGGCCCACCATGAGGATTTGTATCATGCAATGGATGCCGTTATCGACAAACTGGATCGACAAGTCATCAAGCACAAAGAACGAATTCAGGACCATCATCACGATAAACATCTGCAATAACGTTTAGTGTATTGACCCCTATAATCAGGGGTCATGAACGTACTTAGTCGCCTATTCACTACTGACAGCATTCATTTGAATGCACAAGCGTCTAGTAAGACGCAAGCATTTGAAATTGCTTGTCAGTATTTTGCGACCAAACTACAAATTCCATCCGATACCCTCTTAAGTTTCCTAAGCGCCCGAGAGGCCCTAGGGTCAACCGGTCTAGGATTTGGGGTAGCGATCCCCCACGGGAGAATTAAGGGTCTACAAGAGCCCTGTGCGGCTGTCTTTAAGCTCCTAACCCCAATTGAGTTTGGATCCCCAGACGGCAAACCTGTTTCGCTTCTTATTTTTCTCCTAGTCCCTGAAAATGCAACCCAAGCGCATCTTGAAATCCTAGCGGCAATTGCCCAACTTCTCACCAATCCTCAATCACGTGACCAGTTGCAAAATGAGACCGATCCTGAGAAAGTAAGGGACTTGATTTGCGATTGGGAGGCTTTGCAATGAGCCAGCAACTTTTACTTGAAGATGTCACAGCTCAACAAATCTTTGATGAGAATATTGGGGATTTAAAACTGTCTTGGATCAGCGGTCTAGAGGGCGCAGACCGAAAATTTAACGCGGATGCTGTTCGGTCTGCCGCAGCTTCTTCGGATTTGGTTGGTCACTTGAATATGATCCATCCAAGCCGAATACAGATCTTTGGGAACCAAGAGATTGATTACCACGCCAAACTACCAAGTGCTGAGCGCCAAACCCAAATCTCCGCCTTGATTGCCAGTAACCCGCCCTGCATCATTGTGGCCGATGGCTGTAATGCGGATGAGGAATTGCAACTTTATTGCCAACGCTCCTCCACACCCCTTTTTGCTACCAATACTTCTGCTGCGGAGGTCATTGATCACCTCCGGTTCTATTTAACTAAGATTGGGGCACCTTGCATCACGATGCACGGGGTTTTTATGGATATCTTAGGCCTCGGCGTCTTAATTACTGGCGAATCCGGCTTAGGAAAGAGCGAATTAGGTCTTGAGCTAATTTCTCGGGGTCATGGTTTGGTGGCTGACGATGCCGTTGACTTTACTCGACTGGGACCCGATTACATTGAAGGTCGATGCCCAGAAATTTTGCGGGACTTGCTCGAAGTTCGGGGGCTTGGTTTATTGGACATTCGGACAATATTTGGTGAGACAGCAGTCCGCCGCAAATTGAAATTACGCTTAATTGTGCAATTGGTTCGTCGCAATGATGGTGAATTCGAACGCTTACCGATTGAGTCTCAGTTTGTTGAGGTTCTCGATATTCCGATTCGGACAGTAAAGATTCAGGTGGCTGCCGGACGAAATTTAGCGGTTCTTGTTGAAGCAGCTGTTCGCAATACGATTTTGCAACTGAGAGGCATTGATACGCTGAAGGACTTTATTGAGCGCCAACGCAATCAAATGAATCTTGATAGCGAAAATAATAAATCCCAAGGCCGTCTCTTATAAGATGCGTATCCAACTCATTACGGGTATCTCTGGTTCTGGAAAATCAGTCGCATTACGCGCATTTGAGGATGCTGGATACGATTGCGTTGATAACTTACCGGTATCACTGATCGAACAGTTGGTTGAGACAATGGAAGGTGAGCGCTGTCAGCATATTGCGATTGCAATTGATGCTAGGCGCGGTGCGTCGATTTCTGAGTTACCTGCACTTCTAAAAAAGCTACGTCATCAACATCAGGTTGATGTCTTATTTTTAAATGCGGACACGAATACCTTAGTTCAGCGTTTCTCAGAAACACGCCGCCGTCACCCACTTTCCCATCCCAATCAGTCGAGCACCTTAATTGATGCGATTGAAAAAGAACGGGAGTTGCTTGCTCCATTATCCAGCGAAGCTCAACAAATTGACACTGGACACATTCCAGCCCACACCCTTCGACATTGGATTGCCGATCAATTAAAAGAGAGGCCTATTGGTTTGGCGCTGATATTTGAGTCATTTGCATTTAAAGGGGGTGTACCCAGTGAAGCAGATATTGTTTTTGATGTTCGTTGCCTCCCAAACCCCCATTACGAGGTAGCCTTACGCGATCAAAATGGTTTAGATCAAGCGGTTGCTGATTACTTATGTCAGTTTCCTGAAGTCTCACAAATGTTGACCGATATTGAGTCGCATATCCAAAAATGGTTACCGCATTATCTAAAAGATGGTCGCAGCTATCTCACCGTAGCAATTGGTTGCACTGGCGGACAGCATCGATCAGTCTATCTCGTCCATCAGTTGCAGCAATTTTTTTCTAAGGCAGCAATCAAAGACGTGTATGTCCTAGAGCGTCATCGTGAATTAGATTCTAAAAAGGTTCGTATTGGCTGAGGCAAGCCATACTCCATCAATCGACTAGTGCAAACCCAATTGAGTGAAGCGCCTGCGCATGGCCATTTTCGCTTGAGCTGAATGACCCAAGGTTGCATTTGCAGACGACGATGACTAAAAACATGCTCGATTGCATGGCTCTCTTCAATTGAAACGATCGAGTCTATGTCGTTTTTGGATAGATGGTTTGCAAGGCAAGTTTGATTCAGTAAGTCTTTGACATCAATCGATTTCGGGTGAATGATCTTTTCTGCTAAAGGCTCCCAAGGGGTCTCTATCAAAGAATAAAGACCACCCCAAATCGCTTTTACAGGTCGCTTCTCAAGCAACACCTCATCGTGATGACGAATCAAAAAGATGTGGGTTGTGAATATTGGGGATGGCTTTTTCTTCTTTTTTGCTGGAATACGATCCACCAGACCAAGTTCATATGCCTTGCACTCACTCATCATTGGGCACGACCGGTCCTGACTTAGGCATTTGGCAATCTTCGGAGTGCACCAAGTAGCACCAAAGTCCATAAGCGCTTGTGTATATAGGGGCATTTGAGACTTTGACTTGGGAAGAATGGCGCCTGCATGCTCCCAAAGTAATTGCACAGTCTTGTTCCTTTGCTGATCACTGGTAATGCCAAAGAAACGACTAATCACTCGCTTAACATTGACATCGAGGATTGGAGCACGCTCCTCAAATGCAAAGGCAGCAATCGCACCTGCCGTGGATCGGCCAATCCCAGGTAATGTCTCAAGCTCTTGGGCCGTATTGGGAAACTTCCCCGCATACTTTGCCATGACCTCTTGTGCACAGCGATGAAGATTGCGCGCACGCGAGTAGTACCCTAACCCACTCCACAAGGCCATGACTGCATCTAAATCTGCGATTGCCAGCGCTTTAACCGTTGGAAATTGACGCATAAAAAGTGGGTATCGCTCGATCACCGTGCTAACCTGAGTCTGTTGCAACATAATCTCCGAAACCCAAATTGCATATGGGTCTTTGTGACCCTGCCAAGGCAGACCTTGACGACCATATTGCTTTGACCAACGTATCAAAGCCTGGGAGAAACGAAATCCCATACCTATCGTTTTTGGCACTGAGGGCAATAGTAGGTCGAGCGCTGATTCTGGGTAATTTGCCGAATCGGTGTTTTACACACCCGACAAGGTTCGTTGGCTCGATCGTAAACTTTAGTTTGCATCATGAAGTAACCCGGTTCACCGTGCGCATCCACAAAATCGCGCAGGCTACTTCCACCGGCTGCAATGGCTTTCTTTAAAATGGTTCGGACAGCATGGGCCAACCGCTCACATTGAGCTTTGGTTAACTTACCTGCGGATACGCCTGGGTGAATCCCCGCTTCGAACAAGGATTCCGAGCAATAAATGTTGCCGACGCCAACCACCGCTTGCCCAGCCAACAAAAATGCTTTTACTGAAACACTCCGCTTACGAGAATACTGATATAAACGTGTTGCACCCAATTGCCCAGCAAACTCCTCGGCAAGCGGCTCCGGCCCTAATTTTTGAATTAAAGAGTGATGCAGTACATCGCCCTTGGTGGCTGGGTGCCATAAGACAGCGCCAAATTTTCGGGGGTCGTGGAGTCGTAAAGTAAGTTGATCGAAATGAATCACGACCCGATCGTGTGGCTTTAGGGGATCCTTCCGCGCTAGCACACGCAGTACCCCGGTCATACCCAAGTGAATGATCAAGTAGCCATTGGTCATTTTGAGTAATAAATACTTCCCCCGGCGTTCGATCACATCAAGCCGTTGGCCCATCAGAATTTTTGGCAAGCCCCGAGGAACAGGCCAACGCAGTCGCCCATCAATTACATCCACATGGGTGATCTGGCGCCCCTCTAGGTGTGGCTTGATTCCCAAGCGAGTGACTTCGACTTCTGGTAATTCTGGCATCGGTATATTGTAGTTTCGGGGATTAGAATGTGCTGATGGGTAACCGATTTACTTTCATTTTGGCAAAACTGCGTCTGAAGCATCTATTGCTTTGGGCTGCTTGGTGCTGCTCTTTGGGTTTTATCCCACTCACTTCAGCACAGACCAAAGGGGCCACGAGTGAGCAGGTGTTTGAAATACTTGCTTCTGAAATTGCTCTACAACGTGGTGAGGCTGGATTGGCCTATCAAACCTACCTGAGTCTGGCACGTCAAACCGCCGATCCCGCCTTAGCTCAACGCGCGATGGAGATTGCAATTGCAGCGAATGCGGCGGATCTTGCTTTAATCGCTGCACAAACTTGGGATGAATTATCAAAGCCTGGTCAAAGTAAGCCTAAAGAAGTATTGGTCACTCTGCTGATGCTCAATCAACGGTGGTCTGATGCTGTTGCACCAGCGATCGCTCTTCTAAAGGGACAAAGCCTTAAAGAGCGTGAACAAATTTTGCAACAGTGGCAGAGCTTATTGAGTCGGGCTCAAGATGAGGGTGCAGCTTTAAACGCGTATTACAGAATTGTTGCGGCCCTGGTTCCGCCCCCTACCAATCCACAAATTTTATATACCTATGCTCTAGCAGCCGAAAAGTCTGGTCAGTTTGAGGTGATGGAAAAAACGTTACGAACCATCATCGAGCGCAATCCAAATGATATTCAAGCACTCAATGCGCTTGGGTACTCCTTGGCCGACCGAAACATCCGACTTAAAAATGCCTATGAGCTTATCCTTAAAGCCCATAACCTGGATCCCAAAGATCCCTTTATTTTAGATAGTTTGGGTTGGGTTAATTTTCGCTTAGGCAATAAAGAACTTGCCTTAAAACAGCTTCAAGACGCATTTCGGATTAAACCTGAGGCAGATATTGCTGCTCATCTTGGCGAAGTGCTGTGGATCCTAAATCGGCCCATTGAAGCAGAGGAAGCTTGGCGACAAGGCGAGCTAATCGATGCGAATAATGCCACCCTCCGGGAGACCTTAAAGCGCCTAAAACCATCTTGGGCAATCTCTATGGATATCGTCGCCAGTCAATGGGATGGTCGTTTTGCAGTGAGAGCAAGTGATCGACCTACTAACAATAATCAAGGCGGATCGGGTAGCTTTACTCTCACCAAAAATGGCTTAAGCGACACCCTAGAAATTCGAGGGCCAATGGGCGGTGCAATTGCCAAAATTACAATTAACCCCGGTGAAGCGATCCTAGAACGGGATGGCAAAAAAGTGAGTGCCATTGATGCAGATACCTTAATTCAGAATACCTTAGGGTTACCACTTCCTGCGCGGGGTTTATCCAATTGGCTCAATGGACAACTACGTGCCGGCAGCCCGGCGCGACTTGAACGTGATAATCAGGGTCAAGTAAAGCGTATCTCCCAAGATGGATGGGATTTGGCCTACGTGTGGAATGAAAGCAAGAAGATCGAGCGCCTCACCATGACCAGAAACACGAATACTGGCTCGATTGATGTGCGCTTAATTTTTGATCAAGTGAATGAGTAATCACCTCGAGCTTCTTGCTCCAGCCAAAATTAATTTATTTCTTCATGTAACCGGTCGACGTCCAAACGGATATCACGAACTTCAATCCGTGTTTCAGTTGGTAGATTGGTGTGATCGATTGTGTTTTAGTACGACCGATCGAGACACAATTATTCGACATGGCGGCGACCCAACTGTTCCCCCTGAAAAAGATTTGGTCGTGCGTGCTGCCCAATTACTGAAAAGCCACACGAACTATCCATACGGAGTTGAAATTCATCTTAAAAAAAATATTCCGATTGGGGCAGGCTTAGGTGGAGGATCATCCGATGCGGCCACCGTGTTGATTGCTTTGAACCAACTCTGGAATCTTCATCTCCCTAAAACTGAATTGAGTGAACTTGGATTGCAGTTAGGTGCCGATGTGCCATTCTTTTTATTTGGTCACAATGCATTTGTACAGGGAATTGGCGAGCAACTTGAATGCATTGATTTACCAAATCAAGAGTTCCTAATTATTTTTCCAGGACACTCCGTGTCAACCCAAACCGTCTTTCAATCCGATCAATTGACCCGAAATCATGCTCCGATTACAATAGTAGACTTTCTCGCAAATACTGGTGATGTTGGGCAATTCACAAACGACCTACAACCAGTGGCTTGTGAGCTCTGCCCTGAAGTAAATCGAGCATTAAATTGGTTAGCTCAAACGCTCCCAGATGCTACTCGTCGAATGTCTGGATCGGGTAGTAGTGTGTTTGCCGTCCTACCAGAATCGATCAAGCGATACGATCTGGAACAAAAGATGCTCAATCTTCCCTCAGGGTGGGTGGGTCGGCTTGTTCGGGGACTAAAACAAAATCCCGCTTACAATTCGGTTTTATCAGTATGAGGCAGTAGGGGAGTCGCCAAGTTGGTCAAGGCACCGGATTTTGATTCCGGCATGCGAGGGTTCGAGTCCTTCCTCCCCTGCCACTGTTATGCTGGTTAACCAATACTAGTTAAGACCATGAACTCTGACGCGCTCACCATCTTCACTGGCAACGCCAATCCCACCCTTGCAGAGGCAGTTGCTAGCCAGATGCAATTACAGCTCGGAAAGGCCTTTGTTGGTCGGTTTTCTGATGGTGAGATCCAGGTTGAAATCCAGGAAAATGTTCGCGGCAAGAATGTCGTTGTAATCCAGTCGACCTGTGATCCCACCAACGACAACCTGATGGAACTCATGATCATGATTGATGCCCTTAAAAGGGCATCAGCCAACCGAATTACCGCTGTTATTCCCTACTTTGGCTATGCTCGCCAAGACCGCCGTCCACGCTCTGCACGGGTTGCGATTTCAGCCAGAATTGTCGCCAATATGCTGCAATCCGTTGCTGGCGTAGAACGCGTGCTCACCATGGACTTGCATGCAGACCAGATCCAAGGATTTTTTGATATCCCAGTCGATAATATCTATGCATCTCCCGTTCTTTTAGGGGATCTACGAGCAAAAAATCAGCCCGACCTCACGGTGGTATCCCCCGACATTGGCGGTGTGGTACGCGCTAGAGCCTTTGCTAAGCAATTAAGCTGTGATTTGGCAATTATTGATAAACGTAGACCAAAGCCCAACGTCTCTGAAGTAATGCATTTAATTGGTGAGGTGGAAAACCGCCACTGCGTCATCATGGACGACATTATTGACACAGGCGGCACCCTCTGTAAGGCGGCTGAGGTTCTTAAAGAACGCGGCGCTAAGAGCGTTACAGCCTATTGCACCCATCCAGTTCTGTCCGGTGGCGCTGCCGCCCGTATTGCAGAATCTGAAATTGATGAGTTAGTGGTTACTGACACAATTCCACTAAATCAAGATACAAAATCAGTCAATAAAATCAGGCAGTTAAGTGTTGCTCCTCTCCTCGCAGAGACCATTTTGCGAATCACCAAAGGCGATTCTGTGATGTCGCTTTTTGCTGAATAGCTACGTAAGCAACTGATTCCTACCGAATTTTTACTCTTTCAAGCTATAATTTAAGGCTTTCCGTTTGGTCGCGGACGGAAATTAACCCTTAATTTGGAGTCATCATGAAAGTAGTTGCATTTGAACGTAGCGTACAGGGCACTGGTGCGAGCCGCCGCCTGCGCAATTCTGGGAAAACCCCCGGAATTATCTATGGCGGAAAGCAAGAATCTCCCTGCGCAATCGAGTTAGACCACAACGCTTTATTTCACGCTTTGCGGAAAGAAGCTTTTCACTCATCCATTTTGGATATCGAATTAAACGGTAAATCACAAAAAGCCTTATTGCGTGATTACCAGATGCATCCATTTAAACCATTGGTTTTGCACGTTGATTTCCAACGCGTATCGGCCACTGAGAAAATTCATATGCGCGTTCCCCTGCATTTCAAGGGCGCCGAAGAATCAGAGGCAGTCAAGTTTGGTGGCGCTGTTGTCAGCCACGTTGCCAATGAAATCGAAATCACATGCTTACCAGGCGATCTTCCTGAATTCTTGGAAGTTGATCTTAGCAAAATCGTTGTCGGCCAATCGATTCATGCCAAAGAAGTTACTCTGCCCAAAGGCGTGAGCTTAGTTCTTCATGTAGAGCAAGAAAATCCGGTGATTGCGAATGCTCGTATACCAGCCGTTAAAGCGGAACCCGAAGCAGCCGCAGCCGAAGCTGCACCAGCTGCTGAGGCCGCCGCTCCAGCTGCTGATAAAGAAGCAAAAAGCTAAATCGTTTCACTCCCAGAAAAACCCGCTACATGCGGGTTTTTTATTGCCCAATTGAAGTCGTTTATAGTTGGATCACCTAGCTTCAATCTACTGATAAAAATGATTCGTTTAATTGTTGGACTTGGAAATCCTGGATCAAAGCATGAGGCCGATCGTCATAATGCAGGATTTTGGTTTGTCGACCGTCTTGCGGCTCAATGCAAACAATCTCTTCAAGCTGAAAAGCGATTTAATGGTCGGATCGCAAAAATCCAAATTAAGGGTCATGATATTTACTTACTAGAGCCAGATACCTTCATGAATCTTAGCGGTGAAGCGGTGGGTCCCTTGTGTCGCTTTCATAAGATCGGGGCCAACGAGGTTCTGGTGGTTCATGATGAGCTCGACCTCAAACCTGGAACAGCTCGTCTTAAGCAAGGCGGGGGTAATGGCGGTCATAACGGCCTTAAAGATATCCAACAGCATTTATCAAGCCCTCAATTTTGGCGGCTTCGTTTTGGGATTGGTCACCCACGCGATCTACCCGGAAATCTAGCAAAAATGGATGTTGCCGACTACGTACTGAAAAAACCAAGTTCAGAAGAGCAAGATAAGTTAGATGCAGCCATCACGAAGGCAATTGGTATTCTGCCCCTCCTTCTTGAGGGAAATACGCAAGATGCCATCCAGATTCTGCACGGCCCAAATTAAATGATTTAGTTTGTCTGTTTGAGGTTGCTCAAGAGTTTATATTTTTCGAGTAATTGCTCTTGCGTTTCGGAATAATTGGGATTGAGTGGAATGCAATCGACTGGGCATACCTGACGGCATTGCGGGGCATCAAAATGCCCAACGCACTCGGTGCATTTATTGGGATCGATTTCATAAATCTCAATCCCCATATAAATCGCATCGTTTGGGCATTCTGGTTCACAGACATCGCAATTAATGCATTCGTCTGTAATCATTAATGCCATATTAATATCCTCATAAGAATGATCAGAGTAGCTTAAGTGGATTTAATTTGCGCATTCTTCTTGTGCAACCATTTTTCCACTGAGGGAAAAACAAACTTACTCACATCGCCGCCCATGAGTGCAATTTCACGGACAAACGTACCAGAAATGAATTGATACTGATCCGATGGGGTCAAGAATAAAGTCTCCACATCTGGCAGTAAGTACCGATTCATACCGGCCATCTGAAACTCATACTCAAAATCCGATACAGCACGCAGGCCACGAACAATCACGCGAGCAGAATGCTCTCGAGCAAAGTCTTTCAATAACCCAGAAAATCCAGCAATCTCAACGTTTGGGTAATGACTCAAGACCTCTTTGGCAATTTCAATGCGTTCTTCGAGTGTAAAGATAGGACGCTTATTTTTACTATCGGCCACACCAACAATCAGCTTGGTGAAAATACTCGAAGCACGCCGAACCAAATCCTCATGGCCGCGGGTAAATGGATCAAAGGTTCCTGGATAGACAGCAACGGTCATGAAGACCCCCTTATTAGTAGAGATAAACAGGAGTTTAGCTCGAACTGCGGCGAAACAATACCGCTTTTACTTGAGCCGTTTCCATCGATTTAATCAGGGTCCAATTAGGCAATAAGGTGCTCAAATCCCTTAGATCGAAGTCATTAGGGCACTCAATATAAATTCCGCCCCGCCCTTGGTCGTCGCATACACGGCCCGCTTCTTGTGCTGCACTAAGCAGCAAGTTTGGCTGATTAAATGGGGGGTCCAAAAAAATCAACTGGGCCGACCGATCATCAGCACGCTGTAAATAAGAAATCCCATCCCCGTGAATGATTTTTACTTCCCCATGAATTGGATAAGAATTAAGAAGCTGGTGCTGTATCAATAGCTGGTTATGGATTCGTTTATCTTTTTCAATCATTACTGCCTCATCAGCCGATCGAGAAGCAGTCTCAAAACCCAAAGCACCAGAACCAGCAAATACGTCAATCGCTTTTAGGCCACTAAGGTCAGGGCCCAACCAATTAAATAGCGTTTCACGAACCCGATCAGAGCTCGGGCGCAAATCCTGTTGATCTAAAACCTGAATCTGCCGGCTACGCCATACACCGCCAATAATCCGAATTCGATGGCTAAGTGCCAATTATGGTGCGCTCCCAACAAGAACACTGATCATTCTGCGCATATCTAAATGACGTTTGAATGCATTGCGTACATCGTCTTTTTTTACGGCCGCAACGTGTTGTGTCCAAATATCGAGGGTATTAAGTGGCAACTGATTCCAGGTAATTGCCGAAAGGTTATCAAGTAATTTGCGATTACTATCGAGTCGCAATGGATAGCCATTGATTAAATTTGCTTTTGCGGCCGCTAATTCTGCTTCGCTTGGGCCATCTTCAATAAAGCGTGCAACCGTTTCTTGCAACACTTTTAGGGCTTGATCCGCTTGATCATTACGAGTTTGCAAACCTGCCTCAAACGTTCCAGTATCACGCCCAGGCTGAAAATAACTAAACACACTATAAGCAAATCCACGCTTATCCCGAACCTCACCAACCAAGCGAGATACAAAACCGCCACCGCCCAATACATAATTTCCAACGAGTAGCGGGAAATAGTCAGGGTTATCGCGCGGGATGGCAGTCATGCCCATTGCAATGTGGGTTTGTTGGGTTTGAAAAGGAATACGTATTACACGCTGTGATTCAGGTTCAATCGGGGAGCGCTCTAATGGTGGCAAAACAGGAATGGTTGATCCCTTAGCGGGAAGTGCCCCGATAATTTGCTCCGCAATTTGTTTCGCTCCGGCGTGATCAATGTTCCCTACCAGGTTTACGATCACTCGATCTTGGCGATAGAAGTCTTGATGAAATCGCTTGAGGTCACCCTCCTGTATCGCTGCAATCGATTCAATACTCGGAGATCGTGCTAAGGGGTAATTTCCAAATACTGTTTGGCGAAACCGTTTTTGGAGCACTACCTCTGGTTTTGTATCGCCTTCCTGTATTGCTGAGCTAACGCGTTGCTTTTCACGCACCAGAATCGATTGATCAAAGATGGGTTTGGAAACACTAGCCACCAATAGTTGAAGTAATGGGTTAAATAATTCCGGCTTACTCAATGACCGGGCACGCACGATGGTTCTTTCACCCGAGGCTGACGCACTAATACTAGCCCCCAACTCGGCAATCGCATCGGCCTGTTGAGCCTCATTTAGAGTGCTGCCCTGCCATGAAATTCCGCGAGTCAACATTGCGGCGGTCAGTGCTGCTAAACCACTTTGATTTTTTGGGTCATATCGGCTTCCAGCATCGATACTAATTTCAATATCGATCATGGGTAAAGCATTGGTCTGGATCAAATACGCTTTCGTACCATTGCTCAACGAAATCTCTTGGATTGGTAATACTGCGTAGGCCTGAGCTGCCAACAGCATAGCAATCGAGCTAACCAAGCCTTTGCAGAAGATATGAATACGATGCATGGTCTTCCCTTTTAATGACGCAAACTACTTGACATGCCACGCGGCTTTGCAAGCATTGAACGCGGCTGGGGATCTAGGGTCACGATGGTTAAACCATCGTTAATAAAATGTGTCTTAATTGCCTGTTGGATTTGATTGGATTGAATCAACTGAATTCGCTCAATCATGCGATCTAAATCGCGCCAGGAGACTCCGGCCATTTCTGAGCTTCCAATCTCCATGGCTTGAGCAAAAATGGAGTCGCGTTTATAGATTTGTGAAGCAAGCAACTGTGCCTTTATGCGCTTTAGCTCGGCCTCAGTTACCCCTTGGTTTGCAATATCTTGCAAGGTCTGCAAAATGCCTTTTTCCAAATTCTGAACCGTTTGACCCTTAGCCGCCGTTGCACCAATCTCAAATAGCTCTGGTCCGCGACTAGTTAGTTCATAGCTTACCCTGGCACTATTTGCAAGACGTTGATTACGAACTAACTCTCGATTTAATCGCGAGTTATCGTGACCACTTAGAACGGCAGACAAAACGAGCAAGGTATAAGGATCTACTTCATCCATTTTTTTTGGATCCAGTTTGGGAACTTTCCATGCCATCATGATTTGAGGACTCTCAGCTGGCGCCTTCAAAACTGCGCGCTTTTCCCCTTTTTGTTCAGGCTCCACCTGTGGCTTACGCTCTGGCAGTTTTTTTGCCTGAATTGGTCCATAGTACTTTTCAACCAATGCTTTCACTGCCAGTGGATTAACATCGCCTGCTACAACAACCACTGCATTATTGGGTGCATACCAGTCGTGATACCATTGCCGCGTATCAGCGGGCTTCATATTCTGTAAATCACTCATCCAACCAATAATGGGGTGGCGATAGGGGGAGCTAATAAATGCGGTTGCCATCAGTAATTCGCGCATCAAACTCGTTGGATTATCCTCAGTTCGTAAGCGTCGCTCCTCCATGACTACTTGCAGCTCTCGCCCGAACTCCTCATCAGAAAATTGAACATTGGCCATTCGATCGGCTTCAAGCCTCATCACCTCTTCCAGCTTTGATTTCTCAATCTGCTGAAAATATCCTGTGAAATCTCGGGCTGTAAATGCATTCTCGCGTCCACCGACTGCAGCAACCATCCGTGAGAACTCACCTGATTTCACTTTTTTAGTTCCCTTAAACATCATGTGTTCAAGAACATGGGCAACGCCTGTTTTACCATTCACCTCATCCATCGATCCTGCGCGATACCACACCATATGAACGACTGTGGGTGCACGATGATCTTCACGAACGATCAAACGTAATCCGTTCTTGAGTTGATACTCATGCGTATCCGTTTGGGCAGAAAATGCATTCCCTGAATCGAGCAAACAGAGAGCAGCTAAGGCACTCAATGCCCTGGCCATAATTTTTGCTGCTGGATTGCTAAACTGTAACTTCGCTATCATGGTTGCATGGTTTGACTAGTTAAGATGACTCTTTTGGATTGTATCGACAATGTTTGGTTTGCGTAAAACACTTAGTTCACTTTTTACTCGTCACCGTGTTGATGAGGCCTGGTTTGACCATTTAGAAGAATTACTAATTAAAGCCGATGTTGGGGTTGCGACATCGACATTCCTAATCACTAGTCTACGCAAATCTGCAAAAGAACATGCCATTACAAATTCTGAGGATTTAAAAGCCGTTCTTGTAAGTGAACTAAGCCATCACTTGAGCGACTTGGAGCCCCCTGAAAACCCCCTAAATCCCTCTGCGATCCATGCAAAGCCTGAAGTTTGGCTGATCGTAGGGGTCAATGGTGCTGGCAAAACCACATCAATTGGAAAACTATGTCACCACTTCCAAGCTCAAGGAAAATCGGTACTGCTTGCTGCGGGTGATACATTTCGAGCAGCGGCTCGCAATCAACTCAAAGAATGGGGTGAGCGCAATCAAGTACAAGTACTTAGTCAAGAAAGCGGCGATGCGGGCGCTATTGCACATGATGCAATCCAGGCTGCGCTATCAAGGCAAGTGGATATCGTATTAATTGATACGGCTGGTCGACTGGCCACTCAGACTAACCTCATGGAAGAATTAAAGAAGGTTAAGCGAGTCATTTCGAAGTTGATTCCGGATGCCCCACATCAAATGGTGTTGGTCCTTGATGGAAATACAGGACAAAATGGAATTGCCCAAGTTTTGGCCTTTCGGAACGCGATAGGACTGCACGGTTTAATCGTTACTAAATTAGATGGCACCGCTAAGGGCGGGGTAATTTGTGCGCTTCGCAACGAATTAGAAAACGCCCCCAAAAACCAGGGTCCTAAAACCTATGTCTACGCCCTTGGCAAGGGTGAGCAATTAGGTGATTTGGAGCTCTTTTCAGCCCAAGCCTATGCTAAAGAGCTCGTAGAATAGTCATATAAATCAAGTATTTATAGTTTATTAGCGTAATTAGCACTCTATTGACATGAGTGCTAAAATGTATTTATCTAAACTCAAATTAATCAATTCAATGATGACTTTGAAAACTATGACGAATACACAAAAAATGGGTACCTCTAGCATCGCACTTGCAATGCCGGCACTACCTGCTCTTGGGGTCGGCACGATTGATGCGTACTTAGCACACATTAACCGCTTGCCGATGTTAAGTGCTGCCCAGGAATATACCTTGGCGCAAGAATATCGCCGCTCTGAAAATTTAGATGCTGCACGTCAGTTGGTTTTATCGCACTTACGACTTGTAGCATCAGTTGCTCGTCAGTACCTTGGTTATGGAATTCCACATGCCGACCTCATCCAGGAAGGTAACATTGGTCTAATGAAAGCGGTTAAGCGCTATGATCCCAATCAAGGGGTACGACTCGTTTCATACGCAATTCATTGGATCAAAGCAGAAATCCACGAGTACATCTTAAAAAACTGGCGCTTGGTCAAGGTGGCAACTACCAAAGCTCAGCGTAAGCTTTTTTTCAACCTACGAAGCAATAAACTGTCGGCCAATGCTTTGAGCAATGATGAAATTGAATCATTGGCAAAGGCGCTTGATGTTCGTGGTGCCGATGTAAAAGAAATGGAAATTCGTCTTGCGGGGGGTGATATCTCAATCGAGGGCGATAGCGATGATGAAGAAAGCTTTGCTCCCATTCAATGGCTTACTGATGAGAGTCAAGAGCCAACTGCTGTTCTTGAGCAAAATGAAACGTATTCTTTGCAAGGCCCAAAACTGATGCAAGCACTTCATGCCTTAGATGAGCGAAGTCGTGCCATCGTTGAAAGCCGTTGGTTAGCAGTTAATGCGGAGGGGCAGGGTGGTAAAACTTTGCATGATCTTGCCAAGGAGTATGGCATCTCCGCTGAACGTGTCCGTCAAATTGAGGTTGCAGCTTTTAAAAAGCTGCGTAGCCTCCTAAAAGACGAAAATCTCACGCTCCACTAAAACTTATTGAAGCAGTATCTTTAAGTCATGGGCAATGGGTTGTGCACCCTGCCCATGCTTAATATATAGGCGTAAATTACCGCTAGGATCAAAAACATAACTCCCGGCTGTATGATCCATCGTATAGTTTTTAGGGTTGCTACCAGGAACCTTGTTGTAATACATCTTAAAATCCTTTGCGAGCTTAGCGAGAGCCTCATCATTGGCGGGGCGTAAGCCTATAAATCGAGGATCAAATGCTGGGGGATATTGCGCCATTAACTCTGCAGTATCTCGTTGGGGATCAACGGTAATAAAGATCACTTGCACCTGATCGGATAAGGGGCCTAAGGCTTTCATGACCTCTTGCATTTCAATCAATGTTGCCGGGCAAACATCTGGGCAGTGGGTGTAGCCAAAGAAAATCAATACCGCTTTGCCTTTGAAATCAGCCATTGTTTTCACCTGACCGTTTGGATCCAAAAGCTCAAAATTAGAGCCAAACGATTTGCTGCCGGTAATATCAACGTTCTTAAAGCTAGGCTTTGAACAAGCAGCTAATAAAAATACGGCAAATAAAAGAACAATTTTTTTCATGGGCTATAAATAATGGTCAATCAAGATGGCAGCAAACAAAAGCGCCAAATAACTAATGGAATACTTAAAGGTCTTGCGGGCTAATTGATCGCTATAGTCTTTGTATAGACGAATGGCATAGATCACAAAAATACCGCTAAGTATCAGAGCACAAATTAAATAAAACAAGCCACTCATTCCGTAGACATAAGGAAGAATCGATGCCGCTAATAAAATTAACGTATAGAGCAAGATATTCAATAAGGTAAAACGCTCGCCATGGGTTACTGGCAGCATTGGTAAGCCTGCTTGAACGTAATCTTCACGGCGGTACAGTGCCAATGCCCAAAAATGCGGCGGTGTCCACACAAAAATAATTAAGACCAATAACCATGCCTCCGCCGATAGTTGATTGGTAACGGCAACCCAACCTAAAGCCGGCGGCATGGCACCTGAGAGCCCGCCGATCACAATATTTTGAGGTGTTGCTGGCTTTAAGAACCAGGTATAAATGACAGCGTAGCCAACAAATGTTGCAAAGGTAAGCCACATCGTTAGTGGATTGGTATAAATCCACAAAACTGCCATACCCGCGGCCCCCAAGATACAAGAGAAAATAATAATTTGCCACGGGGTAATCTCACCGGTTGCAGAAGGGCGCCATGCGGTGCGGCGCATTTTGGCATCAACCGCCTGTTCAATCAAACAGTTCACTGCAAATGCTGCGCCTGCTAGCAACCAAATACCAATCGAGCCGCCAATGAGGACCGACCAAGAAACCATCCCCGGCGTCGCCAGAAACATACCAATAATTGCGCAAAACACAGCAAGCTGAGTGACTCTTGGCTTTGTTAGCACCCAATACTGTCTCCAGCGAGGCATTGGGGGGCGGACAAAATCAGTATTGCTCACACAGACCCTTGTTGTAACGATTTGCTGGATAAAAAATAACTGTTACTCCAAGCACTCAAACGCACTAAGCAAAATAAGATAGCTGCGGCACCGCCGGTATGTAATAGCGCGGCAACTAATGGCCATTGAAATACGACATTAGATATACCGGTTGCAATTTGCAATGCTAATAATGCGATGATTGCTTTACCCCAAAATTGAACTTTAGACTCTGGGTAACGAACTGCTTTTACAGCGACGAATAACAAAACTGCCGAAGCAATAATTGCACCAACGCGATGGGTCCAATGAATGGTAACCAATGCTGCCATTGGAATAATTCCACCTGATTTAGCCTCACCTAAATCGCGCCATAAGAAAAATGCATTTTGCCAATCCATGTTGGGATACCAAGTACCCATACAGGTTGGGAAATCAGGACAAGCCAAAACGGCATAGTTAGTACTAACCCATGCTCCTAGAAAAATTTGTCCAAAGAGGGCTAAGATGGCAATGAGTACAAGGCCGCCAGATAGGCTTGAGATCGTCTTGGAATCATTTAAATGATGTAGATCATTGCGCTGCGCGAACCACACCATGCTGGCAAATAACACCAATGCCAGGATCAGATGCATGCTCACAATTATTGGCTGAAGTTTCAGGGTGACAGTCCAAGCCCCGAATGCGCCTTGTAAGCACACCAATACCAGCAAAAACAAACTACCCCTAATTGCTAAAGAGCGTCTTGGATTTGGCTGCTTAAATGCCGCAATCACTTGGATGATGATTAAAAAGCCAACGCTCATCGCTAAATAGCGATGAATCATTTCAACCCAGGCTTTAAATACTGTCACCGGGCCCGTTGGCATTGCAGCCTCCGCCGCACGTATCTCTTCAATTGCACGAAAAGGATTGGATGTACCATAGCAACCTGGCCAATCCGGACATCCCAGACCCGAATCACTTAAGCGGGTAAACGCACCAAACAAAATGAGATCAAAGGTCAAAAATACGATGGTCCAGTTGAGCTTTTGAAATAAGCCCATTCCTTTTTTAAAATAAAGAAATGCCAATGGTAAGCCAGCAATTAGGAGAGCAATTCCAGCAAGCTCCAAGACCATCAGAGCCGTTTCAGACATCATATCTTCTCACCCTTACGATTTAACTTTAGAAGACGCTCAATATCTTTACGGATCTTCACAAAGTCATTCGAGCTAGTCTTGTCTGGAAAGACCATCATCTTCTCGCCACTTGGATCGATTAGAGCAATTCCTTGGCCTAGATTTTGAGTGTTCAGCCATGCTTGCCAAGCTGCTTCTTTTTTAGGATCTGGAGCAGGAATAATGTAAAACCCTGCATTCTCTTGATCATAGGCTTTCTGAATATCGACTTCAACAGGCCCACGATCACTCACAACCCAAACTAATTGCAAACGATTTTTATGTTTTCCTAGCGCCAACCGAACCTGACGCATTAGATACAAAACCTCAACGCACGCATCGTTACCTTTTTTACATTCACTCGCAGGCCTTGCCACCATGAGGGTCCACTTACCATTGAATGGAATTTCAAACCAAGTTGGATTAATTGGCTGTGGGGGTACAACCAAAGTGCCATAGTTAGTTTTTCCACCTTCAGGCTTAAAAACGTAATAGGCCAAATACGATGCGATGACTGGGGCTGCACATGCTAATAAAACCAATATCATCTGAATCCGACCGCGACGGGTTCGGGCATCCAGCGCTTTTTTATCAAGCTGACTTGCTGGAATTAATAAATCTTGATCACTCACCGTCACATAACCCCTATGAACTCGATTTACCTTGGTTGCGATATCGCATAAATCCAGTTGTAAACCAAAATGCTAGCGCTGCCGCGCCCAAAGAAAACCATTGGAAAGCATAAGCATAATGGCGATCGACTCCCGTCGTTGCAACAGGCCAAATTCGTGATAATCCATCAACCGCATCCGGGTCATTTTGACGAATGATGAAGGGGGATTGAGAATACGTGAATCGGCTTGCCTCATAGGTCAAATCTAAATTTTGCTGAATCCGAGGTTTGCGCTCGCTATTGGGCTGGTTACCAAGCTCTAATACCTTTCCTGGACCCGATAATGCAATACCCTCAATCATTACCGAACCCTCTGGAGTTTTAATACTTGGCAATATCAATCGATCCTGATTGTTTCTGGGAGCCCAGCCTCGATTGACCCAAACAATCCGTTTCTCTTGACCGTCGAGTAAAAATGGCATCAGCACATAGAAACCCGATTGGGTCTGTCCTGCTTGCGGTTTTGGGTTCGGTCGATTATCAAGCCAAATTACCTCATTGACTAAAAAGCGGCCTCGGGCCCGCACTGGTCTGAACTGAGTCTCAAGAAGGGTCCAATTTTTGGCATTCAGATCAATTTGCTCTCGATCTGCCATAGCCGTAATTTGGTTAGCGAGGATTATTTTCTGGTCGGCACGACTAAGCTGCCAGCGACCCGCTAAAACGCCAATTGCCAGAACTACCAACATTGCAACCGTTGCGACTCTTCGCTCTACAATAAGAACTCGAAATAAACTCAAGGGTTCGTTACCAATATGAAATGGCTAATTGTTTTTATTCTGTTGGTCATCATTGCTAGTCTTGGATCAGCCCTCTACTTCATGATGAAAGACAAGGGCAATAGTTCCAGAATGGTTCACTCGCTGATGCTCAGAATTGGTTTATCGATTGCACTATTCATTGGCATTTGGATTGCCCATTACTTTGGACTCATTGAGTCCACTGGCCTGAAAGTACCTCAATAAGCAGCAACGATGGTTGCTGCGTATTACTACCATTACATCCAATAAACGACGATGTAGAGACCTAGCCAGACGACGTCAACGAAGTGCCAATACCATGCGGCGCCTTCAAAACCAAAATGATTCTCAGCAGTGAAATCGCCACGAATCATGCGTCGCAAAACAATGGTCAACATCAAGCCGCCCAAAAATACATGGAATCCATGGAAACCCGTCAACATAAAGAAAGTTGAACCATAAATGCCAGAAGTAAGCTTCAGGTTTAAGTCGCTATAAGCATGGATATACTCGTAGGCCTGGAAACCCAAGAAAATAAGACCCAAAGAAACGGTGGCAAATAAACCATAAATGGCATGCTGACGATTTCCCTCGCGCAAAGCATGATGCGCCCATGTCACCGTCACCCCTGAACTTAGTAGCAACAGGGTATTAATCGTTGGAATCGGCCAAGGACCAATCGTGCTAAATTTTTCCACTAAATTTGCCGGACCAACAGTAGGCCACGATGCCACAAAATCAGGCCATAAAAGTTTGTTATCTACGTCACTAAGCCAAGGTACGGTAATACTGCGGGCGTAAAAAAGCGCAGCAAAGAAAGCTGCAAAAAACATGATCTCAGAAAAGATGAACCAGCTCATCGACCAGCGATAAGACACATCCACATTCACACCGTTTTTACCGGTATTGGACTCGGAGATTGCAGTACCAAACCAACCATAAAGCACAAACAGTACATAAATGACGGCCGCCAAGACCAGCGGTCCTCCCCATGACAGGCCATTCACCCAAGCCGACATACCGCCACCAAATCCAAGCAGGCCAATGCTTGCGAGGACAGGGTATTTTGAGGGGGCCGGAACAAAGTAATACGGTGTGGAGTTTAATGACATCGCGCTCTTTCTAACTAAAAATTAATTGGCTACTACTAAATTCACAATCAATAAAAGGATCGCCATAAATAATACGGCGCCCAATACACCAGCAATGATGATGTGCACAAAGCTTAAGCTTGCAACATCATTTTTTAATCCTGCTTTATTACGAATTCCAAGAAATGCCCACAAAACTGCGCGCATTGAACCAACGAAGCTGGGTTGCTTGTTCATGATGACGCTTTCTTCTTAGACTCTTTGCTATCAGCAACAGGCTTTGGTATGCCAGTCTCAAAAAAGGTATATGACAAAGTAATTGTTTTAACGTCTTTAGGAAGATTGGGATCAACAATAAATACCACGGGCATTTGCCGAATTTGATGCGGAGTCAGCGCTTGCTCTTGAAAACAAAAACACTCGATCTTCGTGAAGAATTCAGTGGCGGTCTTAGGTGCATAACTCGGAATCGCTTGAGCAGCCACTGGGCGATCCAAGGTGTTGACTACTTCATAAACAATCTCATGCATCTCACCTGGATGAACTTCAAGAAAGTTCTTTACGGGCTTAAAGGCGAATGGTCCACGGCTATTGGAGTCAAATTCAATCGTGATTGTTCGACTGTAATCTACCTGGGTATTACCAGGCTTACTTGCACCATAAGCTCGCACACCATAATTATTTTTACTGGTTACAACATTAATACCAGTTACCTCGCACAGCGCTTTGTACAAAGGCACTAAGGCATAACCAAATCCGAACATTAGTACGGCAAGCAAAAGAAGCTTAAGAAGGATTTGCTTATTGAGAGTGCCTAGATTGTGTGCCATGCGACTAACCCAAGAACCAATACTTCAGCACAATACCCAAGAAAAAAGTCAAAACAATCGATAGCAAGACCGCCGCTAGGCGGCGGTTGCTCATCAATGGATTTGATCGCTCGGTCACGTAAGGCGCCATTAACTAACTTTGGGTGGCTGCTCAAAGGTATGGAACGGAGCAGGTGATGGAACTGTCCACTCTAAGGAATTAGCTGTCTCCCATGGGCTATCAGGAGCCTTCTTGCCATGACCACGGTATGCCGGCAACACCACATACAGTAAGAAATAAACCTGCATTAAACCAAAACCTAAGCCACCGATTGATGCAATTAAATTGAAGTCAGCAAATTGAGTTGGGTAATCTGCATACCGACGTGGCATACCGGCCAAGCCCAAAAAGTGCATCGGGAAAAAGGTGAGGTTAAAGAAGAACATCGATCCCCAAAAATGAATCTTGCCACGGAACTCATCGGCCATACGACCTGTCCATTTTGGACACCAGTAATAAAAGCCTGCAAACATTGCAAAGAGCGAGCCCGCCACTAATACATAGTGGAAGTGGGCAACCACGTAGTAAGTGTCTTGTAGGCCAATATCAATTGGGGCCATCGCTAAAACAAGTCCAGTAAAGCCGCCAATTGTGAATACAAAGATGAATCCGATCGCCCATAGCATCGGGGTTTCAAAGGTCATTGAACCTTTCCACATCGTTGCAACCCAGTTAAAAATCTTCACACCGGTTGGTACGGCAATCAACATCGTGGCGTACATAAAGAAGAGTTGTCCAGTCACTGGCATACCTGTGGTGAACATATGATGCGCCCAAACAATGAATGACAAGATTGCAATGGATGATGTGGCATAAACCATTGATTCGTAGCCAAACAAGCGTTTTCTAGCAAAAACAGGAACGACCTCGCTGATAATGCCAAATGCTGGCAAGATCATGATGTAAACCTCAGGGTGGCCAAAGAACCAGAAAATATGCTGGTACATCACAGGGTCGCCGCCGCCGGCCGCGGAGAAGAAGCTAGTACCAAAGTGGCGGTCGGTTAGAACCATGGTGATTGCGCCTGCTAGTACAGGCATCACTGCAATTAACAAATACGCAGTGATCAACCAAGTCCAGCAAAACATTGGCATTTTCATGAGCGTCATGCCCGGTGCGCGCATGTTCAAAATGGTCACAATGATGTTAATCGAACCCATAATCGAAGAAGCGCCTAAAAGGTGCAATGCGAAGATGGCCATATCCATTCCTGGCCCCATTTGCAAGGTCAATGGTGCATATAAGGTCCAGCCACCCGACGGCGCACCGCCTGGCACTAGGAATGAGCCAAACAACAGCAAGGCAGCAACCGGCAAAATCCAGAAACTAAAGTTGTTCATCCGTGCGAAAGCCATGTCCGATGCGCCAATTTGCAAAGGAATCATCCAGTTTGCAAAGCCGACGAAGGCCGGCATAATGGCTCCGAATACCATCACCAAACCATGCATAGTCGTTAGTTGATTAAAGAACTCGGGGCGCAAATATTGCAATCCGGGCTGAAAAAGCTCCAAACGTATACCAAGCGCCATAACGCCACCTGCCAAGAGGCTCACGAATGCAAAAATCAAATACATCGTGCCGATGTCTTTGTGATTGGTTGCGAATAACCAGCGGCGCCATCCGTGCGGATGATCGTGTGCGTGATCGTGTGCGTGATCGTGGGTTGTTGATATGGTGCTCATGATTTGCTCCGGTTTAATTCAATTCGTTATATAGGTTCAGTTATTTTCCAGCACGAACAGATGCAAACTCTTGAGTTTGTACTACTTCACCTGTCTTGTTACCCCATGCATTGCGGTAATAGGTCATCACGGCTGCCAAGTCGCCATCGGATAAAACACCGCCCCATTTGGGCATGGCACCCTTACCATTAATCAAAATTGTGAAATTACCTGCCTTTGGACCAAGTGCAACCTTGCTGCCATCCAATGCAGGGAAGGCACCTGCGCCCTTGCCGTTCGGTTGGTGGCATGCAGCGCAATTGGTAGCGTAAACCTTCGCACCACGATCCATTTGCTCTGCCAAGGTATAGACCTTGCTGGGATCATCCGCGGTTGCAGCCATTTCTTTTTTCTTTTGAGCAACCCATTTGGTGTAATCCTCATCTGAAACGACTCTGACCACGATGGGCATAAATGCGTGCTGCGCACCACAAAGCTCTGAACATTGTCCACGGAAGGTGCCAATTTTTTCAGCCCGGAACCAGGTGTCTCGTACAAACCCAGGGATTGCGTCTTGCTTTACGCCAAAGGCGGGCACGGTCCACGCATGGATAACATCATTTGCTGTGGTAATTAAACGAATTTTTTTATTCACAGGCACAACCATTTCTTGATCAACTTCCATCAAATAGGTTGGGCTCTTGGGGGCAAGATTATTGATTGCTTCGCGTGAAGTAGACATGGTGGAAAGAAAGCTAATGCCTTCGCCTTCACCCTTAATATAGTCATAGCCCCACTTCCACTGATACCCAGTGGTTTTAATAGTGATGTCGGCATTGGTTGTGTCCTTCATTGCCACGACGGTTTTGGTAGCAGGAAGAGCCATGCCAATCACGATTAACAGCGGGATCACGGTCCAAATAATTTCAACTGAAGTGCTCTCATGAAATGATGCGGGCTGCGCGCCCTTTGATTTGCGATGTTTGTAAATGGAGTAGAACATCACCGAGAAAACGCCGATAAAAATCAACAAGCAAATGATCATCATGAACCAATGCAACCAATGAATTTCTTCCATGATCTTGGTAGCCGGTGCAGGAAAGTTCAATTGATTAACTTTGGGGCCACCAGGCATATCTTGCGCTGCAACAGTAACGCTCCAAATTCCAAAACCTAGGACAAACCAAATTTTTGTCAGCAATTTACGAATATTCATTTTTTTCTCAAATTTAAGAGGAGCGTACCCAGTAAACCACGGCCACTTTTCCACCCACTAATCAATAATTAGACACTGAATTATAGGATGATTTGCTTGACAGAAGTCATTTTGTGATTTCCTTTGGTGCAAACCCTATATGTAGATAATTAAATGTAAGTACTTACTTATAAAATAGCTCCGCAACTATTTACGTTTAATTGCATCTGCGCGAATATATGCCGTTTTACTATCTCCGCTACTGCGATTTTTAGCTAAAACCCAGGCATGCCCATAAACGATTTCCAGTGTCAGTTTTAGGGGGCTGGGTGCGTGCAGCCGATCAAGTTGTGCATCCGGAGAAATGAGCCCAAGGGCCAAACCATCCTTGTAAAGGGCCCGTTCGGTCTCGTACTCCAAATAAAGGTATTCCATATCCATGACCGGGTCCGAATAGCGGTTTTGAACTAAGGCATCCCCAATATCGTGCATATCGAGGGCGCCCGGTAGGGCTTGTAAATGCCCCCCTTCTGAATTGGCATTCCGAAGTTCCTTACCCGTATCGGGGCCTAAATAGGCAAATGAAATAAGACCGCCTTCAGTCAGGTGTTGATGACAATTTGCTAACCAGGCTCCAGGATTGCTGCGACTTTGCAACGATAAATTACTAAGGATTAAGTCATAGGATGCGTCGGCTGGAATCCCCTGATCCAATAATCGGCCAGAGTTCGGCAAGATTCGACTAAGTGCCTGTTGAAGTTTGATTCGGAATGGCGTGGCTCCCTGAATTTGAGAATCGGCAATGCTGTCAATCTGCGCACCAGGAAAACGCCTAATAAATGCCCTGCGATTTAAGTCTGAAAAATCGGGTTCAAGCAGGATTCGTTTTGGAGATAACTTGATGGGCTCTAACTTATTGAGTATCCGCTCTTGAATTTCTGCACGAAGCCATGAAAGAGAAGTGGTCATCGAATCAGTATACTCAGCGCCCCAATGCGCTGGTTTAGTACCGTAACCCAATATCTAATACCCACACTGTGCATGGTGTGCGAAAACCCACAAGCGAAAATTGTTTGTCACGCATGTCGCAAGCGAATTGCTATAAATCGCTCGCGAATTGGTCCATCATGCGCGGTTTGTGCTTTACCAATTAAACCGCATCAATCAATTTGCACCCAATGTGAAGAGGAGAGGCCAGCATTTGATCGCGTGGTTTATCTCGACCTTTATCAAGAACCATTGCGCCACCCACTTCATCTTCTGAAGTACCAAAAAAGATTAGCATGCGCTTCTGGGTTTGCTCTGTTATGGAATACATTTCATCAAAATGCTCTCAAATCCTGCGATGCAGATGTTTTGATTCCGGTGCCCCTTAGCCAAGCAAAATTAGCGGCACGGGGGTTTAATCAAGCCTGGGAAATCGCCAAACAACTCGATCTCCCAAACTCTGTCAAACGAGCTCCAAACCTAGTGGTCTGCCAAAGGGCGAATGCCGCACAGACGAGTCTTAGCCGCGCTAATCGAACGGCGTCCATGCAAGAACGTTTTATCTTAAAGGCGGACGCAGTAACTGTCATCAAGAACCGGCATATTTTGATTGTTGATGATGTGTTGACCACCGGCTCGACCATTCACTATCTGGCTAAAACCCTTAAACAATCTGGAGCAAAACGGGTAACGGCATGGACTATGTTTCGGACGCCACCTTGGAGGGCTTAGGTGCAATATGATGCTGCTATGTTTAATGTTGTTTTATTTGAACCCGAAATTCCGCCCAATACAGGAAATATCATCCGTTTATGCGCCAATACCGGTGCGCAATTGCATTTGATCAAACCACTTGGTTTTCCTCTTGAACACGCCAAATTAAAGCGGGCGGGTTTGGACTACCACGAGTTTGCCAGTCTCAAGCTCTATGAAAACTGGTCAGATTTTTTGGCAATCACTAAGGCTGATCTTGAGCGCGTATTTGCTCTCACAACCAAAGGTCAGCGCTCTCTACTTCATGCGGAATTTCATCCAAACGATTACTTTGTATTCGGATCGGAGACCAAAGGAATCAGTGATCAGGTACGCGCTAGCATTCCACGTGAAAATCACCTACGACTTGCAATGCTGGCCAATAGTCGCAGCTTAAATCTCTCAAACTCAGTGGCGATCGTTGTTTATGAAGCGTGGCGCCAGCACCAATTCCAGGGTGGTACTTAATTTTCCGATTTAGGCTCGCGACCCATTAGGGCTCGAACGGCCGCCTCAGGACTTAACTGACCATTCAACACCTGACTAACCGTTGTACAAATTGGCATTTCAGTATGATGTTTTTTAGCCAAATCACTCACGGCTTGAGCGCACAAGACGCCCTCAGCCACATGACCAAGCGCAGCCAACACTCGATCTAAAGGCTCACCAGCGGCAAGCGATAGCCCCACCCGGCGGTTACGCGATAAATCACCAGTTGCGGTCAGAATGAGATCACCCAATCCAGTAAGGCCCATGCAGGTTTCACTTTTTCCACCAACGGCTTTCACTAAGCGCATCATTTCTGCCAAGCCTCGCGTCAATAATGCGGCGCGAGCATTCATGCCTAATCCCAGACCATCACTAATTCCAGCGGCGATCGCTAACACATTTTTCACTGCGCCACCAAGCTCAACGCCAATTAGATCGTCACTTGCATAGACTCGAATATTTCCATGATGAAACGCAGTTTGTACTTGCTGACCAAATTCAGAGGTGGTGCTAGCTACTGTCAAAGCACAAGGCAGGCCTTCACCAACTTCACGCGCAAAGCTAGGGCCCGATAACACACCGACTGCATGCGCATGAGTGGCATACCGTTCTTGTTCGCGCTGAACAACTTGATGCGGCAGTAGTGAAGTTTTGGGCTCCAGACCTTTGCAAAGCCACAAAATATTAAAAGGGTGTTGAGCCAATTTAAATACATCAGCTACCGTACTTGCTAAACCAGCCATTGGCGTGGCAATGACTAACAAGTCATCAGATCCTAAGCGGCCAACGGCCCTCTCAAAATCCGATTCGATTGCTAATGAATTGGGTAGAGTAACGGCCGGTAAATACTGCTTATTTTCATGATCCCGACGCATGACTTCAGCTGCATTTGGATTGCGCGCCCATAAGCAAACTGGATGGTGACTAGCAGCGGATATAGCAATGGCTGTACCCCATGCTCCTGCTCCTAGAACCGAGATATTCATTAGTTAGGCAAAATAATCTTACTCTCTGCGTCACCATTGCCAGCTTGGGCGCCTTGAGCCGCTTGAGCCTGAGCCAAGCGGTGCTCATACATGCCATGAAAGTTAATGTCAGCGAGATGAATGGGCTGAAAACCAGCACGACTAATGATGTCAGCAACGTTCGAACGCAAATAGGGAAAGATGATTGTTGGGCAAGTGATGCCAAGCATTGGATCAATTTGCTCAGGTGGAATATTTTTAAACTCGAAAATACCAGCTTGTTTCGCTTCGACCAAAAACATGACCTTACCCTCAACACGCGCAGTAACAGTGCTCAAAAGAGCAACCTCAAATAACTCATCACTTAAACGATCCACCGCAATATCCAACTCCACCTGAATTTGTGGTTCGCTATGAACCAACAAAATACCGGGGGCATTGGGTTGCTCGAGCGATAAGTCTTTTAAATACACTCGTTGAATAACAAACGAAGGATCGTTTGAACCCGTTGCTGAATTCGTTGCAGCATCACTCATAAAAACCCTCTTTCGTATTAGAAACGTTTAGGCTAAAAGCGGATCAAGACCGCCTGCACGATCCAATGCTGCCAGATCATCGTAACCGCCAATATGACGATCGCCAATATAAATTTGTGGAACAGTTCGCCGACCCGTGCGTGACATCATCTCTTCTCGCCTTGCCGGATCGACATCAATCAAAATCTTTTGCAAATTCTGAACACCCTTTTTTTGCAAAAGTTTTTCTGCCATGACACAGTACGGACAAACACGAGTGCTATACATCAAAACGTCTGGCATGGCTTCCCCATTACGATTTAACAAGTGGCAATCCAGAAGTTTGCCAAGCGCCAATACCGCCATCTAAAACACCCACTTCGGTATAGCCAAGATTGCGAAGTTCTTTGGCTGCTTTCTGAGAATGAGCCGGACCCCGACCGATCACCACAACGGGATACTTTTGATCAATTTTCATTGTTTTCAGACTAGAGCCCAAACTCTCCAGGGCGATATTTTTGGCATTTGGTAAATGACCTAATTTAAAATCCTCCTCGGCTCGCAAATCGATCACACTGGCTTTGCGACGGTTAATCCAAATGGTGGCATCGGTGGGAGTTAAGCCCTTGCCACTAATTAGGGTTGATAATGTTGGCATGAATAAAGCGGTGCCCGAAATGATGATTAAGGCGGCCAATACGAGGTTGTCAGTTTGAGCTAAGAAGTCCATTGTCAGATTATAGAATGCATCTATGAAACAACTCATCCTAGTCCGTCACGGACAATCCGCCTGGAATCTTGAAAATCGGTTTACTGGATGGGCCGATATTGATCTCACCCCAACCGGTGTCGAGCAATCCCAGCAAGCTGGTCAACTATTAAAGGCCGCTGGCTATGACTTTGATATTGCTTACACCTCGGTTTTGAAACGTGCCATCCGGACCCTCTGGAATATCCAAGACGCAATGGATTTGATGTGGGTGCCCGTGGTCCACAGCTGGCGATTAAATGAACGTCACTATGGTGCATTAACTGGACTTAATAAGGCAGAAACTGCAGCAAAATTTGGGGACGAACAGGTGCACATCTGGCGACGTTCTTATGCCATCGCCCCGCCGCCGCTAAGCCCTGAGCAGCGCTCTGAGCTGGCCAAGGATCCCCGCTACACCAAGCTAAAGCACGAGGATATTCCCCTCGGTGAGTGCCTTAAAGACACGGTGAGTCGGGTTCTACCTCTTTGGAATGAGTCGATCGCCCCAGCTCTAAAACTTGGAAAGCGGGTTATCTTAGTTGCCCATGGCAACAGCATCCGCGCCCTGATGAAGCATATTGATCAGGTATCCGATGAGGCAATCATGCAAGTCAACGTACCCAACGGCAATCCCCTCGTTTATGAACTGGATGACGAGCTTCGCCCAATACAACATTTCTATTTACAGGCAAAATAGCTAAATGCGTCAGTTATTTAGAAATATCGTCCTCATTAGTATTGGTTTAATTGCCGGAATTGCGGCAACCATCCAGTTCTCTGCAACCGCGCAGCAGGGTACAAGCACTCTGCCGCTCGATGAATTGCGCACGCTCTCAAATGTTTTTGGGCAAATTAAGCGTGAGTATGTGGAGCCCATTGATGACAAGCAGCTGCTCACCGATGCCGTCAAGGGAATGGTCAGTAGCCTTGATCCGCATTCCGCCTATCTCGACAAAAAAGACTTTGCCGAAATGCAAGAACAAACCGCTGGTAAATTCGCTGGCCTAGGTATTGAGATCACCTCTGAGGATGGTTTAGTAAAAGTTCTTAATCCCATCGAGGGTTCACCGGCCGCTAAAGCCGGTCTTCAAGCTGGCGATCTGATTACCCGTCTTGACGATAAACCGGTGCGCGGCATGTCACTCGATAAAGCCGTTCGTACCATGCGCGGTACACCAGGCACCAAAATTACTTTAACAATTTTCAGAAAAAGTGAAGAGCGTACTTTTCCGGTCACCATCACTCGCGCTGAAATTAAAGTGCAATCGATTCGAGCAAAAGTTGTCGATAACAATATTGCATGGGTCCGGATCACTAGCTTTCAAGAACGTACCATTCCCGATCTTGCAAAAAAATTAGCAGAGCTTGCCGCTAAAGATCCGAACTTAAAAGGCCTGGTATTGGATTTACGCAATAACGGTGGTGGCCTACTCCAAGGTGCGGTTGGAGTAGCGGCAGCTTTCTTGCCTCCAGGTGCTGTGATTGTGTCGACCAAAGGTCAGGCTCCTGACTCACGGCAGGTATTTAATGCGGTTCCTGCGATGTATAAACTGAACGAATCAAATGATCCCCTTGATGAGGTTCCGCCTCTCTTTAAGAAAATCCCAATGGTAGTGCTCGTCAATGCATATTCGGCATCCGCTTCTGAGATCGTTGCAGGTGCTTTACAAGATTACAAGCGGGCCACCATTCTTGGAAAAACTACATTTGGTAAGGGTTCGGTTCAAACCGTTCGGCCACTCAGTAGCGACTCTGCACTCAAAATCACCACTGCTTATTACTACACGCCCAATGGTCGCTCAATTCAAGCATTTGGAATTAAACCCGATATTCCAGTTGATCAGAATAAAGATGGCGACCCCGAAGATGTATTGATTACCCGAGAAATTGACAGTGAGAAGCACCTACGCAACAAACAATCGTCTGAAGAGGCTTTAATCAAAGATCGTGAGAAGCGTCGCCTCCAAGAGTTGCAACTCATTGAAGAGCGTAACGCGAAGAAGACTCCTGAAGAGCGTGAGAAAGAAAAAAATCGTCGTCCACCTGAGTTTGGCAGTAATGATGACTTCATGTTGCAACAAGCGATTGCCTTCCTAAACGGTCAAACGGTCAAACGCTCGGCTTCTAAACTCGAGTAATTCATTTGCTCATGAATGACGAGCAGCTTCTTCGCTATTCGCGCCACCTACTGCTCGATGAAATTGATATTGCTGGCCAAGAACGCCTGCTAAATTCTCATGTTCTCGTTATAGGTGCTGGTGGTTTAGGCTGTGCGTGCGCGCCCTATCTAGCCGCAGCTGGGATTGGAAAAATTACTCTGATTGACCATGATCATGTTGATCTCACCAATCTTCAGCGACAGATCATGCATCAAATGGATAGTATTGGCATGAGTAAAGTAGCATCAGGTAAGCGTTTTCTGAAAAACTTAAATCCCACCTGTCAGGTTCAAGCGCTTGAAAAGAAGATTGATGAACCTTTACTTGAAGAGGTCATCCAAAATGTTGATGTAGTCGTTGACTGCACCGATAACTTTCTGACCCGACATTTAATTAATCGGGTGTGTGTAAACCATAAAAAAGTATTGGTCTCTGGAGCTGCATTACGCTTTGATGGTCAAGTGAGCGTATTTGATCTTCGTAATTCGAGCTCACCGTGCTATGCCTGCGTCTTTCCACCAGACCCAAATTATGTTGAAACCAACTGTGCCAGCATGGGAGTATTTGCACCTTTGGTGGGCATTATTGGAACTATTGCGGCGGCGCAAACTCTGCAAGTGATTATTGGTTTTGGAAAACCATTACTCGGACGTTTGTTGATCTGGAATGCCCGAACGACCCAGGTAGATGAAATTAATCTCGCACGCCATCATGCCTGTACCGTATGCGGATCAGGCAAACCTTAGTGAATTGAGTTCAGGCGATTAAATAGAACGCCTTGCTCAACTGGCTCGTAAGCCGCTAATAGCTCATGAATATGCATCTTTAACTTGCGAGTATCGGCTTGCATAATCTCACGCTTAACCAGTAAAAGCTGACTAAAGTGCATTGAGAAATCGGTCAGACCCATCGCCAGCAATAGCTTTGTCAAAGCAGGGTCGCCAGCCATCTCACCGCATACTGCAATGGGTACATTAGCTCGATTTGCTTCACGGATAATCCCCGCAATTAAGTTCAGCACCGCTGGATTTAATGGGTCATACAAGTGAGCTACAGCGTGATCGGCGCGATCAATTGCCAAGGTGTACTGGATCAGATCGTTCGTACCAATTGAAAGGTAATCAAAGTGTTTTACAAAAAGCGGCATCATTAAGGCAGCTGCAGGTATTTCAATCATTGCCCCCACCTGAATATCTGGGTTAAATGCCTGACCTCGCTCCTGCAATTGCTGCTTTGCCTTATCAATGAGTCGCAAACTTTCATGAATCTCTTGAGCATGAGCTAACATCGGCAATAACAGTCGAACCTGACCATGAGCCGATGCACGCAAGATTGCGCGTAATTGGGTTAAAAAAATCTCTGGCTCAGATAAAGACCAACGGATGGCCCGCAATCCAAGTGGGGAGGTTCCAGTGGTTCCGGTCTCTGTTCCCACTACCGCTTTATCAGAACCAATGTCAATCGTACGAATATTCACTGGTAAGCCAAACATTGCCTCAACGGCACGCGTGTATTCCTGATATTGCTTCTCTTCATCTGGAAGACCGTGTTCTTGGTTCATAAACAAGAACTCTGACCGAAATAGGCCAATACCGACTGCTCCTAAATCTAGGGCATGCTTTGCATCCTCTGGTAATTCAATATTGGCAAATAACTCGATCTCAACACCATCTTTAGTGCGGGTTGGGCTGTACTTGAGCTCTTGCAACTTTTCTGACTCGATGCGTTGCTCAGCCTGAAGACTCCGATATTGACTTAAGAGCATTTCGTCTGGAGCAACCACCACAATCCCGCGGTCGCCATCAATCACAATCCAATCGCCGTGCTCAATCATGTCGCTCGCGTGCCGAATACCAACAACTGCAGGTATTTCTAGGCTGCGAGCCACAATGGCGGTATGTGAAGTCTTGCCACCCAAATCAGTCACAAATCCACCTAATGCGTTCTCTTTAAAACGCAACATGTCATGAGGTGCAATATCATGCGCCACCACGATCGCGTCATCATCAAAGTGTCCAGTAATTAGGCCCTCACCACCAATGACAGTCTGACGGTTATTTGACTGTAAGGCCTTCAAAACACGCTCAGCGACCTGCCGAATATCATTACCCCGTTCCTTTAAATACGGATCATCCATTTCAGCAAATTGCTCAAGCAAATCATTGAGCTCCGTCGTCAACGCCCAAGCAGCGTTTAGCCGTTTTTCCCGAATTAGGGCTAAAGGCTTTTCGGCTAAGGTGGGATCCGATAGGATTAGTTGATGAACATCTAAAAATGCTGCCATCTCCTGTGGAGCATCTTTAGGCAAAGCCGCTTTCAGAGTATTGAGCTCTTGGCGGACGCAATCAAATGCTTCGAGTAATTTTTTAGCTTCCGCCTCTTCAGTTCCGGGCTCAATGAGGTAATGACTAACTTCAAGAGCAGCTCTGGAAATTAATACAGCTTTGCCAATCGCAATGCCTTTGGAGACTGCAATCCCATGAAGAGCAAAGGTCATGCCTATTCGCCCTCACCAAATCGATCTTGAATCAATTCACAAATTTTCTGTAAGGCATCGTCTTCTTTTTCGCCAACGGTCTCAATGGTGACGATGCTTCCGATACCAGCAGCTAACATCATCACACCCATAATACTTTTGGCATTGATGCGTCGGCCGTTCTTACTCATATAAACCTCGCACGGATACTCACTAGCGAGTTGCGATAATTTTGCTGAGGCACGTGCATGCAGACCAAGCTTATTAATAATTTCAATATCAACTTTTGGCATCACTCGTTCCTGCATTCTGATTCAAGATAAGCTCAGTCTCTGTCATCGAAGAGGGCGCCCCTAACCGAATAATGCCGTTTTGACCCCCTTGCATTGCTTTTAGGGCAACCGATTCAACCCCGGTACCCCGATAAGAAATTGCCCGCATCAGCATTGGCAAATTCACACCGGCTAGAACAATCACCTTGCACTGGAAAAGGCCTGACCTTGCAAGCCGAGTAGCAACGTTTGCCGGCGTGGCACCCATGACGTCCGTTAATACCAATATTCCATATTCACTTTGGACCTGGGTTGCCGCTTCATAAACACGATCAAAGCTGACTTTCGTATCCTCATACGGAGGAATATCAACTGCAGCCATACGAACCGGCGCCTTGCCATAGGTATGCTCAACAAAGCCAAGCATGGATCCTGCAATCGGTGTGTGGGCAACAATTAGGATTCCTGGCACTTTAAATTAGCTCCTTTTCAAGCAATGTAAGCCATTTTTGAGCAATATCCAAATTGGTTTGTTGAGTAATTTCCACAAAGCAGGTTGGGCTAGTCACATTAATCTCGGTTAAGTAGCCGCCGATCATGTCAAGTCCAACTAAGAACAAACCGCGCTTAGCCAAAATGGGGGCTAAATGATTTGCAATTTCCTCTTCGCGCGCTGTCAGGGCCATCGCCAGACCTTTTCCACCAACGGCTAAGTTCCCACGAATCTCCGAGCCCTGCGGAATACGGGCTAAGGCATAGGGCATGACTTCACCACCAATTAATAAAACGCGCTTATCCCCGGCAGTAATTTCGGGTAAGTAACGTTGTGCCATTAATGTGCGTGCGCCATTCTCACCCAGCGTTTCAACAATACTTGCTAAATTGAGGCCATCGGGCCCGACCCGAAATACGCCCATGCCTCCCATACCATCGAGCGGCTTAATCACGATATCGTGATGCAGCTGATGAAAATCACGAATTGCATGAATATCACGCGTCACCAAGCTTGGAGGAATAAATTGTGGGAACTCCGTAATCGAGAGTTTCTCAGAATGATTGCGAACCGCATCTGGCGAATTAAATACCCGCGCCCCTTGCAAGACCGCAGCCGATAAGATCCAGGTACTCGTCAAATACTCCACCGTGAAAGGTGGATCTTGGCGCATCAATACCGCTGAAAAATATTCCAGCGGATGCTCCTCAAAGGAACCTAACGCATACCAATGCTCACCATCTAAAAGTTCAATCGCTTGGCAACGCGCTCTGGCTTTGCCTTCACCCCACAGCAAATCATGGCTTTGGGTATACCAAATCGCATGACCTGCAGCCGATGCAGCGCGCATCATGGCCAAGGTGCTATCTTTCTCGACCTTGAATGAATCGAGGGGATCGGCAATAAACAGAAATTTCATGGCCAGACTTAAGCGGCCTCGGCATCCGGATCGGTGCGCTCAAGCTCAAGCGATGCGGCGAGCAGGGCCAAGCGCGCAACAACGCCATACATATAAAAACGGTTTGGCGCTGCACTACCTGGTTTTGCTTTCATATCGGGCATGGCGTTTTGTTCAAACGCAAGGGGTACAAAATGCATTCCGGGTGCATTTAGATTCTCATCCGGCCCGCGATCGGTATGAACCCGATAAAACCCACCAACTACGTAACGATCAATCATATAAACCACGGGTTCGGCCACTGCCTCATTAACCTTTTCAAAGGTGTAGACACCTTCTTGAACAATCACGTCGTTTACCTCAAGACCTTCCTTAACAACACTCATCTTGTTACGGTCACGGCGATTTAAGTTTTTTAGATCATTGGGGTCATGCGCAACCATCACACCCATTCCATAGGTTCCAGCATCGGGCTTCACGACCACATAAGGTTTGTCTTTAATTCCATACTCGCGGTATTTTTTAGCGGTCTTTTTGAGCACTTGATCAACTGCGGCAAGTAATTGCTCTTCACCCTTTTGCTCATGAAAATCCATACCCGTGCAGCGGGCATAATAGGGATTGATCATCCAGGGATCAATATTGATTAGTTTGGCAAATTTCTTTGCTAACTCTTCATAGGCTTGAAAGTGATTGGATTTGCGACGACTTGGCCAACCCGCATGCAATCCTGGTAATAAATATTGCTCATGGACGTTCTCGAGTATTGGTGGAATACCAGCGGATAAATCATTGTTTAGCAAAATTGAGCAAGGGTCAAAATCTTTGAGGCCCAAACGAGTCTTACGTAAGCCTAATCGTGTAAGGGGTTCTAAAACTAACTTTCCGCCCTCAGGTAGTTCAATGGCGGTCGGCTTTTTAATCTCCTCCGATAAGGTACCCAAGCGGACATTTAATCCAGCTTGCCGCAGAATTGATGATAGGCAGGCAATATTCTGTAAATAAAAGGTATTGCGTGTATGCCGCTCTGGGATCAATAATAAATTTTTAGCCTCTGGGCAAATTTTCTCGATCGCCGCCATCGCAGCCTGAACGGCCAAGGGCAACATTTCTGGTGACAGGTTATTAAACCCACCTGGGAATAGATTGGTATCAACCGGAGAGAGCTTAAAGCCAGAGTTACGCAGATCCACTGAGCAATAAAACGGTGGAGTGTGCTCCTGCCATTCCAAGCGAAACCAGCGCTCAATCGTTGGAGTTGCTTCGAGAACTTTCGACTCGAGCTCTAAGAGGGGGCCACTTAAGGCGGTAATAAGATGCGGGACCATATCCGCATTGTAAGTTTTTTGAAAGAAAGACGCGGAATCTTGCGATTCCGCGCTTAAAAACTAGGCAACCAACCAGTGTCGCCTAGTGAGGGGTAAAAATCACTAAACCACTATTGCATACTTAAATTAGGTCTCGTAAGCTGACTCTCCATGAGAGTTGATATCCAGACCCTCGCGCTCTTCCTCTTCCTTGACGCGCAATCCGAATACCATATCCGCGATCTTGAAAGCGATGAACGCAACAACACCAGACCAAATCAGAGTCACCACCACGCCTTGAGCTTGGACGAACACTTGACTACCAATTGAGTATTCGGTGGCAACTGCATTGGCAACATAGTCGTAAATACCAGCTCCACCTAAGGCAGGATCAGCAAATACACCCGTCAGAATTGCACCAACAATGCCGCCTACGCCATGAACGCCAAATACGTCAAGGCTATCATCGGCGCCGAGCATACGCTTAAGGCCTGATACACCCCATAAGCACAGAACTCCAGCAATAAAGCCAATGATGATGGCACCCATTGGACCAACAAAACCTGCTGCGGGGGTAATTGCGACTAAGCCTGCAACACAACCAGAAGCTGCACCTAACATCGATGGCTTACCTTTGGTCATCCACTCTGAAAGAGTCCAACCAAGAACTGCTGCGGCAGTTGCTAATAGTGTGGTGGCAAACGCCAATGCTGCAGTCCCGTTTGCTTCTAAAGCTGAGCCAGCATTAAAACCAAACCAACCAAACCACAATAGCGATGCTCCAACCATGGTGTAAACCAGATTGTGTGGCTTCATCGCTTCTTTGCCATAGCCAATACGCTTACCGATTACATATGCGCCAACCAAACCAGCAATTGCAGCGTTGATATGGACAACGGTACCGCCAGCAAAATCAAGAATGCCTTTTTGCCACAACCAACCAGCACTATTTGTCACAGCCTCAAGTGATGCCGCATCCTTAATTCCATCTGGGCCAGCCCAGAACCAAACCATATGGGCGATCGGCAGATAGCTAAACGTGAACCATAGGATCATGAACAACAAAATTGCAGAGAACTTCGCGCGTTCAGCAAATGCACCGATGATCAGGCAGCAAGTGATGCATGCAAAAGTGGCTTGGAATGCCATAAATGATAGTTCTGGTATGACAATACCTTTACTAAATGTCGCGGCATTACTCTCTGGCGTGAGTCCGGACAAGAACAAACGATCCAAACCACCAAAGAACGCGCTACCCTCTGTAAATGCGAAGCTGTATCCGTAAATGGCCCATAACACTGCCACTAAGGAGAACACCACCATACATTGCATTAAAACGGAGAGTACGTTTTTACTGCGGGTTAAGCCACCATAAAACAATGCGAGGCCAGGAAGTGTCATCAACATCACTAAGGCTGTTGATACCATCATCCAGGTCGTATCTGCTTTATTTGGCGTTGGAGCAGGATCGGCTGATGGAGCAGCAGCTGGGGCTCCAGGAGCTGCGGCAGGCGCAGTCACTGCGGGTTTTTTATCATCGGCAGCGTACGCTGGAGAAACTAGCGCACCTGTCGTAGTGGTCACAGCAAGTGCCATAGCACCAGCAGCAACGAGACGTTTCATCCAATTCAACATGGTTAACCCCTTATAGTGCTGAGGTACCGGTTTCACCGGTACGAATACGAACGACATGTTCGATGGAAGAGACAAAAATCTTGCCATCACCAATCTTGCCTGTGCGTGCTGATTTCTCAATCGCCTCAATGGCGCGATCGAGAATGCCATCTTCTACCGCAGCTTCAATGCGAACCTTAGGTAAAAAATCAACGACATATTCAGCACCACGATACAACTCGGTGTGACCCTTTTGTCGACCAAAACCTTTCACCTCTGAGACGGTGATGCCTGAAACCCCAACTTCTGAGAGAGCCTCACGCACCTCGTCAAGCTTGAAAGGCTTGATGATTGCGGTAATCATTTTCATGCATATCTCCTAGATAGTGAGAGGGATTAGAAAGTTTTGGTAAGGGCAACAACGGCGCCACCGCGGCCGGCAGTAGTGGTTGGAGTACCTTGTGGCAGGGCGCTCCATGTATTCCACCAAGAAGAGTTTGCATTGGTACTAACATACGAAGCCGATAAACTCAAGCCACCCCCGAAATCCTTAGTAACACCAAGCTTCCAGTCGGTATAACTAATATTATTAGGTGTTGGCGAGGACCAGCCAGAAGGTCGACTTGGTTGGCCGGCAACATATTGATAACCTATATGTCCGTTAAGTGTTAATCCCCAAATACCCGTATCAAAATTAGAGGTTAAATCTAAATAATAAGAACCTGAACTATTGGGAATACCAAAAATGTTTGTAAGTCCGTAATTTATCTTTCCAAAACCACTTAACGAGCCGAAAGTATAGTTCTGGGCTAAATAAATCTCTGTGGTATTGGGATTCAACATCGATCCGGCAGGATAGTTACCCTTTTGAGCATAAAAATACTGCAACACCCCAATATCAGACGCAAAACCTGGCGCAATTAACTCCTTTTTAAATCCGCCATAAAAATCCATTTCGACAGGGGCTGTAACTGCATTTCCTGTGGTGTTGGAAACCCAATTGATTGTTGAGTTCCAGTTGCCAATATAGAAACCGCTTTCATGGGCATAATCAAATCCACCCTGAATAGCAGGCTGGTAATTTGTTTGCGTGATACCGCGATACCGATAATCGTTTGTAATTGTCACGTTTGCAGTAATGGGGCTCTTTTCTGGCTCAGGAGCGGGTGCTGGTGCCGATTGCGCCATTGCACCGCTTGCCAATCCAGAGATCGCTAGAGCAAGTGTGGTTTTCTTAAAAGTGTTCATGAATACTCCCTTCTGGTTGAATGAAAAAATGCACTACAGACCTACTAATGCAATTAGCATGCCAACCTTAAAATATCGTTTATAATCAATTACTTATGGTCTTTAAGATGGATTTTTTTCTTTTATTTAGGTTTCAACTTGGTGAAACTCTGTTGAATAACGGGCTTTTGCACCAAAAGAATGCACTGTGATTTGCACTTATTTTGTGCATGCAAGGTCTTTGGCTTCGCCCTACAATTTATCTATGCAAAAACCTAGTCAACTATTCGAGCAAATGCAGACCATTGCGGTCGATATGCAAAACAAGATCGGCGAGGTCATTCGCAACTCACCCGCTAAGGACATTGAAAAAAATGTCAGGGCCATGATGAGCCAAGGCTTTCAACGCATGGATTTGGTTACCCGCGAAGAGTTTGATATTCAGTCGAAGGTCTTGGCTAAGACCCGTGAAAAATTAGAAGCGCTTGAAGCAAAAGTAGCGGCTCTCGAAAACAAATCCTAATGCTCTTGGTTGTTCTCTAGGTTGTCACTGGAGTATTTTCTTCTTCATCGTCATCACGAAAGAATGCGGCAGGATAGTATTTGGGTGCAATCAAGAACCAAATAAAGCCAGCAATTTGCACGACTAGAAATACGGCTAACGCCAAATCATAAGCGCTGGTTTTA
Source organism: Polynucleobacter sp. MWH-UH24A (assembly GCF_018687475.1). Classification (NCBI taxonomy): domain Bacteria; kingdom Pseudomonadati; phylum Pseudomonadota; class Betaproteobacteria; order Burkholderiales; family Burkholderiaceae; genus Polynucleobacter; species Polynucleobacter sp. MWH-UH24A. The sequence continues at coordinate 1,818,579 of NZ_CP061292.1, forward strand.
TTCCATCCCATGGCAATTCCGAAATCCAATAGATGGCCAATGCCCCATTGCACAATAAAGGCGCCTATAAAGAGTGTGAGGTTGTATGTAGTACTGACTCTTCCTGAATAGTGTTTCGGAAAATACAAAACAATAATGCTTTGTGCCAACACAAAGGAAGCGCAGGTAATAGCAAATAAATACCACCAGATCCATACCAAGGGTGTTTGCCAAAAATACGCACAGGCTTGCATGACCATTGAAGCACCGACCATCCAGGTCATATAACGCATGGTATCAATCCCGCGCTTTGCTAACTTTGGTAGGATCCATGCGTTAAAAAGATAAGCAACTAGAAGTACGGTATTAAATCCGAATACGATTTGTGCAGCGGTACTGGGTTGATAGTCCATCACCTCAATGAGCCAAGGACCAAACCATAAGGTTTGAATCGCAATAAATCCGCCATAACAAAATGTGCCCAATGGCAGGATGCGCCAGAAAAATGGATTGGTCAAAATCGGCTGATAACTTTGCCACGACAAATTAGCGTGTGAGCCTGATACTTCATTATTAATATGTTGATGTTGCTGATGTTGCCGATTTTGCCGATATTGCTTTCTCACTGGTAAACCAAAATACAAAATCAGGATTGCCAAAAACGATAAGCCGGCGAGCACTAAAAAGACCCCGCGCCAACCGATATAGGGTGTAACTAGATGTACTGGCCAGGTGCTGGCTAATGCACCACTGGTTCCAAATACCAACATGGCTGAGGCAAGTTGCCCTTGTTGGGAAGGGGCGTACCACGCTCTAAAGCCCGAGAATGCCGCCATCAGACATGCAGATACCCCCATTCCAATTAAGACCCGAGCTATTACAAGCGTATTGAAGTTCTCGGCCAAGGCAAAAATAATGGCACCAATTACTGCAAGGGTCATCACCCACGCTTCCGTAATTCGTGGGCCAAAGCGATCAAGCGCTAAACCCAGTGGGATTTGAGTCATTCCAAAACCGACAAAATAAGCCGATGACAAAAGACCTAAGTCTGCATTACTGATTTGGAGGTCACGCATAAGATCAGGAGCGATCACCACATTAATCGTGCGAAATGCATAGGACATGAAGTAGGCCATCGCAAAGCATAAGAAAATACGCAATGCAAACCCGCCCTCGACCGGTAGCTTTAAACGATCATTGGGCCTGCCATACCAATGGGAGTAATGCATTCGACTCATTAGCACTTAGTTCGGTCGAAACTCATCAAAAAAAATGCTGATGTTTTCTTGGTTAAGGAGCGGCTCGAGTTGACTCGACTGACCCGTCCGAATCACACTAATCTGATAGAGGTTCACTGAATCATTTGCTGCCGGCCTAATCAGCCACCGTACGCGCATCACCTTCTTATTTTGCGCAAGATCTAAATAAAAATCCTGAGCCACTTGTTTAGTTTGATCTGCTGACCCAATTCGACTAGTGGCATCTTTAACCAGATTAAATTGCGTGGTGGGAACTTGCTGCAATAGGGTATTTTGCAACATCTTCTCAACCATTGTGACCTGGGTCGCAATCGTTGCCGGTATTTGTGTGGTCATCACCGCAAACACATCTTCATTCACTTTAGCAAACTCCAACGTTTGCTTTAGGGAAGTCTGCTGGTAATTGATACTGCGCTCAATCAATTGGGGCTTACTTGGAAACATCGCCGAATAGCCCTGCGCATCATTTTTAATTGTGCGCCAATCGAACTGGGGGCTACACGCTACGATCAGAATACCAAGGGTAACTAGCCCAAATCTGCGCAACACTCTATACAACGCCAGCCTCATGGGCTTGTTGATCGGCGTGATAACTGGAACGGACCATCGCACCAACTGCTGCATGGCTAAATCCCATCGCATAGGCTTTTTGCTCAAACTCTTTAAAGGTATCCGGATGTACGTACCGCAATACGGGTAAATGATGATTTGATGGGGCAAGGTACTGACCAATGGTGAGCATATCAATATGATGCGCACGCATATCCTGCATTACCTCAAAAATCTCTTCATCGGTCTCGCCCAAACCAACCATCAATCCACTCTTGGTTGGTATCTGCGGAAAGCGCGCCTTAAAGTACATCAATAACTTCAATGAGTGCGCATAGTCTGACCCTGGTCGGGCTTGTTTATACAAACGCGGTACGGTCTCAAGGTTATGGTTCATGACATCGGGCAAACCTTGTGGATCGCTAGCAAAAATATCGAGAGCCTTCTCAAGGCGACCCCGAAAATCAGGCACCAAAACCTCAATACGCGTTGAAGGTGAGAGTTCTTTGGTGCGACGAATGCAATCGACAAAATGCTGTGCGCCTCCGTCTCGCAGGTCATCGCGATCCACACTCGTAATTACGACATAAGATAATTTGAGTGCAGCAATTGTTTTGGCCAGATTAATTGGTTCTTGTAAATCCAGAGGATCGGGTCTGCCATGACCCACATCACAAAACGGACAGCGGCGGGTACATTTATCGCCCATGATCATAAATGTGGCCGTACCTTTGCCAAAGCATTCACCAATATTTGGGCAGCTCGCCTCTTCGCATACTGTGACTAACTGGTTCTCACGCAAAATCTGTTTGATCTCTGTAAATCGTGAACTGCTCGATGCGGCTTTCACCCGAATCCAATCTGGCTTTTTTAGAGTCTCGGCTAGAGGCACGATCTTGATCGGAATCCGCGCGGTCTTATCTGCTGACTTTTGTTTTTGCAGGGGATCGTATTCTTTTTTTAAATCGCTCATCAAACAGGCTCCAGTTGCAATTGCTGTTGTAGGTGATTCAATAAAGTTCCTGCAACGGTATCGATATTCTCGCAAATTCCCAACGATTTGAGATCAACGGTTCGTAAGCCCTCATAGCCACAGGGGTGGATAGCATCAAAGGGCGATAAGTCCATATCAATATTCAGTGCCAAACCATGGTAACTACATTGTTTAGTAATTTTAAGCCCTAGGGCTGCAATCTTCGCACCCCAAAGAGACTCTTCTACCTCAGACTGGTTACTCAGATAAATGCCAGGGGCTCCTGGTTTGCGTTCAGCAATCACCTTGTAAGCTCTGAGCGTCCGGATCACCGCTTCCTCGATACTTCGAACGAACTCTTTCACAAAAAGCTTCTTACGCCTAAGATCCAGTAATAAATAAATCACGATTTGCCCTGGCCCGTGATAAGTAATCTCACCACCACGGTCAACCTCAATGAGCGGAATCGAATCAATCGGAGTATGTAAATTCCTTGGCTCTCCAGCCAAACCCAAGGTAAAGACTGGAGGGTGCTGCAACACCCAAATCTCATCTGCCGTTGTTGCAGAACGATCCTGCGTAAACCGTTTCATGGCATCAAAGGCTTTCTGGTAATCCACCATGCCCAAGAAGCGAATTTGCACTGGGCTAGCCTGCATATCAGTCACTAGAGTACGACGCTCACCAAGGGATGTGTGGATAAGGTTCGATAGATTTCATCGAGCTGCTCCCGGCTCGTTACATGCACCGTGATTGTTAGACCGAGGTAATTACCATCACGCGATGGCCGCTCTTCAATACTTGTCTCCTGAAAATCAGGGTCAAATTGCTTAGCAACATGAATCACCGCAGGCAAGAACTCAGGGGTGGCTTTACCCATTACTTTGATTGGAAAGTCACAGGGATACTGTATCAAGGACTCCGCTGGAGCGTTGGTGTTCATGATGATGTTCTCGGAAAGCCCAACCAGTTAGACAAAATGATATTGCGAATGCAGTGCAACTTGCGATGAAAAAAATGATCCGCTCCTGGCACAACATGAACCGTTAATTCTTGAGGCCTGGTCCAATCAAATACAGCACTCAATGGAATGGTCTCATCATTTTCTCCATGAATCACAATCGTATCGGCTGGAACACGTTCGGCTAACTCCCATTTACCCGCTGCGCTACCAACCATCACAAAACGTTCTACCGGTCGACCAAGCTCAGCCAATTTTTGTACCAAATGCGTACCCACATAACTTCCAAATGAGAAACCGGCCAACACCAAGGGTAATTGATTGACCTGAGTAATCCATGGCTGCTCATTGGCATTAGACAAGCTTTGCAACCAAGCGCCTGGGGTGCGCATCCAATCGCTAATGACAATTAGATCATTGAGCTCACCGCGCCCCTCATCATGAATGCCTTCTGATAAACCAACGCCACGAAAATTTGGGCGCACGCACACATAATCGAGCTGATTAAAGGTTCTTGCTAAGGTCTGCACCACCTTGTTATCCATCGTTCCCCCAAGAAGCGGGTGGGGATGCGCAATCAAGGCCAGCCCTCGCAGCACAGTATGGGGATTTTGCTTAAGGCTTTCTGGTAAATCAATGGAGAGCTGAATCAGACCTGCTGGGCCTTGGATCGTAATGGTTTGGGTCCGACTATTCATGCGATGCGCCAATCGCTCAACTAAATCATTAAACGTTCGACAGGCTTACCTTGCATCAAATGAGAGTCGATGATTTCTGCCACATCCTCAGTATCGATCATGGAATACCATATGCCCTGCGGATAAACCACCATGACCGGACCATTCGCACAATGGTCTAAGCAGCCGGCTTTATTCACGCGCACCTTACCTGCACCGTTAAGCCCTAACTCCTTAACCCGTTTTTTAGTGTAATCAAATAACGCTTGGGCATTGTGTCGAGCACAGCAATCATCGCCATTACTTCGCTCATTTAAACAAAAAAATAGGTGATATTGATAACTCATTCTCAAATTATATCGATGGATAGCGCTTCTAGCCGAACTCAGTTATTTGCCCGGCGCGCAAAATAAATAAGCCAAATAAATGCTACTGGTAACCATAACCAAGATAGCCATTGCATTAAATCATTGAGATGTGCCAAGCGGCTGTGATTCCATCTCGGCAGGCTGATGGTGAAGTATGGATTATCTGGAAAATAGTTCACCAAAATCATGAGAGCCACTAGAGCGCTGATGCAAGCAATGAGCCGAATGCTGGTTGAAAAGCGCATAAAAATACCAGCCAGGAGACTACTGAGCGCCATCCCCCAAATGGCACCAGCACTTAACCATACAAAGCCAAACTCCGATCCAAACTGTAGGGATGTGAATAAGGATTTAATAATGATTGTGATTGCCAATAATCCTGCCAATAGAGTTAATTTTGGAATATTGGCGCGTAATGCGAGGGAAAAAAATAAGCAAACGCCAAACCAACTAAGGCCGGTCACCGAGGCTTCATAAATGGTGTGATGAATTCCTCCCAACCCCCAATTGGCTATTGGATTTACGCCGAGACCCAAAAAGCCCATGCCCAACCATGCACTTTGAGGATAAATTTGTGCAAACGGGAACAAAATGAACAGGGCGACACTTAGCCAGCGTGTGCCAAACCAATAATCAAAACGCTTACGTAGCGCCGTTCCAGATAACCAGTGTGGCCCTAAGGGTTGAGCTAACAACGCGCCAATAAAAGCGCCCATTAGATTAGCAATCCAATCAATTTGTGTAGGCACTCGAGTGGGCAGCCAACTTTGTGCACTTTCAATCGATCCCGATAGAAAGGCGCTAAATACTACGGCGATAGCAATCGCTTGAAATCCTTGCCAACGAGGATAAAGCGCAAAGACCAAAATAAAGCCTAAAGGAATGTATCCCAAGATATTGATCGTGACATCAAATAAGGTGATGTATTTTGGTAGGGGACCAGTCCACCACGCAAATGGATCTAAACCAAACTTCCAATCCACATTAAAAGGGTTTAAGCAGCCATAGCCAATCAGGAAAACATAGATAATCGCAATTGCTCGAGCCAGTGGCATCGCCTGTAAAGGCCAATGAATACGCTGTGGCACTCTTGGGGTATCCGCGCGTTCCTGGATAAGGTCTTTTTCGTCTTTACCTGACATAAGTACCCATTCTAGCGAGACCTTTCTACAATAGACAAATGAACTGGAATTGCATTCTTGAGCGCGTCGCCCAAACTGAATCAACCAACGATGACCTGATGGCGCGCTGGCGCTCAAGGGAACTTATTGATCCTGTCTCTCGCTTAGCCAAACACCAAACCAAGGGCAAAGGGCGAGCAGGGCGACAATGGTTTGCCGAGCCAAACTCGTCCTTATCGTTCTCGCTTGCTTATCCATTTAATCAACCACAGCAATTTCTACACGGGCTAAGTCTTGTTTGTGGACTGGCTGTTATCCAGGGTATTTCCAAGAGTCTCGGACTTGATGAAATGAGCTTGCGACAGCGCGGCCTCTCGCTGAAGTGGCCCAATGATCTTCTCATTAACGAACGTAAATTAGGAGGGATTCTGATTGAAGGGGGGAAGCTTTCAAGCTCGAATGCGAATGAACGAGTCTGGATGATTATTGGGATTGGCATGAACTTAACCCATTCCAAGGCCCTAGAAAATGCTACCCAATTACCCATTAGCGCTCTGTCGGAGCTCAATCAAAAACACATGCCAATGGAAGCCGATTTAGTTTGGCTCGCCATTCTCAACGCCCTTGGTGATTATTTAGAGCTATTTGCCACTAAAGGATTTGTACCGTTTCGCTCGCAGTGGGATTTTTGGGACGCCTACCGAAATCAGCCCGTGAGTATTTCTGAATCTGGCTTAATTAAGCAAACAGGGATTGCGCATGGTATCAATGAAGAAGGGGCATTCTTACTGCAAGAGTTTGATAAGGCTGAGCTAACAACGATTTATGCCGGCGATGTATCCCTCAGAAGGCACACATGAGCTCATTCCTATTGATTGATATTGGTAACTCTCGCTTAAAGTGGGCTAGCGTTGATGGCAAACGTAACCCCATTGAGCGGGATAAAAAATTATGGGATCACTCCGGCGCCATTGATACGAAGTTGCTAGGTTCAAAAGAACACCGTGATGAACTGGCTCACTATATTTTCAATACCATCCCAGCCCCAAGTGCGATTGGGCTTTGCAGTGTGGTAGCTGAATCTGCAGTCCAACAATTGAGTGAGCTACTTCAGCCCTGGCAAAACTGCCCCCAGTTTCGTCTGTTCGGAAACTCATCGTATCCATCCCTACGGACCCAATATCAAAACACCCATACTCTGGGCGCTGATCGCTGGGCCGCTTTGATTGCCGCTCGTCATTTATCCAATGACAACACCTTAGTGATTAGTGCTGGTACCGCTACGACCATTGATTTTCTAGGTGGCAACGGTATGCACTATGGCGGCTGGATTCTGCCCGGTTTGGGTCTAATGCGACAAAGTCTATTGCAACATACTGCCGGGCTTGATGTGGCCAGCCTTCATCAACAATCGTCCGGTATTGGATTAGATACTGCGAACGCTATTGACGAGGGATCCCGACTAGCCCATTTGGGGGCAATTCAAGAGGCGATGAATTTTGCTAAGCAACACCATCAAATAATTACCCGGGTATGGATCGATGGCGGCAATACGAATATCGTGTTTGATGATTTGATTCGAAAGCAAATCCCTGTAGAAAAAATGCCGGGTTTAGTACTTCGTGGACTTTGGGCCTGGCTCAACACCCAGGTCACAGCGAACTAAGAACGAATCTTACCCAGCAGATTTGTGGTGGAACGCTCGTAAATAAAAGGGATTGCAAATGCCTTTCCACCCCAAGCCTGCACGACCTTGGTTTCCTCTAAAGACTCAATCGCATAGTCTCCGCCTTTGACATAAATATCTGGGCGGATTCGACGAATCAATTCGACAGGAGTTTGTTCTGTGAACAGTACGACCAAATCAACGCTCTCTAATGCGGCGAGAAGGGCCATTCGGTCTTCCTGACCATTAATTGGACGATCTGAACCCTTTCCTAACATGCGTACCGATGCATCCGAGTTGACGCCAACGACAAGGCTCATTCCTAGCTGGCGGGCTTGTGCCAAATAACTTACATGGCCCCGGTGCAAAAGATCGAACACCCCATTTGTGAAAACCATGGGGCGAACTAAAGTATTTAACTTTGCCTCCAAATCTCCATCAATGTCACATAGTTTTGCTTCAAAGGTAGGGGGCTTCAAAATTGGCTGGACCATAGTTCGAATTCTAGATGATTCCCAACCTAAAAATGCTGCCTTACCCTGAAAATAAGGGGTAATTTTCTTCAAAACACAAAAGGTGGCGGAAGACGGTAGACTTCAAGGTTTCTAGGTTAAAAGTGAGGTCTCCGAATGAAATGGCTAATCATGATTTCCCTATTTGGTACTGTGACTATGCTTAATCCAAATGATGCGCACGCAAACTCGTCGGCTAATAAGTGCAGCCCAACGCTTTCACATACCTTTCTGAGGCTTCAAGATGAAATCCCACAAAATCTTTGCCAATACCAAGGCAAGGTCATCATGGTGGTGAATACCGCTAGTTTTTGTGGTTTTACGAGCCAGTATGAATCCCTTGAAAAAATTTATGCACGCTATAAAGATCGTGGTTTTGTGATTTTAGGTTTCCCATCCAATGATTTTGGGCAACAAGAGCCTGGATCAAATAAAGAAATCGCGGAGTTTTGTAAGAATACCTACGATGTAAAATTTCCAATGTTTGCTAAAAGCTCCGTTAGTGGCAAAGAAGCGAATCCTTTATTTAAGATGTTGATTACCAAAACGGGTACCACGCCCAAGTGGAATTTTTACAAGTACCTAATTGATCGTGACGGCAATATTGTTGATTCCTTTAATAGCCTAACGAAACCGGATAGCAAATCGATAACTTCTGAAATTGAAAAACTACTAAAGCCCAAAGCCTCGTGAACCCGCACCCTCATTCTTCACCCCAAAAAAAAGTTGCAATTGTTGGCGCTGGCATTTCTGGCTTAGGCTGTGCCTATGCATTACAAAAGAATGCAGGGGTCCATGTCACCTTATTTGAGGAAGCTTCGCATATTGGAGGACACAGCAATACCGTTGATATTGAAATTGTGGATCGCAACGGCGTGGTTAAGTGTGGGGTGGATACTGGATTTTTAGTCTTTAACCGAAAAACCTACCCACGCCTAACGCGTTTGTTCGAGGAGCTGCAGGTTCCAATTGCCTTATCGGAAATGACCTTCTCAGTTTCCATTGATCAGTCCCTAGAATGGTCAGGTGATAACCTAAATACCCTATTTGGGCAACGAACGAATCTACTACGTCCAGCATTTTGGAGAATGGTTACGGATATCGTGCGGTTTAATCGCCTAGCGACCGCGCTTGCAACCAAACAGGTAAATGCTGGACACAGCGCTGATCCCAAGCAGTTGCAATCGATCGCGTCATTTCTTGACGAACATGGTTTTAGTCGACCATTTCGGGAGTGGTATTTTTTACCGATGATTGGTGCGATATGGTCCTGCCCCACCCAACAAATGCTGGAGTTTCCAATCGAAACCATGGTGCGGTTTTGTCACAACCACGGGCTTTTACAAGTGAATAATCGCCCTCAATGGTTAACGGTTAGGGGTGGATCAAAAGAGTACGTGTCAAGACTAATCAATGCCATGCATCCCGAGCGATTTAAGTTAATTCGTGAGGCCGTCAAAAAAGTGAATGTGCCCGATCCGCAAAGTCCTGATAAACGCGTTGAATTGATTAGTGCTCAAGGTATCCATTATTTTGATGAGGTCGTTATGGCCTGTCATAGCGATGAGAGCCTGAAGCTACTCCATGGGATTGCTGAATTTGATCGATCTCTCTTGGCAGCTATCCCCTATCAATCAAATCGCGCAGTGTTGCATCGAGATGCCAACCTCTTGCCCCGAACAAAACGCTGCTGGGCAGCCTGGAACTACAAAACAAATTACTCCAATAATCAAATCCAAGCGGTGAGTGTTGACTATCTCATCAACAAGCTACAACCCTTACCAGCTGCATTGCAGCATGAGCCAATTATTGTTAGCCTTAACCCCTTAGTTGAGCCAAAGCCTGATTTAGTTTTTAAGGAAATTGCCTACTCACACCCTATCTTTGATGCGAAGGCCATTTCGGCACAAAAAAATCTTTCATTAATTCAGGGTAAGGGGGGCATTTGGTTCTGTGGCGCTTGGACTGGATACGGTTTTCATGAAGATGGTCTTCGCTCGGGGGAGTTGGTGGCAGCCGATCTTGCACCCTCCCTGCATGCGCCTCTTAAGCGCCCGCCTCTTCAATCAGCAAACTAAACAAAGCTTTTGCATTCCAAGCGATGGTTAATCCACTCATTAATTATGGTCAAGTCAAGCACAGCCGCTTAAGACCGGTGAGCAATCGCTTTAGTTATGGGGTCTTCACCTTAAAGATCCCGATGCGAGAGCGAAATCGCAATCCCAATCTTCTCAAGCAATTCGGCGTTGGTGATAACCGCTGGGCTTTTTACTCTTTTTATGACCATGATCATGGTCAGGGCACAGAAAACAGCCTGGAATGGGCGGAATCTATTTTTACCCAAGAGGGCATTTCGATCCCCGAAGGTGAAATCTGGTTGCAAACATTTCCAAGAGTACTGGGTTACGTTTTCAATCCAGTCAGCTTTTGGATCTACACCGATGCACATCACTCTGTACGAGCGATCTTAGCCGAAGTAAATAATACCTTTGGTGAGCGGCATTGTTACCTACTTCATAAAAGAGATGGATCAGAGTTACATTCCGGTGAGACACTTATTAGTCAGAAGATTTTTCATGTATCGCCATTTTGTGATGTTTCTGGCGAGTATCGGTTTCGCTTTCTGTTTTCCAAAGATAGCCAACGCAAAATTGATTCGGTATGTCGTATTGAGCTGTACACCGACAATCAGCCGCTTATCTATACCAGCATTAGTGGTCAAGATTTTCCCCTATCCCGTTCTGCTTTAAACCGTGCAAAGCTTCGCTACCCAATGATGACCTTTGGGGTCATAGCACGCATTCATTGGCAAGCGCTCAAACTTTGGCTAAAGGGGGTACCATTTCATTCAAAACCAACACCTCCCAGAATTGAAGTGAGTTCATGATTCGGCCCGGACAATCCCTGCTTCATAAATTATCACCGTCGCAAACGGAGAAATTGCCAGCGGATGGAAAACTTACTCTTGCAGCGAGGACCATTGAACGCCTTTTAAAGCAATTATCGGCTGGCTACCTGGTGATGACCTTTCCCAATGGTGAGCAACGTGAATTTGGAGCCCGATCCGATTCTTTGCATGCCGAGATTCGGTTTCATCGCTGGTCAGCATTTCAGGATATTTTGCGACACGGTGATATCGGTTTTGCTGAAGGGTATATCCGCGGCGATTGGGACAGTCCTCATCTTGAGAAACTGCTCGATTTGGCAGTCAAAAATCGCAATATTCTTGAGCGCGCCATTTATGGCAATTGGTTTGGATCCTTGGTATATCGATTTCGTCACTTTCTAAATCGTAATAATAAAACAGGTAGCAAAAAAAATATTCATGCGCATTACGACTTGGGAAATGCTTTTTATCGCTTATGGCTTGATCCAAGCATGACCTACTCAAGCGCTTGGTTTCAGGCCGATCCTAATACTAGTTTAGAGCTTGCGCAACGGGCAAAATATCAAAACATCCTGAAATCTCTAGCACTTCAACCAAATAACAAGGTTCTTGAGATTGGTTGTGGTTGGGGTGGATTTATGGAGGAAGCCGCGCTTGCCGGTCACCAGGTCACCGGTCTTACCTTGTCAACTGAACAGCAGTCATTTGCGATTGATCGTTTGAATCACCAATGGCCCAATCGTCATGAAGTACGACTGCAAGACTATCGAGATTGTAAGGATCAATTTGATGGGATTGCCTCTATTGAAATGTTTGAGGCCGTTGGTGAGCAATATTGGCCAATGTATTTTGAGACAATTTCTCGCTGTCTTAAGAAAAATGGTAAAGCATGCATCCAAACAATCGTAATCGCAGAAAATTTGTTTGACCGCTATCGCAAAAGTACAGACTTTATTCAGCAATATATTTTTCCAGGTGGGATGCTCCCCTCTAGAGAAGCCTTTAAGCACTATGCGCAACAGGCTGGGCTTCAGATCGAGTGTGAATTTGCATTTGGTCATGACTATGCCAAAACCCTTTGCATCTGGTATGAGCACTTTAATCACAAACTCCCTGAAATCCGAGAACTTGGTTTTGATGAGCCCTTCATCCGGCTATGGAACTTTTATTTGCTGTATTGTGCAGCTGGCTTCAAACAGCAAAATATTGACGTCGTTCAATTTACACTTAGCCACCAACCTAAATAAGGTAATCGATGAATCAGCCAGCGATTTCTAACTTTAAGCAACAACGTGTATGGGTGATTGGGGCATCCAGTGGTATCGGTGAGGCTTGCGTGAGGGCTCTTTTTCAAAAGGGTGCGCGAGTTGCATTGTCAAGCCGTCGCGTTGATCGACTCGAAGCAATCGCGCAAGGCTACCCAAAAGAAGATCATTTAATCTTACCCGTTGATGTCATGCGTGAGGCTGATGTTCAAGATGCTTATCAAAAGATAGAAAAAGAGTGGGGCGGTGTTGATCTGCTTCTCTTTGTTTCTGGTATTTATATCCCGATGCGGGCAGACACTTTCAATATGGCTAATGCCCAAAAAACGGTGGATTCGAATATCTTAGGGCCGATGCGTGCAGTTGCTGCTGTATTGCCGGCCATGCTTAATCGCAGTAGCGGGCATATTGCAATCGTTGGTAGTGTTGCAGGCTACAGCGGTTTGCCGAAGGCGCTGGCTTATGGACCAACAAAGGCAGCAATGATTAATTTCTGTGAAACCTTGTTTTATGACCTGCAGCCAAAAGGTATCGGGGTTCATATGATCTCCCCCGGATTTGTAGAAACTGAAGCGACTGCTCAAAATGACTTTGAAATGCCAGCCTTGATTTCAGCGACAACCGCCGCCAATGAAATCTTGGATGGCATTGCGCGTGGAGAATTTGATATTCATTTTCCGAAGCGCTTTTCAGGCTTTTTAAAGTTCTTACGCCTTTTGCCCTACCCAATTTATTTTTGGATATTACGCAAGTTTGTGAAGATCTAAATTTATTTGTAGCCGTCTTTACGAACTTTATTTACTAAAAAATCCATGACCTGAATGGACTTGGCGCGCGAGCCCGCAATCGATGGGGATGTAATGTATTTACCCTGGATTGCAACCGTTGGCACGCCATCAATGCGGTAGGAGTTACCCAACTGATTCGCTGCACGCGCTTTTGAGAGAACAGAAAACGAACGATAGGCTGCTAAGAATGCATTGCGATCAACGCCCTGTGCTGCCACCCAGTCAGCAATATCATTTTCATTAAGAAGTCGCTTGTTCTCGCGATGCATTGCATGCATCACCTTGTCATTAAGAGCCTCGCCCTTTCCCAATGACTCAAGGGCATAAAACAACAGGCTATGAGACATTAATTCGTCACGAAAAGCAATTGGTACTTTTTTGAAAACCACATCTTTATTTTGGCGCTTTAACCAAGCTTTTAGCTCAGGCTCAAACTCAAAGCAATGTGGGCAACCATACCAAAAGAATTCGATAACCTCAACCTTGCCTTTTACATCGATTGGCTGAGCGATCGGTAAAACGCGGTAATCAAAGCCCTCTTCAACCTTAATGGGGGCTTGGGCGAATGCCAGTGATTGAAGACCAAACAGAGTCAGGATTAGAACAAAAGTTTTGAATACAGATTTCATGATCGATTCACACGAATAACGGTTGGTTTAATTCCAAGAATAGTTAATTTACTGCGTACTGAAGTTGTATCTTCAATGCTACCGAAAGGTCCGATTCGAACTCGCCAAACTGAATTGCCATCCACGGCACTCTCGCTCAATTGCGCTTGGATGCCCTGCATCGCTAAATTTGCTTTTTGGGCATCTGCTTCTGCGCGCTGGCTAAATACTCCGGTCTGTACAAAAAATAAAGTGTCAGCTTTTGCCTCGTTCTTTGTTTCTGGGGTCTTGCCCGCTGCAATATCAGCAATCGGATCGCGCGCTGGATCGACGCCACCAATACCTGGAACTTTGGTTTGTAGAGACTTATTCAGATCAAGCTGAGGCGGTGCTATGGTAGTTTCTTCCTCGGTCTCTTTGTCCGATTTTGGCGGCATTGGCTTCATAAATGCTGGGGCATTTGGAGCCCGAACACCAGGCTTTTCTTGTGGCTGAGATTTCATTAAATACCAGGCCACAATCAGCGCTAATCCAACCCCAACAAAAACGCCAATTAGAACACCCATAATCATTCCGCCAGACTCGGAGGAGCCTAGAAGATAGCTTGCAGATTGCTTTTCTGGTGTTCTAGATGATTTAAAGTCGGCCATGCCCTCTATCTTAACCGCTGCTCAAAAATACGAGCTTAGAGAGTAATTACGTCTGAGTAATTACATCTTTTTCGGGGCACTAACCCCTAAAATTTTTAGGCCATTTTCCAAGACTTGCCGTGTAGCAGCTAGCAACGCTAACCGCGCTAATTTGAGTTGCTCATTGTCCACCAAAACGCGATCCGCGTTGTAGAAAGCATGGAAATCCCCTGCGAGCTCACGCAGATAGAAGGCGACCGCATGCGGAGCCAAGTCATGGGCGGCATTGGCTAGTACCTCTGGATACTCCGATAATCGCCGCAATAAGTGATCGGCTGCTTTGCTATCTAGCAAACTTAAATTTGCATTCTCTAGGGCGCTGGGCTCGCCACCCCATTGCTGGAGAATGGAACAAATTCTTGCATGGGCATATTGCACATAAAAGACGGGATTCTCATCATTTTGCTGCAACGCTAGATTTACATCAAATACAAATTCGGTATCCGCCTTGCGAGAGATTAAGAAAAAGCGGACTGCATCGCGCCCACGCTGTAAGGCTAGATTGCGTTCTGCATCGCTCATTTGCGCATGAACGCCACCAGACCATTCGACCAAATCCCGCAAAGTCACATACGAGCCGACGCGTTTGGAGAGCTTAACCTCCTCACCATCGCGAATGACAGTCACCATCTTATGCAACACATAATCGGGATAGGTTGTCGGAATTGGCCAATCGCGTTTTTGTGCAACCCCCTGAATTCCAGAACGGACTCGAGCGATGGTGCCGTGGTGATCGCTGCCTTGGACGTTAATCACTTTCTCAAAACCGCGGCTCCATTTATTAATGTGATAAGCAACATCTGGCACAAAATAGGTATACGTACCATCGGACTTGCGCATCACACGATCTTTATCGTCCCCATCTAGAGTGGTCTTTAGCCATAAAGCGCCCTCTGCCTCATAGGTTTTATCAACCGCTTGAAGATCACTAATAATTTGTTCAACACTTCCATCGGTGTACAAAGAGGATTCCAAATAAAATTGGTCGAATTGAACACCAAAGGTCTTGAGGTCAATGTCTTGTTCTTTACGCAAATAGGCGACTGAATATTGACGGATTTGCTCCAAATCCGATAAATCGTGACCACTAATTTGATAGGACTGAGCAATCTCAGCAATGTATTCGCCGTTATAAGCATCCTTAGGCCAATTAGCGCTTTTGGGATTTAAGTCCTGCAAACGAGCTTCAACGGATAGTGCCAGATTATGAATCTGAACGCCGGCATCGTTGTAATAAAACTCCCGATGAACCTCGGTATTTTGGCTATCTAAAAGATTGGCTAATGCGTCACCGAGAGCGGCTTGACGGCCGTGCCCGACATGCAAGGGTCCTGTGGGATTAGCAGATACAAATTCAATCATGGCCCGCTTTGGCAAGCTTGGGTCTGGAGCCCCCGTGCTATCCCGACGGCCAAAACGGGAACCTTGACGCAATATAAGCTCCACCACTGCCGATTTTGCTGCAAGACTTAAACGAAAATTAATGAATCCCGGCCCGGCAATTTCAGCACTTGCAATCAACTGACCGTATTCAGGAAATTGATTTAAGTGATCAAGAATGGCTTGTGCCAGCTCGCGCGGATTAGACTTCCAAGCCTTTGCAATCTGCAATGCAATATTGCATGCAATATCACCATGGTCAGCAACTTTTGGCCGCTCCAAATGCGGAATCGGAAACTCTCCAGCCAAAAGTCCACGCTCTTGAGCTAGGGCGTTGAGAGCATTGGTAATGGATTGTGTGAGCTGAGTTTTTTGACTAGACAACATAGAAGTGAAAGTTTATCAGTGATGGTAAGCTAAACATATGATTCATCAATTTCAGACCAAAAATGCAGCCCCTGTCATCATGCTTGATGATCTGACCCATCGCATCTTTAATGCCATTGGTCGCCCTTTTGAGAATCAAGGTATTTTTCTTCCAGAGCAGATTCCGGGATATATCGAACGACTGCAAGCAGCAATTAATGCTGAACAAAATAGTGCATCGAGTTCAAGCGTTAGTGATGATGATCAATCGGCTGATCTTAGCCCTTTGGGAAGAAGAGCTTATCCATTTCTTGAGCTTTTACGTCGTGCTCAGGAAAGCCAAGAGCCTGTAGTCTGGGGTACCTGAATCACTAATCTAAAGAGCTTGCTAACGATCGTTTAATTTGATCAAACGATTGACCGCTTCGCTTAGCTAAGTCCTCTGCCTGATCCACTCCGATCTTCCCAACATTAAAGTATTGGGCATTTGGGTGAGCCAAATAAAAACCGCTAACGCTCGATGCAGGATTCATGGCCAATGACTCTGTCAGACTCATACCAATTTCATCGGCCTTCAGAGCAGCAAACATCGCTTGCTTTACATCGTGCTGGGGGCAAGCTGGATAACCGGGGGCCGGACGAATACCTTGATATTTTTCATCGATTAAGTCCTCTGGGGTTAATTCTTCATTCGCGACATATCCCCAAAGATCGGTTCGCACCCGCCAATGCATCAGTTCAGCAAATGCCTCAGCCAAACGATCTGCTAGGGCTTTAAGCATAATGGCGCTGTAGTCATCATGCTTAGCCATAAATTGGGCGACTTTTTCATCAACACCATGACCTGTCGTAACAGCAAAACACCCTGCGTAATCTCGAACGCCACTGCCTTTACTTGCAACATAGTCTGCTAAACAACGATTAGGACGCATCACGCCATCGACAACCGGGCGCTCTGCTTGCTGTCTTAAGTTATGCCACACAAGAAATGGTTGTGAGCGCTCCTCATCGGCATAAAACAAAATATCATCCCCATCGCTGTTAGCAGGGAAAAGACCAATAATTGCATCAGCCTGAAGCCATTGGCCTTTAATGAGCTTTTCTAGCATGGCTTGTGCATCCTGATAGACCCGACGAGCCTCAACCCCAACAACTTCATCATCTAAAATTGCAGGGAATTTACCTGCGAGATCCCAGGTCTGAAAAAATGGAGTCCAGTCGATGAACTTCGCAATCTCGGCTAAGGAATAGTTTTTAAATACCCGGCGACCAATGAATTTTGGCTTGCTAGGTTGAGTATTCACCCAATCAATTTGCTCACAATTAGCCCGAGCAGCTTGTAGGCTAATTAACGGCGTACTCTTGCGATTCGCATGCTGATGACGAATGCGCTCATAATCGGCCAACAAATCCTGTACAAACTTTTTAGCTCCCTCGTCGGATAGCAGACTGGCTGCGACTGAAACTGATCGCGATGCATCCGGAACGTAAACCACTGGGCCTTCATAGTGGGGAGCAATCTTAACGGCTGTGTGAACACGAGAAGTCGTTGCGCCCCCGATTAATAATGGGGTTTTTCGATCCCTAAAGTATGCATCCCGTTGCATTTCTTGAGCAACATAGGTCATCTCTTCGAGCGAAGGCGTAATTAATCCAGACAGGCCAACAATATCCGCGTTTTCTTCCTTGGCCTTCTTCAAAATTTGATCGCAAGGAACCATCACCCCCATATTGACCACTTCGAAGTTATTACATTGCAAAACCACTGTCACAATATTCTTTCCGATATCGTGTACGTCGCCTTTAACGGTTGCAATCACGATTTTGCCCTTGGCTTTACTCTCTCCGCCAGCCGCAACCAATTGCTTCTTTTCTTCTTCGATATACGGTATTAAATGAGCCACGGCTTGCTTCATCACCCGCGCACTCTTCACCACCTGAGGTAAAAACATTTTGCCGGCACCAAACAAATCGCCGACCACATTCATGCCATCCATGAGCGGCCCCTCAATGACCTCAATGGGTCTCCCACCTGAACCCATTATTTCGGCACGCAACTCCTCAGTATCGTCAACAATAAAATTAGTAATGCCATGGACAAGTGCATGGGTTAAGCGCTCGCGCACTGGAGCCTCGCGCCACACTAAGTTCTCTTCTTGCTTAATGCCTCCGCCCTTGTATTGATCGGCAATCGCTAATAAACGCTCGGTAGGTGTTTGCCCCTCTTTTTCTTTAAAACGATTTAGAACCACATCCTCAACACGCTCCCGTAACTCAGGGTCGAGGTCAGCATATACGCCAAGTTGTCCGGCATTCACAATTCCCATATCCATGCCTGCCTGGATGGCATGGTACAAAAAGACCGTATGAATAGCTTCACGAACCCGATCATTGCCCCGAAATGAGAAGCTCACATTGGATACACCGCCGCTTACTTTGGCCCCTGGTAAGCACTCTTTAATCCAGCGGGTGGCATTGATAAAGTCCACAGCGTAGTTATCGTGCTCTTCGATTCCGGTAGCTATTGCAAAAATATTCGGATCAAAAATAATATCTTCGGGAGGAAAATTTAATTCCTCAACCAAAATCTTGTACGAGCGTTGGCAAATTTCTATTTTTCGTTGATAGGTATCGGCCTGACCTTTTTCATCAAAAGCCATCACAACCGTTGCGGCTCCGTAACGTTTAATTAGCTTTGCCTGCTGCCTAAATTGCTCCTCACCCTCTTTCAGAGAGATCGAATTAACGATCGGCTTACCCTGAATGCATTTCAGACCGGCTTCGATGACCGTCCATTTCGATGAATCAATCATGATGGGAACCCGAGCAATATCGGGTTCTGAAGCAATCAGATTCAGAAAGCGCACCATGGCTGCCTCAGAATCCAACATGGCCTCATCCATATTGATATCAATCATTTGCGCACCATTCTCTACCTGCTGCCGAGCAACTGCTAGTGCTTCATCAAACTGATTATTTAAAATCATGCGTGAGAAGGCTTTTGAACCAGTTACATTAGTCCGCTCACCAATATTTACAAACCCAATCTGGGGAGAAATATTGCAAGGCTCAAGTCCGGATAGGCGCATTGGCCGGGTCATCGCTTTGCTCATGCCATTTCCTCAGTCCGGTCACTATGAAAAGGTCTAGGCTTTCGTTTGGTCATCGCCTGAGCAATTTGACGGATATGGTCCGGGGTTGTTCCACAACATCCACCAACTAGATTCACTAATCCATCGCGAGCAAATTCATCAACAAGTCCTGAGGTCACTTCGGGGGTTTCATCAAAACCTGTATCGCTCATTGGATTTGGCAAGCCAGCATTTGGATAGCAGGAAACTGCCGTATCGCATACCCGTGCTAACTCAGCAATGTAAGGTCGCATTAGCGCAGCACCAAGCGCACAATTCAAGCCAAATGTTAGGGGCTTAATATGGCGCAAACTATTCCAAAATGCCTCGACCGTTTGCCCTGAAAGAATTCGACCGGATGCATCGGTGACCGTCCCCGAGATCATGACCGGTAATCGCTCGCCGGATTCCTCAAAAAACTCATCAATGGCAAATAATGCAGCTTTGGCATTGAGCGTATCAAAAATGGTTTCCACTAACAGCAAGTCGACGCCACCCTCAAAAAGGCCTTCAACCTGTTCGCGATAAGCAGCCCGCAAACTATCAAAATTTACATTTCGAGCACCCGGATCATTCACATCAGGAGAAATACTTGCAGTCTTTGGTGTGGGGCCAATTGCACCTGCTACAAATCGTGGTTTATCCGATGTTGAGTATTGATCACATGCCTGCCTTGCCAGCTTAGCTGCCTGCACATTCATCTCATGTGCTAGTTCTGGCATTTTGTAATCCTCTTGTGCAATTGAAGTGGCACCAAAGGTATTCGTCTCAATTAAGTCAGCGCCTGCCTCAAGGTATTGCTGATGAATATCCAAGATGGCCTCTGGTTGAGTAATCACAAGTAGTTCATTATTGCCTTTGAGATCAACTGGATGATTCGCAAACCGCGAAGTGGTTTTTAAACCCCGATAATCCTCTTCGGTAAACTTTTTCTGCTGGATCATGGTCCCCATTGCCCCATCCAGAATTAAGATTCTCTCTTTTAACAAAGCAGGAAGGGTAGCGCCTCGGGTATATGGCGAAATGGACTTCGATTGACTTTCCTGGGATTGCATTGGCGCAGAACTCGTATTAATCTTCATTGACCCATCATTTTATCGATAATGTGATTATTTAGCCCGCGAGGAGAGAATATGTTTGGTGCGATACCCGACTTTAACCAGAGCCTAGAAATGTTCAAAACGATGTGGGGTCAGAATGCCGCTGGGGCTCCTGGAGCTTCTTTTATGCCAGACATGAGTGGGGGCATGTCAGGCTTTAATGGCGCAATGCCAACCTTTGATATTGAGGAATTGGATAAGCGTATCAAAGACCTCAAAAGCGTTGAGTCTTGGCTGAGCATGAACCTCAATGTTCTAAAGTCAACCATTCAGACCCTTGAAGTGCAGCGTGCCACCCTTATGGCGATCAAATCATTTAGCGAGGCGATGGCCAATCCTCCTAGTCCATCGAGCACCGAAGGTTCCTCAGAATCTAAGTCGAAAGAGCGCAAAAGCGCCAAATCCCGTCCGCGCCCAAAGAGCGCTGCAAAATCCTCTGGTGCCACAGATAGTTCAGGTGAGCAATAGCCTCGCCCATCGCAAAACTGAGCTGATGGTTGTCGAGCGGTCGTCGAAATAGAACTGGAATAATCTCATAGGCAGTTCGCGGCTCTTTACAGGCCATCACGGTCTCACTCAACCGAGCGCGGTGATGCTCATGCAACTGCTCGATTCGCTGATGTAACCCCTGAAATGGTTTGCCATGCGATGGCAAAACGAAAGTATCGGCAGGTAATAAGCGCCAACGATCGATTGATCGTAAATAAAGATCCAATGGGTTTGCATCGGGATCTGCATCATAGACACTGACATTGGTAGAGATACGGGGCAAGACCATATCGCCCGAGATAAAGATTCCTAGGGATGCGCAATATAGCGTGGCATGCTCAGGTGCATGCCCATACCCCATTTCTACTACCCAATCATGCTCACCTATTTGAATTCGATCGCCATCCATGATGCGGTGATAGCGTTTAGGCACTTCAGGGACTAAACGGCTGTAATAGTCTGCACGACTTCGAATCCGCTCAAGATCTTCAGCATGCTGCAAGCCATGACGCGCATAATGATCGGCCGTTCCGCCATTACCTGGGGTTGAACCAATGGCAGCACCTCCTTCTTTACTGCTTAACCATTGAGCCATCAGAAAATCACTCATGGAAATCCATAGCCCAACCTTCCAACACTCACACAGATAATGGGCCAATCCAATATGGTCCGGATGCATATGGGTAACCAATACTCGTAAAACAGGAAGGCCTTGAAGATGATTGGCAAAGATCGATTCCCAGCAAGACTTCGTCTGGTCATTAGTAATCCCACAATCCACAATGGTCCAGCCTGGCTGACCATCCAATTCATCGCGCAAGAGCCACAAATTAATGTGATCGAGGGCAAATGGCAGCGGCATTCGTATCCAATATACGCCGGGGGCAACTTCCATCGTAGCTCCCTGTGCCACTAGGGTCTCCCCATATGGATAGACCAATTGGTTTATTGCATGATTATTAACTGCAGGTCCTGACTGGGTCATCTTTGAATCCTAATTAATTGCTAGATACACTCTTGGTATGAACAATCCGTTTCCAAAACTATTATCGTCGCAAGTCGCTTTTGATATGGCCCAAACCCTACTTCAGGGGTTTATGCGCCATTACAGCATTTTTAGAGACGCTGGCCGCTTAGCCAAAGAAGCTTTTGAAAATCAAGACTGGCATGGCATTCGCCAACTATTACGTGATCGGATCACCTTTTATGACCAACGGGTAATTGAAACAGCTCACCATCTTGAAGAAGAGTTTGATGCGCATGCCCTATCCGATGAAATTTGGCAACAGGTGAAATTGCATTACATCGGACTTCTATCCAATCTTCATCAACCCGAGTTAGCGGAAACGTTTTTTAACTCGGTTACAACACGAATTCTTGCAAGCAAATATTTCAATAACAAATTCATTTTTGTCCGCCCCACGATATCAACCGAATATTTAGAAAATGATGAGGCGCCCTCAAAGCCATCGTACCGGGCGTACTACCCTGGAGATATTCAGGGCCTTCAACCCGTTCTAAAAAGCTTAATTGCGAGTTTTGATCTTAAAAACCCCTTTGAAAATTTAGATCGTGATCTTGACTTAACAACTAAACTAATCAAAGAGTCTCTCTCGAGCACCACGAGCTCAACGGATTTTCAAATTCATGCGCTAAGCACAATTTTCTTTCGCAATAAAACTGCTTACATCATGGGGCGCATCATTAATGGAGAAAGGATTTCTCCATTGGTGTTGGCCCTGATGCATAACTCTAAAGGTGAACTGGTCATTGATGGCATTTTGCTTTCAGAGGTTCATTTACGTCTTATTTTTAGCTTCACCCATAGTTATTTTCTAGTTGATATGGAAGTCCCATCAGCCTATGTAACTTTTATGCGCAGTCTATTGCCGCATAAGCCTCGGGCCGAGCTCTACAACATGATTGGACTGCAAAAACATGGCAAGAACCTCTTCTACCGCGACTTTCAGCATCACCTAATGCATTCCACTGATCAGTTTCGGATTGCGCCTGGAATTCGAGGCTTAGTAATGCTGGTATTTGACCTGCCAAGCTACCCCTATGTATTTAAGCTTATTAAGGATTACTTTCCACCGCCTAAAGAGACCTCACGCGATCAGATTATGGCGAAATACCAATTGGTTAAGCAGCATGATCGGGTTGGACGAATGGCTGACTCTCTGGAATTTTCCAATGTGGCCTTTCCATTAAATCGATTTACCCCAGAATTACTAGCCGAGCTTGAAGAACACTGTGCATCACTGCTTGAGTTCTGCGGTGGCAATGATCCCAATGCTGAGTTAGTGATTAAACATCTTTATATCGAACGACGCATGACCCCACTCAATATTCGTCTTCAAGAGGGATCGCCTGCAGAAATCGAAGATGGGGTGATTCAATATGGCGAGGCAATTAAAAATCTAATTGCAGCCAATATCTTTCCAGGCGATTTGCTGTATAAAAACTTTGGCGTCACGCGCTATGGGCGAGTTGCTTTTTATGACTATGATGAAATTGAATACTTAACGGATTGTGAAATTCGAGAAGTGCCTGCGCCACGCAATGAAGATGATGAGATGGCAAGCGAGCCCTGGTATCGCATCGGCCCTAAAGACATTTTTCCAGAGACTTATAAAACATTTTTACTTGGCAATGATCAAATTCGTGATCTTTTACTTAAACACCATGCTGATTTATTTCAACCTACAATGTGGCAGTCTTACAAGAACCGATTACTTGCAGGTGAAATTCCTGACTTCATTGAATACGATCAGTCACTACGATTAAGAAATATTTTCCCGGATAACTATCGATGATTCGAAACTTGGATGGCAGTATTGGCTCACCATGCATTAATTGGTGCGAAATGAATCCAAAGTCGAACTACTGCTTTGGATGCTTTCGCAGTATTGACGAAATTGCAAGCTGGTCTGATTTGAGTGAAGCCGATAAAGAAGCAGTATGGTTGACTCTTGCCTTACGACAAGCGACTGCAAACTCTAGCGATTAACGTCCACAATAACCCGACCACGAACTTTGCCCTCGATCAGATTCTCGGCGTACTGAATACTCTCACCAAGAGAAATTTCCTTGGCGATCGTCATTAATTGATCAGGCTTACACAAGGATGCAAGCTGGTCCCAAGCCTCAATGCGCTGTTGTTTTGGCTGAGTAACGCTATTGATTCCATAAAGTGTGATGCCTCGTAAAATGAATGGGGCAACCGTCGCCGGAAAATCCATGCCCTGTGCTAAACCACATGCGGCAACTGCACCATTCGCCTTGGTTGCGGCGCACGCATTGGCTAAGGTATGGCTTCCCACCGAATCAATCACTCCAGCCCAGCGCTCTTTGGCTAGCGGCTTACCGGGCTGTGAAAGGCTGGCACGATCGATCACTTCAGTTGCTCCAAGCGATTTTAAATAAGGAGTCTCTTCAGGACGACCGCTACTAGCAACAACGGTGAAACCAAGTTGATGCATTAGGCTAATTGCAAAACTTCCTACTCCGCCAGCTGCCCCAGTTACCAAAATCTCACCATCTGAGGGTTTAAGTCCATGTCTTTGTAGCGCCATAATGCACAGCATGGCGGTATAACCTGCGGTACCAATTGCTAAGGATTGTTTAGGTGTAAAGGCTTTAGGTAAAGGTATCAGCCATTCAGACTTTACGCTTGCCAACTGAGCCAACCCACCCCAATGAGACTCCCCCACACCCCAACCATTTAATATCACTAAATCGCCGATCTTAAACTCAGGACTTTTGCTTTCAATCACCTTGCCAGTTAGGTCAATCCCCGGGATCATGGGAAATTGGCGAACAATTGGCCCCTTGCCTGTAATTGCCAAACCATCTTTGTAATTTAATGTAGAGTAATGGACCTTAACCCGAACATCCCCATCAGGTAAGGCGCTTTCATCAACATCACTTAATTGAGCGCAATAACCTTGATCATCTTTATTAATTAAAATGGCTTTAAACATAGCGGGTTCCAAAATAGATTAAAAATTGAATGCGTGTACTTTATAAAACCGTTTATCCTATTGGTTCAGGATCGATTATGGGGCTTTTCATGAAACGTATTGTATTAATTGTTGCAACCCCTCTTATTTTAAGTGCTTGCGCTTCAACTGAGCTGACTATGTCGCTTGGAAATATGCGCCTAATTAACTCAGGCGCCGATCCTCAGCGCGTGATGGATTTTGCAAATAAAGTCTGCAAAGATGACTTTTACATCGGTGCTAGTTTTATTTCGAAGGCGGGCAAAGATTATCGATTCAAATGCGTCAGAGCCGATGAAAATGAAGCATTAATTCCCATTCCAACTACCAAAATTAATTCCTCCAAGTAAAGTTTTCATTGCAAACTCAATTCTCTTCCCTCGAGCTAAGGCAGGCATTCTCTAGCTTTCCCACAGGAGTCACGGTAATTACTGGGCTTCATTCTGATATGAAGCCAGTCGGGATTACAGTAAGCTCGTTTAATACCGTATCCCTATCACCGCCACTTATTTTATGGAGTATTGGGAAACAGTCGGATCTAAAAAGCTGCTTTAGCGTTGGGCAGCGGCAACTGATTCATGTTCTTGAGGCTAGTCAAAAAGATCTGGCTTTGATTTTTGCCAAACAAATCAAGAAAGATATTCTTGATTTAAATCACAGTATCAACAGCAGTGGCTTATATCGACTGGCAAACTGTGCCGCCTACTACGAATGTGAAACCGTTGCAGTTCATGAAGGTGGCGACCATCAAATTATCGTAGCTCGCGTTTTGGCGATTGAATACGACCCAGAGCTACAGCCATTACTGTTTGCGCATAGTCAATTTACGCAACTTGCATTTGATCCAGCAGGGAGTCTATGATGATGACGCTTTGGGGCAGAAAATCATCCATTAATGTTCAAAAAGTATTGTGGATACTTGCAGAGTTAGGTCTTCTTGAAGGACGCGATTTTGAACGAATCGATGCGGGCCTGCAATTCGGGGTTAATAAAACCCCTGAATTTTTAGCGCTTAATCCGAATGGATTAGTACCAACTTTGCGCGATGGAGAGTTAGTTCTTTGGGAGTCAAATTCCATCCTGCGCTACTTAGCTCATAAGTACGCCGATCGAAATCGCTTTTCGGTAGATACGGTAGCCATGGCAGCCTCCGATAAATGGCTCGATTGGCAATTGTCGACCTTGTGGCCAGCACTACGAATTCCGTTCCTAGGCTTAACTCGTGTTCCCGAGGCTGAACGAGACTATTTGGCAATCCACAAGGCGTTTCAAGAATCCAATAGATTACTCGGAATTTTAGATGCCGTCTTGAGCAAACAATCGTATTGTTCAGGGTCTAATTTTCATTTGGGCGACATCGCTCTCACGCTATGCGTAAAACGCTGGCACATGCTCAGCGATCAATACCCCGATAAAACTGGCCCGCGTGCTGAGTTACACCATATTGCCCGTTGGTACGATCAAATTTGTAAATCAACCCAATTGACCAAAGCGGTTGAGTAGTAATTAAACCTGCTTAAATTTCTTTTGCTGATGATCGGCGCCAATGTAAAGATACATCGCCGGCACCACGAATAAAGTAAATAGAGTGCCAATTGCAAGGCCAGTAAAAATAACGATCCCCATCGATTGGCGTCCAGCAGCCCCGGCTCCTGATGCAATCACAAGTGGAATAACGCCTAATACCATCGCAGCGGTCGTCATCAAAATTGGACGCAAACGAACACTGCTTGCCTCAATAATTGCCTCAAGCTTGGATCGTCCTGCCTCTTGAAGTTCGTTAGCAAACTCCACCATCAGGATTCCGTGTTTACTAATTAATCCCATTAAGGTTACCAATCCCACTTGGGTATAGACGTTTAAGGTGGTAAATCCAAGGTTGATAAAGATTAATGCCCCAAATAATGCCAATGGCACAGAGACCAAAATAACCAAGGGATCACGGAAACTCTCAAACTGAGCGGCAAGAACTAAAAACACAATCAATACAGCAAACATCATGGTTACTAAAAATCCCCCAGACTCAGCCTTAAACTGACGCGATGGGCCTGCATAATCAATCGAATAGCCTGATGGTGCAGCTTCTTTAATGGCTGTCTCCAGAAAATCCAAGACCTCTTCT
Source organism: Polynucleobacter sp. MWH-UH24A (assembly GCF_018687475.1). Lineage (NCBI taxonomy): Bacteria > Pseudomonadati > Pseudomonadota > Betaproteobacteria > Burkholderiales > Burkholderiaceae > Polynucleobacter > Polynucleobacter sp. MWH-UH24A. The sequence goes on from NZ_CP061292.1 coordinate 1,845,470, forward strand.
TGCGATACAAACGGAGTGCTAACACCACTAATCGTGGCTGAATTTAACTGCTGAAAGCGATTAATGGATTGGGGTACGACTCGACTTTGTATAGTTGCAATCGTTCTTACCTGAATCATGGCACCGGTTGGCGTTTTAATGTAGTAGTCCAAAATCTGATCCGGATTTAAACGATCTGCTTGCTTCACCTGAGGAATGACTCGATACGAGCGACCTGCGACTGAGAAATAATTAACAAAGCCGCCTCCCAAGGCAGCGGATAAGGCATTACCAACATCGCGCTGAGTCATTCCCAAAGCAGCTACTTTCTCACGATCAATTTGCAACACGTCTTGTGGCTTATCAATCTTTAAATCTGAATCAACAAAGAAAAACATGCCGCTTTGCCTTGCTTTATCAAGGACTGCTTGCGATACCTCATTTAGATTGGCATAAGGCTCTGTCGTATTAATGACTACTTGGACTGGAAAGCCTTGGGCGCCTGGCAAGGCTGGGAATTGAAATGCAGCAATCCGTGTTCCTGCAATGCTATTCCATTTATTTTGCAGATCCTCCTGGAATTTGCTGGCACTACGACTGCGCTCATCCCAATCTTTCATAATCACACCACCAAAGCTTGAATTTGGACTGGTGATCTGAAACATTTGCTTATATTCAGGCTCTTTACTAGCAATCTGAAAAACCTGATCAGCATACCCTTGCATTTGATTCACTGTCGAATTCGGCGGACCAACGGCCGAAACCAGAACGATGCCCTGATCTTCTGTAGGCGCAAGTTCTGAACGTGCAGTTGCATAAAGGTACACAACGCCAATGAACAATAAAATTCCCATCACGATGATGACCTGCCAGGTTGATAGTAGGTCTCGTAATGTGTTTTGGTATGAATGTCGAACGCCTTCAAATACTCGATCAATCTTTTGCACAAACGAAGACATCTCCTCCTCTTGCGAAAAGAGTCGTGAGCACATCATTGGTGATAGTGTTAAGGCAACTACCCCCGAAACGGCTACAGCACCTGCTAGGGTAAATGCAAACTCAGTGAATAAGGCGCCCGTTAATCCGCCTTGAAAACCAATTGGAATGTAAACCGCAATCAGTACAATCGTCATTGCCAAAATGGGATTACCGAGCTCACGTGCTGCGATCAACGATGCCTCTAGCGGTGACTTCCCCTCTTTCATATGGCGATCGACGTTTTCAACCACAATGATGGCATCATCCACGACCAAACCAATTGCCAATACCAAGGCCAGTAGAGTTAATAGATTGATGGAATAGCCAAGGACTTGCATCATGAAAAATGTGCCAATTAATGACAATGGCATTGCCAGCACTGGGACCGCAACTGCACGATAACTACCTAAAAAGAGATAGATAACAACCGTCACAATAATTAAAGCTTCTAGAAGTGTTTGGACGACTTCTTGAATGGAGGTATTAATGAAATCGGTTGAGTCATACACAATCTTGGCATTTAAGCCAGTTGGCAATTGCTTCTGAATATCAGGAAATGCATCACGAACTCGTTTAGCTACATCCAACAAGTTTGCATCGGGCGCAACTTTAATACCAATAAATACCGACTGTTTGCCATTAAACGCGACATTGTTGTTGTAATCCTCAGATCCCAGAGTAACCGTTGCAACTTGGTCTAGATACACAATGTCTGCGCCATTGCGTTTAATGATTAATTTACGAAATTCATCTAAGGAGTGAAGGTCGGTATTGGCAACTAAATCGACCGAAACCATTTGACCCTTCGTGCTTCCTACAGGGGCTAAATAATTATTTGCTGCCATGGCTGCGTATACATCATCTGGTGCAACACCAAGTCCCGCCATTCGGTCACGATCAAGCCACGCACGTAAGGCAAATTTACGACCACCTAAGATTTCGGCATTTTGCACGCCATTAATTGAATCCAACTTAGGCTTGACGACGCGTAATAGATAGTCCGTAATACTATTATTGGCAATATCGTCACTGTAAAAACCCATATACATTGCCGCAGTGGTTTGGCCGACCTGTACGGTCAGAATGGGTTGTTGCGCCTGGGGTGGCAATTGGTTCCGCACGGAACTAATTTGCGTATTAATTTGAGTTAGCGCCTGGTTCGCATCGTAGTTGAGGCGCAGGGTGGCAGTTATTGTTGAAATACCGCTAATGCTAATTGAAGATAAGTAATCAATGCCTTGGGCTTGAGCAATGGCCCCCTCCAAAGGCTGAGTGATAAATCCAGCAATCGTCTCGGGATCCGCCCCAAAATAGGTGGTGGTAATCGTTACCACGGCATTTTGAGTTTGTGGATATTGATTGACAGGCAATGACCCAACTGCTTTCAAGCCCAGTAACAAAATAAGCAAGCTCACCACGATTGCAAGTACTGGGCGACGAATAAACAAATCCGTCCATTGATGGCGCTGAAAATCTTGACTCATTGCTCTTGTGGTTTTGGATCTGGTGAATTAGATGGCAAGACGCTGTTATTAACAATTAACGGTGTGCCATTCTTTAATTTCAACTGTCCGCTGGTGACAACAGTCATACCAGGCTCCAAACCTTTAAGAATCGCAACCTGATCACCTCGAGTTGCTCCCGTGGTTACAAATACCTGCTGGGCCTCTAGAATTGGAACCTTTTTCTTATCTAGGCGATTGGTTTTCTTGGCAATAAATACGGTACTGCCATATGGGTTGTAAGTAACGGCGGTTTGGGGCAAAGTCAATAATTCAACCTTATCGCCTAAATTAATATTGACGTTTGCAAACATACCAGGCAACAGCTTTTTATCTGGGTTACTAATTTGGGCTTCAATTTGAATATTGCGTGTATTGAGCTCCACCTTAGGACTAACAGCCGTAATCTTTCCCAGAAATGCCACTTCTTTAAACGCATCGGTCTGTAATTCAATCGTTTGGCCAACTGCGATGATTCCAGCTGAGCTTTGGGGTAGAGTGAAATCCACAAAAATAGGGTCAATAGTTTGAAGCGTTAGCAGCTTATCGCCTGGATTAATGTATTGACCAGGATTAATGGTAACAATTCCAACTCGCCCACTAAATGGGGCTTTAAGATTCTTTTTGGCGATCAAAGCAATTTGCTGATCCACTTGCGCTTGTTTGGCCTTCATGTCGGCAGTACTGGTGTCGTACACGTTCTTACTAATCGCCTGAATAGCTAATTGCGCCTTGTCTCGCTCATTAATGACCTTGGCTAAATCGGCCATCGCTTTTAAAGAATTCAATTGAGCAAGGTCTGCGGAGTCATTGAGCTTAATCAGTAATGAGCCCTCTTTAACATCCATACCAGATTTAATGGGGACCTCCACCACTAGTCCACCAACTTCGGTGCTTAAATCAACCCCTCGGAATGCACGAACGTTACCAACACTGTTCATACGAGGCTGCCATTCTTGCTTTTCAATCACTATGGTCGTCACCGAAGCGGGGGGAATACCCATACCAGCCATAAACTGGTTAAACATAAATGTTTTTAATTGGTTAAACGCAAAGATTAAGCCTAGTAAGATAAATACCCCGAATAGCATCACAACCATACGACGCTTTAAGGGGGGCATTTGCATGAGAGCAGCATATGCTTTGGTCTTTTTAAAACGCTCACGTGGTCGTAAACGTGCCCCAATCCATGCAAATTTAGCCCAAATTAGCTTGAGCGTTTTTTCTGTAAAAAGCGTGTTTTTTATCCAAGCAACGAATTGATGAAATTGATTCATGAGCCGATCTCTTAATTACTTTGTTTAGGTGCGCCCACTTGCTCACCGGCCTGCGCCTGAAAAGCTGGACCGCTGCGATTCCACCATCCGCCACCAAGCGCAGCAAATAATGCGGCGGTATTAGCAAAACGACTTGCTTGAACATCAATCAAACGAAATTTAGTTTGCTGATATTGACGCTGAGCAATTAATACAGCTAGGTAACTTCCAGTACCCAGCTTATATTGTTCCTCTAATAAATTGAGGTACTCCAAGGCATTACTTTCGGCTTCTGAGGCGGCTCTAAGAGCCAAGGCATCACTTTCAAGCGCTTGTAAGGCATTTGCTACTTCTTGAAATGCATTGAGGACAGTGGCTTGATATTGATACACTGCGGCTTCATAAGTGGCAAGCGCGCTGCGTCGCTGTGCAAGCAACGCTCCACCTTGGAATAAAGGTTGAAATACTCCGCCAGCCACAGACCAAATGGCAGCATTAGGTCCAAATAAGGCCCCAGTCGTTAAGGCTTGCGATCCCATCGCACCACTCAAAGTAATTTGCGGCAAAAGATTAGCGGTTGCCACACCCACAAGTGCATTGGTCGACTTGATGTACGCCTCCGCTGCACGAATATCTGGGCGCTGACGAACGAGCTCTGATGGAATCGAAAGCGGAATGCGTTCTGGTAAATTGAGTTTGGCTAAATCAAACTTTGCTAGCTGTGCATTACCAGGAAAATCCCCCACATAGACTGCTAGTTGATTACGAATAAATGAAAGATTTTTATCAATATTTAATAAATCAATTTGAGAGCTAGCCGCAAGCGAAACCTGAGACGTTAAATCAACTCGAGATACCGTACCAATTTCCAATTGCTTGCGAATAATATCGGCAAGATTTTTCTGGGCCTCATAGATCTCCAAATTGGATTGGTATTGAGCACGAAGCGCTGCCTCTCGAATTGCGGTTGTAACAATATTTGCTGTCAAGCTTAGGTAGGCGCTCTCAAGTTGAAATCCAGAAATTTCTGCTTGGGCCTGAGCACTCTGAACTGCACGTCGAGCACCACCAAACACATCCAAGTTGTAATTCACGGAAACCGATGTGTTGTAAAGATTGAAGATATTTGGGTTTCCTGAACTTAATCCAAAGCTCGAAGGCGTAATTTGTTGTCGCGTTGCTGAGGCTCCCAAGCCAATACTTGGAAATAAAAGGGATCCAAACGCAGCATTTGCATTTTCTTGAGCTGCGCGCAAGGTCGCATCAGCCGAGGCTAAAGTTGGGTTCCGTTTTAGAGCCTGCTTAATGAGTGCATCTAATTCGGGGGAGCGATACAAGGACCACCATTCTGCAGGAATGTCAGCAGCGGGATCGAATATCTGTTTGGTTCCCCCGATACTCGGGGCTGTTGCCAATTCTGAAGAAACTGGCTTTTCGGTATAGACACCAACTTTTGGTGCATCAGGTTTTTTAAAATCTGGCCCTACAGCGCAGGCCGTTAAACCAAGGCAAACCAAAAGACTAAAGCCGTACTTGAGTGGATTTAGTGAAATGGAATGATGGAGGGAAGATTGAGAATCAAAATGGCTCTTCACATCCATTATTTGACCACAATGAGGCTACTTTTGGATGAATTACTCGACCGTAACACTTTTAGCTAAATTACGTGGTTTATCAACATCCGTACCAAGGGCTACTGCGGTGTGATAAGCCAAGAGTTGTAGTGGAATCACGTGTAAAAGAGGTGACAGATTTCCGTAATGCTCTGGTAGCCTGATCACCTGAATACCGTCTTCATTTTTAATTTCTGTACCCTGATCAGCAAAGACATAAAGACGCCCGCCGCGTGCCTTGACCTCTTGCATATTTGATTTCAACTTTTCAAGCAGCACATCATTGGGAGCTACGGTAACAACCGGCATGGCCTCGGTTACCAAGGCAAGCGGTCCATGCTTTAACTCGCCTGCTGGATAGGCTTCTGCATGAATATAAGAGATCTCTTTTAACTTCAAGGCCCCCTCGAGAGCGATCGGAAAATGTAAGCCGCGCCCCAAGAAAAGTGCGTTTTGACAGTTCGCAAAGGATCGACTCCAAGCAATAATTTGTGGCTCTAATGCCAATACGGCATGGATTGCTTGCGGCAAATGGCGCAAATCTTCAAGAACTTTTTTCTCAGCAGGTAGTGATAAGTGTTTTGAGCGTTTTGCAATCGTATTAGCCAATAAGTACAAAGCAACCAATTGAGTGGTAAACGCTTTGGTAGACGCTACTCCAACTTCAGTGCCGGCGTGTGTCAAAAAGTGCCATTTAGTTTCTCGTACCATGGCACTCGAAGCCACATTGCAAATCGATAAGCTTAAGGGGTGACCGAGCTGTTTAGCATGGCGCAAGGCTGCCAGAGTATCAGCCGTTTCTCCCGATTGAGAGACAACAACAATTAAAGATCGAGGGTTTGGAATCGATTGTCGATACCGATATTCGCTAGCAATTTCAACCTGGGTTGGAATCTTTGCAATGTCTTCAAACCAATACTTGGCTACACATGCAGAGTAGTAACTTGTTCCGCAAGCAAGGATCAATACCTGATCAAACTCCTGCCACTCCACAGAATCTGCAGCAAATAATGCGGGACTAAGTTCGTCAATGTTTGCAATCGTGTCTGAGACCGCACGCGCTTGCTCGAATATCTCTTTTTGCATGAAATGTTGATAGGGCCCTAACTCCACTGCTTGGGCCTGAACAGGCATCGGCTTAACTTCTCGCTCAATGGCCTGACCGACCGGGTCCCAAACCGTAAAGCCATTGACAGTTAATGTGACAAGATCGCCTTCCTCAAGATAAACCATTGTTTTGGCTTTACCAGCTAAAGCAAGTGCATCTGAGGATAAGTAATGACCATCATCGCCGATTGCAATAATAAGTGGCGAACCCGCTCGTGCTCCCACCATGAGATGGGGCTCTGCTTGAGCAATGACAGCAATCGCATAAGCACCTTTTAGTTGCTTGGTGGCTTGTGTCACAGCAATTTTTAGATCTGGCTTATCGAGCTTAATGAACTCCTGATGAACTAAATGGGCAATGACCTCGGTATCGGTCTCCGACTCAAACACATATCCGGAAATTTTTAACTGATTACGTAATGCCTCATAGTTTTCAATAATGCCGTTATGAACAACAGCAATTTGGCCATTGGAAATGTGTGGGTGAGCATTATGCGTATCTGGCCTGCCATGCGTCGCCCAACGCGTATGTGCAATCCCGACCTGTCCGCAAAAGTCTTGCGCCTGCTTCGCTAAATCAGCTACACGATCAGTGGTTCGAGCGCGCCTAATGGGATGAGATCCTTGCTGACTATCAATGACAGCAAAGCCACAGGAGTCATAACCCCGATACTCCAAGCGTCGTAATCCTTCAATTAAGGTATCGACGATATTCGTTTTGGCAACTGCTCCAACGATTCCACACATAAAAGGGATTTACTTTCGAGAGGTCTTTTTTGTCTTTGGCGATCCGCTTTTTGCTTTTGTGGGTCGCTGCCAATCAATGGAAATTTGTTTTGCTCTCGATACGGTTAATTTGCCTGATGGCGCATCTTTGGTCAGCGTCGTTCCTGCCCCTAGCGTTGCACCTTTACCTACTTTTACGGGAGCAACTAACTGCGTATCCGATCCTATAAACACATCATCTTCAATTATGGTTTGATGCTTATTAACGCCATCATAATTACAAGTAATTGTTCCCGCGCCGATATTGACTCGTGATCCGACAATTGAATCTCCCACATACGCGAGATGATTGGCTTTGGTCTGTGCAGCAATTCGGCTATTCTTTACTTCCACAAAATTTCCAATGTGAACTTCGCTTCCTAATTCAGCACCCGGTCGGATCCGCGCATAAGGACCAATGCGATTGGCTGGGCCGATCTTAGCCCCATCTATATGGCTAAATGCTTCGATCGCTGCACCCTCTCCAATCTGTGTATCTTTAATGACACAATAGGGTCCGATGCGAACCTTATCGGCCAAAGTCACGACTCCTTCAAAAATGCATCCAACGTCAATCCAAACATCTTTTCCACAATTGAGCTCACCACGTACATCAATTCGATGAGGATCAAAAAGTGTGACGCCATTCTCTAAAAGCGCATGCGCAATCTGATGCTGTAGAACACGCTCTAACTGCGCCAATTGCGAACGACTGTTAACCCCTAGAATTTCATAATCATGAGCCGCTTGAGCAGAGCGTACGGGAACCCCCGCTTTAACAGCCATTGCTATCACATCCGTTAAATAGTATTCGCCTTGGGCATTTTTAGTTTTGATGCCTTTTAGCCATTTGCCTAACTCTTCGGTAGGCAAAACCATGATGCCGGTATTAATTTCTTGAATCGAGCGAATGGCCAGATTGGCATCTTTTTCCTCAACAATTGCATCAATATTGCCATCGATATCGCGAACGATTCGTCCATACCCATGCGGATTTTGCATACGATGGGTCAGTAAGCCAACGGCCCCATCACTCAAGCGTACAAGCTTTTTCAAAGTTTCTTTAGAACACAGCGGTACATCGCCATACAAAACAAGTGTGGGTAATAAACGATTTAGCTTTGGTAAAGCCTGTAAGAGCGCGTGACCTGTACCTTTTTGCTCTTTTTGTAAGACCGTTTTTACATTTCTAAAGCGCACTTCTAAGCTGGCCAAATGAACTAAAAATGATTGAACCTGCTCCGCCCCATGTCCAATGACAACAATCGGCTCGGCCTTGGGCGCAAGTGCTAATGCTGTTTCAAGCACATGCTGAAGTAACGGCTTTCCCGCTAAGGGCTGCAAGACCTTTGGTAAGGCCGATTTCATGCGCTTGCCTTGCCCAGCAGCCAAGATGACGATATTCATATGACTAATTATAGAGCTTAGAACCATCTAGATTTATTTGAATAGGAACTAATTAATCTTTGTTAATCCATGTCAGCGAAGACCACGAAGGTTCAATTGATTCACAGGCATCAATACCTTCGTCGATAGCGCGGTCGCCCTCGTACGATTTACTTAAATGAGCTAAATCAGAATGAATGGTTAGATTCTGAAAATCAAAGGCATCCTGATCTAATAAATGGGAAGGAACAATGTGGTGTAAGGAACGAAATAGATTTTCAATTCGTCCAGGAAAATCCCTCTCCCAATCACGTAACAATTTTTTCATCGCAGATCGTTGTAAGTTGGGCTGACTTCCACATAAGTCACACGGAATAATTGGAAATTCCATCGATTGTGCATAGCGTTCAATCAACTTTTCTGGAACATAGGCTAATGGCCGAATCACTAAATGGCGGCCATCATCTGAACGCAACTTCGGAGGCATTGCCTTGAGCTTGCCGCCATAAAACATGTTTAGTAATAATGTTTCTAAGATGTCCTCGCGATGGTGACCTAAAGCAATCTTCGTTGCGCCAAGCTCATCCGCTACTCGATACAAAATCCCACGGCGTAAACGGGAACATAAACCACAAGTTGTTTTCCCCTCAGGAATCACGCGCTTCACAATGCTATAGGTATCCTGCTCTTCAATATGAAATGGGATATTGAGTTGACGCAAGTAATTAGGTAGGGTATCGCTTGGAAAGTTGGGCTGTTTTTGATCTAAGTTGACAGCAACCAAATCAAATGAAATGGGAGCTCGCTCACGTAACTTCAGCAAAATATCTAGTAGGGTGTAGCTGTCTTTACCGCCAGATAAACACACCATCACTTTATCCCCATCGGCAATCATGCCAAAATCACCGATGGCCTGACCAACCAGACGACATAGTTTTTTATCTAGCTTATTCTCTTCAAATGCTTGCTTGCGAGGGTCTACCATCTGCGGCTCCCATTAGCCTTATGGTTGCTTCATCTTAAAGACTTCGACGCCAACTGCCTCACAATCCGGATAGACATCGGGCTTTGCAGTACTAACTCGAACTGCCATCACATTTGGATGCTCAAGAATTGCCGCAACAATTTCATCGCAGAGTGTCTCTTGTAAATGGATGTGCCCACGTTTGACGCGCTCAACAATTGTTTTACGAATGAAATCATAATCAAGCACCTCCTCTAAGCGATCCTGCTTCGGAGTATTTAGTTCCAAAGGAACATAAATCTCGACATTGAATATCACCCTCTGTTCAGCGCGCTTTTCAAAATCATGAACACCAATATTGATATAAACCTCGTAATCTTTTAAAAAAAGACGTCGACAATTTATCAGGCTTGGATGGGAAAGTAATGAGTGCATAGAACCTATTATTTAATTTTGAACATCACATCACGGTCGGATGCCAATAAATGTTGCCCGCCATCAACATACAGTGTAGTGCCAGTAATGGACTTGGCGTTGGCCAAGAAAAATGCGGCGCTAGCTATGTCATGGGCGCTTGAAGAAAATCCCATCGGAGTTACTTGGTGGGCTTTCTCAAACTCGGACTGACTTTGATCGCCCGATGGTAAGGTAATTCCTGGGGCTAAACCAACCGAGCGCATATACGGCGCAAAATCACGAGCTATCATTTCAGTAGCAGTTAGCAATGCACTCTTAGAGAGCGTATAAGAAAAATAATCGGGATTTAAATTAATTAGTTTTTGATCTAATAGCTGAATCGTTGCAGGAACAAAATCTTTGTTAATTGGCTGAGTCTTGAGGTGACGAAACATTGCTTGAGCCAAAATAATTGGTGCCGCTAGATTAATTTGTGTATGCCGCTCAATGAGATCGGCGCTTACGGGATGATCAGTTTGGCTAGGACGATCGTATTCAAAAATCGCAGCGCTATTGATTAAACAATCAATTCTTGAGAAATGATCAATACTTTTTAAGATCAGCGACTCTGCTTCTTTTTGATAGGCTAAATTTGCCTGTACGGCAATCGCCTTAACTCCCGATGCCCGAATCTCATCAAGTACAGATTCAGCCTCTTGGGCGGATTGGCCATAATGAATAATGACATTCCAGCCCTGGTTGGCAAAATGCAAGGCGATTTCCCGACCAAGACGCTTGGCTGCGCCGGTGACCAAAACTGTCCGATCTACCATTGTTTTCATATGCTGTAGAAAAACTCACTTAGACTAGCGAGCTATGGATATTAACCTGACCAATGCCGAAGCGGAGCATTTAAAAGCTGTACTGACCAAAATTTCCCAAGAAATTGAGGAAAAAGGTGGCTGGATTCCTTTTTCACGCTACATGGAAATTGCTTTGTATCAGCCAAATCTTGGTTATTACACAAGCGCCCTTGAGAAATTTGGGCGCTTTGGTGATTTCGTAACAGCTCCAGAAATTAGTCCATTTTTTGGTCAAACCATCGTCAATACAATTCTGCCAGTCCTCGATAAATTAAGAATCCATGGGCACCCGACCCGGGTGATCGAAATCGGTGCCGGTACTGGGCAACTTGCCAAAACGATCCTATTAGACCTGCATCGACGTGGCTTTACCTTAGATGAATATCACATCATTGACGTGTCACCCAACTTAATTAAGCGTCAACACGAATTATTATTTGATGCATGTGAAAGTCACGGGATTCAAACTCGTTGCCAGTGGCATTCAGAGTTTTTACCAAGCTTTCATGGTGTCATTCTGGCCAATGAAGTGCTCGACGCGATTCCATGTGAACGCATTGTCTACCAAGATCATGCTTGGTACTACGCTGGAGTTGGACTCGGATCTAAGCCGGATCAACCCCTTACATCGGCACCTGGAGCACAACTAGAGAGCCAGCCATCAATTGACAACGTTGCTGATGGATATATAACCGAAATCCATCCTCAGGCGGAGGCATGGTTTAAACAGCTGATCAATCGATTTGAACAAGGTCTCTTATTGATGATTGACTATGGCTTTCATCATCATGAGTATTATCACCCCCAACGAAATACTGGAACGCTGATGGTGCATTACCGTCATCAAGCACTAACTAATGTTCTTACTCTTCCAGGAATATCGGATATCACCTGCCATATTAATTTTTCAAGCCTTTTGCATTTAATTGAAGATGCAGAAAATAGTCAGTCATTTTTTTCTAGCCAAGCAACTTATTTATTAGATGCTGGCATTACCGATCTGGTATTGCAGCAATCTGACCCGAATGATCCTCAGCAAATGATCGCAATATCCAACGGGATTCAGAAACTAATCTCAGAGGCAGAAATGGGCGAACTATTCAAAGTATTGGCTTTTGGGAAAAACTTGGGCAGTCTTGATTTAGACCTCCATGCACTCCCTGGCTTTAGAGGTCGTAATCGCGTTTATTGAGATAAGGTCTCTTGAATCAGTAAGAGGCGCGCCTTCTCAAGCTCCGCATGAATTGCTTTACCTAAGTCATTCGCATTAGAACGTTGGCTCACAGACGCAGCAATTTGTCCGGCATCAATACCCATCAATTGATTGACAAGCGTTACCCAAATAGCAGTATCAATTCCTAGCGCCTCATAAAGAGCCAGTAATTCGCTAATGCGGTTTGGCTTACGCCACAAATCCGCTCGATTAAAAAATGCCAGCATATCCTTGGCGATTAATTTGGCATGCACGACCTCAAAATCAGCAACAATCTGGCAATAATCGGTAATCTCATTAGGCCACTTTGAGCCCTTGGCCCATTCCTGGATCTCTGTTGATGAAATGAATCTTAATAAACATGCCATACGTTGATTTAGTCGTGGGCTTACTCGGTCGATTAATTGCATTGCTTGCCGAATACGCTCTTGAGCTGCCTCTTGATGCCACTGTTTCTCAAAGCTGGCTGGCAAAACATCGGATAGGGCATTGCAGTGATTGAGTGTTTCGATAAAGCGGAGCGGCTCTGTTTCTTCCATGGCGCGCGATAACTCTTGCCAGATACGCTCCCTGGATAAGGTTTCTAGCTCTAGCGCCTCAACCATTCGCCTCATGTGAAGAAGTGTCTCGGGGGCGATATGAAAATCTGCAAAACGTGCTGCAAAGCGAGCGACGCGCAATACCCTTAAAGGGTCCTCCAAAAAGGCCTTCGAGACGTGTCGCAATACGCCGGCCTTTAGATCAGCCTGACCACCGTAGGGATCGACGATCTCACCAACTGGCTCACCAATCTCATTTACTTCTTGGGCCATGGCATTCATTGTCAAATCACGGCGCTGCAGATCCTCTTCTAAGGTCACAGCAGGATCTGCATGGAATATAAAGCCTTGGTGACCTGGCGCTGTTTTGCGCTCCGTCCTAGCTAGGGCATATTCATGATTCGTGACGGGATGCAAAAACACTGGGAAATGACTTCCTACTGGCCGAAATCCCTTTTCTATCATTTGATCGGCTGTACTGCCAACCACCACATAATCAATATCATGAACCGCTTTTCCAAGCAAACGGTCCCGCACCGCACCGCCAACTTGATAAACCTTCAAGTCAGCAAACTCTCAATGCGCTGTTTGGTGATCTTAAAATCTTCGACCAAAGCATCTTTTCCACCCACAGCCAATACATTAGGGATACTCATGGAGGCAATATTGTCACGTGACATTAGTGTTGGGCCTGGACTAAGCTCAAATGCCAGCGCTTGCAAGTATCCAACCCAATTCGGCAATGAAATAACTAGACGGTCTTTACCTGCTTTACGAGCCGCAAATTCAACCAACTGTTTCATCGTAAAGACCTGAGGACCAACCAAATCATAGGACTGATGAATGGTATGCGGATGCGTTAGTGCCATTACAAATGCACTGGCAACATCGTTGACGCTCACCGGCTGGAATTGAGCACTTGAATATGCCAATGGAATGATTGGGAATATTCTCGCTAAGCTAGCAAAGGTATTAATGAATTGATCTTGCTCTCCAAAAATGACCGATGGCCTAAAAATGGTCCAATCTAAATCGCTAGCTCGAACACGATTTTCACCGTCACCTTTACTACGTTGGTACATTGAGGGGCCATTTGAATCCGCGCCCAGCGCGCTCATATGCAAATAGCGCTTGAGTTGCTTGCCTTTCATGGCCGCAATGATTGCTTGGGGCAAGTCCACATGGGCTCTCTTAAAACCCGGACCATATGGTTTTGCTTCGTGATCTTGCAAAATACCGACTAAATTAATGACTGCCCCTTGTGGTTTCACATCTTCACACAGGCGCTCAATCACTTCTGGCTGATTTACATCCGCCTCAACCAATGTCACACTAGGCAATAATCGAAGGTCTCGCATTGCGCTATATCGACGCGATGGGATCAAGACGGAGTAGCCTTTACTTTGAAGTTTCTGGCTAATGGCTTTACCAACAAAGCCGCTGCCACCAATTAATAAAATGTCATGTTTCATGGTAACTCACTCAATACAGCAGTTTTAGGTGCAATCACTCCAAGCCTCTGTTTCATGGGGGTCGTTTGACCATCCATCAAAATCGAATAGTAGCTCGCATTTGCAAGCACATTCTTAACGTACGTCCGAGTCTCATTAAAGGGGATGGATTCCACAAAAATTGCCCCCTCAGTGGTTTGATTTAACTTTTCTCGCCATGATTTGGGACGAGAAGGTCCAGCGTTGTATGCGGCGGATGCCAGGACCCAAGAATCATCGAGATCTTTTAGAACCATATTTAAATAATGACTGCCCAAGGTTAAATTAACTTGCGTTTCTTTAAGACGCTCATTGGTATACGAGCTCATACCAATTTTCTTAGCAACATACTTAGCGGTATTGGGCATCACCTGCATCAACCCCGAAGCACCCACTGACGATGATGCATTGGTAATAAACCGAGACTCTTGACGAATCAGGCCATAAGCCCAGGCTAAATTCAAATCAATGGTTTTAGCAATCGGACTAAGTTGATCCTTAAAAGGGGTTGGATAACGAAGAGCAAAATCATGCTCCCCTTTTGTGCGATCAGCCGTATTAACCGTTCGATCGTATAAATGGATTCGTTTAGCATATTCAGCGGCGGCTAATAATTGGCGATCGCTCATACCGCGCAACTCCCAGTTCCATTCACGATTGCCTTCAAAGCGGAGATTCATGGCATAAAAACGTTCAGCCCGATTAAATCCTGGGCGTTTACCCATCTCCTTAATTTCAGCATCACTAACTCTCACTTTTGGTGGGATAACGATTGGTTTAGCTAATTCCTCCCGTGCCAACTGACCATAAAAATTAAACTGGTCTTCCAGTAAATGAAACTGGGCATTGGCTTTTTCAGAATCTCCCAATTCTTTGAATGATCTTCCGTACCAATAGGTCCATGCAGGATCGCGTTGACGAACCACCGGATTCATCGATTCAATCGAGTCACGCACTAACTGCCAATCATGAGCACGTAAAGCGGTGCGTACTTTCCATTCCTGTGTTTCTGCGGATAGCAAGGGATTAAAACCAAGTTGCTGTTGACGTCGATACGCATCGTATGCATTTCGATCTAAGCGTTTTGCTAAAAATTGACCAATCACACCCCATGCCATCGCTTGATCTTCTTTGTTATAGCGTAGGTTGGTTTGTGAAAAGTCGCGGTATGTTTTACTGGGATCTGCCCTTGCGCTACGCACAATACTAGCGATCGGATCATCACCGCCAATGCGACGCCCTGCTGTTTCAAAATTCATTTCGGCAGCCGCTCGTCCAAGCGCTCTAGCCTGAGCACTCGTTAGGCCATTTGCTTGCACTAATGCGGGTACGAGCTCCTGACAGGCTGATCCAAAATGACGTGGATCAATCATCACTTTTAATGCATCCTGTCCAACAAGCTTTGCATCCTCCTGCTTCATAAGTCGCGATTGAAGTGCATAACACTTCACATTGGTGTCATCATCCAAGACAAATTTTGGATATTCCCGATCAAATTGAGACCAATCTTTTCGTTTACCAAGAACCAACAACCAATCGTTGCGCATCCGATCACCAATTGCGGTTCCCTCATAGGTTTTTAAGAATGCACCAACTTCCTCATCGACCGAGGAATCAGCGCGCGCCTCATTCCCCTTATCGAACATTTGGGGCTTAATCCGAAAATACCGCACATAATCCGTATCTGGATAGCTGTTTAATTGTGCGGAGAGCTGTTGGGTTTTTGGTACATCATTACGCCGCGCAGCATCCCGCAGCTCAATAAATAATTTATCAGCCTCTGTGAGCTCATAGGCAGCGGGCTGGCTCGCAGATGATTTGCTCACGTTTGGTTTTTTTGCAAAACCACTGTTCCAAGCGCCCAAGCAAAGCACCAGAATCGCCGATAAAAGAAAGGGTGCGTTCGGGCGTTTTGGCTTAAAAGTAAAGTTTTGGATCATCGTGCTATTTTCACCCGATAATAAGTACCATGCATACCCCTATTCAGCAAATTCGACAGGATCTCTTAAACCAGCGCTCGTCATTTGCCCAGTCATCCGAATTTGATTCCACATATGCTCTTTTTTTATCCCAATTTCGTCAATTTCTTCTCCAAGAAGGAGAGGGATACCGGTCACTTGCATTTTGCTGGCCTTACCGCGACGAGCTTGATCTGCGGGAACCTCTGTGCGCATGGCGAGAATCTAGATCGAATCGATACCTCTTGTTGCCTAAAGTTGAGGCCAATCGGCAATTGATTTTTTACACCTGGTCAGACCCAGACTCCTTAATTTTAAATACCTACGGAATTGCCGAACCCAACCCAAAAGCTAAAGGGGTGGAGCCTATGAACCCCGACTGTATCCTAATCCCTTGCCTTGGCTGGCTGAACTATCAAAACCAGTTTTGGCGACTCGGATATGGCGGGGGATATTTTGATCGAACTATAGCTTCCTTAAAGCTTACAGGGCATCGATTTATAACGGCTGGTATCGCTTTTGACTGGCAAGCGCTGGATCACCATCGCTGGACCCCTCAGGTCCATGACCAAGCCCTTGATCTTATGATTACCAACTCCGGGATCCACCAAAATACGTCTAGGGCTTAGCGGCGTTGTCCAATTGTAAATTTTGTACGATACGAATTACGGGATCTGCTTGATTAAGTGAGTAAAAATGCAGACCAGGTACTCCAGCAACGATGAGTTGTTCGCATAGTGCACTGACTACGTCCTCACCAAATGCCTTAATTGAAGCGCTGTCATCGCCATAAGCCAAAAGACGCAAACGAATCCAACGCGGAATTTCTGCGCCGCATGCATCTGAAAACCGGAGTAATTGGGTACTGCTTGTAATTGGCATAATGCCGGCAACCACAGGCACATCAACACCCAATTGATAAGCGTCGTCCACAAACCGAAAATAGGCATCGCTATTAAAAAAGTATTGGGTAATTGCTGAGTTGGCACCGGCCTTAATTTTTTGAGCAAAGTATGCAATATCTTTGCTTGGGGATTGTGCTTGAGGATGCGTCTCTGGATAAGCTGCTACCTCGATATGAAACCAATCACCGGTCTGTTGGCGAATGAATTCAACGAGTTGGTTGGCATGCTGTAACTCACCGTACTGACCCATGCCAGATGGCAAATCACCGCGTAACGCCACAATCCGTTTGATGCCCAATGCCTTGTATTGCGAGAGAAGCTGCGTAATCAATTCTTTGGAACTGCCGACACACGATAAATGGGGCGCAACGAGCTCTCCGGCCCGATGAATAGCCTCAACCGTCTGCAAGGTTCCTGATTGAGTCGATCCGCCCGCACCAAAGGTTACTGAGTAAAAGGCGGGCTTTAATGCCGCTGAAATTCGCTCCCGCGTTTGTAGCAAACGCGCTTCCCCCTCCGGGGTTTTGGGAGGGAAGAACTCGACGCTTAACTCCATAGCAGACCCTTTAAGCTTTTAATAACGATAGGTTTCAGGCTTAAAGGGGCCTTCCTTCTGAACCCCAATATAGGCGGCCTGCTGATCTGATAGCTCAGTGAGCTGCGCATTCAATTTCTTAAGCTGCAAACGGGCAACTTTTTCGTCTAAGTGCTTAGGCAAGGTATAGACCCCTACAGGGTATTTATTGGTTCCTGCCGCTCCCCAGAGTTCGATCTGCGCAATCACTTGATTCGCAAACGAAGAGCTCATGACATACGAGGGATGCCCTGTGCCGCAACCTAAATTGACTAATCGGCCCTTGGCCAAAATAATAAGGCGCTTTTCAGGAAGCCCATTTGCCGCTGGGAAAATGACATGATCAACTTGAGGCTTAATTTCTTCCCATTGGTATTTTTCAATACTGGCAATATCAATTTCATTATCAAAATGGCCAATATTGCAAACAATCGCCTGGTCTTTCATTTTCTTCATGTGATCATGCGTTATGACGTGATAGTTACCTGTCGCTGTAACAAAGATATCGGCTTTATCAGCGGCGTACTCCATTGTCACCACACGATACCCTTCCATCGCGGCCTGTAATGCACAGATCGGGTCAACTTCGGTCACCCATACTTGAGCGGAGAGTGCACGTAATGCTTGGGCTGAACCTTTACCTACATCACCATAACCAGCCACAACGGCTACCTTACCGGCAATCATGACATCGGTCGCACGCTTAATCGCATCCACTAAAGATTCGCGGCAGCCATATAAGTTATCAAATTTACTCTTGGTTACGGAGTCGTTGACGTTAATGGCCGGGAAATGCAGCTCGCCCTTTGCATGCATTTGATAGAGACGATGCACACCCGTCGTTGTCTCTTCAGTAACGCCGTTAACTTTGGCTAATCGCGTTGAATACCATGTTGGATCAATCGCCAATTTACTCTTAATTGCCGCAAAAAGAATCCGTTCCTCTTCGCTGGTTGGATGATTGAGAACGGCTAGATCTTTTTCAGCCTTAGTACCTAAATGCAGCAATAAGGTTGCGTCGCCACCATCATCCAAGATCATATTGCTATAACCACCGTCTGCCCATTCAAAGATCTTGTGGGTGAAATCCCAATACTGCTCAAGAGTCTCGCCTTTGATCGCAAATACGGGGGTGCCATTCGCAGCGATTGCGGCGGCGGCATGATCTTGTGTTGAATATATATTGCACGACGCCCAACGGACTTCGGCACCTAAGGCTTCAAGGGTCTCAATGAGAACGGCGGTCTGAATTGTCATGTGTAACGATCCGGTAATGCGTGCGCCCCGTAAGGGTTGCTTGGCGGCAAACTCTTCGCGGATAGCCATCAAACCGGGCATCTCGGTTTCAGCAATTTTGATTTCTTTACGACCAAAATCGGCCAAACCAATATCGGCAATTGCAAAATCGCCATTTAGCTTCAAATCAGCAACAGTATTCATGAATAGCTCCAGCTAAAGAATGCTAGTGGAGCCAGTATTGACTCGCTAACCGCTAGCATTCGGGTTAGCGAGCGCAGTTGCAATGAAGTTACTAAGTAACTCCCCTCCAAGCCTGGGGGGCGAAAATACGCCCCTTGCAACGCTCCTTGAAGGAATTGCCTAAATTGTAATCAATTTCGGGCTAGAGGCCTGCCGCACCCTTCAAAGCAGCCGCTTTATCCTTGCGTTCCCAAGTGAACTCAGGCTCCTCACGGCCAAAATGGCCATATGCAGCGGTCTTTTTGTAAATGGGTCGCAAAAGATCAAGCATTTTCACAATACCTTTCGGGCGAAGATCAAAATGCTCCGATACGAGTTTTGCAATCTGCTCGTCGGCAATCTTGCCCGTACCAAAGGTGCTAACCATGACCGATGTGGGACGGGCGACACCAATCGCATACGAAATTTGGATGAGGCATTTGCTTGCCAAACCAGCAGCAACCACGTTCTTCGCTACATAGCGGCCAGCATAGGCAGCGGATCGATCAACCTTCGATGGATCTTTTCCAGAAAATGCACCGCCGCCATGAGGAGCGGCACCGCCATAGGTATCCACAATAATTTTGCGACCTGTAAGACCACAATCGCCTTGCGGACCTCCAATTACAAAGCGACCGGTTGGATTCACTAAATATTTAATATCCCCTTTAATTAAATGCTTTGGTAAAACTGGTTTGATAATTTCTTCAATCACTGCTTCACGCAATTTCTCCAAAGGAATATCAGCAGCATGCTGAGTCGATAGCACCACGGTATCGATCGAGTCTGGTTTTCCATCTACATAACGTAAGGTCACTTGGGATTTTGCATCGGGGCGCAACCAATTTAGGCGTCCATCACGACGCAATTGAGATTGACGCTCCACCAGGCGGTGCGACAAATAAATTGGTAAAGGCATTAGCTCAGGAGTCTCATCACAGGCATAACCAAACATTAATCCCTGATCACCAGCGCCTTGATCCAAACCATCATCGTGTGCCTTATCAACGCCCTGAGCAATGTCTGGACTCTGTTTGTCATAGGCTACCAAAACTGCGCACCCTTTGTAATCGATGCCATATTCTGTGTTGTCATACCCGATCTCGCGCAAAGTATTGCGTGCGACTTGAATGTAATCAACATTGGCGTTAGTTGTGATTTCGCCGGCAAGAACCACTAAGCCAGTGTTGCAAAGGGTCTCGGCAGCAACACGTGCCTTCGGGTCCTGCGCCAAAATGGCATCTAGGATTGAATCCGAGATTTGGTCTGCAACTTTATCGGGATGTCCTTCAGAAACAGATTCTGAGGTAAAGAAATAATCGTTAGCCATTCTATTCTCCATTTGTTTAAGCACTGACAACGCCACGTGCCGGGGAATACAACGGCGACGCTTTAGCAGATTTTTTTAATTCGCCCCGCAAGTTGTCTTTAACTCGGCGAATAATAGGATTCTATCTTATTTAACGACTGGTCGCTAAACCCCATTTTGAATTGAATATCATTAGCACATGTCACATTGGGCGTTGCATTTCATTCTAAAAAGTGTCGCCAGTCTCCCTTTGGGTTTGGCCCAAATTCTGGGTGGCTTCGGCGGGATTGTGGCCTTCACTTTTTTTCCTCATTTTCGGAGCTTATTTCAAGAAAATTACCACCACGCTATGCAACTGCATGGCAAGAAAACCCATTCGTTGAAAGCAGCAGCAGCCTCGGGAATGCTATTTATCGACAGTCTTTGGATCTGGCATAACCCCCAAAAGGCCCTTGAACGGGCTGACGTTCAAGACTGGAGCCCAGTCGACCAAGCGGTTCAAGAGGGCAAGGGCTTAGTGATGCTCACACCCCACCTAGGGGGCTTTGAAATCATCCCTCGGATACTGGCTACTCATTTCCCGGCAACCATTTTGTATCGACCGGCTCGTCAAGAATGGTTAAATAACCTCATTGAGGAGCAGCGCGCCTATCCGAACATGCATTTTGTGCCTACAAACCTCCAGGGAGTTCGCAAAATGGTTAAAGCCCTTCAGGAGGGCGAGGCAATTGGCATTCTTCCAGATCAAGTTCCCAGTGGTGGCGATGGGGTGTGGGTGAAGTTTTTTAATCGATACGCCTACACCACACCCCTGCCGGCTCGCCTGGCCAATCGTAACCAAACCCCGGTCATTCTGTTCTCAGCAATTCGTAAATCACTCGGCCAGGGCTGGACGATTAAAGCCCATCGCTTGGCATCCTTTTCTGATGATGCGCATCATGCGGCAACGCAAATGAACCAAGCCATCGAGGCGGTCATTCTTGAGGCTCCAGAACAATTCATTTGGTCATACAACCGCTATAAACACCCGGAGGGTGCAGAACTTCCACCCCAAGAGTAAATGATTTGATGAGCTGGCTGCATACCTTCTTGAATTACATTGGCCTAAGTATTCTGAGGCTTTTTGCTTTCTTGCCCTACGCCTGGACGGTTCAAACCGGATATGCCCTCGGATATTTATTTGGACGACTTCCCCATCAACGCAAATATGTGGTGCTTCGAAATTTACAACTCTGTTTTCCAAATCTTACCTCCCATCAAATACAAAGATTGGCTAACGAACATTGGCGACTCTTAGGGCGCGCCGTAATCGAACGAAGCCGTGTTTGGCTTGGTAGTGCAAAACAAATTTTTTCCTTGGTTGATATTGAAAGTGAAATTCCTCTGGGCGATAACAAGCCCAGAATTTTGGTGATTCCCCACTTTGTCGGTTTTGAATGCGGATTTATGGCACTTTCTGCCCTTGGGGAAAAGAATGGCTGGCAGCGCGGCGCCGGACTTTATCAAAACATGAAAAATCCATTTTTCAATCAAAAAATCATCGAATGGCGCAACCGCTTTGGTGCTAAATCGATTAATCGTCAGAATCGGCTCTTTGATTTAATTCGGGAGATTCGGAAGGGTAATTTTGTCGTGATTGCACCTGATATCGATTTAGGACCGAAAGACTCGGCGTTTGTACCCTTTTTTGGAATTCAAACCAATACGATTACTGCCATTTCACGTCTAGCTAAAGCATGTGGTGCAGAAGTGTGTTTAATGATCACAACACTCAATCCGGATAAAAGTAAGTACATTTGCAAAATCCACAAAGCATTGCCTAATTTTCCAAGCGATGATCCAGTAGCTGATACCGCTCGACTAAATCAATGCTTTGAAGAAGAAATTCGTCAACGCCCTGCTGAGTATTATTGGGTTCATAAGCGCTTCAAATATCGACCTCCGGGCGAAGCAAGCTTGTATGATTAGGCTCACACAGACCAACTGCATGTTATGACCCGATTACGCTTTACCAAAATGCATGGCGCCGGCAATGATTTTATTGTCATTGATGGAACACGCCAAGATATTCGATCAATTACTCCAGCGATATGGCGCAAGCTAGCACATCGTCAACTTGGTGTCGGAGCCGATCAAATTTTGATCGTTGAACCAAGTAACCTGCCTAATGTCGACTTCAAATACCGCATATTTAATGCCGATGGTGGTGAGGTGGAGCAATGCGGAAATGGCTCGAGATGCTTTGTGCGTTTTGTGCATGAAGAGGGCTTAAGCACTAAAAATGAAGTTCGAGTTGAAGTCAGCAACGGCCTTCTAACTCTTAAACGCCTAGCCAATGGCTCTGTAGAGGTTGATATGGGTAGGCCGATTTTTAACCCTCCTGAAATACCTTTCAATCCATCAGGCCTCACAAGTAAACAAGAATTACACGAAACTCTTTATGCGCTCCCTCTCAGTCGCAATAGCGGCGCGCATGCCGATTGGGTTTCAGCCTTATCGATGGGGAACCCCCATGCCGTTCAAGTCGTTGAAGATCTTGATAGTGCGCCAGTGTTGATCGATGGGCCTTTAATTGAGTCGCATCCTGCCTTCCCAAATCGAGTCAATGCCGGTTTTATGCAGATTCTTAATCGCCATTCCATTCGATTGCGAGTCTATGAGCGCGGTGCGGGTGAGACCCTATCGTGCGGTACCGGTGCATGCGCTGCAGCTGTATCGGGGATCCGCCGGGGACTACTAGACTCACCAGTCAATGTAAGCACCCGCGGCGGAGAACTTGAGATTATGTGGGATGGTTTTAAGAATCCCAACGCGGTAGTGTTAATGCGTGGACCTACGCAAACGGTGTACCGTGGCGAAATCGATTTAGATACGCTTTAAATTCCGTATCGATTTCGGTAATCTTGAACTGCTGGAAGAAACGTTTGCAATTGCTGGTCATGCGATTGCTGTAAATAATGCATTAAACCCTCTAGGTTAGCGATTGCAATCACCGGCAATCCAAATTCTTGTCCGACACTTTGCACCGCAGAGTATTGACCAACCTTGAGCGCATCTCCTGACTTTTCCATTCGATCGAGTGCAATTAATACTGCACAAGGCTTAGCACCAGCTCGAACAATTAAATCAACCGACTCACGCACCGAGGTGCCCGCTGAAATCACATCATCAATAATGACAACTCGGCCTTTAACGGGAGCACCAATTAAGGTTCCGCCTTCACCATGATCTTTCGCCTCTTTGCGGTTATAGGCAAAAGGGGTATTGCGTCCAGAGCGTGCTAGTGCAATTGCCGT
Source organism: Polynucleobacter sp. MWH-UH24A (assembly GCF_018687475.1). Classification (NCBI taxonomy): domain Bacteria; kingdom Pseudomonadati; phylum Pseudomonadota; class Betaproteobacteria; order Burkholderiales; family Burkholderiaceae; genus Polynucleobacter; species Polynucleobacter sp. MWH-UH24A. The sequence continues at coordinate 1,869,021 of NZ_CP061292.1, forward strand.
ACTCGCTGCCAAAGTAATCCCTTTGTATGCGGGCCCAAAGAGCATATCAAAATCAATGTTTGATCCAAGCAGTGCGTGCGCGTAAAACTCACCAAGCTTTCCCAGTTGTGCGCCATTATTAAAGAGCCCGGCATTAAAAAAATAGGGGGACAATCGCCCGGCCTTCGTTTTAAACTCGCCAAAGGACAATACTTTTGCTTCAAGCGCGAATTGAATAAAGTCCGACTGATTTTTTTCTGGATTTACACTCATAGGTCTGTATGTTACGCATCATTTCTGCCAATCTCAATGGCATTCGCTCCGCAGCCAAAAAAGGCTTTATGGAGTGGATGCACGATCAACATGCTGATTTTATCTGCGTACAAGAACTCAAAGCGCAAGAGTCTGACCTAGAGCCAGCAATTCGCTCTCCCAACGAACTAAATTCGTATTTTCATTACGCTGAGAAAAAAGGGTATAGCGGTGCGGGAATCTACACCCCCCACCCCATTGATGATCTGCAAATTGGATTTGGTAATCCCGAATTCGATGCCGAGGGGCGTTATGTTGAAATTTCGATCGGTTCCCTTTCAGTGGTCTCAGTTTATATGCCATCCGGCTCAAGCTCACCTGAACGCCAAGAGGCTAAATTTCGCTTTCTAGATGCCTTTTTACCCCATCTCATCAAACTCAAACAAAAAGGTCGGCAGGTTGTTTTGTGCGGTGACGTCAATATTGCACATCAAGAAATTGATTTGAAGAACTGGAAAGGGAATCTAAAGAATTCTGGGTTCTTACCCGAAGAGCGCGCTTGGTTAACCAGGCTTTTTACGAAGGAGGGTTATATGGATGTTTATCGACATCTCGAGCCTCACGCAAGCGATAGCTGCTATACCTGGTGGAGTCAACGAGGCCAAGCGTATGCCAAGAATGTAGGGTGGCGTATTGATTATCAAATCGCCACACCAGAGTTTGGCAAGTCCGCTAAAAAGGCTGGTGTTTATAAAAAGCAGCGCTTCTCAGACCATGCGCCGCTTATGATTGAGTACGACTGGGCACTTTAACCTGCATCCGGATTGCAATCCCAATCAAGATAAGCACCGGGATACCAATGAGTGCGGTCGAGATAAAAAAGCTCTCGTAGCCAAAGCGGTCAACATATACTCCAGAAAATCCGGCCATCCATTTTGGTAGCAATACCATCATTGAACTAAATAATGCATATTGCGTTGCTGAGTACTGCACATTAGTTAATGAAGATAGATAAGCAATAAAAGCAGCCGAGGCGATACCAGAGCTCAGATTATCCGCTGAGATCACCCAAATTAAACCCGTCAAATCATGACCGCGTGTACTAAGCCAAGCAAAAAGAAGATTACTGGCTGCTGAGAGAATGGCTCCCAAAAATAAAATACGCATGACACCAAAACGCAATGCCAGAATCCCACCAATAAATGCACCCAATAAGGTCATGATGACCCCGAATACTTTTGTGACTGCCGCTACCTCATCCTTGGTATAGCCCATATCGACATAAAACGGGTTCGCCATAATCCCCATAACAACATCACTAATGCGGTAGACAGCTATGAGCGCCAGGATTAAAAAAGCATGCCAACGGTACCGACCGATAAAATCTGCAAAGGGCTGAATAAGAGTTTGCAAAAGCCATTCGCCTGCAGAACGTGCTTTGGGTAATTGGATAATTTGGGGTTCCGGGCTGAGTAACGTTGTTATTACCCCAACGCTCATCGATAACGCCATCACCAAATAGGCAAATTGCCAGGCGTTCGTAAAGTACAAGCTGGTGCTTTCTTCAGCACGAGCAGCAAGCCACAATGCCCCCGCTCCCGCCCAAATCATCGCCAAGCGATACCCTGTTTGATAGCTGGCTGCCAATGCGGCTTGGTACTCGGCTTTGGCCGACTCAATCCGAAAAGCATCAAGCGCAATATCTTGGGTGGCTGAAGCAAAGGCGACTAATAATGCAAACCAAATAATGACTTGTAAGTCTTGTTTGGGATCGCTCATCGCCATGCCGACTAAGCCGACCATAATGAGCGCTTGAGCAAGCAACAGCCAACTACGCCGACGCCCAAGACGTTTTGTGATTCCGGGAATTGGTACTCGATCTACCAACGGCGCCCAAAGCCACTTCCCGGCATAAAACAGGCCAACCCATGATAAATAGCCAATGGTGCTGCGATCAATACCGAGCTCTCTGAGACGAAAACTTAAGGTACCTAATACCAAAAGAAGCGGAAGTCCGGCTGAGAATCCTAAAAAGAAAATACGAATACTGGGCCATTCAAAATAGACCCGTAAATCATTGAACCAAGAGCGAATGCTATTTAGCTCCACACACGCGATAGATTGCTAAGCTGCCAAATAAATTAGGTAGCAAGTGGACTGTCTTGCCGTGATGCAAAACAACCCGTCCCAAAATTTCAATTCCTAATTTGTGTGCCAAGGCTTCAAAATCAGCAATGGTCAGAACTCGGACATTGGGCGTATTAAACCACTCGTATGGTAATGATTTCGAAACGGGCATGCGACCCAGAGCAACCGCATAACGGTGCGACCAGTGTCCAAAATTTGGAAACGAGACAACGCATTGTTTTCCGACACGTACAACTTCTCGCAAAATACGCTCCGTTTGATGAATCGTCTGCAAGGTCTGCGATAACACGACGGTATCAAAACTTTGATCCTTGAAAAGCGCTAAACCGCCTTCCAAATCCTGCTGGATTACATTTAGGCCCTTTTCCACACAAGCCAATACAGCAGTATCGGTAATTTCAACACCATAAGTGATTGCCTTGCGCTTTGCACGAATGAACTCGAGGAACGAGCCGTCACCACAACCTAAATCCAGCAAGGAGCTGTTCGTTTCAACCCAATTCGCGATCGCATCAAAATCGGATCTTAATTGCATTTTGCCTCCGCCATCGTCGCAAAATAGGCCCGCACTAACCGGTGATAGCGTTCATCATCCAGTAAAAATGCATCGTGTCCATGCGGTGCATCAATTTCGGCATAACTTACATCGGTTTTATTGTTGAGCAAGGCTTGCACAATTTCACGACTGCGATCGGGCGAAAATCGCCAATCCGTTGAAAAGCTAATGACCAAAAATTTAGCACGGACATTCGCTAGCGCTTGACTCAAGTCACCATGGTAGCGCTTTGCTGGATCAAAATAGTCCAAGGCCCGCGTAATCAATAGATAGGTATTGGCATCAAAATAGCCGGAGAACTTATCGCCTTGATGCCGTAAATAGCTCTCGACGGCAAATTCCACATCAAAACTAAATCGATACTCGTCTGGCGCACCAGCTAAGCGCTGTAAATCACGTCCAAACTTTTCAGCCATATCATCATCCGATAGATACGTGATATGGCCCACCATCCGCGCTAAGCGCAAACCACGTTTTGGGACGACGCCATGTTTGTAGTAATCGCCGCCATAAAAATCAGGGTCTGACAAAATTGCATTACGGGCAACCTCATTAAAGGCAATATTCTGAGCGCTGAGCTTTGGCGTCGAGGCAATCACCACACAATGGGCGACGCGCTCTGGATATTGAGTGGCCCACGACATCGCCTGCATACCACCTAAACTTCCGCCCATCACTGCCGCAAATTTTCTAATGCCCATTTGATCAGCTAAGCGCGCTTGAGCATTGACCCAATCCTCAACGGTGAGCACTGGAAAGCGAGCTCCATAAGGCTCATTGGTTTGCGGGTTAATGCTCATGGGTCCTGTTGAGCCAAAACACGAACCTAGATTATTCACCCCAATCACAAAAAAATGATTGGTATCGACTGGCTTACCAGGCCCAACCATGTTGTCCCACCAACCCAACTCATTTGAATTATCAGGATCAATGCCCGCTACATGATGCGATGCATTCAGCGCGTGGCAAATCAGAACCGCATTGCTCGCATTTGCATTGAGCTGTCCGTAGGTTTCGACAACTAAATTGTATTGATCAATGCTAGCGCCACTTTGAAGCCTCAGGGGCGCATCAAAATGATAAGTTTTCTTTGAAAGATGCAGCTCATTCATGCAGTAAGCAGAATTCGTAGGCTTGGTTCAATTCCTTCGCTAGGCAACTTTCTAAAGCCACTTCGAGCAAAGCGATGCCAACGACCAACCACATAACTCATCAAAAGTGCAGACTGTAAACCGGCTGTATCCGAAGCTGCACCATCCTGATGTTGACTTTGCGCAATACGTAATGATTGCTTAAGGGATGTTTCCACACGATCTAAAACTTGATTAATACGTTCCTGAAGGCGCTCATCCTCCTGCAACAATGCGTCGCCCAGTAAAACACGCACCATGCCAGGATTTTTCTCAGCAAAGACTAATAGCATTTGCACCATCCCCTTCACTTGTGCGATGCCTAGTTCTTCTTTTTGATTAATCTGATTAATGAGTCCAAAAATCGTTTGCTCGATGAATGCGATTAAGCCCTCAAACATTTGTGCTTTACTTGCAAAATGCCGATAGAGAGCAGCCTCTGAAACACCGATCTTGGCAGCTAGAGCGGCCGTTGTGACGCGATCGCCACTTGGGTTTTGTAGCATCTCGGCCAAAATCTGCAGAATCTGTAAGCGACGCTCACCTGGGCGTGGGCGCTTGCGAGTCTTAGTCTCGCCCCCGCTAATCTCAGAAGCTGATTCTTGATGAAGAGGGCTACCGCTGCTGTTCATGATTATTTTTTTATCTAGAACGTATCATGGTACCAAAAGCTTGTTCCGTCAGTATTTCTAAGAGTAGGGAGTGCTCAATTCGGCCATCAATAATGTGCACCGAGTTCACCCCACTCTTGGCAGCATCTAAGGCAGATGAAATTTTGGGGAGCATCCCGCCAGAAATCGTTCCGTCTGCAAATAACGCATCAATCTCGCGCGCACTTAAATCCGTCAAGAGTTTGCCTGCCTTATCCATGACGCCCGGTATATTGGTCATCATCACTAATTTTTCGGCCTTCAAGATTTCAGCCATTTTGCCGGCAACTAAATCAGCGTTGATGTTGTAGGCTTGGCCTTCTTCACTAAAGCCAATCGGTGAAATTACTGGAATAAACGCATCGTCTTGCAAAGCTTTCACTACGGCTGGATTGATTGATTCAATTTCACCCACAAAACCGAGATCAATCGGTGCGCCTGATGGAATTTGTTCATTAGGAACCATCATTTTCTTAGCATGGATTAAGCCACCATCTTTGCCGGTTAAGCCAACTGCCTGACCGCCAAAATGATTGATTAGCATCACGATGTCTTGCTGAACCTCGCCACCCAATACCCACTCAACCACTTCCATCGTCTCTTCATCGGTAACCCGCATTCCCTGAATAAAAGTGCCGGTCTTACCAATTTTCTTAAGGGCCTCATCAATTTGTGGGCCGCCACCATGAACAACAACAGGGTTCATGCCAACAAGCTTTAGCAAAATAACATCACGCGCAAAGCTCTCTTTAAGGCGCTCCTCAACCATGGCATTGCCGCCATACTTAATCACAATGGTTTTGCCATGGTATTGTCGAATATAGGGCAAAGCCTCGGCCAGAATCTCGGCCTTCAATAATGGTGGGATGTCAGCGAGTGTTGGTACTGCTTTAGTCATGATGAATAGAAATCCTATTCACCAAATAACTTCTGACGCAGCTCACGGCGCTCTTGTGCCTCGAGCGAAAGATTAGCGGTTGGACGGGCGATCAGGCGGGACAAGCCAATCGGCTCACCGGTTTCTTCGCACCAACCATAATCACCCGAGTCAATTCTGGACAAAGCTTGCTCAACCTTTTTTAAGAGCTTTCGCTCGCGATCTCGGGTTCGGAGCTCTAACGCGTGCTCCTCTTCAATCGTCGCCCGATCCGCGGGATCAGGTACCAGTATGTTTTCACGCAGATGCTCGGTCGTTTCACTGGCGTGCTTCAAGATATCCTCTTTGAGCGTCTGCAATTTGGTGCGGAAGAACTCTAACTGAGCAGCGTTCATATAGTCTTTTTCAGACATCTTCAGCAATTCAGCCTCAGTGAGTGGGGCGCCTTTAGCGGACGACCCAGAAGCTTTCTTACTGGACTCAGCAGATTTAGCTTTCGTACTAGCTTCTTTTGTCGTCATCGTTTTTCCTTCGTTCCAAATAGTCAACACCTTAAACCCTAGGGCAAAATCGCCAATCAGGGTTACTACTAAAAGTCGCTTAATTGCACTTTCAAGGGAGCATTATTACGCTTTCTATAAAAGTTTCAATGGCTATTTAATTGCAACCGTGGCGGCGCATTGTACAGTAATTCAATTAATTCAATTAGTTAGCTAAGCAGCCTTCTAATCCAGCCAGCAAAGTATCTTTTGGCAAGTCAATCCCAATGAACACCATACGAGTTTGTTTGGGCTCCGCCCCCCATGGACCCGCCAAATCACTACCCATCATTTCATGAACGCCTTGGAGGACCACCTTGCGAGCCGAGCCCTTCACGTACAGAACGCCTTTGTAGCGCAACATCTTCTCCCCGAATACAGATAAAACGCCACCTAAAAAATCCTCTAGTTTGCGGTGATCAAAGGGTTTATCGCTCTTAAATACAAATGACTGAATTCGATCGGTGTGTCCATGGTGGTTGTGATGGTTGTGGCCATGGTCATGGTGATGCTCATGATCGTGGTGGTGATCATGACCGCACTCACTGTGGTCGTGATCATCCTCCTCCAAAAAATGGGGGTCAATATCAAGCTTCGCGTTTAAATTAAATCCCCGTAAATCCAAGACAGAATCGAGAGACACTACGCCCTTTGTAATCGTTTGGATGGGTGCTCTTGGGTTCATATGCATCAACCGATTCTTTAAGGTCGCAATTTCTTCTGGGCTTACAAGATCTGTTTTGGTAATAAAGATGCGATCGGCAAAACCAACTTGGCGCTGAACCTCCTCGTGCTCATTCAGTTGCTTTTGTCCATGCTTCGCGTCCACAAGGGTAACAACGGCGTCTAACACGTAATGATTTGCTATGTCGTCATCTATAAAAAACGTTTGCGCAACTGGACCAGGATTTGCCACACCGGTTGTTTCAATGACCACGTGATCAAACTGAATTTTTTTATTTTTGCGCTGCTCCCACAGTTGATTTAACGCCTCAACCAAATCGCCGCGAATCGAGCAACAGACGCAGCCATTACTCATTTGCACAATTTGCTCTTGGGTATCTTGAATCAAGATATCGTTATCGATATTCTCTTCACCAAATTCGTTTTCAATTACAGCAATTTTTTTACCGTGCTCACCAGTCAAAATATGTTTTAACAAAGTGGTCTTGCCGCTGCCCAAAAATCCCGTGAGAATCGTTACTGGTATTAATGCCATCGTGGTGTGATTTCTTAAAAAGAGTGAATAAAGAAAGTATCTTACCGATTATTAAGTACGCTGGAGTAACAAACCTTTGAGGTACTCCCCTTCCGGAAAACTCGCCAAAACTGGGTGGTCTAACCCTGCCGCCAAACGCTGCATAACGCGATAATTCGTTGCCTCGTCTTGCATGTGTCCCAAGGCCTCGCTAACGGATGAGGCAATCATTTGCTCAAAATGCTGGGGGCTTACAGCGCCCGAACAGGAGAATGTAAATAATAGACCGCCTGGATTAAGTAATTGCAATGCGGCACGGTTAATCTCTTTATAAGCCTTTAGGGCACGCTCAAGATGTTGGGCTGAAGGCGCAAACTTTGGTGGATCTAAAACGATTAAATCAAACTTTTCTTGGGCGCCCCTTAGCTCTCTCAGCGTTGAAAATGCATCGGCATCATGCCAGGTCGCCAATTCTGGAGAATATCCATTCATAATCATTTGACGCTGTGCTAATACCAACGCATCGCCAGATGAATCAACCGACATGACGCTCTTTGCCCCTCCTTGCAAAGCCGCCAAAGAGAATCCGCCGGTGTAGCAAAACATATTGAGTACCCGGCGATCTCTTGAGAGCTCAGATACCATGCGGCGATTATCCCGCTGATCAATATAAAAACCGGTCTTATGACCCCCGAGCACATCGATTCCATACTGAACCCCATGCTCATTGACCGAAATGAGCTCGCCATCATGCTCGCCAAACAAAATACCACTCTGCTCCGCCAATCCCTCGCGAGCTCGCACAGCAGCATCGGAGCGTTCAACCATTAAAGTGCACCGGGTTTGCTCTAGCAAAGCACCAATGATGGCATCACGCCAATACTCCACGCCCGCGCTCAGAAATTGGCAAACAATCACACGGTCATACTGGTCAACGATTAGGCCGGGCAATCCATCGGCCTCCCCAGCGATTAATCGAATCGCATTTGTACCCCTAACCCATTGCTGTCGGTGCTGTATTGCTGTACTAATTTTGCGCTTAAAGAAGGCGTGGTCGATGGCTTCGCTTTCGCTCCATGACCAAACGCGAACGCGGATTTTAGATAAAGGGCTATAGGCTCCTTTGGCAATCCAGCGACCATCCTGACTCAGGATCTGAACCGTTGCACCTGCTTTAGGCTGTCCATCAACTCGCTTGATCGCAGTCGCATACACCCAGGGGTGCCTCCGCACAATGGGGCGCTCTTTACTTGCCTCAAGAGTAATGCTGCAATTCACGATTTATTACCCTTTACTTTTGCACGCGGGTGAGCGCTGTCATAGGCTTTTGCTAGATGCTGAAAATCCAATGCGGTATAAATTTGTGTACTTGCAATGCTCGCGTGACCCAACATCTCTTGCACCGCTCGTAAATCATGAGACGATTGCAAAACATGGCTCGCGAAACTGTGCCGCATCATGTGTGGATGCACATGGGTGGGTAAACCGGCGCGGATGGCCATCGATCGCAAACGGGCCTGAACAGTTCGTGGCCCAAGACGTTTACCCTGAATGGACACAAACAATGCGTGCTGATCCTTTAGTGGCAATAAAGCGCGCTGTGTTTTCCAGTGCTGTAATGCCAGCATGGCGGGCTTACCAACTGGAATAGTTCTGCGCTTATTACCCTTGCCAAGAACTGATACCTCGCTTTCATTCCAATCAATCCAACCTAAAGAATCTCGACTTGGCTCACTATCTAACCCCAACAATTCCGATAAGCGCAAACCCGATGAATACAAAAGTTCGATCAAGGCATGGTCCCGATTCAGCTCCCATTCATCTTTTTCAGTCGCCTCCTTAGCGGCGAACTCAATTAACGCTAACGCCTGCTCAACCGATAACGCCTTTGGTAACAACTTACTTCGCTTGGGTGCTTTGATATCGGTGACAGGGTTTGATCCTAGACCGAGCTGATCTTTACTTTCTAATAAGAGCCAATCATAAAAACCGCGCCACGCAGATAAAACTCGAGCAATCGATCGCGCAGACAGTCCCTTAGCGTGCAGCGTTGCAGTCCAACGGCGAATGTGTACATGGTTTATTTGATCAATCGCACACTTTTCAGCTTGCGCATTCTCACTCAGTATTTTTAAATCGGCGCGATACGCTTTAATCGTATGGGCTGACAATTGCCGCACAATATGCAAGTTATTGAGGTAGGCCTCGATCTTTGCCGAGAGAGTATCCACAATCGTTCTGGGATGGGCTTAGCTAGCAACTCGCCGCAACGCTGCTGCAGCCAAACCAGCAATTTGTCTTAAATAGAACACGCCCATATCCTCTGTAAAGCGCTCCCTATCTTTACTAAGAAGGACTAGGCCGGCAAAGCGACTCTGATCCAATGGGATTGCCAATATGGCCAAGCTTTCCCATTCATTATTCGTTTGCAAATGCCCTAGCTTCTCTTTAAATAAATCAGGGCAGTTTGCAAAAGCTTGGCAAATCGGACGATCTAATAATTTTTCAAATATGGGGTCGTTTGGCAAAACCTTACAAACCTCAACCTCAAAGACAGAGGAGAGACCACTTTCAAGCGCGCTGTTTACTTCATTGATATCTTTTGCTTCAATGAGTTTTTGTAACCAAGCAACCATCGCCACTTGGGTCTTGTCATTACGACTACCAAAACGCAGCATCTCGTTTAAACGTAAATTGAGTTCTTGATTTTGTGAGCGCAACAGGTGCATTTGTCGCTCTTGCAAAGAAATGGCTCGATCACTATTGGGGTCTTTTAGGCGAACTTCTTGCAATACTTCTGCGTGACGCTCAAAAAATCCTGGGCACGCTTTCAGCCATTGGACTACCAAGGCTTCTTGCTCATCCTGACTAAGCTCTGGGGCGCTCATCTCATTTCCTATCCACTTTGTAATTTCTTGCGCAGTAACTCATTGAGCTGCTGAGGATTTGCCTTGCCTTGCGAGGCTTTCATCACCTGCCCAATCAAGGCATTAAAGGCCTTCTCTTTACCAGACTTAAACTCCTCAACGGATTTTGCATTAGCCTGTAAAACCCCATCAACAAGGGCTTCTAGGGCGCCGATATCGGTAATTTGCTTTAATCCGCGTTGCTCAATAATCTCATCAATTGGTATAGTCGGCTTATTGGCCAGCGCGTCCTCCCAAATCAAAATGAATATCTCTTTTGCAATCTTGTTGGAAATCGTTCCGTCTATAGAACGATTAAGTAGTGCCTCAATCTGGGTAATATCAATTGGTAATTCATGGGCGGATAAATTCGAGCGATTTAAAGACGAGGCTAAATCGCCGGCAATAAAGTTCGCAACGGTCTTGGCGTATTTTGCGCCTAAACGGCGGACCAGCTCCATGAATAGATCAGCTGTCGCACGATCTTGGCTGAGGATCTGAGTATCGTAAGGGCTAAGTCCGTATTCAGATTGCCACCGCGCGCGTAGCGTCGCTGGTAAAGCAGGCATAGCACTACGAATTTCTTCAATCCAATCCGAATGAATGACTAGCGGTAATAAATCAGGATCTGGAAAATACCGATAATCCTGTGCATCTTCTTTACTGCGCATGCTGCGCGTTTCTTGAAGATCAGGATCGTATAGGCGCGTTTCCTGAACGACCGTACCGCCATCTTCAATCAATTCAATTTGGCGACGCACTTCATACTGAATAGCCTCTTCTAAGAATCGAAATGAATTTAGATTCTTAATCTCGCAGCGTGTCCCGAATTCAGTCTGCCCCATGGGTCGTACTGATACATTCGCATCGCAGCGAAAAGAGCCCTCTTGCATATTGCCATCGCATACCCCTAGCCACACCACAAGACTATGAAGGGCTTTGGCATAAGCAACTGCCTCCGCAGCACTGTGCATTACCGGCTCAGTGACAATCTCTAAAAGAGGAGTCCCGGCTCGATTTAAATCAATTCCGCTTGCCGGTTCGCCATGGGGGCCAGTAAAATTTTCATGAACGGATTTGCCAGCATCTTCTTCTAAGTGGGCCCGCGTTAGCTCTACAACCTTTGTCTGTCCATCGACAACGATTTCAATTTGCCCCCCAACCACCACTGGTATCTCGTATTGACTAATTTGGTAGCCTTTGGGCAAATCAGGATAAAAATAATTTTTACGGGCAAAAATACTGCGCGGAGAAATCTGAGCTCCAATCGCCAAACCAAAACGGATTGCGTGCTCAACCGCTTGACGATTTAGAACTGGTAACACGCCTGGCAAAGCCAAATCGACTGCGCATGCCTGGGTATTTGGCTGGGCGCCAAATTGCGTACTCGCCCCACTGAATATTTTGGACTGTGTTAACAATTGCGTATGCGTCTCAAGTCCGATGACAACTTCCCACTTCATCATGCCACCCCTTCGGGTCTGCGCAGATGCCAGTCGCTGACTTGCTGATACTGGTGTGCAACTTGTAACAGGCGGGCCTCAGAAAAGTAATTTCCGATCAACTGCATGCCAATCGGCAATCCATCACCCGAAAATCCGCAGGGAGCGCTCATTGCTGGCAGGCCTGCTAAATTCGCTGATAAGGTATAGATATCTTCTAAGTACATCTGCAATGGATCTTTGGTCTTATCTCCCAGCCCCCACGCAACATCCGGGGCCACTGGTCCTAAAATCACATCGCACTGAGTGAAAGCTTGGGCAAAATCTGCAGCAATAATGCGACGAATTTTCTGGGCTTGCAGATAATAAGCATCGTAGTAGCCATGCGATAAAACATAGCTGCCAATCAAAATCCGTCGTTTAACTTCGGCACCAAAGCCCTCGCTACGAGAACGTTGATACATCTCCATCAAATCAGAATAATTACTCGCACGATGCCCATAGCGAACTCCATCGTAACGACTCAAATTGCTCGATGCTTCCGCCGGAGCCAAGACGTAATACACCGGGATCGATAGCTGGGTTTTGGGGAGGCTCACTTCGGTAATGAATGCTCCCAAGGCCTGAAGTTGCTCTTTAGCGGCCAATACTGCTTGGGCAACATCATGTGCGAGGCCTTCGGCAAAGAATTCCTTTGGCAAACCGATGCGTAAGCCCGCCAATGGTTTTTTTACATCTGCTTCTGACCACGGCTGATTCAAAAAACGTCCATAGTCCTCGCCGCTATCAGCAAGCGATGTTGAGTCACGCGGGTCATGAATCGACATTGCACTTAGTAAGAGAGCGCAATCCTCGGCCGTTTTACCAATTGGGCCCGCCTGATCCAATGAGGAGGCGTAAGCAATCATGCCGTATCGAGAGACCCGTCCATAGGTCGGCTTAATCCCAGTTAGCCCACAAAACGCTGCTGGTTGCCGAATCGATCCGCCAGTATCGGTCCCCGTAGCAATCGGTGCTAAACCAGCTGCAACGGCGACGGCTGACCCTCCTGAGGAGCCTCCCGAGACCCGCCGGATATCCCATGGGTTAAGAGCAGGCCCAAAAGCCGAGTTTTCATTGGACGAGCCCATTGCAAACTCATCCATGTTGGTTTTGCCCAGGCACACCATGCCCGCAGCCTGCGGCTGATCGTCGTCTGGGATTCCTAAAGCCGCCACCACAGTCGCATTAAAAGGGCTTTTATAGCCAGCCAGCATTTTGGAGGCAGCGGTCGTCACCCACTCTTTGGTTACAAAAACGTCTTTATGAGCAATCGGAATCCCTGTTAAGGGGCCAGCAAGCCCTTGGGATCTCAGGTGATCAGCCCGTCTAGCCTGCTCTCGGGTCTGGTCTGGCAAAACATCTAGATAGGCATTTAAATGCTGGTGCCTTGTCATTCTCTCCAAAAAGAATTCACACAATTCTAAACTAGATATTTCTTTATTAATCAATAAGTTAGACAGATTACGCAAGGTTTGATGCTGCCAATTCATTCGATCACCCTCGGCACCAAAAAATAACCCTCGGCTTGGGCGGGCGCATTGGCCATATTCTGTTCGCGCGCATTGCTCTCCGTGCATGCGTCGACCCGCAAAGGTTCTGCCAAATCCTCAATAAACAAAATGGGGTGGGACAAAGGCTCAATCTGATCGGTGTTGACTGCTTGCATTTGTTCAACCAATGCAAAAACAGCCTCTAATTGTGGCAGTACCGCGACGGCCTCGGAGGCACTTAATTCCAAGCGAGAGAGCTTCGCTATACGGTGAACTTCATTTATATCCATGAGGTGCTAGAGTATCATTTCACTTTTGTATTTAATAATTTTTCTATTTTCTCACTTACATTATGTTTGGTCTCTTTCGTAGTTATTTTTCCAACGACCTAGCGATTGATCTAGGGACTGCCAATACCTTAATTTATATGCGCGATCGAGGGATTGTTCTCGACGAGCCCTCTGTGGTTGCTATTCGCCAAGAAGGTGGGCCTAATGCCAAAAAAACAATCTTAGCCGTTGGTCGAGAGGCCAAAAGCATGCTGGGCCGAGTCCCCGGAAATATTGAAGCAATCCGTCCGATGAAAGATGGTGTGATTGCCGACTTCACCATCACCGAGCAAATGCTCAAGCAGTTTATTAAGATGGTTCACGAAAGTAAGTTACTAAAACCAAGCCCCCGAATTATTATTTGCGTCCCATGTGGCTCAACTCAAGTTGAACGACGCGCCATCCGAGAATCCGCTTTGGGGGCTGGAGCTTCTCAAGTATTTTTAATTGAGGAGCCTATGGCGGCAGCCATTGGTGCCGGTCTTCCGGTTGCTGAAGCCGCAGGATCGATGGTTGTTGATATTGGCGGGGGCACAACCGAAGTTGGCGTAATGTCCTTAGGAGGGGTGGTCTACAAAGGATCAGTCCGAGTGGGCGGTGATAAATTTGATGAGGCCATCACAAATTACATTCGACGTAATTACGGGATGTTAATTGGTGAACAAACCGCGGAAGCCGTTAAAAAGGCAATTGGGTCAGCTTTTCCTGGCGCAGACATTAAAGAGCTTGAGATAAAAGGTCGCAATATTTCTGAAGGCATACCTCGCAGTTTCACGGTTACCAGCAATGAAATCCTAGAGGCACTAACTGATCCCCTAAATCAGATTGTGACTGCAGTCAAAGCCGGATTAGAGCAAACCCCACCTGAACTCGCTTCTGATATTGCTGAGCGTGGCTTAATGCTTACTGGGGGCGGAGCTTTGCTTCGAGACCTAGATCGCTTGCTGATGGAAGAAACTGGGTTACCAATCCATGTTGCAGAAGACCCCCTAACCTGCGTTGCTCGTGGTTGCGGTATTGCATTAGAGCGTATGGATAAATTAGGTGGAGTGTTCTCTCAAGAGTAAACGGTTAGGCGACAGAGCGGGCTATGCAACATAGTGCCCCACCCCTATTTAAGCAAGGCATACCGGCTCTTGCTAAATTAATTGTTTGTCTCGTAGTAAGTTTGGCGCTGATGGTCATTGACTTTAAATTTAAGTCATTAGACTTCATCAGAAATCAAGTTATTACTATCTTGCGGCCACTTGAGCAATTAATGCTGCTCCCCACTACCGTAGTTGCTGATAGCACAGACTATTTCACCTCACGCTCCACTCTTGAGCGCGAAAATGGGGTACTAAAACTACGACAAGCTGAGCTCTCTTTGCTAGCCAATCAGTCATCTTTGCTAGCAGTTGAAAATCAACATCTTAGAAACCTTCTTGAGTTACAAAAAAATGTAGGGTTCAAAACCGTTCCAGTTGAAATTCTTTTTAATCCTCCAAATCCCCTCTCACAACGTGTCGTAGTGAATCAGGGCCAAAACCAAGGCCTTAAATTAGGGTCGCCAATAGCCAATGAAATGGGTATCTTGGGGCAAGTGGTACGCCTATACGACAACTCGGCAGAGGTTTCTTTATTAGAGGATCGTGATTTTGCTGTACCAGTATTGGTCGCCCGCAATGGACTACGTGCTGCAGTTGTCGGAAGCGGTAGAAACCAATTACTTCAGCTGCGCTATTTACCCGTCGCAAGCGATCTCGAGGTGGGCGACATTCTTCTTACATCTGGGGTTGATGGAGTTTATCCGCCCGGGTTTGCAGTAGCAGTTATTACAAAGATTGAACGAAACCTTGACCAAAACTCCTCGAATGTATTTTGCAACCCAATTGCTGAAATCAATCGACATTTACAGGCCTTAGCTCTAATTTACGATCCTGAAATTGATGCCAAACCTGCTTCTGCGTTGAACGCACCTGCGCAAACTAGCGGTCGCCGTCAAACACGTCCCAAAGGGCAGCCATGATTGATTATCAAAGTGGCTACATCCTGCGCCCGGTTAATCCCAGCTTCATCTATATTAGTCTCGCGATTGCGCTGTTGCTTAATTTCTTACCATGGGGTAACCATGCCTGGGTTCCTGATTGGCTTATCGTGTGCATTATCTTTTGGAATATTCACCAACATCGCTATGTAGGCGTTATCACCGCCTTTGTTTTTGGAATTCTCATGGACATTCATAGTGGCTCACTCTTGGGAATGCATGCGTTTAGTTATTCACTAGTCTCCTACATCGCAATTGCTTGGCATAACCGCGTAACAGCATTACGTGTTTCGTCTCAAATCCTTAATGTATTTCCAATATTTGCTTTAGTTTCATTATTCCCTGTATTCATGCTGTGGGTCTTAAATGAACAAATTCATTGGCGCGGATTTTCTAGTTTGATTCAGGCGATTATTGAGGCATTGCTATGGCCGTTAGCCAATTACTTATTACTCTTGCCACAGCGAAGACCAATTGATGTTGATCCCAATCGACCTCTTTAAACGATATGTCTTCAATAAAAAAACCTGATCTCTATTCATTTCAAGAACGGGCACGAGTTGCAATAATTTTTGTTGGCGTATGTTTTGGCTTATTGGCTATACGCTTGTTTTGGTTACAAATCATTAGCCATCAACAATATTCGACACTTGCAGATAGCAATCGCATTGCAATCGTACCGGTGCCCGCCAATCGAGGCTTGCTGATTGACCGCAACGGGATTGTGATTGGGCGTAATTACTCAGCACTAACTTTGGAAGTAGATGCCTCACAAATTAATGGCAACGTAGACGATCTCATCAATGAGCTTTCGGAGATTATTCAAATTAGCCCTAGAGATCGCCGAAACTTTAAACGTGCCCTCGAAGATTCTCGAAACATGGGTACATTTCCTTTGCGTTCCATGCTGACCGAAGCCGAGATGGCTCGCTTTCTAGCCAATCGATATCGCTTTCCGGGTGTTGATGTCAGCGCACGTAACTTTCGTGAATACCCCTATAACGAATTAGCATCCCATTTAATCGGTTATATCGGACGAGTTTCACAAAAAGATAAAGAAAGGATGCAAAACGAGCTTCTGGAAACGAGAGGCAGTCAAGACCCTTATGCGCTTCAGGGCGCATTTTTACCCGGCATTCAATATGTTGGCAAAATTGGTATCGAACAAACGTATGAAAGAATTTTGCGTGGCGTTCCAGGCTATGATGAAGTAGAAATTACGGCTGGTGGTAAGCCCGTTCGTACTCTTTCAAGCACGCCATCCATCCCTGGCAAAAATGTCATTCTCTCAATTGACATTAAATTTCAAGCGCTAGTTGAGCAACTGTATGGCAAGCATCGCGGGGCCTTTGTGGCCATTGAGCCCGAAACCGGCGATATTCTAGCCTTCGTTTCAAAGCCCAATTTCAATCCCAATGACTTTGTCGAAGGAATTGATCCTGTCACTTGGAAAGAACTGAATGAGTCAAAGGAAAAACCCCTTTATAACCGGCCCCTAAAGGGTATTTATCCGCCGGCATCCACCTACAAACCTTTCATGGCACTTGCTGCGCTTGAACTTAATAAACGCAAAGCCGAAGATGCGATTGCAGATCCGGGATTTTTTACGTTTGGTAATCACACCTTTCGTGACGATAAAGTAGGCGGCCATGGAATGGTCAATATGGAAAAATCCATTGTGGAATCGTGTGATACCTACTACTACCTCTTAGCACGCGACATGGGTGTCAACATGATGCATGATTTTATGAAACCATTGGGCTTTGGTCAGATTACTGGGATTGATTTAGAGGGTGAGGCAAAAGGTGTCTTGCCATCCACAGAGTGGAAGAAAACAGCCTTCAAAAAGCCGGAGCAGCAAAAGTGGTTTGAGGGTGAGACCATCTCACTAGGCATTGGACAAGGCTATAACGCATTCACCATTTTGCAATTAGCACATGGCCTTGCAAATGTTCTCAATTATGGTGTGGTCATGAAACCTCATATTGCCAAAGCCATTGAGGATCCATTCACACGACAAAAGGAACTCACCACCCCCAAGGAAAGCTATCGCATTGATCTCAAGCCAGAAAATATTGAACTCATCAAAAAAGCGATGGTTGAGGTGAATAAATCAGGAACATCTGCATCGTCATTTCGTAATGCCACCTACAGTGCGGGAGGCAAAACAGGTACTGCTCAGGTATTTAGCTTGAACTCTAAAACGTATCACCACGGCTCAACCCCTGAGTTTCTTCGCGATCATGCTTTATTTGTGACCTACGCACCCAATGACAAACCAAAAATTGCCATTGCGATGATTGTTGAAAATGCTGGTTTTGGTGCCCAGCATGCTGCGCCGATTGCGCGCAAAGCGCTTGACTATTACATTGATGGTAAATGGCCTAAGGAGATTCCGGAATGGAAAAGAGTGCCTTAGTTCGGCTTAAATTAATCCTCCTTCACCTGTTTAATGGCTTTGATGCTCGCCTGGGCTTCATTTTCTTGGCCCTTGCATTTATTAGTTTTATTGTTTTTTTATCGGCCGGGCAGGGCACCCCCGTGGCTCTTGTTGACCAAATACGTAACTTGGTCATTGCCTTTGTCATCATGTGGGCGGTTTCACAAATCCCGCCCAAGTGGCTTGAAACTGCTGCGGTTTGGATCTACGGCATTGGCATTGCGCTATTAATCGCCGTTGCTCTTTTTGGATTGATTAAAAAAGGGGCCAGACGCTGGGTCAATGTTGGTATTGTTATTCAGCCATCGGAAATTATGAAGATTGCGGTACCACTCATGCTCGCTTGGTATTTTCAAAAACGTGAGGGTATTCGCTCAGCAGTTGATTATCTTGTAGCAGCAATATTGCTAGCTTTACCGGTATTTCTGATTGCTCGCCAACCCGATCTTGGGACTGCGCTATTGGTTTTCGCCTCGGGTCTCTATGTCATTATTTTGGCGGGCTTACCATGGCGTTGGATCATTCCCGTTGTGGCGATTGCAGTAGTTGCCATTTTATTTCTTGTTGTATTTAGCGGCAGCATATGTGCGCCCGACATCAATTGGCCACTAATTCGGGAATATCAAAAAAATAGGATTTGTACCTTACTTGATCCATCAAGCGATCCGCTTGGAAAAGGTTTTCATACCATTCAAGCAGTTATTGCGGTTGGATCGGGCGGCTTTTTTGGCAAAGGTTGGCGTGAAGGTACTCAATCCCACTTAGAATTTATTCCTGAAAAACATACTGATTTTGTCTTTGCTGTCTTTGCTGAAGAGTTTGGATTTCTTGGCAATATTCTTTTGATCCTGCTCTTTTTTGCGCTTATTAAACGCGGCTTAGCAATCTCAGTCAATGCGCCTACTTTATTTACGCGCCTCCTAGGGGGTGCCATTAGTATGATTTTCTTCACCTATGCCTTTGTAAATATCGGCATGGTCACAGGACTTCTTCCAGTGGTTGGGGTTCCGCTTCCGCTCCTCAGTTATGGCGGAACCGCCCTTGTAACGCTTGGGTTTGGGGCCGGCATATTGATGAGTATCCACCGCCATCGACGACTAGTTCAAAGCTAAGTATTTAGAAGGGGTGGCAACAAAAAACCCAGCCGAAGCTGGGTTTGTCTGAGATTGTTCTCGATTACTTTTTACGCTTATTTACAGCGTCTTTAAATGCCTTACCTGCAGAAAACTTGACTGTCTTGGAGGCGGCAATTTTGAGAGGCTCGCCCGTTTTTGGATTACGGCCCATACGAGCAGCACGTTTACCAGAAGCGAAGGTTCCAAAACCGATTAACTGTACTGAGTCACCCTTAGTTACTGCTTTAATGATGTGCTCAATGGCAGAATTCAAAGCGTACTCTGCTTTTGCTTTAGAAATCTCGGCATCGTCAGCAATTGCTGCGATTAAATCTGCTTTATTCAAGTGAAGCTCCTTGTTAATTGTTCATTGTGTTGCGCACATGCGCTGGTGCAATTGTAAACACAAAATGTTATAAAAATAAATAATCTTTAGAAAAAAATAGCCGTGAAGCCTTTTAGGGTATGGCTAATCTAGAACAACTAAGTCAACGATAAAATATTCAGTCTCAGCAAAGCAATTGGTTGGCAAACCAACGTGTTGCTCATACTGCAATGAAACTTTACGCCCCATATTAGCGTTTATTTTGTTCGCCACGGCATCATCGCGCACCGAAAAGAAGAATTTTTCAGACATGGTTCCAGGCATTGAGACCATCGCAAGCTCTCCCTCCCAGGTCTTGCAAAACCAGCCGCGCTTAGAGAACTTTTGAACATAGCCGGCTCGATCGCCTTCGGCATAACTCCAATTGAGCATTAAATATGTATAACCAGCGATTAAAACCGCGCTAATCAGAATTAAAATGAGAAATGATCGAAAAAAACGTGCCATACGATTTATTTAATAAAAAGCTATCTTACTGGATTAAATTGACCGAAGAGGATGAGTTTATGAAGCGCCCTAATTCAGCTTGTTATTTATTTAGCATTTGCTTCTTAATGGTGTTTTCTAGCCACTCATTTGCTAGCTCGGGCGAGTCAATATATAAGCAAGTTTGTGCAAACTGTCATACGCCTGGGGTTGCGGGGGCCCCAAAGCTAGGGGACAAAGCCAAGTGGGCCGTTCTAATTAAGGAAGGCCAAATCCAAATTACGGCTCATGGCTATGTTGGGATTCGTGGTATGCCCGCCAAAGGTGGAAAACCGGATTTAAGTGTGAGTGATTTTGCTGCGTCGGTTGTCTACATGGCCAATCAGTCTGGCGCAACCTGGAGCAATCCGGATGATGCCATGTTAAAAAGGATTGATGCTGAGATTTTGCGTCGTCAGGCACAGATTCGGAAGTAGGTATCTAGATGGAGCTTCGTCACGGGATTTTTCTCATCTTTTTAGGCTCAGCGCTATTTATTTACTATCGGGGTAAGGTGCGCTTTGGTTTGCTTCGCTCCCTCACTGATTATGTAGTATTGCTAGCACCCATCAATGCATTGATTTATTTATTCTCTAAAGTGGGTTGCAGTCCTTATCTACCCACCAATGAGTTTCCAGAACTACGGCCACTAAACGATCACTGGCAAATGATTCGAGATGAGGCTTTAGCGCTTCAAGACAGCGGACAAATTCGTCAAGCAACCGGCTACAACGATATCGGGTTTAATTCTTTCTTTCGCACTGGCTGGAAACGCTTTTATTTATATTGGTACGGTAAAGATCTGCCATCGGCAGAAGGGTCCTGCCCCCAAACGGTTGCATTACTTAAATCGATTCCGAGTATCAAGGCCGCCATGTTTGCCTCACTACCACCTGGAGCAACTTTAGTTCGTCATCGCGATCCTTATGCTGGGTCATTGCGCTACCACCTAGGTCTTGTAACTCCGAATAGTCCGCATTGTTTTATTAATGTGGATGGTGAGTCCTACTTTTGGAAAGACGGCGAAGCAGTTATGTTTGACGAAACTTATATCCATTTCGCAGCCAACAACACCGAACATCAACGCATTGTTTTATTCTGCGATATTGAGAGGCCGCTGCACACCAAGATAATGCAATGTTTTAATCGCTGGTTTGGTTTGCAAGTAATGAGTGCGGCCGCTTCTCAAAATGTCGAGGGTGAATCGCTTGGTTTTGTAAACGTTCTTTTCACTTATTTTTATCGACTACGGATGCAGACAAAAAAACTAAAGGCTTCCCATCGTCAGATTTATTACATCGGCAAATGGGTCTTAATTTTTGGCCTCATTTGGTTACTATTTTGGTAATGGAAAAAATTCGGGTCTCTAAACTATTATCTGAACGTGGTTTGTGTTCAAGGCGAGAAGCGGATGCCTATATTGAACAAGGTTTAGTGACTGTTGATGGCGAAGTCGTTCAAGAATTAGGTACTCGAGCCTTTCGGCATCAAACCATTGAATTGCATTCTGGCGCCAAGCGTCAGCAAGAACAACGCCTCACCATCTTATTAAATAAGCCGGTAGGCTATATTTCGCATTTAGATGACGAAGAACAATACAAGCCAGCAGCATCACTCATCATTCCCGATAATCAATTTATGGGTGCATCCCATCAAACTGAACGCGCTCATTTTAGAGGTCTTGCTCCAGCGGGGCGCCTTGATATTGATTCATCTGGTTTGTTGGTGCTTACTCAAGATGGACGAATTGCTAAATTATTAATCGGGGAAGATAGTCCGATCGAAAAAGAATATCTAGTTCGTGTTAGTGGCAATTTATCTGATGCGGGCTTACGCTCTTTGCAGCATGGCCTATCGCTTGATGGTAAGGCACTAAAACCGGCAAAAGTAAGTTGGCAAAATGAGGATCAACTCCGTTTTGTTTTGCGAGAGGGGCGCAAACGGCAAATTCGGAGGATGTGTGAGCTCGTTGATCTCACTGTCATTGGTCTAAAACGAATCCGTATTGGTCAAATAAGCCTAGGATCACTTCCAAGCGGTCAGTGGCGTATTTTGGGTAAACAAGAGCGCTTTTAGGTCACAACAGGGAAAAGCGTCAATTGCATGGCCCGTTCGCGAACGGGCAATAATGCGGAGTACTCTGGACTATTGGCCCAACGCTTCGCATCCTCTAAGCTTGGAAAGCTAAGCTCAACGAAGGTATCAAACGGTGCGGCATTTAACTGATTCCAAAGGGGGCTGTTACAAACTCCCCTGCGCACAACCCTGCCCTTATAGAGCTCAATAGTTGCACCAACCTGTGCGCGATAGTCATCAAAATCTTTCGGGTTCTGGATTTTAAATATCCCAATTACATGAACGTTCATGACACTCCTTAGCTCGCCAACTGTGCGCGATACCGATCGTGCAGCTCTTGCGGATTTGAGATGCTAGTATGAAGGTCCTTAAGTAAGCCATCATGCAGCCGATAGATGCACCCATGAATTGAAATGGTTTGTCCATTGGCCCAGGCATCTTGAACAATATTGGTTTGTCCAATATTAATGACCTGCTCTAATACGTTAAGCTCACACAATCGATCCAAGCGAGCATTCTCTTCCTCAATGGAACAAAGTTCGTGATAATGTTTATCGTGGACATCTTTAATGTGTCGGATCCAGTTGTCCGCAATTCCGATGCGGGTATTGTTCATTGCAGCTGCAATTCCTGAACAACCATAATGCCCCACCACAATAATATGCTTAACTTTTAAACGATCAATCGCAAATTGGATCACCGATAGGGCATTGAAGTCAGTATGTACGACAATATTTGCAATATTGCGATGAACAAAGACTTCGCCTGGCTTGAGCCCCACAATTTGATTGGCTGGGACGCGTGAATCTGAGCAACCAATCCAGAGGTACTCGGGGTTTTGTTGATCCACCAATCTTGAGAAATAATCTGGATCAGCGCTTGTTACAGACCGAATCCACTGTCGGTTTTGCTCAAATAGTCTCTCAAGATCGGGCTTTGAATTGTTATTACCCATTTATATACCTTTGTTTGCAATTAAGCCTAATATACAAGATCTCACTATCACGAACCGTATAAATCGTTGAAGTCATGAAAATTATTCTATGCTTCCTATGTAGTTTTTTTGTCGTGCTGGCACATAACGGCTTGGCTCAAGAGGTTGCTACTGAAGCGCAGCAATATAGTTTTTGGGAGTTAAAAAACGATTCCTTTAATTACGGCGAACAATCGATTTTGGAATTATGGGCCTATCAAAATGGCTATGGAAATAATGATCTAAGCGATATTTATAAATTGCGTTTCTATCAACCACTCTCCATTCATCAGTGGAAAGGAATGATGCGCATTGATACCGCAATCAGCTCTACTTGGGGACCTAATGCTCCCGGACAAAATAGTGGTCAATTTAGTGCGGGCAATACGATGCTCACAATTTGGGGAATGCCCCCAGGATTTTTACCCGCCTGGAACCTTAATCTGGGGGGTCGCATCATTTTTCCATTTGGCAACAATGGTCAGTGGGCAGTAGGTCCCCAAGTGAGCGCGTCCTTTGTTCCTCAGTCCTCAAGTAAGTCCTTGCTATCTGACTTTTCACCTTTGGTTCGTTACATGTACGGATTTGATAGTAAAAATAATTCGTTTGCGGCCAATCCATCCCAGCCGCCGCTATTACGCACGCTTCAACTGTATCCCACGATTGGATTACAACTTTCCCCTGGCACACAAATTCGATTCTGGGATGAAAATGGAATTCTCTACAACTCAGCGGGAGGTGGCTGGTTTGTTCCGCTTGATGCCATGGTGACGCATTCCATCAACAATCATCTTTTATTTGCAGTGGGTGCCAGCAAACCCGTAGTGCAAACCTTTCAGTCTTATGATTGGTCAATCTATGGAAAGATTTCCATACGGTTTTGATGAATCCGTTTCGATAAGCTCAATAACAAAAACCACCCGAAGGTGGTTTTTATTCATGGGCCGAAAATATCTTAAGCTGCAGCTTTACTGCCCGCACCTAAGAACTCTACGATTTTTTTAGCAGTTTCAATATAGCGCTCATTCATTTTGCGGTATTGAGCCAGTTCAGCCATCAGTGGGTTTTCAACCTGCTCAAACGATGCATCTTCATAACCCGGGTGGTAAGGCGCTTCATCAACAAGCTTGCTATTCATGGATCCTCCAAAAGTTAAAAAATAATTTGATGAAACCAATTTAGCACAGGATATTGCAAAATAAATCGATATAAATCAGTTACTTATCCTACAGGAATGCCTAGGAGGGATATTTTTTTGTGTCGCTGTTTCATTTTTCAGCAAACCATTTTGTATTACGAAATATCGGCTTATTGGCGTAAACCTCGTTGAATTGCTGCCAATCCATCAGCAACAGAGTATGGGGGGCTGTAACCAAACGAGTTTTTTGCCTTGCTAAACGAGATGGTCAATGGATAGCCCATGGTGCGCACAGCCTCGCGCACCAGAGGCGGCTGGCCTTTAAGCGGCAGGCAGTTCCAGCCATTTTCGGTAAATCGTGCCAAAGGCCAAGCCATTGCTCGTGGAATCGATAGGGTAGGCACCGCATAATTGCTGGCTTGTAATCGGGCACTCAAAAACTCGCGAAGATTCATTTCCTCCTTATCCCGAATAAAAAATGCTCCAGTAAGTAGGTTGGCTTTTAATGCTTGCACAATCGCTTCGCATAAATTTCCAATGTAACAAGTGGAATAGAGATACCGCCCATCACCAAACCAACCAAACAATCCACGATCTGCGGCAGGCCCTATTTGACGATCAACAATATCGCCATTACCCCAGACCAAAGCGGGTCGCAACGCGATGGTCTGCATACACGCCGACGCGTTCGCCAATACGAATTGTTCAGCGTGTGCTTTTGAATACGCGTATCGAAATGCCCTTTGATCACAGATTGGTCGGTCTTCGGTCGCATTTTCGATCGACACCCGATCATTAAGAATCACATTTGCACAACTCATATAAATAAATTTTGTAACACCCTCTTGAATTGCAGCATCGTGAAGTCTCTTCGTTAATCCAATATTTAGATTTTCGTAAAGGGCTTTGGGGGCCCATAGCCCAACATGGGCTGCGCAATGTATCACCCAATCGTGGCCACGAACCAGCGCTTGTAAATCATTCGTTAGTAGAAGATCAATCTGAGTAAGCTTGACTCCGCTCTGAATTAAAGATCTCGCCCCCTCTACAGACCTAGCGGTCACACTTAGCGAATGCCCTTCCTCCAATAAGCGACCTACCAAATGTCTTCCAATAAACCCGGTGGCCCCGGTGATCAATATTCTCATCTTTGCTATGCTAGCGTAGTTCATTTCTATGAAAGACAAATGCCCATGAGCATTTACTGGATCTCACTTTTTCTAGCGGGCGCTTGTGAAATAGGCTGGCCTTTGGGGCTAAAACTTGCTGACCTCCCCAATATGAAGATCTGGGGCATTGGTATTGCCGTTATCAGTATGGCACTAAGTGGCTTGTTACTTTGGTACTCTTTAAAAGAGATTCCGATTGGAACTGCCTATGCAGTTTGGACTTCGATTGGTGCTGTGGGTACCTTCACCTTAGGGGTCTTAGTTTTTGGTGACCCCAACATTCCGATTCGCTGGATTGGCGTTGCATTCATTTTGCTGGGTGTGATCTTATTAAAAGTGGGCTAAACCGGACTGCGTTTTAGCCTTTGAGCTCGATTTGTAATGCGTTCATCAGTTCACATACTTTAAGTGCTCGCGCTTTATGAAAAGCAGCGCCCGCCCATAAGCTTTGATGCTCTGGATCATGCGAACGAGCGGCAACTTGGCGTAATGCGCCTGTTAAAGTGTTTTGCATTGGAAATGGCAGGGTTGGCTTACCTTCCATATGTCGTGTAAACGCATTCTCAACTCCTCGAGCCCATCGCCCTGAGAAACCTTTCGTAAAAACACTAGGCCGCGGCCTTTCGGCCATCAGTACAGCTTTATATTCAGAAGAAGCTCCGGATTCGGCGCAACATAAAAAGGCCGTGCCCATTTGAACGGCGCTTGCGCCGAAATCGATAGCCTTTTGAATATCACGGCCATCCATAATACCGCCGGCTGCAACGACTGGGACTGTGCAACGTCTAACCACTTGAGGCAACAGCTCAAATGTTGTCAACCTTGCATCGGATACCTCGTTCGTAAATATGCCACGATGGCCGCCTGCCTCAATGCCCTGAGCAATAATGAAATTAGCGCCTGCTCGCTCGATCTGTAAGGCCTCCTCAAGACTGGTAGCGGTAATTCCAATGGCGATATCGAGCGCTCTGGCACGCTGGATGATCAAGTCTGATGGGATGCCAAAATGAAAACTTAGAACGGATGGCCGCAATTGCCAAACTGGCTCTAATTGCATTTCAAGGTCAGGATAAAAAGGCGATGCCGGAATAACGAAATCAATATCAGGAGCAATTTCACGAAGTGAATCGATCGCTAGTTGTATCGTTTTTGAATCAGGTAGGGCTGTCTCTTGAAATAGAAAAAAGTTGGCATTGATTAGGCCTTGGGTTAGGGACTGCGCAAGTCTTAGGTCACGATCAATTATTTCGGGAGAGCTATACGCAAAGCCAAAACTACCTAAACCGCCAGCATTAGAAACTTCTGAGACGAATACTGGGGTTGTAATACCACCAGCCATTGGGGCTTGTATTACAGGGATTGAAAGATTTGTTAATGAAAACATCTCTACCAATCCACCCCGTGCAGTCCTTATTTAAGACGTTTACCAGCAACATTCAATTTAGGATCTCCATTAAGAATCCCGCTTATTTGAGTGCCGCTGATTTGTCCCCTAAACGAATATTTTTTTCCATTGGTCTCAAAATCAAACTGAATGGCTTCGCCCCGAATTTTTCCATCCTCAAATGAAATGGGTCGACTACCTAATTTAGCAATGGTTCCATCAAAGAACTGTTTTTTCTGGATAAAACGAACTGACGTCTTGTCTAAATTCGGTAAACCAGTAAATTCCCATGCACCATCGATATTGGCTGGCACGATCCATAAATATATGGTTTCATTCAGAGCGCCGATTGTGGATTCGCCTGATCTTATTGAAACCTCTTGATCCGGAATCCAGGAGTCCATGCGAAATGTATTTGAAACTACTCGGGTGCCGGGCTTCATCCTCAAAATCGTTGGCATCAGTTTTAGATTTAGGCTTTCACCTAAAAATAAGGTCAAGACCGTTGCTGAGGAAAAGTCTTCAACAAAAATATCGCCCTGCTTAAAAGTCACTAAATTTTGGACATTCTCACGAATTGCATTGCGTTTTGATAATGCAACCAAATCTGGGTTGTATTCAATTCCAACGGCTCGAATGCCATAGCGCTTTGCCGCCTGTATTGGAATTACGCCATCTCCCGAGCCAAGGTCATAAACAATGTCGCCGGATTTCACTTGCGCTAAGGCAAGCATCTGTGTTGCCGTATCGACCCTGGTGGGTACCCACATAATGTCTTTTCCATGGGCGGCCATCCTCAACTGAAACTGGTCATCCCCGTAGTTATGTAATGCGCACCCAGTTAACAATGAAATAAAGATTGGGGTGATGGCAAGAAAGCGCATAAATTTTCCAAAGAAGTTTTAAAAGAAATTGTATGGGTAACCTGACCACAAACCCACAATAACCCTCTAATCTCTAGGTTGAGCAAATTGCAAAGCAGCTGATTAGAACAATATACCTAATGCATCAATTGATAAATAGTCCAACTTATATTCAAAACCACGAGTGCTATTAGCGTATTGAAGGTAAATTTCATCCCCAATATGCGCAAACTAAAATCTGGCGGCGGCGTGTTAATGCCCTTGGCATGAATTAAGCGGCCAGTAATAAGGGTGATTCCTGGAACAAGAACCAGCCACCATGGGGCTCCATTAAGCTCCAAGCAGGCAAGTAATATGATCCCAATGGGAACATATTCGGAGAAGTTGGCTTGGGCTCGAATTGCTCGCTCTAAATCCTCATGCCCGCCACTTCCTAAGGAAACCTTATTCTTTCTACGCAAACCTATGACATTGAAAGATAATTTAATAAAAATCAACGTTAGGGCAGCAGCAATGACCGAGGTTATAAGTAGCATATTGATTCCTCACTGAACTACCGGAGATCAAGAGGTAGATAAGAACTGCCAATAGGCGGTTTAATGAATCTTGGTGGCCCGGGGCGGAATCGAACCACCGACACAAGGATTTTCAGTCCTCTGCTCTACCGACTGAGCTACCAGGCCAAGAGTTGAGATTATATAGGATCAGTTACTCTTGCTTTTTAGTGACATCGATACCGAGTGCCTTTAGCTTGCGATAGAGATGGGTTCGCTCAAGCCCAGTGAACTCTGAGATGCGGGTCATGCTGCCGCCCGTGACCACCATTTGATATTCAAAATAGGCTTTTTCGAAGAGGTCGCGAGATTCGCGCAAAGGTAGTCCGTAATAACTTTTTGCAATCCCGCTAATATATTCGTCTTGATTTGCATTTTTTGGTAAATCAATTGAACGTGGTTGAGCTTGAGGCTCCAGTTCATCTGGCTTTTTTAGGGGTGCACGCTCGAGGGCTTTGCCGACTGTTTTTAAGAGCTTCTGAAGTGCAATAGGCTTTTCCAGAAAATTAAGAGCGCCAATTCGGGTTGCTTCAACTGCCGTATCAATGGTTGCATGGCCGGACATCATGACCACTGGCATGGTTAGCAAGTTATCTCGAGCCCACTCTTTCAATAAAGTAATTCCGTCGGTATCTGGCATCCAGATATCGAGGAGCACCAAATCGGGCTCCATTTGCTCTCGTACAGCTCGAGCCTGGTTAGCACTCTCAGCTGGATAAACCGTGTGCCCCTCTTCAGTCAAAATTTCCTGTAAAAGCTCACGGATTCCCATCTCGTCGTCGACAACCAAAATACTTGCCATAGCTAGACCGCCCCTCTAGCAAGATTTATAAACAGAATGGATACTTGGGCGCCCAAAAGCTCGTCTCCCTGTTTGCGATTGCGGATCTCGATTTTCGCACCATGATCATCAATAATTTTTTTCACAACTGCCAATCCCAATCCGGTTCCCTTTGCCTTCGTGGTTATATATGGCTCAAATGCTCTTGCTAGTATCTTAGCCTGAAAACCAGGGCCGCTATCACTGATCGTCATACGCACTGCGGCTCTATTTTGATCGGCATCTTGAATTTCTACAAGCTCTGTCGAGATTTCGATGAGTTGCTTGGCATGATGACTCTCCAAACTAGCATCCTGAGCATTTTGCAAGAGATTATGGATCACTTGCCGTAATTGAGTCGGGTCGCCCATGACCCTCGGACATCTAGAATCCAAGCGAACCTCAATATTACTGCCCTCATACAAACCCATAACCTCTTGTATCAGGATATTCAAATCAAGGCTTCCCAAGGTTGGGCTTGGGGTCTTTGCGAAATCTCGAAACTCATTGACCATTTGCTTCATTGCCTGCACCTGACCAATAATGGTGTTGGTACTACGCTCGAGCATCTCATCCTGGTCAGGGCTTAATTTGCCAACCAGTTTTTGCTGAAGGCGTTCTGCTGAAAGCTGAATGGGCGTCAGTGGGTTCTTGATCTCGTGTGCCAACCGCCTAGCAACCTCACTCCAGGCGATCGAGCGCTGTGCTGCAACAACGTCGCTAATATCATCGAACACAATCATTTTTAGGCTGGTGGAAAGTTGAGTCCCTCTAACAAATAATGTGGACCCTAGATCATTTTCATATTCATTGACAGGATTTATTTGGATTTGCTTTTGCCAAACCGGCTCAAGTTTATTGACCTCGCCCGTTTTAGCCGAAGTAATTAAATTTTGAGTTGTAAAACCCTCGCGAACTGCACCATCGAACTCAATGAGCTCGGGAATCGTGCGAAGCGGTTTACCTGTGATTGCCAGTAGGTCACGCCCCAATATTTTGGCAGCCCCAGGATTGCTTGATGCCAAATTAAAGTTATTGTCAAAAATACATACACCGGCGGTTAAATTACCCAACACGGTTTCCAGGAACGACTTCGATTCTTGGAGAGAGTCGCGCGCATCAGACAATTGCTTAGTCATCACATTAAATTGACGGGTTAACATACCCAATTCATCACCCGTATCAAGTTCGGGTTTGGGACTTAAGTCGCCCTGCGCAACCGCCTGGGTGCCGCGCAAGAGCATCAACAATGGCTGCGCCAATTGACGACCCAAAAGAAGTGCCAAAGTTACAGCAACAAACAAGGCAAAAAAGAGTGTCAAAGTAAGCGTGCCAATGTACATCTTGCGCAGTCCAACCCGCCCAAGGGCCTTCTCTTGGTATTCGCTATATGCAGATTCAACCGCATAAATATTTTTAGCCAATGGCTCGGGAATAAATCGAACTAGCTGTAAAAAATACTTATCATCAACATAACGTGTTGAACCGGTTTTGGTTGGAACGGCTTTTTGACGAACAATCGGAACGATTGCCCGCACTCGATAACCAGGCTGACCCTTAGCAAGTTCAATTTCGTCAAGGAAGGTAATGCCATTTTTCTTAAACGCATCCTCTACGACCTCGGCGCTAGGCGCCGGGAAAAATTGCTTTGGTCTGGATTCTGTACTGAGAATCAGAATGCGTTGCATATTAAATAAGCTTACTTCCTGTATCCCAAACTGATTGCGTATTTTGACAATCATGCTTCCCACCTGCTCGGAGCTAGTACCGGGCGGCACCTGAATCACCTGCTCAGCGATAAATTTTCCCTCGGCCAAAATTTCTTCTTGGGCAATGCGTAAGGTCACCCTGCCCAACTCTAAACCAGAGTTCAGGGCAGACTCTACCTTAACGTCAAACCACGTTTCAATACTTTTTGAGACAAACTGCCAAGACACGCTGTACAAAATAACTCCTGGCACCACCCCAACTAACGCAAAAATCATGGCAAGCTTTGCAATTAAACGCGTGCCAAAACGCCCCTTCCGCCAACGAATACTAATCACTACTACCAAAATAATGATGGTGAGTAAGAGCAAAATACCCACCACTATATTGGCGGCATACAACCATATAAAGTATTGATCAAAAAAATCGGTATTGGATGTGGCGGTTGATAAGAGGAGTAGCAAAATCAGAGCAATCAGCCCGCTTAATAATGTAACTAAGGGTAAAGCTCTGCGCTTAATAAAGTCTTTGCTATTTACACCGAACACGGAACTCATAATTTGCGTCCCATCACAGTAGTCATGGAGGCATTAAACGGAAAACGTAACCATTCGCCGCTTAGAGACCAGTCTCGGCTATTCAGGGCATCAACCTGAAATGGTTTAGGTAGCTTGCCAAGATCTAGGGTCATTCGTAGTGCGGCCTCGTATTGTTTCTCCGCATCGATTGCAGCTGCCTCAATGACACTCCAGCCACCAATCGTGCCGGCAGTCCGTAACGCCTCAACCAACGAATTTGCATTAAATGCCAACCCCCCAGCCGTAATTCGGTATTGATTGATGAGTGGTTGATGCGAAAGCCGGACTTGACGCTGGACATTAGCTGTTTTTTCATCAAACCAATACCAACGATTCCGGGTCAGTTCAAACTGGACAACAAAGTGAAGTGTGACCCCCTTTTTCAGGGCGTTTTCTAAACCAGGTGGAAGTTCAATTCCGAAATTGGCATTTAATAACCAAGCGCCTTCAACCTTTTCTAACTCTGCCTGCTTCACTTTGATCACTTGTGCATGAGCGACACTTGTCATGCACACTGCGATGAAGCAAGCTAGTGCCCATAAAGAATGTCGTAAAAAAGTGGTCATGGTTGGTGCTTTTTTAACAAACCATAAAAAAATCCATCGTGATGCTCGCTTGGCAATAGCTGGCCTGGAGCCTCTAATCGTAAAGCATTTGGATGGTCCCTCAAAAATCGGGTGATTTGCTCTTCGCCTTCCTCAGGAAAAATGGAGCAGGTTAAATAAAGTAAAGTGCCGCCATTCTTTAACATCATCCAAACGTTTTCAAGAATAGCCCGTTGGGTCTCTACCAGGCGGACGATATCCTGTTGCTTCCTTAAAAAGACAATATCAGGATGACGCCGCACAATACCTGACGCAGAACAGGGAACGTCCAAAAGGATCTTGTCAAACAAATTACCATCCCACCAATCAGGCTGACTGGCATCGCCTGTAATGACTTGGATGCGGCTATTTATTAGCTGCAGTCGGGTAAGCGTATTCACTATTTTCTTTGTGCGCTCTGTATCAATCTCAAGCGCTATCAATTCTCCTGGCTCAGAACGAATTGTCTCCAAAAGATGGGCGGTTTTTCCTCCTGGAGCGGCGCAGGCATCTAACAGTCGTTCGCCGTTTTGTAAGCACAACAGCCCAGGCGCAAGCTGAGCCCCGGCATCCTGAACCGATACTGCACCTTGCATAAACTCAGGTAGCTGCGAAACAGGCAAAGGCACATCAATCATCAAAGCACTTCGTAACGGAATACCCGCAATCTCAGAAATTGTTTGATAAGCAATTCCTGCGCGTTCTAACTTTGCTTCATAGTCAGCGCGCGTATTCATCATTTGATTGACCCGCAACGTTAGCGGAGGAGGCTCTTGTTGGCGACGACAAATACTCTCCCACTGATCTGAATATGCTGCTCGAATCCGCCTTAACCACCAATCTGGAAACGGCAGGCCAAACTGACCGTCCATCTCCGCCTGACAAAGTGTCGTCGAAGCAACTTTACGTAATACCGCATTGGTTAGGCCTTGAGCATGCTTTGTTTTAGGCGACATCGCAGCGGCCTTTACGGCCTCGTTCACAATCGTTGGAACAGCGTATTGGTTTTGATCGCGACCCCGATTGTGAATGAGCATTGCCGCAACCTTCAAAAGCACATCAAGCTCTTTACTTGGCTTCTTACTTAAATGCTTATATAGGCGTATTTGGGCATGAGTCCAATCGCGCAATGTCGCATAGGTTAGGCTTTGGATTGCGGGCCGCTCTACTTCATTAAATGCATCAAATAGCGCACTGAGGGAGCGCCCCTCGTGCACTACCTGCATCAAAACCTTTTTTGTCCCAAGCATTAGTTGGGCTAAAGGGGCGCTACGTTTTACGGCCCCATCATGATTGGGGATCTTAGGCAGGATAACTTCCTGTTCGTGCCATTTCCATTAAGCGAAACACGCGGTCTTCCGTTGCCGGGTGGGTTGAAAATAATTGCGAGATTCCAGAGGCGGTAAGCGGGTTCATGATCATCATTTGGGCAGTTTCCGGATGATGCTCTACCGCATTAAATGGAATGCCTTTTGCATAGCGATGAATTTTTTCCAAGGCGGATGCGAGTGCTTCTGGATCGTTGGCAATTTCAGCACCGCCACGATCTGCTTCATACTCTCGGGCGCGCGAGATGCTCATTTGAATTAAGCCTGCGGCCATCGGAGCTAACAAAGCAATCAGCAAACCTGCAATCGGATTGCCAGGGCGACCGTCCGATTGCCGATTTCCAAACAAGAGCGCCATGTTCGCAATAGCTGAAATTGCACCAGCCATCGTTGCCGCAATGGTTGATATCAAAATGTCTCGATGCTTCACATGTGCCAACTCATGGGCCATAACGCCAAGTAATTCGCGGTTAGACAAAATACGCATGATGCCAGTCGTGGCAGCAACTGCCGCATGCTCCGGGTTGCGGCCCGTCGCAAAGGCATTGGGGGAATCCTCGTGAATTAAATACACTTTAGGCATTGGCAGCTGAGCCTGCGCTGCCAACTCTTGAACCATCGCATAAAACTGGGGCGCTGAGTGCTCATCAACCTCTTGTGCATTGGTCATGCGTAATACCAATTGATCGGAATACCAATAACTAAAAAAATTCATGCCCAAGGCGAATAGGAGGGCTATGATCACGCCTTCTTGCCCGCCAAGCATGCCACCAATCACAATAAATAAAGCAGTGATTGCAGCCATTAAGATCGCTGTTTTGACTAAATTGAACATTGCTCTAACTCCATCCTATTTAAACGATTCAGACTTCAAGTCCGCAGCAACCGCTTTATGAAAAACATAAGGTCTTATCTTTGGGTCTTCCCAAAAACCACTGATGGCCCGTAATTTTTTTGCCCCCTGCGTTCTGAAGCTCCAAAAGCTCAAGCGGGCGATCCCCACACTGAACTAAAACGCCTTGCTCACCCTGTCCCAAAATAGTGCCTGACTTTACATCGCGCGCATTGCTTTCTGCCTTTGGCATTCGGGTAAGCCACACTTTCACAAGTTCTCCGTTCAGCTCTGTGCTTGCGCCGGGCGCTGGATTAAGGGACCGAACCTTTCGATCAATCTGCTCGGCAGTATTAGACCAATCCAGTTTTGCCTCCGCTTTCAATATCTTGTGTGCATACGTCACTCTTTTTGGATCTTGAGGGTGCAATATTAATTTTGGGTTATCGGCAATTAATTTCAAGGCTTTAACAATTAACTCGCCTCCTAAATATGCCAAACGATCGTGCAGGCTTTGAGCGGTTTCATTGTTTGAAATCCATATTGCCTCGTCAATTAATACGGGGCCTGTATCAAGACCGGGTTCCATTTCCATAATCGCCACCCCGGTCTTGGTATCGCCCGCTTCAATTGCCCGCTGAATTGGGGCCGCTCCACGCCAACGCGGCAATAGTGAAGCATGAATATTAAAACAACCTCGACGACCAGAACGCTTAGACAATTGCAACAATGCCTCGGGCAAAATAAGGCCATAGGCAACGACAACCATTACCTCAAAATCCATCCGATCCAAAGCGGCTAACGTGTGCTTGGCCTCCTCTAAACGATTCAAATCCTTACTCTGCAAATGGAGGCTTTGTGGCTGCAATACAGGAATGTGATTCGCTCTCGCAAGGCGCTTAACTGGACTTTCTTGCAACTGCAAGCCCCGACCTGCCGGACGATCGGGTTGTGTTAAAACAGCGACCACTTCGTGGCCAGCAGCAATCACGGCAGCCAAGGCTGTGGCAGCAAACTCTGGGGTGCCAGCAAAAATAATTTTCATGATGTCTCGCTTAGCGAAGACCAACCATTTCTTTTGCTCGCTTTTTGAGTTTTGCTGAAATCCGACTCTGTTTTAAGGGTGACAGATACTCAACAAATACCTTGCCCTGCAAGTGGTCCATTTCATGTTGCAAACAAACAGCCAACAAGCCATCGGCTTCAAGCTCGAATGCTCTTCCATCATGATTTAAAGCCTTCACTCGAATTCGCTCGGGGCGCTCTACCTCATCAAAATATTCCGGCACAGATAGGCACCCCTCGCGCCATGATTTCTTTTCAGGGCTCGACCACACAAGCTCTGGGTTAATAAATACCATTAGTTGATCACGCTCGTCTGAGGTATCAATCACAATAATGCGCTCGTGAATGTCAACCTGAGTGGCAGCAAGCCCAATTCCTGGTGCCTCATACATGGTTTGTGCCATATCCGCCACGATTGCTTGAATTCGCTCATCCACGGCACTTACCGGCTTGGCAACCTTGTGCAGGCGAGGGTCGGGGTAATGAAGGATAGGTAGTACGGCCATATTTCAATTATCTTACAAACAAATCCGCTTGGCCTTCTAGTCGGGCTTTCTTGCTTTCGCAACAATAGGGGATGCATACGCCATTCTCGCTAACTGCCGACTTTCGAATTCAAGTTGTCACACTAGATTGTCCACAGTACCCAAAACGTTTACTGGATCTGAGCGACCCGCCGCAAAGACTCTTTTATGTGGGAGACATTGGGCTGCTTGCCCAACCCATGCTTGCAATCGTCGGGGCGCGCAAAGCATCTTTTGCTGGAATGCGATTGGCGCAGTACTTTTCAAGCACATTGGGCCTTGCCGGTTATCACATTATTTCTGGGATGGCTTATGGAATTGATGGTGCCGCCCACCAGAGTATCTTGGACCTAAATGCCGCCCCTAAAACGATTGCGGTTTGCGGCAATGGACTCGATCGAACATACCCGCCTGAGCACCGCGAGCTAGCGGCCCGCATTGCGATGAATGGTTTACTGCTGTCTGAATACCCCCCAGGAACAAGCCCAAAAGGCTTTCATTTTCCAAGGCGCAATCGAATCATTGCCGCCCTATCTTTAGGAGTCGTGGTCATAGAGGCTGCGCAAAAATCCGGCTCTCTCATAACCGCCTACCTAGCAAGCGCATTGGGGCGGGAAGTTTTCGTTTTGCCGGGGTCGATTTCATCGCCACTTTTTGAGGGTTCGCACCAACTAATTCAAGAGGGGGCGAAATTAGTAAGGCATGCTCAGGATGTGCTTGAAGAGTTACCAAACGCCTACCTCCATTAAAGCTTATTTAACTAAGTCATTGAATTTAATAGATTTTATTCCATTACGCTGATTCTGAGTTTGAGGCTCGTTTGACTTTATGCAAAGACCTGGGCTAATAATAAAAAAGGGGAAACTTAAAAACCGTTTAAATTAGTCTTCCTTTTGATCAACAAAAGAGTCCATAAAAAGACACGGCAACATATCTTAATTAGGCGTAGCGTGGCAACAAGTACAAAGTCGAGCAGCAAGAAAAATTTGGTCGCCGAACACCCAAAGGCGCTCATTATTGCCGAAAAACCGTCAGTGGCAAACGATATTGCTAAAGCCCTAGGTGGCTTTACCAAGCATGACGAATATTTTGAGAATGAGGCGTTTTTAATCTCATCGGCCGTTGGCCATCTTCTTGAAATTGCTGCTCCTGAAGAATATGAGGTCAAACGAGGAAAGTGGTCATTTGCCAATTTACCTGTCATACCACCGCATTTCGACTTGCGGCCCATCGCCAAAACAGAATCGCGTCTCAAGGTTTTACAAAAGCTCATTAAACGCAAAGACGTCAATCGCATCATTAATGCCTGCGATGCTGGTCGCGAAGGCGAGCTAATCTTTCGCTTGATTACACAGCACGCAAAAGCCCAACAAAAAATTGAGCGCCTATGGTTGCAATCGATGACGCCCGCGGCAATTCGGGAAGGTTTTAATAAACTGCGCTCGGACGATGAGTTAATTCCCCTTGCTGATGCAGCGCGCTGCCGATCCGAGGCAGATTGGTTGGTGGGTATTAATGGCACTCGGGCAATGACTGCGTTTAACAGCAAGAGCGGAGGATTTTTTCTAACAACGGTTGGGCGCGTTCAAACACCAACCTTATCCATTGTTGTCCAGCGTGAGGAACAAATTCGTAAATTTGTATCCAAGGACTACTGGGAAGTTCGAGCGGAGTTTATTGCTGCCGCCGGAATTTATGAAGGCCGTTGGATCAACCCTGATTTTAAAAAAGATCCTGCGGATCCTGATGCGCGAGAAAACCGCCTCTGGAGCGAAGCGGCGGCTAAGAGCATTGTTGCAGCCTGCCGTGGGAAAAAGGGGTCTGTGTCCGAAGAATCAAAGCCGGCAACCCAGTTAGCGCCCCAACTTTTTGACCTCACCAGTTTGCAGCGCGAAGCAAATGCCCGATTCGGTTTCTCTGCCAAAAATACCTTGGGCCTTGCTCAAGCCTTATATGAGCGTCACAAGGTACTTACCTATCCAAGAACGGATGCGCGCGCCCTACCTGAGGATTACTTAGAAACGGTCCACAAAACCATTGAGCAGCTCGGTGAGCATGTGCCAGAGTATCGCCAATTTTCTACCGCAATCCTTAAGGGTGATGGTAAAAAATCTTGGATCAAACCCAATAAACGAATTTTTGATAACAGCAAGATATCCGATCACTTTGCCATCATCCCCACACTCGAGGCGCCCAAGAACCTAAGCGAGCCCGAACAAAAACTTTATGACCTGGTAGTTCGTCGATTCTTGGCGGTTTTTTATCCTGCGGCCGAGTACCGAGTCACGACTCGCATCACCGAAGTGTCTGGTCATCAATTTAAAACCGAGGGTCGGGTCTTAGTCGAGCCGGGGTGGCTGACGGTTTATGGAAAATCATCTCAAGCGGATGATGAGCTGGTACCTGTCCAAAAAAATGAATCGGTCCAAAACGAAACCGTTGAGCTCGTCGCCCTTAAAACCAAACCGCCGGCCCGTTACAGCGAAGCAACCTTATTGTCGGCCATGGAAAGCGCGGGGAAATGGGTGGACGATGACGAAATGCGTGAAGCAATGGCTGAAAAAGGTCTTGGCACTCCCGCGACACGCGCTGCCATCATCGAAGGTTTATTGGCTGAAAAGTATATTGTTCGAGAAGCCCGCGAGTTAATTCCAACCGCAAAAGCGTTTCAACTAATGACCCTCTTGCGCGGTCTAGACGTGGCGGAACTCACCCAGCCCGACCTAACCGGGACTTGGGAGCACAAACTAGCGCTTATTGAAGAAGGTAAGCTTGATCGCAATACCTTCATGCAAGAAATTGCACAAATGACGCAAAAAATTGTAAAGCGTGCAAAGGAATTTAATAGCGACACAATTCCCGGCGACTATGCAACTTTAAAAACGCCGTGCCCTCATTGTGGTAAGTCCGTGAAAGAAAACTATCGGCGCTTTGCCTGCGACTCCTGCGGCTTCACAATTAGCAAAACCCCAGGCGGTCGAGCCTTTGAGTACGAAGAAGTTGAATCCTTGCTCAAGGAAAAAACCATTGGGCCCTTACAAGGCTTTCGTAGCAAAATGGGTAGGCCCTTTGCTGCAATTATTCGTCTTACTGAAATTCCGCTGGACGACGCTGACTACCCGAACGCGGGCTTTAAGCTAGAGTTTGACTTTGGCAACTCGGGTGGGGAGGATGAAGAGACAGTCGACTTCACTGGCAGAGAAGCGCTTGGCGTGTGTCCAAAATGCTCTGGCGCCATTTACGAGGATGGCATGCGCTATGTTTGCGAACACAATACAGGCCCCGCTAAAACCTGTGACTTTAAAACTGGGAAGGTTGTCTTACAACAAGAGGTGTCGGCGGAACAAATTAAAAAGCTATTAAAAGAAGGCAAGACTGATCTCTTGACCAACTTTAAGTCCAACCGAACGGGTCGCGGCTTTAAAGCTTATCTTGCCTTAGATCCGAAAGGAAAAATTGGCTTTGAATTTGAGGCTAAGGCGCCTGCCAAAAAACGCGCGGGCGATAAAAACGAAACTGATTCGGGATCTAAACCAAAGCGCGCAAGTCGCTCTAAAGCAAAATCCGAGGAGTGAGAGAGGGCTGGAATAACGATCGAGGCAAGCGTTGACCATAGCAGCCCTCGCGAGCCAAGTGCGGTAGCCACATATACATTTGGCATGCTCGGAACCCCTCCAATAATCGGGAGTCGGTCTTTACTAACGCAACGCACTCCCACAAAGCGGTCGACTACCGCTAGCTCTGCGGGGTCGATTGTCCGCGGTTTTAACAAGCCAACAGCCAACTGTTGATTGTGTAAATCGCTAGCGACGCGGGGCGCTAAGCAATCTTGATTCTCCTCATAGGTTGACCCCACCAACCACTGATGCAGCTGGGCCTTGGCATTCCACACGGGTGGCGTGCAATACCCGTCCCCCGATAAATTAATTCCGGGGATATGCTCTAGCAAGCTTGATCGCTGTTTGATTCCAAATATGCTGAGCTGACCGCGCACCGGCTTAAGGTAAAGCTTTTGAGCAAATGGGGTTAAAAGATCTTGGGCGCCAAAAGCATTTGCAAGTATGATAGTTTGCGCTTTCGCGATGCAATTTCCATTGTTGTCTAAGGCCCGCCAGAAATCATTTTGCGACTCCAGGCGAGCAACTTTAGTAGACCAAATGGTCTGCAGCCCCTTACACGACTGAAGGCGCTTTTTACATAACGCACCGAGATCTAGCGAGCCAGCGCCTGGAAACCAAACGCCAGCGCGCTCGATCCCAAAGCGCTCTCGAGCCAGCTCAACTGAAAGATACTCCCCAATATCTGC
Source organism: Polynucleobacter sp. MWH-UH24A (assembly GCF_018687475.1). Classification (NCBI taxonomy): domain Bacteria; kingdom Pseudomonadati; phylum Pseudomonadota; class Betaproteobacteria; order Burkholderiales; family Burkholderiaceae; genus Polynucleobacter; species Polynucleobacter sp. MWH-UH24A. Next base: position 1,908,891 of record NZ_CP061292.1, read on the forward strand.
CGTAATACCTAATTGAATGAGTTTGTTTTGTAATTCTCCCGCATCACAAGTAGCGCCTAATTTAGCAAGAGCAAAAACGCCGCGATGGGTCCATGTGTGAGCACAGTCAAGCTCGGCCATCCGATAAGCAGCCAAGGCTAAACGATGCAGCCTACTGGCTGTACGGCCAAGCGCTGGGTGCGTTATCGCACCATCGTGGGCTGATGTTATGAGACCAGGTCCGGAGGCACCATCGACAATGGACACCGAAAGACCAAGTTGATGATATTGATTTGCAATTGAGGTGCCGGCGATGCCAGCACCAATTACTAAAACATCAACTGGCCTAGAGAGCAAGCTGCTTGTGCTTAAAAGCGATTAGCAATCTTGGTTTTAATTTCTAAGAGTTCTTTTGGTAAGCGATTTGCTAATTTATCAAAAAGCTCTTGATGTAAATCTAGCTCCTGCTTCCAATCCTCTGCGCGTACTGCAGTTGATTGATTAAATTGCTCGGCTGACAAGGCTAAGCCATTCCAATTGAAGTCCGCATGAGTTGGCGATAGGCCAAGGGGGGTTTCGGTTGCTCCCGCTTTGTTTTCGGTACGCCCCAAGATCCAAGCCAATACGCGCATATTCTCGCCAAAGCCTGGCCAAATAAATTTGCCATTTTGGTCTTTGCGAAACCAATTCACTAAATAAATTTTCGGCAAGATGGCACCTTCTGCCTCAAGCTTTTTACCCATATTGAGCCAATGCTGAAAGTAATCGCTCATGTTGTAACCCGCAAACGCAATCATGGCAAATGGGTCACGCCGCACCACACCAACCTTACCAGTAATCGCAGCAGTGGTCTCTGAACCCATGGTTGCGGCCATATAAACCCCCTCGGTCCAGTTTCGAGCTTCACTAACCAAAGGAACTGTGTTTGAGCGGCGACCACCAAAAATAAACGCATCAAGCGGAACGCCCTCCGGGTTATCCCAGTTTGGATCAACGGCGGGATTATTGGTCGCTGCAGTTGTAAAACGCGCATTTGGATGCGCTGCTAAGCGACCGGCCTTACCGTCCTCTGGCGTCCAATCCTTACCCTGCCAATCAATTAAATGATTTGGCGGGGTCTCGGTTAAACCCTCCCACCATACATCGCCGTCATCGGTCAGGGCTACATTGGTAAAAATAACATCTTCGTTTAATGAATCGACGCAATTCGCATTGGTCTCTCGATTGGTACCGGGCGCTACACCGAAGTAGCCCGACTCTGGATTAATTGCGTAAAGACGCACTTGACCGGTTTTAGGATCTTTGCGTGGCTTTATCCAAGCAATGTCATCGCCAACCGTTGTTACTTTCCAACCCTCAAAACCACGCGGTGGAATCATCATTGAAAAATTGGTTTTACCGCAGGCCGATGGAAAAGCAGCTGCCACATGGTATTTTTTTCCTTCGGGGGAGGTGACTCCCAAAATCAACATATGTTCCGCAAGCCAACCCTGTTCGCGCCCCATGGTTGAGGCGATTCGTAAAGCGAAACATTTTTTTCCTAAGAGGGCATTGCCGCCATAGCCCGAACCAAACGACCAAATCTCGCGTGTTTCAGGATAGTGAACAATGTATTTCGTTGGATTATTGGGCCAAACCACATCTTTTTCTCCTGGGGCCAACGGCTTACCAACCGAATGAACACAGTGAACAAATTCGCCATCGGTCCCCAAAAGCTCAAACACGGCTTTGCCCATGCGGGTCATGATGCGCATATTAATTGCTACATACGGGCTATCGGATAACTCAACACCAATATGGGCAATTGGAGACCCAAGTGGTCCCATGGAAAATGGCACAACATACATCGTGCGTCCCCGCATGCATCCCTCAAACAGGGGTGTTAAGGTTGCACGCATTTCGTTTGGTTCCACCCAATTATTGGTTGGGCCTGCATCCTCTTGGTGGGCTGAACAAATAAAGGTTCTATCCTCGACACGCGCAACGTCCATTGGGTCCGAGATCGCTAAAAATGAATTCTTCCGTTTTTGCGGGTTTAACTTCTTAAGGCTGCCGGCCTTAACTAACAGTTCGCACAGTGCGTCGTATTCAGACTGGGAACCATCGCACCAATGAATCTGATCGGGCTGCGTTAATGAAGCAACCTCTTCAACCCATTGAATCAATTTTTTGTTTTTTACATACGCTGGCACATTTAAATTCACTGTGGCAGGACTGGCTGGTTTATTCATGAGACCCTCAAACGTAACCGTTTAATTTTTAACAAGATTTTTTTATACGAGAACAAAATTTATGATAATTTTAACATTTGTGTAACACTAAATTAAGCGCTTATTTGCCAATACAGAACTCACTAAATATCTTGCCCAACAGATCATCGGGCAATAATTTTCCAGTAATTTCGCCCAAATAATTTTGGGCGCAATGGAGCTCTTCAGCAAACAGCTCTAAAACGCGATTACCTCCAAAGCCATGTGTCATCGCTTTTTGCAAATGGTCTTTTGCAACCAAAATAGCTTGCAGGTGCCGAGTGCGCGCGGTGTAAATGCCACCCTCTGCATTTCCCTCCCATCCGGCAAAACGTAAGATGGTTTCCTTGAGTTGATCAATGCCCTCTCCTGTTTTTGCTGAAATATAAATTTGCTTCGTTATAGCAACATCGTTTATCTGACCTGTTTGCTGGCGCTCCAGCAAATCGAGTTTATTCATCACAGTAAGAATATGGGCGCCCGAATGGGCGCAAGCCCTCACCTTTGTTTCTATGTCTTCAAAATTTACATCGGGCGCTTTTGTGACATCGTGCATCAGCAAAATAATGTCAGCCTTAGTAATTTCATCCCAGGTTTGGGCCACACCAATCTGCTCCACAACGTCCTGAGAGTCACGAATACCCGCCGTATCAATTAGATGCACGGGTATTCCGTCGATTGAAATATTTTCAATAATTCGATCACGCGTCGTACCTGCAATTGGGGTAACGATTGCCCGCTCTTCTCCAACCAAGGTATTTAATAATGAGCTCTTGCCCACATTTGGTGGGCCAACCAGCGCAAGGCGGATGCCATCGCGCAAAATTTTTCCTTGACTCGAAATTTTAATAATTTGATCTAAATCATTCATGATTTTTTCGAGGCGCTGCTTTGCATTCGCAGACTCTATAAACTCAATTTCCTCCTCAGGAAAATCAAGAGTTGACTCGACCAAAATCCGTAACTGAGTAATCTCATCGATCAGCCGATTAATTTGTTCAGAGAAGCGGCCCTGCAAGGATAGCGTTGCGCCCCGTAAAGACGCGTCGCTTTGTGCATTAATAAGGTCTGCAATGGCTTCCGCCTGAACCAAATCAATCTTGCCATTTAAAAATGCTCTTAATGAAAATTCGCCCGGTCCGGCAAGAACGACCCCATCTGAGGACCCAAGCTCCATGACTCGATTTAAAACCAATTGCGTAACGCGCGGTCCGCCGTGGCAATGAAGCTCAATGATATCCTCGCCAGTGAATGAGGCGGGCGACTTAAAGAACAACAACAATACTTGATCTATTTGCTCTTGGTATGCATCTTTTAAAACCAAGAAATGTGCGAACCGAGGCCTAGGTTCCGCGCCAAGAAGCGTCTTCGCAAGCCCAATAAGATCTGGTCCTGAAACACGAATAATCCCAACGCCTCCAGCGCCCCGAGGGGTTGCTATTGCAGCAATGGGATTTTTATTCATTCAACCCCGATCCTTCATCGCTTAATTGGGTGGTCGTTTTATGAACATTTGATTAATTTGCCATTGTTGGGCAATTGACAAAATGTTATTAACTACCCAGTACAGCACCAGTCCCGCCGGGAAGAAAAAGAACATGACGGAAAAGATGATCGGCATCCACAGCATGATTTTTGCTTGAAGTGGGTCCGGCGGTGTTGGATTTAAGCGGGTTTGTACAAACATTGATACCGCCATAATGATTGGCAAAATAAAGTAAGGGTCTGGCACCGAAAGATCCTTAATCCAAAGAATCCATGGTGCATTTCGCATTTCAACGGATGAAAGCAAGACCCAATACAGTGCAATAAAAACAGGGATCTGTACAACCACTGGCAAGCATCCACCCAGTGGATTAATTTTTTCTTGCTTGTAAAGGTCCATCATCGCGCGATTTAATTTCTGCGGATCACCTTTGAACTGCTCGCGGAGGTTCATTAATCGCGGTTGCACTTCTTTCATGCGCGCCATCGACTTATAGCTTGCGGCTGAAAGCGGGAAGAAAATTAATTTAATGATGAATGTCAAAATTACAATTGCCCAACCCCAATTTGCGACGTAAGAGTGAATTTGTTCTAAGAGCCAAAAAATTGGTTTGGCAATTACTGTAAGGTAGCCGTAGTCTTTAATTAGATCAAAGCCGGGGGCAATTTTTTCTAAAAGAGTTTCCTCTTGTGGGCCAATAAATAGACGGGTGCTCTCAATATGACTCGATCCTGCTGGAATTGCAGCAACAGGAATTTGTAAACCAATTCGAAACAGATTTTGTTCTACCTTGCCGACATAAACATCTCGGGCTGATTTGTCGCTTGGTATCCATGCGCTTGCAAAATAATGTTGCACCATCGCAACCCAGCCAGGCTCGCCCGCAGGTATTTGTTTAGGAATATCAACTTTGTTTTTTTCAATATCGGAAAAATTAATTTTGATGAATTTTTCTTTGTCGGTATATAAGGCCGGTCCTGTGAAAGTACTATAGAACTCACTATCACTCACTGCGGAACTATCGCGTACGATTTCGTTATAAAGAACTAAGCCGCCAGGGTTGGCCTGACCGCTAAGCTGTGTAATGCGGTGTTCGACTTCAACCACATAGCTGCCATCAGTTAAGTAATAGGTTTTTTCCAAGCGGACGCCGCCGCGCTCATTCACAAACGTCACAAACGTTTTATTGTCGGTGCGCCCATTTTTGCCTATTGCAAACGAAACTGTGTGGTTGGGTAGCTCGGTGTTGCTCGCTGAAATCAGGCCTGATCGGACAAAATATTGGTTTTGTGGGGTGATTTGCAACAACGCAATCGGTTTTTGATCGGGCGTTAATTGTTTTAACAGTTTTGCACTAATAACGCTTGCGCCCGTTGCATTAATCTCGAGTTCTAAGACATCGTTTTTAATGGTATGTTTTTCCCCAGAGGCCAAGTTGGATGCATTAAATGCTGAAGCTCGCTGGGGAGCGGGCAGACTCTCTGGCTTAGGAAGGTCGGTCGATTTTTGTGGCTGACCTGGGGTAGCTGATGGAGCCTGTGATGTGCTCGCTGGGGATGGTAAGGTTTCAGATGTTTTAGATGGGCTTGGAGTTTGGCTTGTAGGGGTTAGTGGCGTGGGCCCAAAGAGCGCTTGTCGACCATCATAGATTAACCAATTGTTATAGAGCATCAAGCCCGAAATCGTTAGTACCGCCCAAAGGAGTGTTCGCTTAATGTCCATAGTTAAAAATTTGTGTGGATTAATTTTTGTTTGTTTTGCTCTGGATCAACCGGGTCGTAGCCACCGGCTGACCAGGGATTGCACCGCAAAATTCGCCAGCTGATTTTACCGATGCTTTTCAGAGTGGAGTGTTTCTTTAGGCATTCGCAGGCATAGTCTGAACAGCTCGGCAAGTATCGACACTGCCCGCCAACATATGGGGACAAAATGAGCTGATAGGCCCTTACCAAATAACTCAACAATCGGTTCATGAAATCAGGCCCTGTAGTTGGGCTTTTAATTGTTGATATTCAAAATTTCGAAGTCTTCCGTGCGTAGATCGGCCCACAGGCTGTTTTAGTCGGACGACAAGCTCTGAGAAATTACCGAGCGTTCCTTTACGGGCTAATTCACGTGCAGCGCGCTTAAGTCGATTTCGGTCAACGGCGCGCTTTGCAAGCTTTTTGGCGATCGCAAGTCCAAGGTCAAGATTGCCCCGCTCTTTTGAATCGGCATAAACAGCCCAGGCTTCACTGCTAATTGACCTGGTTCGCAAAAGGGCCTGAATTCGTGCCGATTTCAATTCATTACACTGCGAGTCTTTTGCGACCTTTGGAGCGACGCGCATTGAGCACCGCGCGGCCGCCTTTAGTTTTCATGCGAACCCGAAATCCATGGGTTCTTTTACGACGCGTTACAGATGGTTGATATGTTCTTTTCATGATTGTTCCTAAGAAAACCCTCTATTTTCTCTATTTGTTTGAATAGCGTCAACTTTATATCCGGGTTTTGCCTAATTATTTTTACCTACTATTACAAACGATTGATTTAAATAAAAAAGCGCCCTTTACGCACAACTTATCCACAGCTTATCCCCTGTATTTTTACTTGTGGATAACTTTTATCCCTCGCTACAATCAACTCCTGAATTTCATATGAGTAAACTAGAAATCCCCCCACTCCTGAC